>CAMHAM010000051.1 GCA_946183415.1 uncultured Prevotella sp.
AACTGGGACAGCCTGAGCTCTGACATCTTCTTCGACAAGCAGCTGGCACGCTGTATTGGCGTAGATATCCGCTACGTGCTATACATGATGGAGTCGTGGGGCAAGGCAGATCGTCTGCTGAAGGAGATCAACGCCAAGTAAAGGAAAGGTAAAACCTCAAGAAATAAACTGAAGACCCAATGAAAAAACTAACTACATTACTACTGATGACTGTCCTCTGCCTGAACTCTCAGGCAGAGGATCAGTCGAAACGAATCGATCTGAGTGGTACCTGGCAATTTGCCTTAGACCGCGAAGGAACCATCAAGGTTGGTGACGCAATGACAGAGACCATCCAGTTGCCAGGAACGACTGACACGAACAAAAAAGGCGATTTCACCGCAAAAAGTGAGGAGACGACACATCTGACGCGCCTCTGGTCGTATAAGGGCCGTGCGTGGTATCAGCGTGAAATAGAGATACCTGCCAGCTGGAAAAACAAGCCTATCTATCTCTTTCTGGAGCGTACGAAACCGTCGGAAGTCTATATCGATGGCAAACTCATCGGCTCTTCCAACGATATCTCCACCCCACAGGTCTACAACCTCCCCAAGACTCTGAAACCAGGCAAGCACCAGCTCGCCATCATGGTGGATAATGGTAGTGGCGTGCCTGAGCAACTCTATGCCAGCAGTCACGCCTATACGGAGGATACCCAGACCAACTGGAATGGAATTATCGGAAGAATCGAACTTCTGAACGCTCCTCCCTCGCCCTCACAGGTGAAAGAGATCCACCCCAACTTCAAGGACTTCCATATCGAGGGACAGCATTTCTATGCCAATGGGCACCTGATCTTCCTTCGCGGTAAGCACGATGCCTGCGTCTGGCCACTGACAGGACACGTCGCTATGGATGTGGAATCGTGGAAGGAGTACCTTGGCACTTGCGATGCCTATGGTCTGAACCATGTCCGTTTCCACTCCTGGTGTCCGCCTGAGGCAGCCTTCATCGCTGCCGACGAACTGGGTATCATCCTGCAGCCTGAGCTCCCATTCTGGGGCGATTTCAACGAGAAGGACACGGTGCTGATGCAGTTCCTCCACAAGGAAGGTGAGAATATCCTGCGTACCTACGGCCATCATCCTTCCTTCCGTATGTTTGCTCTTGGCAACGAGCTTTGGGGCAGCATCTCAAAAATGGCCGAATTCATCGAGGACTTCCGCAAGATTGCTCCTGATAAAGTCTACACCTTCGGCTCAAACTATTACCTTGGCTATCAAGGCGTCAAGAAGGGGATGGACTACTTTACGACCTGTCGTGTAGGTGGTGAGGCATGGGGCGACTACAATACCCATACCCGTGGATCATTCTCATTTGCCGATGCGGCTGATGGTGGTATGATCAACCACTTCTACCCCAACACGATGATGAACTTCGAGGAAGGTTGCAAACTGGCCTTCCCTGAGGGAAGTGCCTGGACCAAGGCTGTACCAGTCATCTCGCACGAGACCGCCCAGTTCCAGACTTATCCAGACTACGATGAAATCAAGAAATATACAGGTACGCTCTATCCTTATAACATGGAGGTGTTCCGCTCGCGTCTGGAGA
The DNA here is from genome assembly GCA_946183415.1 of uncultured Prevotella sp. Classification (GTDB taxonomy): domain Bacteria; phylum Bacteroidota; class Bacteroidia; order Bacteroidales; family Bacteroidaceae; genus Prevotella. The sequence continues at coordinate 1,591 of CAMHAM010000051.1, forward strand.
AAGCCGGCATGCTGGATCAGGCAAAGGATTTCCACCAGGCCAGCGGACTCTGGTCGCTACAACTCTACAAACAAGATATCGAAATGGATCTGCGCACAAAGAATATGGCGGGATTCCAGCTGTTGGATCTGCAGGACTACCCAGGACAAGGGTCAGCCTACGTAGGTATCCTCGATGCTTTCATGGATCCGAAGGGGCTCTGTACAGAGCGTGAGTGGCGTCAATGGTGCGCTCCAGTAGTACCCTTGTTAGTCGCTGACAGATTCTGTTTCACCATCGAGGACGGTATCCATGCATGGATCCAGGTAGCCAACTATAGTGGCCAGTCACTCAATGGCAAGACCCTCCGCTGGGAATTAGCACAGAAAGATGGTTCGTCTGTGGCATCTGGCGAGATGAAGCTACCCTCTACTGAAGGGCTCTTTACCGCTGGTGAACTGAATATCAACCTAAGCAGCATCAAGCAGCCTACACAGCTGCAGCTATGTCTTAGTATCGATGAAACAGCGTATTTTGGTGTTCCTTATCATAACACCTACGACCTCTGGGCCTATCCAGCTTGGAGCGACCTGAGCAAGCTCGAGAGCATGCTGACAGTGACAGACAAACTCGATGCATTGGCCATCAGTCAGTTGGAGAAAGGTAAGAGTGTGCTGCTGATGCCTGAAGCCTCAGACCTCTGCGTAGGCGGACTCTTCCAGACAGACTATTGGAACTATCGCATGTTCAAGACCATCTCAGAGAACAACAAGAAGAGTGTCTCGCCTGGCACATTAGGTATTCTGACAGATCCGAAGCACCCCATCTTCAAAGGGTTCCCCACCCAGATGCACACCAACTGGCAGTGGTTCCCCATCATCAAGGCGAGCCACCCATTCATGCTCGACAATACTGGCAAGGATTATCGACCCATCGTACAGGTGATCGATAACATCGAACGTAATCATAAGCTTGGTCTTGTCTTTGAGTTCGCCGTTGGCAACGGAAAACTGCTCGTATGTATGGCTGATCTCGAAAGTGCGACCTCCTATCCTGAAGGACGCGCCTTCTATCGCAGTGTGCTCGAGTATATGACCTCACCTGACTTTGCCCCCAAGACACACATCACTTTGGAAGACTTCCAAAAGCTGATGACCACGCCTGTTGTAGAAGGGAAGATAGGTGAGCTGAATAATATCTCACCGTATTAATACAATAAAAGCCCCGATGAAACGGGGCTTTTTCTTTATTTCTTTTTCTTACGGGGCTTGCGCATGGCCCAACCATCTTCAGAGAAGTCGGGCTCTGGGCCTCTCAATTCACGAGGTGTCTTACCCATTAAGTCGCGCCAACTTTCCTTCTTCTGGTGCTTGGACTTTTGAGACTTGTCCGTCTGAGGTCTGCCTCCCTCGTCTGCATCATTGCAGCGAACCGTTCTGCCCTTATATCTGATACCAGACAGTTGGATCATCACTTTCTTGGCATCTTTCTCAGGCACCTCGAAATAAGAGATGGTGTCCAGCAGGTCGATATGTCCCACCTCCTGGCGACCGCCTACAAAACGGTTCAGCGTCTGCATCAGTTCACCAGGATAGAAACCATCGCGCTTGCCTAAGTTGATAAAGAGTCTGCGATAGCCCTTCTGTGCCTTGTTCTGCAGTTTCTGCTTATCAGTCTGAGGTTTCTTCTCCTTTTTATCAGGCTTCACCTCCTCAATCTCAGGTGCTTCGGCATAGTAGGCCAGGAACTTACCAAACTCCAGCGATACGATCTTCTTGATCAGCTCCTCCTTGTCGATATACTCGAAATAGCGGTTGATATCCTTCATGAAGGGTGCAATCTCCTCGTCGTCGACATCTGTCTTGACAATCTGATCCATCACCTTATAGAGCTGTTTCTTGCAGATTTCCTCTGCCGATGGAATCTCGGCTTTGACGAACTCCTTACCAATCTCCTTTTCGATATTGCGGATCTTGAACTTCTCGCGAGAGTGGACGATGGAAATCGATGTGCCTTTTTTGCCTGCTCTGCCAGTACGACCAGAGCGATGGGTGTAGTTCTCGATATCATCAGGCAATCCGAAGTTGATGACATGCGTCAGGTCATCCACATCCAGTCCTCGTGCAGCCACATCTGTGGCTACGAGCAACTGTGTCAGGTGCTGACGGAACTTCTGCATGGTCAGGTCGCGCTGCTGCTGACTCAGGTCACCATGCAGCGACTCAGCGTTATAGCCATCCTTGATGAGCTTGTCAGCAATCTCCTGCGTCTCAACCTTGGTGCGACAGAAGATGATGGCAAAAATGCGCGGATAGTAGTCAACGATACGTTTCAGAACCAGGTACTTGTCCTTGGCGTTCACCATATAATAAATATGGTTCACATTCTCTGCACCTTCGTTGCGACTGCCCACAACAATCTCCTTGTAGTCATGCAGGTATTGCTTGGCTACGCGCTCCACCTCCTTACTCATGGTGGCTGAGAACATCAGCGTGTTATGGTCGACTGGAAGCGACTCGAATATCTCGTTGATACTGTCAGAAAAGCCCATGTTCAGCATCTCGTCAGCCTCGTCAAGGACGATATTCGTCACTTGTTCCAAATGAGCAAAGCCACGATGCATCAAGTCCACCAGTCGTCCTGGTGTCGCCACAATGATATTCACGCCTTTCTTTAAGGAGCGCACCTGCGGTTCAATCGCAGCACCACCATAGACAGCCTCCACATGAATACCGTCCATATACTTGGCAAAGTCTCGGATATCGTCCGTAATCTGTAGGCAGAGCTCTCGGGTTGGCGATAGCACCAGCGCCTGAGTCTCTCTGCGCGAAGTGTCAATCCTCTCCAACAAGGGAATACCAAATGCAGCCGTCTTGCCCGTACCTGTCTGAGCAAGAGCTATCACATCGTTTTGATTCCCCAGCAGATAGGGAATCACTTCCTCCTGTACAGGCATGGGCTGTACAAATCCCAACTCCTCAATGGCCTTGCGAATCTTCTCGCTGACTCCTAATTCTTCAAATGTCTTCATTTCGTTTGCAAAGATACAAAAATTTTTGTATCTTTGCAAGCAGATATGAAGATATGTGTGTTTTGTTCTGCTAACCAGCAGATTGACCCTGACTTCTTCGTGATGACGGAAGAGTTGGGCAAGTGGGCCGCCCGTAACGGCCATTCCATCATTTATGGTGGCGTGAATCAAGGACTCATGGAGTGTATTGGAAAGGCTGCGAAAGAGGCTGGTGGCCGAACAATCGGTGTGATTCCCACATTAGTTGAAAAGTCGGGACGTACCAGCGATTATGTGGAGATAGAGATTCCCTGCGACAACCTGACGGATCGAAAACAACTCATGATGGATCAGAGTGATGTGTTCATCGCCCTGCCCGGCGGCATCGGCACCCTCGACGAGATATTCACCGTAGCCGCCTCGGCCACCATCAGCTATCATCAGAAACTTGTTATCCTATATAATATGAAGGGATTCTGGAACTCGCTCATCACCCTGCTCGACGACCTCCAGACGAAGGGCATGATCCGAGGCGACTGGCGTCAATATATCAAAACGGCTGATTCCATCGAAGAAATCAGCCGCCTGATATAACAACTCCCGATAACATGGGGACTTTCTTTTGCAAAATTATTGTTCCTTTTTGTTGGCGATTCAGAATATTTTCGTTTTAACACAGGGACTCTGGAACTCGCTCATCACCCTGCTCGACGACCTCCAGCAGAAAGGCTCGTAACAGGGGGACGGTTCTTTTGTTAGCTTTCTCGCTAACAAAAGAACCGTCCCCATGTTATGCCCATGTTATGTAGTTATGCCAGCAGGCTGTCGGCCAGCTGCTCCAGCAGCGGCTCGTCGGATGCCTTCATGCGGGAGCGGATGGTGACCGTCGGCTCTACAATCTCGCAGTCCTTCAGGGCCTCGATCATGCCGCGCATCGTCTTGCCAGCCGTTGGTGCCCAGCTACCGTTCTCGATGATGCCGAAGCGGCGCTTCTGATAGTTCTTGATCTGCAGGTGGTAGAGGAAGTCGTGCATCACAGGGAACACGCCTGCATCGTAGCTCGAAGCAGCCACGACAATAGTCGGATAGCGGAAAGCGTCCTCAATGACCTCAGCCATATCGTCGCGGCTCAAATCGCTGACCACGACCTTGGTGGCACCCTTCTGGCGGAGTATCTCGGCCATACGCTCGGCAGCGGCAGCCGTTCCGCCGTGAATACTGGCATAGGCAATCAGCACGCCCTCACTCTCAGGCTCGTACTTGCTCCATGTGTCATAGAGCTTGATGGCAGCAGCCAGCGGCTCACCCTTGAGCGCAGGACCGTGCAGCGGACAGATGGCCTGAACGTCGAGTCCAGAGAGTTTCTTCATCACAGCCTGCACCTGCGCACCATACTTTCCGCAGATATTGAAATAGTAGCGGCGAGCCTCGCAAGCCCAGTCGTCGGTCTCATTCACCAGCGCACCGAACTTGCCGAATCCGTCGGCAGAGAAGACCACCTTGTCCAGGCTGTCATAGCTCATGATCACCTCAGGCCAATGCACCATAGGCGCCGTGATGAACTGCAGCGTGTGCTGGCCAAGCTGGAGTGTATCACCCTCCTTGACGGTGATGACGCGCCCCTCGAAGTTGAAGCCCTCGAAGAAGTTGGGCAGCATCTTCACGGCAGCGGCACTGCATACGAGCTGCAGGCCGGGATAGGTATCCAGCATCCAGGCAATGAGTGCTGCGTGGTCGGGCTCCATGTGGTGAGCCACCAGATAGTCGGGCTGGCGACCGTTGAGTACTGCCTGCAGGTTGACCTTCCACTCCTCGCCCTTGCGACGATCGGCAGTATCCAGCACCGCAATCTTCTCATCGTCGATGAGATAGGAATTATAACTCATGCCCTCGGGCACCACATACTGACTCTCAAACAGATCGATGTCGAGGTCGTCGACACCGATGTACTTAATGGTATCACTAATCATATTCATATTATTAATTATTCGTTTCCATTTCTTTCAGACTTGCCTCCAACTCACGCTTTTTCTCGTCGGCAAAGACCTGGTCTACGCTATTGCTGATACTCTGGCACACATTAGCCGAGAACTGTTGGGCTTCAGCGATGACGGCATCCCACTGCTGCTCGGTGATGCCCTCCTCGATCATCTGGCGGGTAATACCATACTTGATCAGTCCGTAAACGAAGCCGGCGTTGAAATTGTCGCCCGCACCTATCGTGCTGACGGTCTCGGCAGGCTCCACGGCATACTGTCTGGCAATGCCGCCTTCACCGCGCAGCTCCACCTCTGCGGCACCCTGGGTGTAGATAAAGTTCTTGGTGTAGAAGGCAATCTGCGAGCGATAGACCGTCTGGGCATCCGACTTGCGGAAGAGGGCCTCGAAGTCTTCCTTCGAGCCGCGCACGATGTCGGCCAGCTCGAAGTTCTCCAGCAGGTTGGGCGTGATGCGCATCACGTCGTTCTTGTGCGAAGCGCGGAAATTGACGTCGTAGTAGAGGATGGCCCCCCGGCTGTGGGCATAGTCGAGGAATCCCTGCATCTGGGGCCGGATGACGGGATTGACGGCATAGAACGAGCCGAACATCACGATGTCATCGGCCTGGACGTCGGGGTAGTCGAAGTCGAGACGGTCGCGGGGATGGTCCTTATAGAAGATGTACTCGGCATCGTTCTGCTCGTTGAGGAAAGCCAGCGAGATGGGCGACTTGGAGTCCGGGTAGATATTGATCTTGTCGGCATTGACGCCATTCTCCTTCAGGAAGGACACGATGCGCTGTCCCACGCGGTCGTTGCCCGTCTCACTGATGAAGGTGGCAGGCACGCCTGAGCGCCCGAGGGAGATGATGCCGTTGAACACCGACCCGCCCGGCACGGCACTCATGGGCTGGTCGTTCTTGAAGATGATGTCGAGAACAGTCTCGCCTATTCCGATTACTTTTCGCATAGTTACATTGTTTGTGGCTGCAAAGTTACGAAATAAGTGAGAGAAATAAAAGAAAAAGAGTAGTTTTTCTTTTATTTCCGAGCGAAAAGTAACTATGGGCCTATTTTTAGATTTAATTCCAGAACTATTTACTATTAATTCTAAATAGTTCTACTATTAATACTAAAAAAACTGCTATAACTATTGGAATTTTCGTTACGACTATCGTAACAAAAGATACGACTATTGGAATATAGTTGTCATACAGCAATAATAAGCGACCCTTCCGCACCTTCCGGCCCCATGCTTAGGGGTCGGAAGGGTCAGAAGGGTCACATCCTTTCAGAGTATTTGCATCTATGTGTCAATCATGCACGCTGGGGCCAGGCCCCGATGTGCACAAAGAAGGAAGGGAAACCGCCCGAAAGCACGATAATAGCTTTCGGGCAGTTTGTGAATCCTTTGCTGTGCTTAATTGCTCTCCTTATAGGCAGCGATGCGCTTGGCCACGTTGGCCTTGATGTTGTTGTAGAAGATGGAATAGTCGTCCTGATGGTAGCTCTGCGGTCCGGCGAACTCTACCATTTCATTGGGTTCAGCTTTGGCGTTCGTGATGACGGTGCCACGGGCGAGGTCCACCTTTGCATCACCCTCGATGTCGCGAATTTCAGTCTTTCCTGTCTTCTCGTCGAGCACGATTGAACCGAGGTTCATGCTGGCAGGGGCATACGTCTCGTCACGACTCCAGTTCAGCGGGTTGATGCAGACGCCGTCCTTTCCTATAATGAGGTTCGGAAGCGGCAAGTTCGCCTCTACGTTCTTGGGGCCCTCGGCGTGCCAGCTAATAATGACGCCCGTGTCGGTCTCGCCGGTGGCGAACTTCATGTGCGGATTGGCTTCGAGGTCCTCCTTCGTGATGGAGTAGCCTATGGCGTAGGCAGCCACCATGCGCTTGTAGCGGTCGGGATGCTCCTTGAAATACTTCTTCAGCACAAGGCGGAGTATGGCCGCACCCTGGCTGTGGCCTGCAATGACAAACGGACGGCCCTGGTTGTAGTTCTCGAAATAGTAGTCGAGCGCAGCGGTGATGTCACCGTAGGGCGTTCCGATGAGTGCATTGTCGATGTTCCCATCCTTCTCAAAGGCTACGGCCGCATGCTTCAAGCTGGACTGACGGTAGAGCGGGATGAACAGGTTGGTGGACTCCTCAAAAACGCTTGACTTGATGGCGTGCTCCACCTTGATGCCGTCCAGCATCTCGCGGTTGTCGAGTGTTGCGTAGTCAGGGTCTCCCTCGTTTGCGCCGAAGTAGATGGTCGAGTAGATGTAGAAGGTGTCGAACTCCTTGGTGATTTTCGGAATCTTCCACCAGCAGGCTTCCTTGGAATAGTCGGGGGCACCGGGTTCCTCTGGAGGCGTAGGTGCCGAGTTGTCATTGTTGTTGCTGCATGAAGTGAGCACTGCTGTAGAGCCGCAGACGAGGGTTGCGGCAAGCATCATTTTTTTCAATTTTTCCATAATACAATAATTATAATAACCTAGAGAATAGATGCGGATATGCTGGCGCAAAGATAGCCAATTCCCCTGAAATTGCTATCATCAAAAGACCAACAACCTGTAGGTTTTGATATTTTTGGGATGGATTTTACGATTTTACGGTCAGCATCCACTCTGTCGTGTTCATTCCCATCATCCGCTTGAAGGCTGCACTGAACGTATTGTAGTTGCGGAAGCCGCTCTGGTGGGCCAGTTGCTGGGCGGTAACAGGCTGATGGGTTGCCACTGCCTCGCGGTAGAGCTTCACAAAATGCTGGATGCGCAGACCGTTGATATAGGCATTGTAGGTGATACCCTGCGAGGCAAAGTGCTTGCTGAGGTATGACCGATTAACACCAATCTGTGTGGCAAGCTGGGCGAGTGAGATATCGTATTGCAAGTAGAGCTGCGGCTCCTCGCAGTGCTGCTTCAGCAGTGGCCCGATGTTGCCGGCAATGGTGCGGAAGGTACGGGTTTTCCTCGAAACAGTGTCGCTCAGGTCGCTCAGCGTCTCTACCCGCCACAGCAGATAGCCTATAAGCACGGTGCAGACGACAAGCATAGCGTATACGTAAGCCCGGCTTTCGTTGGCCAGCGCATAGATGGCGAACATCAGCAGCATGGCAGCCAGCACCACGAAACTCTGCCACACCTCCTTGTGCTCCAGGTCGGAGAAGTTGTCGCGTAGCCAGCGCCCATACTGTCTCGACGCGCGAATCATATATAGGATTAAACCCAAGCACATCAACAGGTAATAACCATATAACATCGGCAGGAGGGCATAGCTGCGAGTGACCAGGTTCCACGCATTCCCTGCGATGATCGGTGCCATCATCACGGCAATGGGCCACATCGGCCGCCTGCGGTCTTGCAGCATAGCGAACAGTACGGCTATCGCCAGGGGGAAATACGTCAAGGAGTCGAGCAGTCCGCCTATCAGGTCGCACAGTTTTATATCTTCGCTTGAGGAAAGGAAGAGTATCGGCATATACCACACATGGCTCAAGGCGATGGCGGCAAACAGCGCACCTGTCCACCGGCGCAGGCGCAAGGGCGGCGTGACGTCGGGGGCAATGGCATTGGCCCGGCGCAGCAGCAGGTAGCAGCTTGCCATCATGGCCATAAACGTCACACCCGCATAAAGTATGATGAAGAGCGTATCTTCACGGATCTGTTCGTACATCATTGATGATCGTTAGCGAATCCCGATGCAAAGTTACGAATTAATTGTGAATTATGAATGAGGAATTAGGAATTATTTCGTACCTTTGCAGCCGGAATGACGAAATACAACACCTATACACTGAAAAACGGATTGCGCCTGATCCATCTGCCGTCAGACTCAGAGGTGGTATACTGTGGCTATCAGGTGGCTGCAGGCGCTCGTGACGAACTGCCCGGCGAAGAAGGTATGGCCCACTTCTGCGAGCACATGACCTTCAAGGGAACGGCCCGGCGTAATGCCCTGCAAATCATCAATGCCATCGAGGGACTTGGCGGTGAGCTGAATGCCTTCACCAACAAGGAGGATACCTGCTTCTATGCCGCCATCTCGAAGGAGCACTTTCCACAGGCAGTCGATGTGCTGACAGACATCGTCTTTCACAGTGAGTATCCCCAGCATGAGATCGACAAGGAGGTAGAGGTTATCTGCGATGAAATCGAGAGCTATAACGACTCACCTGCCGAACTGATCTACGACGAGTTCGAGAACATCCTCTTCGAAGGCCATCCGCTCGGTCATAATATCCTCGGCAACGCCAAGCAGCTGCACACCTATACCACAGACGATGCCCTGCGCTTCGTACGTAGGAACTACCGTCCTGACAACGCTGTATTCTTCGTCTATGGCGACATCGATTTCAAGCGGCTCGTCAAGCTACTGGAGAAAGAGTCAGGGGCACAGGTCCATGAGCCCGTGCAGAATCACGCGACCTGCGACCCTGATTACTGTGCCCCTGATTCTGGGGAAGCCATCACCCGCGAGCTCAACACCCATCAGACCCACGTGATGACCGGCTGCCGTGCCTATGACTACACCGACCCTCGCCGGCTGACCCTCTACCTGCTGAACAATATCCTTGGCGGCCCAGGTATGAATGCACGCCTAAACATATCGCTGAGAGAACGTCATGGATTAGTCTATACCGTAGAGAGCTCAATGGCGAGCTATGGTGACTGCGGTGTCTGGTGTGTCTATTTTGGCTGCGACCATCATGATGTCAGGAAATGCTGCCACCTGGTGCGGAAAGAGTTGGATCGCGTCATGCAGAAGCCTCTCAGTGCTTCCCAGCTCTCGGCAGCCAAGCGACAACTGAAAGGACAGATAGCCATTGCCTGCGACAACAGAGAACAGTTTGCACTGGATTTCGGACGCAGTTTCCTGCACCATGGGATAGAGCGCAATCTTGAACTGCTCTATCAACGCATCGACGCCATTACAGCCAAAGAGATACAAGAAGTGGCAAACGAACTGTTTGCCACTGAGAAATTAACAACCCTGATCTTCAAGTAACAGCAGGACTAATCGAGCACCGCATCATAGCCTCTGACGATTTCGCCATGTGTGATAAAGTTGCGATCCCTTGGCAGGGAGTCGGGGGTTATCGTGAACTGTCGTCCATTATCCAGATTCAGTGTTACTTTCTGGAATCGGGGCTTCGTGAGCATGTACCTGTCTGTTGCCGGGCAGACGGGATAGAAACCCATTGACGAGAAGACATACCAAGCCGACATCTGCCCTGCATCATCGTTGCCAGAAAGACCGCCTGGGCTGTCATTATATTCCGTATCGAGGATATGAGCCACGCGCTGGGCTGTCTTCTCGGGCTTACCTATGAAATCATATAGATAAGCAATCTGGTGGCAAGGCTCATTGCCATGCCAATAACGACCTTCGGTAAACATCGAGTCGAGCCTGGCCTCAAACTGCTCCTTTCCTCCCAGCATTTCTACCAGCCCATCGACATCCTGAGGTACATACCAGGTATAATGGCACGTGGCACCCTCTGTGATGTAGGGCTTGCGGTGGATAAAATCGAGATTACCCTCAAACCTGCCGCCATCTGTCTTCTTCTTTGAGATCTTCTGTGGCTCATGACGCCCGTCACAATAGCCCGTCTTGGGATTGATGACATTACGCCAGTTTGCAGAGCGGCGCATCAGTTCCTTGAAGTCATCCACTTTCCCAAGTCGTTTGGCCATTTGGGCTACAGCAAAGTCATCGAAAGCATACTCCAGCGTGCGAGAGGTCTGCTCGTCTTGGTGGAATGCCTCCTTCACACTATCCTCCAAAGGAATATAGCCATACTTGAGATACGAAGACAAAGCCCTGCGCCCCATGCCATTCTTGTAATCCTCGAACGAGGCGGGCGACTCAAAGGCATTCTTCCGCATGCCCTCGTAGGCCTTCTCATAGTCGAAGTTACGAACACCTTTCACATAGGCATCTGCCAAGACAACGCTACAGTGATCGCCAATCATCGCTGCCGTATAGGAGTTCCAGCAGGGGAAGATGGGTAGCCAGCCACCCTGCTCGTACATCGTTACCAGCGACTGCATCATATCAGCCGACTCCTCAGGCGCAATGATATTATAGAGCGGATGGACTGCCCGATAGGTATCCCACATCGAGAAGTCGCCATAATACTTTCTTTTTCCATCGGCAAGCATACCGTTGGAAAAAGATGGATAAGTACCATCCACATCGCTCATCTCGCGAGGCAAGAAAGAGGTGCGATAGAGAGCACCATAAAACTGATTCACACGAGCAGTGTCAGGATCCTCCACATCGATGGTATGCAGGCGCTCTATCCATTCCGAAGCCGTTTGTTCCATCATGCGTTCGAAATCATATCCCTCAGCCTCAGCTGCGAAATTATTGACAGCGCCCTCCTTAGTAGTAAACGACGAGGCTGCCTTCAAGATGATGGGCTCGTGGGCTTTGCCCTTAAAAGTGAACCAAGCACAGAGACTGTCGATGCCAAAATCCTCGATCTCGTCATAGGCCTGCAACAGATAATGTCCGCTGAAGCCTGCTGGCTCACCCCAGCCTTGATAGATGCGGTGCACAGGATTATAGCCGTAAATCGACTTTTCCTGATGGTCGATCTTCAGATAGCCCTCGCCCTCGTCGCTGTTATGGTTCAGGATGACGTGCACGGGGCCATCCTGCTCTGGGGTGATACGGAAGATGGCCGCATGACTACTACCCGTCATCTCCATCTTCAGATGTTCCTGGGGCAGTCGGACAGCATAGTAATGAGGATGCGAAACCTCTTCAGCATGCGAGAAGGGCGTGGCACGCTCTTCAGGCCTCAGGCGCAGTTTGCCACCGAGCGCTGCAAGGGTAAACGAACCGTAGTCCTGCGTACAGCCACCCACAATCCAATGGCTATTGCGGAAGCCCTGCAACAGAGAGTCCGTATAATAATAAGGTGCAATGCACTTCTTCTCCGTATCGCGAGTCTGCGGAGTCCAGAAGTTTTGTCCGTTGGGAGCCAATACTGCAGGCAGCGTCTGCCCGTGTTCCTCAGAGCCCTTGCCAAAGAGACCGGCAGTCTTGGTGTTGGCAGGAGCCGTACCTACCATCGTGTTCAGACTGCAGAGTTGGCGTAGGTGCTCCAGTCGATGAAGGCGGTCAGCCACATATTGCTTCAAGTCATCCCAGTAGTAGAATCCATTGACCTGGGAGTCCATATACAGATGGGCCGGATGCTCATTGTGCAGCAATTGCACAAGTACCTTGCCCTGTGCATTTCTATAAAAGACCATCTGCAAGTTGGCTGCCATCGGCAGAATCTCGTCCATCGGCTTGCCTTTGGTATCCACCCCCATCAGCGTCATCAGGCGATAGAGGTTTGTATCGTGCCCGAAACGCAGGTCGGCACCGATCCTTCCCGCAGCGACAGCTTCATCGGCTTCCTGTTCAATCCGCTGCCAGAGGGAGATGGCCGAGCGAGCAGCGATACCATGATTCATGATTTCATCGCCATTCTGAAGTGTCATCCGCAGGTTATTGGCCTCATAGACGCCCTTCAGTTCCTCTTCGGTAAAGAGATCGTAGAAGGATACTTTAAGCTCCACGTCCTGCATATCTGAAGCGATGGTGTGCAGTTCAGAAAGCAGTTTGGCCCTATCGCTGGCTGTCAGATGGCTTCCATCGGTAAAGAGCGCATTGATAAACCTGTCTGTAGAAAGTCTCAGCGGTATATAGAGCTGATTCTCAAAGGCAAGCTGTTCGGGCGACTTATAGGCTATCCAGGCCATATCCTCTTCACGAGTGAGCGGTTCGATACGGATAGATGGACTCTGGGCCTTCAATTCTCCGACAAAGTTCTCCATACTCGTCTTGCAACGGGGCACCGTACTCGAATGTGCCGTCAGATGTGCCTCTGCGGTGAAGAGCTGGGGGAAATTCCGGAACATCCTCTGGGCAATGCCGCGATGCTGCCGCCCTCCAAGAGCCGTCAGCAGGCCTCCGTTACCTTCTGCATTCTTCCAGACTTTCGCCAGGCGCTTGCGAACATCCTTACCCAACTTGGTCAGCCTTTTCGTATCCTCAAACTGCTTGTTCACCCAGATATACCGGTCCTCATTCGGCAACCAGCGCGACCCGTGACGCCCATAATGCGAAATGTAGAACGGCTCAAAGCCTTCAGGGGCAGCGTTCATGATGGTCTGAGTCATGGGATAGGCGTAATACACGCCCCCCAGTCGCTCGTATTGAGCGTATGAGGGTAAAATGGCGAGAAGATAGAGAGGTAGGACTACCGCTACACGCCTTAATACCGTTGTCAGATTATTCTTTTCCATACTTTTTCTTACTTGGTGTTTACTGTTATTTTCTTTCCTACGTCCTGGGCAGTTCGAGGATTCGCCAGTCGATTCCCAATGGGTTATGCCGCATCTCGATGACCAGCGGCAACGACTCATCGTCTTTGACCCACATCTCCGTCTGGTCAATATCTGCCCGCACATGGATGGTGCTGCCATCCTGATCGATCTTCCGCCAGGTGATGCTGTCATAAACGAACGAGCCCTTCTCTTGCAACTCGCGCAGAGCCTTCTTTGAGATGAAGCAGAAGGTGCCCTTTGCATCATATACAACCCCATCAGCAGGGATATCCCAACTGAAGCCAGTGCCCTGCTCTACGATAGAACGGGCGATTTTGTAGGTCGTATCCTTGCAGGTAAGCCATAAGGTATCGCCTTGCCACTCGTAAGCCAAGGGCCAAGTGCGATACTGATTGTTCAGCGTGAAGCTTACGGCTCCTCGTTTATTCCCAACGTGGGAATACTTTGTTCCCAAGGTGGGAATACTTTGTTCCCAACGTGGGAACGCTTCGCCAGCCTTAGCCTTCCGAGCTGCCGATACGTAGAAGGCGAGTTCTCCTCCTTGCATGAGGTCTGCGTGTTCAATACGGGCATCTTTCAATTCCTGACCATTGAAGGTTACTTTCTCAAAATGTGTGCCCTTGCCTTTAAGTACACCTTTCAGCGTATTACCATTACAGAGCTTCAGTGTCCACTCGGGAATCAACGGGGCATGAAGCAGGTAATAGCTCTGACCTGCATTGGGATAGAGGCCCAGCATGTGGAAGGCGAGCCAAGATGACATCGCTCCGCTATCATCATTGCCAGGCAAGCCGTCGGGCTGGTCAGTATAGTTGTCGCTGATAATCTGGTGCACACGGTCTGAAGTCAGGTCAGGGCGTCCTATCCAGTGATAGAGGCAAGGTGTGAGAAATGAAGGCTCGTTGCCCACATTATAGCGCTTGCGCTCAAAGAACATGTCCAGGCGCTTGCGGAATGTCTCTTCACCACCACAGGCAGCAATCAGCCCCGGCACATCGTGGGGGATACTCAAAGAATATTCTGCCGACAACGCTTCGTAGAAGAACGTACTCCACCAAGGGAGGTACCAGGGAGCAACCTTCGTCACAGGCGTATAAGGAATCTGAGGATGGAACACTTTAGATTTGCCCCAAGGCACAGAGTCGAGCCATCGGCCTTCAGCATCGCGAGGCATGATATAGCCTTTCACATCGTCCCATTCATAATCTGCACGCCAGAGATTCTTCCAGTTCTGCGACTGCTTCAGATAGCGCTCATAAAGATCCATCCGCCCCAAGCCTTTGGCAACTTCTGCGATACAATAATCATTATAGGCATATTCGATGGTGCGCGTACCAGCACGATCAATGCCGTATGGGATATAACCGTATGTCAGATATTCATTCAGCCCGCCTCGCCCGTGTTTCTCATGGTCTGCACCAGGATCAACCTCTGCATCCTTCAGCATGGCCTCGAGAGCATAGTCGTAGTCGATCCTCACTCCACACTCCTTGCTCCTCGATCCTCGTCCAATGCCCTTCACAAAGGCATCGGCAATCACTACCTCAGCATTCGAGCCGCCCTGCGTCCTACCGTTGCAGTCGCCACTGCGGGCATCAGGCATATAGCCCTCGCGCTTGTAGATATTCAGCAGCGAGTTCACAATCTCTGCCTCTCGCTTCTCATCGAGCAAGGTGATGAGGGGTGAACTGGAGCGATAGGTGTCCCAGATGGCATAATAGTCGTCATAGTAAGGTGTTTCGCGCCATTTAGGATTTTCGCCACTCTTGTCAACAGGCATAATCAGTGTGTGATAAAGGGCTGTGTAGAACATCCGCTTGTCTTTCTCTGTGCCTCTAATCTGGAACTTGCAGAGCTGTTGCTCCCAAGTCTCGCGCACCTTATTCAATTGGGTGTCAAAGTCGCAGCCAGGGATATTCCGCTTGGCCTGTTGGGTGCTGACGTAGGAAATGCCTACCTTTAAATTTAATAAGGTATCATTGAATACGAACGTATTTGAGCCTTTCTGGATAAACGCCTTATCACTCATCAGGCAGAAATAAACCGTATAAGCATCGCCGTTGTTCCAACCACCACGAACTCTGGAGAAGCCCCTGACCTCATGGTCGTTGACAACCTCGACCTCTGCCCCTACAAACTGTTGCTGTTCACGAAGGTCAGGCAGAGGATTCTTTCCCAGATAGTGTGTCGCATCAATCAGGAGGATGTTCGAGGAGTGTGGAGTGTGGAGGGAGGAGTGAGGATAGTGAATCCGATAGAAGGCACAGCGTTCTGAGGCCGTTATCTCCGTGCGGATACCGTTCTCAAAGGTTGTCGTATAATACCCTAGAGAGAAGTCTTCATTGAGTCGAGTTTGAGTCATCTCACTCCTCACTCCACACTCCTCACTCCTCACTCCACACTCCTCACTCCTCACTCCACACTCCTCACTCCACAAGATCGGCTGAATGAGGATATTACCATACTTCTGCCCTCCACCCGTACCACTGACATGCGTCTGTGAGAAACCAGTCACTACCTCAGGCATCGGCGCCCAGCCTGCATTGGGTTTGACCGTGCAGTCAGGACCAGGTTTACACATGCCGAAGGGCATCGAAGGTCCAGGGAACGTGCGCCCTACCCCCTCGCTACCAATGCGAGGGTCGACATATTGCCAAACTTGTGCCAAACTCACCAGCGAGCAAAGAAGCAGACAAACGGTTACTCCAATTGTTTTAAGTTTCATGCTGCAAAGATAACAAATTATTTAGACATAAGCACATCAGAAGAGATATTTTTCCGTTTCTTTGGTTCTTTTGTCTAAAAAATAAGTACCTTTGCAAGCAAAAAGACAAGAAGATGAAAGATTGTATATTGATTCTCAGCGGAGGCATGGACTCCACCACCTTATTATATGACTACCAGGACCGTATCGCCTTAGCCATCTCATTCGATTATGGCAGCAATCATAACGCCAAGGAAATCCCGTTTGCCAAGATGCATTGCGAACGACTGGGCATCAAGCATATAGTGATTCCTCTCAACTTCATGTCACAGTATTTCCGCAGCTCGCTGCTTTCAGGTGACCAAGCTATCCCAGAAGGGCATTATGCAGACGAGAATATGAAATCGACAGTAGTGCCCTTCCGTAATGGTATCATGCTCGCCATCGCAGCAGGTATGGCAGAGAGCAACGACCTGCAATATGTGATGATGGCCAATCACGGAGGCGACCACACCATCTATCCCGACTGTCGCCCAGAGTTTGTCGAGGCTTTCGATGCCGCCACCCATGCAGGCACCTTCAACGGCGTTCGATTGCTCTCACCCTACTGCAATATGACAAAGGGGCAGATAGCAGCCCGAGGCAAGGAACTGGGCATCAATTACGCAGAGACCTGGTCGTGCTATTGTGGTGGCGACAAGCATTGTGGCCGCTGCGGCACCTGCGTAGAGCGCCAGGAAGCCCTCGCTGAAGCCGGCATCCCCGATCCTACGGATTATGAATAGTTTGTCATAGGGGGTGGGCCAAATTGCCCACGTCCCTCTGGCTTGCTGACAGCTGCGATGTCCTGTGCCATCGTCACCTTTTCAGCCTTCTTCAACAAAAATCCCGAAACGACCAAACGTTTCGGGATTTTTAATATTAATAAGGTGTGGGGGTTACTTTATCACGACCTTCTTACCATTTCTGATATAGACGCCCTTGCCAGGCTTAGCAACGCGCTGGCCTTGGAGGGTGTACCACTCATCACCTTTCGCTTCTCCACTTTTCACTTCTTTAACGCCTGTCGTGCCGTCATCATCGCCACCGATGCTCTTGAAGTCGATCGGTAACTTGATCACCTCAGGCTCCTCGAACTTGTAATCATCCTCTGCACTACGGGTAGAGGAAACGGCTACCATCGAGGTCGGCAATGCCAAGTAACACTTGTTGTTCTTGATGTTCACATAGCCATTCACACTGACGAACGAACCGTCACCTTTCAGGTAGTAATTCGTCTGACTGCCATCTTCAGATGTCTCCAGAACCTGAATTTCATTACCACTCGTGTTGCCTACGAACATGTTCTCATATCTGCTCTGAACGGCGGCAGAAGGTATCTCGTAGCTATTGGGATCGCCCTTCAGCAATACGCCCTCACCCTTCTGAACCTTCATCACACGTGTCAGCCAGATCGTCTTCGTGCTCTTATCATAGCCTGTAGCCGTGAATGCCTTCAAACCTGATACGTTCGTGAAGTCCAAATCGACAGGAGCAGCGAATGAAGCCTTGCCAATCGAACCAATCTTTACCGTCTGAGCGGCACCAGTTGCTGCGGCTTCGAACGTGCCTGGCAACTGCAGGTAGCACTTGTTGTTACCGATGTTCGCGCTCTTATTCACACTCTTGAAGGTTCCGTCACCACTGAGGTAATAGTTCACCATGTCGCCATCAGTCTCCTGTATCTGAATCTTCTCGCCACTCGTGTTACCCACGAACATATTCGTATAATATGAGTTTTGGCTATCCGTCACAGGAACATTATAGGTCTTGTCGGCTTCGCCCTTGATCAATACAGGCACACCAGCAGGCACATCCTTCACACGCGTCAGCCAGATCGTACCTTCATCCTTGTCAAATCCCGTGGCTATATAAGCCTTGACCTCATCAGAGAAGCTGAAGTCGAGCGACTGATCTCCACAATAAGAAGCCTTGCCACTCTTGCCGATGGTTATAGCATTTGTCACAAACGTGGCTTCTACATTAACATCAGCCTTGACGGCATTGATAGTAAGTACGCCATCCTTCAGCTCACCAATCTTGTCATTACCGTTTACTGTCAGAGTGTTCAACTTATAGTTTTCATTGGGAGTTACCGTTACAGTAGCATCATCGCCCCATTCAACAATTTCGCTGGAGGGAACAACCGTACCACCTTCACTGGCCTTGGTAGTTATCTTAAAGGTCAGTTTCTTGAAGGTAGCCTCCACATTAACATTAGCCTTGACGGCACTGATAGTAAGTACACCATCCTTCAGTTCGCTTATCTTGTCATTACCGTCTACTGTTAGAGTGCTCAACTCATATCCTTCATTGGGAGTTACCGTTACAGTAGCATCATCGCCCCATTCAATAATTTCGCTGGATGGTACAACCGTACCACCCTCACCTGCTGTAGTGGTAATCTTAAAGGTCAGTTTCTTGAAGGTAGCTACGACATCCATATCCGTCAGGATATTACTGATGGTAAGAACACCGTCTTTCACATCACTGAACTTTTCCTCGTCGTTCACTGTCATCGATTTCAACTCGTAACCCTCGTTGGGAGTCACGGTTACGATGGTGTCGTTACCACGCTTGACATAAGCTGAATAAGATTCGTCGTTAGTCACCGCTATTCCAGCGAACTCAGCCTTGCCACCTGTATTGGCCTTGGCAGTTACGAGGAACCAGCCACCCTCTATGCTCTTGAAGTTCTTCCATGGATCAGCCTCTTTATAGGCATCAATGCTCTTGCTAAGAACATAGAGTACACCATCATTATAGGTGGTTGAGCTGAATACGCTCGACGTAATGCTTAAAGGCTGTGGATTGTCTGTCCAGACTTCTTTCAGTGATTTGTTGCTGAAAGCCGATTCACCGATGGAAGTCACATTAGCAGGGACATAAACGGATGTCAGACCGTCGCAGCCATAAAAAGCGCTTTCGGCAATGGTAGTAACACCACTCCCTATTACTATCTCCTCAATGAAACTCTTGCCTCTAAACCAATAACCTATTTCTGGGCATTCGAATTTTATCTTCTTAAGATTCTCACAACCACTAAATGCCGTATCGGCAATCTTTGTCATGCTGGCGGGAATCGAAAGCGATGTAAGACCAGTACATCCATTGAATGAGCTTTCCTTAATTTCCGAAACATTTGCAAGATCTATGGACGCAAGAGCCGTACAACCAAAAAAAGCACTCTTCTCTATAGCAGTTACAGTAGAAGGAACTGTAAACGACGCCAAAGAAGTGCATTTATAAAAAAGCCCACTAGGAATGGATTTAATGCCTGTTCCCAATGTCGCTGAAGTGAGGCTTTCACACAGTCTGAATGCCTCTTCACCAATGGTCGTTACATTGTCAGGAACCATAACGGATTTCAGACTGCTGCATCCACTAAAAGCGTATCCGGCAATGGAGGTCACACTACTCCCTATCTCAATCTCCTCAATGAAACTCTTGCCTCTAAACCAATAACCTATTTCTGGGCATTCGA
>CAMHAM010000052.1 GCA_946183415.1 uncultured Prevotella sp.
TGATATTACCCTTTTTAGTTTACGCTCTAAGAAGCATTGTCGGCGTTTCATGGCTACCAATTATAGTTCTAGGATTTTTGATTGTAGGGGAGGCCGTTTTCAACTTCTGGAATGTCAGTACTATCCGCGATAAGCATTTGGCAGTCGATGACGTGCTCAGAGCCCAGCAGCGGCTGATAACCTTCAAGCGTAGGGAGAAGCTTTACATGTTCGGCATGCTACCTTTCTTGTTTCTCTGGGTAGTATGGCTTCTGTTTGACGTTTACTACGGCACAGATACCACTTTCCCCTCAAGTAGTGACAGGCTGCTTTTCGATTTCGTGTGGATTACCATCATTTTAGCCGCGTCTTTCTATCTCTTTTCCCGTGAGATGCGCTCACTGAACAAGGCTATCAAGGATATAGACGAATTCCGCGAAAAGAACAACTAACAATAGAAAAGGCGTAATGCCTTTGGTGGCCGTCATGGTTAATTTGGCAGGGATTTCCAAGGGTGCAGAGGGGTCTGGAACCTTTGTGCCCTCGGCTTTGCCGCTCGCTAACAAAGTGACGTGAAATGTTTTTTTTATCTGCATACACTGCATACACCAGCATGTTATCTCCCTGATATATAGTATGTTTGCTTAGTGTATGCAGCTGTTATTTTAGTGTATGCAATGCCATTTATAATGAGTATTCACAGGAGCCGCCAGACTGACATAGCTTCTGTTTAGTACTGGATTAAAACTGTCCCAGGGGGTGGGACTATTTGTCCCAAGGGGTGGGACAATGTGTCCCAGGGGCTGGGACAAATCTCCAACTATTTGGCGTATTTGTTCTTATTTGCTTGCATACACTAAATTAATAGCTGCATACACTAAATTATGACTTGTAAATCAAGAAGTTAAGCTTTAGTGTATGCAGTGTATGCAAAATCTAAAAATTTTTTTATTTGGTAATCTGGGGCGCAAAGGTTCCTGATCCCTCTGTACCATTGAAATTACCGGACAATGTTGGCATTTGTGGAAAGAGGGCGATTTTGTTCCCATACTAGGGAAAATTTGCGGCATAGTTAGGCAGCAAGTTTTTTATGGTATAGTAGCAAAATCTGGATAGCAATCCGAATTCGGAAAATCAATTACAGAATCAAACGCGAATAGGACAGAAACCTTTGAGCCCTTGTTGCAATGTTGCCGTTGCAATGTTGCCATAAGGAGTATAATACTATAAAGAATATCTTTTATTTATCATAATGCAAAATCATAACCTATTTATATATCATGTCAGAGTGGTGGAGGGTGCTTATGCAACATTGCAACACGGCAACACGGCAACACGGCAACGTGACACTATCTTTTTCGGCTGCAAGGGTAGGCATTGTTTCTGAAACCACCAAACTTTGAGGCAGAAAATTTACAGCGATTTTTTTAGGAAAATAGGCTGTAGTCTCGCGGAAAATGCTTACCTTTGCAACCGTTCTTAAATAGACTGAATCAGCAATGAGGGCTTATCTTATCCTATTACTATCATGCATCGCGCTGCCGACAGTGGCGCAGAGTGGCAAGCGTAGCATCTTCACAAAGGTTGACAGCATACTGACGGCGAGATACAACAAAGTGTCGTACGACACTCTGTATATGACCCGTCCCAACACCAAGTTCACCGTCAAGGTGAGGGGAAACGTCTACGGCCACTCGTACAGCGTAAAGAGCAACTTGGGCGGCGTCAGCACCGAGGCAGACCTCAGGACGGCCTGCAAGGCCACGCTCAGTGTGGGCTTCAACTATCAGGGCGTAGGCATCTCGCTGGCCCTCAACCCCTCGAAACTCGCTGGCGTGAACAGAGACTACGAGCTGAATTTCAACATCTACAACAACCGCTATTGCATCAGTGCCACCTACCAGTCGTCAAGAACCATGTCGGGCGACATAACCACCGACGGCAAGTCGTATCAGGTAGAAAAGGGCTACATCAATACAAAGATGTTCAGAGTGACGGGCTATTACGTATTCAACCGCCGCAAATTCTCCTATCCCGCTGCCTTCACGCAATCGTACATACAATTGCGGTCGGCAGGCTCGTGGCTGGCGGGCTTCTCCTTCCAGGGCGGTACCCTGAAGACTGCCGCCGACGTGCCCAAGGAGATGAGCAAGGTGCGCATCTATGCCGGAAACTTCGGCATCGGTGGTGGCTACGCCCACAACTGGGTGGCCCGCAAGTGGCTGTTCCACCTCAGCATACTCCCCACCCTCGTGGTCTATCAGAGCGACAACATCACGGTAGACGAGGAGCGGCAGTATTCGCGCGTAAAGTTCCCCACCGTGATGCTCAACGAGCAGGCTGCCATCGTCTACAACATCAGTCCCCGCTACTTCGTAGGACTGATGGCTGTGGCCAACAATCTGCTGAAGCGCAGTAGTAGCGATACGGAGCTGGATCAGCACAAGTGGATGGTCAGGGCCTCCTACGGCATGCGGTTCTGAATTAATCCTCCGTCCTTTTTCAGGCGGAAGATAGGCTGCATCTCGGAAAAACCCCAAAAAAATGTGATTTTCTTTGGTTATTTTCTCGATTTGCACTATCTTTGAGGCTATGCCTCGAAGGTACTCACGCTCGAAAATACAAAAAAAACACATTTTTCTTTGTATTTTGCTCACTTATTCGTACCTTTGCAGCCGATTTCAAGGGGTGCCTGCGGGTGCAGGCTGAGATGATACCCTCTAACCTGATCCGGATTATGCCGGCGTAGGGATGGAATAAAGGATTTGTCAACACAAGTTACCCCCTTTACATTATTATTAATTAAAGGTACAACTAAAGGTATGAAAAGATTTTTTTTAGGATTGGCTGCGCTGGTGGGTGCGGCAAGTGTGCATGCAGAGAACGACCTGGACTCTCTGCTTTCTGTCAAATTGCAAGAGGTGCAGGTGACCTCTACTCGTGCAACGAAGAAGACACCTGTGGCTTATACGAATATGTCGCAGGAACAGTTGAAGGGCGTCAACTTCGGGCAGGATATCCCTTACCTGCTTTCACTGACACCAAGTATCACGATGACTTCAGATGCAGGAAACGGCATCGGCTACACCTCCATGAGAGTGCGTGGTACAGACCCCAGCCGTATCAACATCACCGCCAACGGCATCCCAATGAATGATGCCGAGAGTGCCCAGCTCTACTGGGTAAACATGGGCGACTTTGCCAGTAGCGTGCAGTCGATGCAGATACAGCGTGGTGTGGGTACGTCAACGAATGGAGCGGGTGCCTTCGGTGCCACGATCAACATGCAGACAGAGAACATCGGTATGGATCCATATTTCGGAATCGACCTCTCTGGCGGCTCCTACTATTCTCATAAGGAAACCCTGCGTTTCGGCACGGGACTGCTGAAAGGGCATTGGGGCATTCAGGGCCGACTCTCGAATATCGGTTCGAAGGGCTACCTCGATCGTGCCTCGACGAAGTTGAACAGCTATCTGATACAAGGTGGCTACTTCTCTGACAACACCGTCGTGAAGTTCATCACATGGAATGGTGTCGAAGAGACCTATCATGCCTGGAACTACACCTCGAAGTACGAGCAGAGCCTCTACGGGCGTACCTACAACTCGTGCGGCGAGTATTGGGATGAGCAGGGCAACCGCCACTACTACGACGGGCAGACCGACAACTACCACCAGCAGAACTACCAGCTGCTCTGGAACCAGCGACTGCTGTATGAACTGAGCCTGAACGTGGCAGCCCACTATACCAAGGGCGATGGCTACTACGAGGAGTATAAGACGGGGCGCAAACTGACGGAATATCTGCCCGTAACAGAAAATGTGAAGAGCGATCTGATCCGCCAGAAGAAGATGGACAACGATTTCTATGCTATCGTTGCCTCACTGGTATTCAACAACCGTGAGAACGTGGAGGCCACCATTGGCGGTGGCTGGAACAAGTACGACGGCAACCATTTCGGACTCGTGAAATGGGTGAAGAACGTGCCCGAGGGGTTGGAAATGTTGCCCGACTTCGAATACTATCGCAACAATGCCAAGAAAACTGACTGGAACGTCTATGGCAAGGTGAACTACGATTTCTTCCCTGGCTTTAACGGCTTTGTCGATTTGCAATACCGCCATATTGGCTATAAGATGCAGGATCCTGGTGATTGGTATGGTGCTAATCCAGATGGCAAGATTGTGATTGATGATAAGTTCAACTTTTTCAACCCGAAGTTCGGCCTGAACTATGACTTCGCCCGTCATCACAAAGTGTATGTCTCTTACGCTATCGCCCACAAGGAGCCTACGCGTAACGACTATGAGGATAACATCGGCACGGAACTGAAGGCAGAGCGTCTGAACGACCTCGAGGCTGGCTATAAGTTCCAGAGTGAGCGCTTTTCGGCAGGAGCCAACATCTACTGGATGTCGTATAAGGATCAGTTTGTACTCACGGGCGAGCTGAACCACATCGGCGAGCCTATCGCCAAGAACGTCGGCAAGAGCTATCGTCTGGGTGTCGAACTGGAGGCTGCTTGGAAACCTATTGACTGGTTCCGCTGGGATGCCAATGCCACGTTCTCGAAGAATCGTGCCAAGAACTGGGAGGTGACGCTGATGGACGGCTCTGTGGAGAGTCTCGGTGATACGCCGCTATCGTTCTCGCCCAGTGCCATCTTCAACAACATCTTCACCTTCGACTATCGTGGACTGAGAGCCAGCATCCAGAGCCAGTACGTGGGGAAGCAGTATCTGACGAACACAGGTTTCGAGAGCTATCAGACCCTCGACGACAATGGCAAGACAACGGATGTGAGCATGGTGCTCGACGGACACTTCAACACCAATGTCGATCTGAGCTATACCTTCAAACCGGAGAAGTTGGGCATGAAGGATCTGACCCTCGGCATCACGCTCTACAACATCTTCTCTGCCAAGTACGACAACAACGGCTGGGCAGCGCCGGCTTTCGACAAGCAGAACGGACAGGTGGTGGCTACGGGCTGGGACACCTCCGATCAGTATGAGGCTGGTTTCGCACCCTCGGCTCCGTTTAATGTGATGGCACATCTATCGATTAATTTCTAAATGGGAGAATTCTTAAGCGGGCATTGGCTCGACATATTGACCACGATACTCGGCCTGATTTACATCTGGCTCGAGTACCGTGCTTCTATCGCCCTCTGGGTGGTGGGCATCATCATGCCAGCCCTCGACATCTATCTCTACTGGAGTCACGGGCTTTATGGCGACGCGGGTATGGCGGTCTATTATACATTGGCTGCTGTCTACGGCTTCTATATATGGAAATTCAAGAAGACACGCAGGCTGAAGCAGTCGCTTCCTATTATCCATCTGCCCAGGAGGAAGTATCTGCCCGTCCTGTTGTTCTTCCTGCTCGCTTGGGGGGCTACATATTTCATATTGGTAGAATGGACTAATTCTACGGTGCCCCTTCTCGACTCGTTCACCAACGCCTTGTCGTTTGTAGGCTTGTGGGCGCTGGCACGTAAGTATTTGGAGCAATGGCTCTTCTGGATCGTGGTCGATGCTGTTTGCTGCTTTCTCTATATCCAGAAAGGGATTCCTTTCAAGGCAGGTCTTTATGGACTTTACGTGCTCATCGCCATTGCGGGTTATTACAAATGGAAACAGATGCTAAAAGTTACGAAGTATGATTGAGTGTGATGTCGTAATACTGGCTAACGGTGAATTCCCCACTCACCATGTGCCGCTCGCTTTGTTGGAGAGTGCACCCCATATTGTAGCTTGTGATGGGGCTGTCTCGCATCTGACGGCCTACGATAGTCTATACCATGATGCTGTCGCTGTTGGTGATGGCGACTCTATACGTGATTCTCTGAGAGACAAGTTGATTCAGGTTGCCGAACAGGAGGATAATGATCTGACAAAGGCCACGCGCTATTGTCTGGGACAAGGATGGCGCAGGATCTGCTATCTCGGAGCCACAGGCAAGCGTGAGGACCATACGCTTGGCAATATCTCCTTGCTGGTTCGCTATTATCTTGAAATGGGGGTGGAACCTTATATGGTAACCGACTTTGGCTGGTTCTCGGTAGCCAAAGGCGATTCGGAGTTCGAGTCCTTCCCTGGGCAGCAAGTCAGTATCTTCAATGTCAATTGTAAACGCCTTGTCTCGGAAGGGTTGAAGTGGCAGTCTTACCCCTATCAACAGTTTTGGCAAGGTACGCTAAACGAGGCTGTGGACGCAAATTTTAGGCTTATTGCAGATGGTTGCTACCTCGTTTATCGCACTTTTTCGTGATATAATTTGGCAATCTGCATCATTTTGCGTATTTTTGCAGCGGATTAACGAATGTATATATGCAGACAAACAGTCATTTATCGCGTTTGATTCACGATCAGGCTAAGAAATATGGCGACCGTGAGGAGTTGATTTACAAGGATTTCGGAGGTTCTGAGTGGAAATCCATGTCGTGGAATCAGTTCTCTGATGTTGTCATGAAAGTATCTAACGCCCTACTTAATTTAGGGGTTCAAGTGCAGGAGAATCTGGGTGTTTTCTCTCAGAATTCTGTGCAGTATATGTTCTGCGACTTCGGTGCATGGGGTATCCGTGCGGTGACGATTCCGTTCTATGCGACAAGTTCGGAGCAGCAGATACAGTTTATGGTAAACGATGCTCGTATCCGTTTCCTTTTCGTTGGAGAGCAGGAACAGTACGACAAGGCTCGTCGCATTTTTACAACTTGCAGCACACTTGAGCGAATTATCATTTTCGATAAGAATGTCCGTGTGTCTTCTCACGATCCCAATGCCATGTATTTCGATGATTTCCTGAAACTGGGAGATAATCTGCCCCGACAGACGGAGGTGGAGAAACTTCAGGCAGAGGCCTCGATGGATGATATTGCCAATATCCTCTATACCAGTGGTACAACAGGCGACTCGAAGGGTGTGATCCTGACCTGCGGGCAGTATCATGCCGCTTTTGAAGCCAACAATAAGTGTGTACCTGTAGATGAGAACGACCGCGTGCTGAATTTCCTGCCGTTCACTCATATCTTTGAAAAAGGTTGGAAGATCCTCTGTCTGACAAAGGGAACGCGACTGATTGTCAACACCTATCCGCAGGAGGTACAGCAATCTATGAAAGAGACGCACCCGACGTGTATGTCGTCTGTCCCCCGTTTTTGGGAAAAGGTGTACATGGGCGTTCAGGAACAAATTGAGAAGGCCAATGCCGCCAAGCGTAAACTCTTCCAGCATGCCCTGAGCGTAGGCAAGAGGCATAATATCGACTATCTCTCGAAAGGCAAGCGTCCGCCGTTGGGCCTGCATTTGGAGTATGAAATGCTGAACAAGACGGTGTTCTCGCTGGTACGTAAGGAGTTAGGACTGGAGAATGCGCACTTCTTCCCCACTGCTGGTGCAACAGTGAATCCCAAGGTGGAGGAGTTCGTTCACGCGATAGGTATTAACATGATTGTGGGCTACGGTCTGACAGAGAGTCTGGCTACCGTCAGCTGTAATCACCTGGGTGAGCCATTCACCGTCGGAGGTGTCGGCATTCCCATCGAGGGCATTGAGATCAAGATCAGCGATGAGGGCGAAGTCTTGTTGAAAGGCCCGACCATCACACGTGGCTATTACAATCGCGCGGATCTCACTAAAGCAGCCTTTACTGAAGACGGCTTCTTCCGCACAGGCGACTCTGGCTATCTGGAGGGTGGCGAGCTATTCCTCAAGGAGCGAATCAAGGATCTCTATAAGACATCAAATGGTAAGTATATAGCTCCGCAGATGATAGAGTCGAAATTGCTGGTTGATAAGTTCATCGATCAGATATGTATTATCGCAGACCAGCGTAAGTTCGTCTCAGCACTGATTATTCCAGTCTATCCCTTGTTGGAGGAATATGCCCGTGAGCATCGCATCGCGTTCCAGACACGTGAGGAACTCTGTAATAATCCTCAGATTATTGAGATGATGAAGGAGCGCATCGATACCCTTCAGCAGCAGTTGGCTCACTATGAGCAGATTAAGCGCTTCACGTTGCTGCCCCATCACTTCTCAATGGAGAAAGGTGAGTTGACGAATACCTTGAAGATTAAGCGTCGCGTCCTGAACGAGAACTATAAGAAGGAAATCGATGCGATGTATGCTGAGTAGTTCTCAGTTTGTAGTTTAAAGTGTAGAGTTTATAGATGATTACTCAAGATCAACTGAAGGATGTTTTGGAGCGGGCAGATGCACTGAACCGCTATCTCGAAATAGATAAGAAGAAAATCGAGTACGAGGAAGAAGATCTTCGTACTCAAGCCCCTGATTTCTGGGAAGACCGTAAGCGTGCCGAAGAGCAGATGAAGAAGGTGAAGAGCATCAAGAAATGGCTCGACGGTTATAAAGAAGTACGCACATTGGCTGATGAGCTTCAGCTCGCCTTCGATTTCTTCAAGGACGAAATGGTGACTGAGGAGGAAGTCGATGAAGACTATGCCAAAGCCATTCAGGCCATCGAGGACCTTGAACTGAAGAATATGCTCCGCCAGAAGGAAGACCCGATGGAGGCTGTGCTGAAGATTAACTCTGGCGCAGGTGGCACGGAGGCTCAGGATTGGGCATCGATGCTGATGCGTATGTATATGCGCTGGGCGGAGGCTCACGGCTATAAGGTAACCATCTCCAACCTGCTCGATGGTGACGAGGCTGGTATCAAGAGCGTCACGATGCAGATTGAAGGCGGCGACTATGCTTACGGTTACCTGAAGAGCGAGAACGGTGTGCACCGTCTGGTGCGTGTGTCGCCTTTCAATGCCCAAGGTAAGCGTATGACCTCGTTTGCATCGGTATTCGTTTCGCCACTTGTGGATGATACCATCGAGGTGTATGTCGATCCTGCCAAACTCTCGTGGGATACATTCCGCAGTTCAGGTGCAGGTGGTCAGAACGTGAACAAGGTAGAGTCGGGTGTGCGCTTGCGCTATTGGTATACCGACCCCGATACAGGTGAGGAAGAGGAGATCCTCATAGAAAATACGGAAACACGCGACCAACCAAAGAATAAGGAACGCGCGATGACCCTGCTGAAATCCCAGCTCTATGATCGTGCCATGAAGAAACGTCTGGAGGCGCAGGCTAAGATTGAGGCAGGCAAGAAGAAGATAGAGTGGGGTAGTCAGATCCGCTCGTATGTCTTCGACGATCGTCGCGTGAAGGATCATCGCACCAACTATCAGACAACGGATGTTGATGCTGTGATGAATGGCAAGATTGATGAGTTTATCAAGGCTTACCTGATGGAGTTCCCTTCTCCTGATGAGGAAAATTAAGAATTAAACTTTTAAATATTACATTTATGGCACAGATTGCAAGAGAAAAGAAGTCTACCGTTAAAAAGGTGGCTTATGAGAAGAAACAGGAAGAGGGTGGAAAAAAGGTGCTGGAGTGGATCTTCGGCGTTTTAGTCGTTCTCGCTGTCCTGTTCGTTATCTATTCTATTTTCATCGTAGCGTAAATGAGCGGACTGGAGATAGAGCGCAAGTTCCTCGTCCGTAACGATGATTACAAGCGGCAGGCATTCGAAAGCAGCCGTATCTGTCAAGGCTATATCTGCAGTGGTCACGGACGTACCGTCAGGGTGCGAATCCGTGATGACCGCGGATATTTGACGATTAAGGGACCTTCTGATGCTGCAGGCCTTAGCCGCTATGAATTCGAGAAAGAGATAACGATGGATGAGGCTCAGCAGCTGATGAAACTCTGCGAGCCTGGCGCTATCGACAAGACGCGATATTTGGTGAAGAGTGGCGCTCACACCTTTGAGGTCGATGAGTTTTATGGTGAGAACGCTGGTTTGGTAATAGCGGAGGTGGAACTCCGTTCAGAGGAAGAATCTTTCGAGAAACCGGCTTTTATCGGGCGTGAGGTTACAGGTGACCGTCGTTTCTATAATGCCCATCTTGTCAAGCACCCTTTTTGCGCTTGGAGCGATCAAGAAAAATCAGAATCCCGATAACCGCTGCGAGTGTGATGCCAGTGGAATTAGCGGCAAGATCGAGCCATTCTCCACTTCTTCTGCCGCCAGTGGCATATTCTTGAAGCAATTCAATGATGCCACTCATAACGATGGGGGAAATCCAAGCCCAGAAGAACAGTTTCTCATGATCAGGTGTCCGATGCTGACGGGCATATTCTATCCATAGAACAAGACATGTACCCCCATACATGATGATATGTACCCATTTGTCGATAAACTCCACATTGTCAAGCTCTGTCTGTGGTGGCGTAAAGAACGATAAATACCAGATTAGGGCGAACAAAATGCACGCAAAGGGGTAGTTTTTGATAAAATGCGATAGATATTTCATATTTACTTTCAATTTTTGTGCAAAATTAAGAAATAATTTATACTTTTGCAACGAAATTATGAGAAAAGTGCATATGTCGAAACTGGAAAGGGCTAGTTTTAGTAGTAAACTGGGTGTTGTCCTGGCAACTGCAGGTTCTGCTGTGGGACTGGGAAACATCTGGCGCTTCCCTTATATGACGGGTCAGAACGGTGGCGCTGTGTTTATCATGATCTATATCATCTGTGTGCTCCTATTGGGTATACCTTGTATGGTCAGTGAGTTCATTATCGGGCGTCATGGTCAGGCTAATACGGCTCGTTCGTTCCGTAAACTGTCTGGGGGTACTCCCTGGATGCTCATTGGTTATATGGGCGTGCTCACTGGATTCCTGATTTCCAGTTATTACGCTGTAGTTTCTGGCTGGTGCCTGGAATATTTGTGGGCTTCATTATTAGGTAAGTTACATGGCGACCCTGATTACATCAATACCTATTTCGCCACATTCTCGCAGGATCCTGTCAAACCCGTTTTCTGGACCTTAATCATTTTGCTGGCCTCTTATCTGATTGTTGAGAATGGTGTTCGTGACGGCATTGAGAGGGCTTCCAAGTTGATGATGCCTGTCTTGTTTATCTTGTTGTTGATTATTGTGGTGGCTTCTTGCATGCTGCCGAATGCAGATAAGGGTATCGAATTCCTGTTCAAGCCAGATACGACAAAGTTAACGGGCGATGTGTTCTTGGGTGCCCTTGGACAATCGTTCTACTCGATGAGTATCGCTATGGGCTGTATCTGTACCTATGCCAGCTATTTCTCGAAAAATACAAACTTGTTAAAGTCTGCCACTCAGATTGGCATCATCGATTTCATGGTGGCGATATTGGCAGGACTGGTCATTTTCCCAGCAGCATTCTCTGTTGGTGTAAACCCAGATAGCGGCCCTTCGCTGATCTTCATCACACTTCCGAATGTGTTCCAGCAGGCCTTTGCAGCTTTCCCGACTTTAGGCTATTTCATCTCACTCCTTTTCTATGCCCTTCTGTCGATGGCAGCTCTTACCTCTCTGATTTCTCTGCATGAGGTGAGCACAGCTTTCCTGGAAGAGGAAATGGGCACGACACGAAAACATGCTGCAGTTGCAGTGACTGTTGCCACGATGTTACTCGGTATCGTATGCTCTTTGTCGCTTGGTGCAATGAGTAATCATCTGCTGTTCGGCATGACCATCTTCGACCTCTTCGACTTTGTTACAGGTCAGCTGTTCCTCCCGATAGTGGGCTTCCTGACGTGTATCTTTATTGGCTGGTTCGTACCTCACAAGCTTGTGCGCGATGAGTTTACCAACAGGGGAACCCTGCGAAATGGCACGCTGTTCCATTTCTATCTCTTCCTCGTGAAGTACGTTTGCCCGATCTGTATTTTGTTCATTTTCCTCCATCAGTTCGGCTTGCTGTAAATGGAGAAACGCGGCACTTTTGGCAGCAGACTGGCCATTATATTGGCGACAGCGGGCTCAGCAGTAGGTCTGGGCAATATCTGGCGCTTCCCGTTTATGACGGGACATAATGGTGGTGCTGCTTTCATTCTCCTTTACTTCGCGTGTGTTCTGCTGCTGGGTATTCCTGGCATGATCAGTGAGTTTATCATTGGTCGTCATGCTCAGACTAATGCTGCCCGTGCTTATAGTGTGATGGGGGGTAAGGCCTGGCGGTGGGTGGGCTATCTCGGCATTCTGACTTCTACTATCATCCTCGGATTCTATGCCGTAGTGGCAGGCTGGTGCCTTCAGTATCTGTTTGCTTCGTTGTCAGGCAGGCTTCATGGCGATCCGGCATACATTGTCTCCTATTTCCAGACTTTCTCCAGCGATCCCATAAGACCTTGCCTGTGGGCCGTCGGCTTCGTGCTGATTACGCATTTTGTTGTGTCGAAAGGTGTGAACGACGGTATCGAGCGAGCCTCAAAACTGCTCATGCCGTTGTTGCTCCTTATCCTGCTGGTGCTGGTGGCGGCCTCCTGCCTCTTACCAGGTTCTTCAGCCGGCATTGAATTCTTGCTGAAGCCAGATTTCTCGAAGGTGAGCAGCAGCGTGTTCCTCGAAGCTCTGGGACAGGCTTTCTTCTCGTTGAGTCTGGGCACCTCCTGTCTCTGTACCTATGCCTCCTACTTTAAGCGCGATACCAATCTGCTGCATTCGGCCGCACAGATAGCGTTGCTCGACTTTTTCATCGCCATCCTTGCCGGACTGATGATTTTCCCTGCGGCTTTCTCTGTGGGCGTGCAACCCGATAGCGGCCCGTCGCTCATCTTCATCACGCTGCCCAATGTTTTCCAGCAAGCCTTCAGCGGCATGCCTATAGTGGGTTATGTCATAGCGGTGCTCTTCAATGCACTGTTGGTGTTTGCGGCGCTTACGTCAACAATTTCCATGCATGAAATCGGTACTGCCTTCTTTCATGAAGAACTGAGAATACCTCGTCAGCGAGCTGCGTGGATACTGACGATCGTCTGCTCTCTGCTGGCCGTCTTCTGCTCTTTGTCCGTCGGAGCCTATACTGATTTGAAGCTCTTCGGACTGTCGATGATGGACTTCTGCGATATGCTGACGGCTCAGCTGATGCTGCCTGCGGGTGCCTTCCTGACGAGTATCATGATGGGCTGGTTCGTGAATCGCCAGATGCTTCAGCACGAATTTACCAATGATGGTGTCATCCGGACTTCATTCTTCCATGCCTATATGTTTGCCATCCGCTATATCGTGCCATTCTGCATCGTATTGATCTTCCTCCATCAGTTAGGCATCCTATGATCCGTGAGTTCTTCTATCTTCAGAAGTCCGACCGCAAGGTAATCCTGACCTTGCTTGTGATCATCGTCATAGCCCTGGGAGTCATCTTCTTCGTGGGCGGAGAGCAGGGTGGGGCTGATGCTCCAGGACAGCCAGCTCATTCAGGTAATCCTAAGCATCCCGCCTTTTCCAGCTACACTAAGAAGAGGACTGAGCTGTTCCCCTTCGACCCTAATACGGCTGACAGCACCCAGTTGCTGCGCCTGGGCTTGCAAGACTGGCAGGTCAGGAATATCTATAAGTATCGGGCAGCCGGGGGTATCTATCGTCAGAAGTCCGACTTTGCTCGTCTCTATGGACTGACGGTGAAGCAGTATCGCGAACTCGAACCTTATATCCGCATCTCCGACGATTATCTGCCTGCCTCGACGCTGCTGAAGCGGGAACGTAGAAGTGAGAAGAGCAAAATGAGTGATTCTGTTCCGAGTCACGGCTCAGCTCTTCAAAATCCACACTATTCAGAGAAGATCCATGCAGGTGAGACGATTGTACTGAACACCGCTGATACCACAGCCTTGAAGACGATTCCTGGCATTGGTCCTTATTATGCCCGTAAGATTGTTCAGTACGGACAGCGTCTGGGAGGCTATGTCAATGTGGATCAGCTCGATGAAATTGAGAACTTTCCGTCAGAGGCAAAATCTTTTCTCGTTGTTCGCAATGCACATCCTCAAAAACTGAACCTGAACAAGCTCTCGCTCAATGAGCTGAAGCGTCATCCTTACATTAATTTCTTTATGGCGCGTGCTATCACTGACTATCGTCGTCTGCATGGCCCATTACATTCACTCAACGATCTTCGACTATCGCGTGATTTCCCACAAGAGGTCATCACACGCCTTGAACCTTACGTTGAGTTCTGATGACCCCTTGTGTTCCTTCGCTCTACCTTTACCCTATCTAGGTAGTACTTTGGTTCTATTGTCTGTGACTGGACAAACCTCTAGGCTGCTTCCAGCCTGCTTCTACCCATACTCTAAGCATACTCAAGAGTAAGCCTAGAAGCAGCTTAGAGTATGGCTACACCTTGGCTACACCTTGGGTAGACCTTGGGTAGAACTTAGGTTGAGTATATGATTGGCCAACTGGCGCGCGAGCAGGGTGACGTATCGCCGAAGTCAGGAACGGCGCCAGGAAATCGTCATCCGTCACCCTTTAGTGAACAGAAAACCATCGTTGCGTAAGAAAAAAAGCTGAAAGTTTGGCGCTTTCGGCTTTTTTGCGTATCTTTGCCCACATAAACCCAAAAACAAGAAATTATGTTCGGACTTGGAATGCAAGAGATACTGGTCATTGCCCTGATTATACTGCTGCTCTTCGGAGGCAAGAAGATCCCTGAGCTCATGAAAGGCCTTGGAAAGGGCGTGAAGAGCTTCAAGGAGGGAATGAAGGAGGAAGTGAAAGAGGAAGTGAAAAGTGAAGAGGTGAAAGGTGGGGAGTGAGAGCGGACAGACCATGACGTTCTGGGATCATCTCGACGAACTGAGAGGGGTGATTGTCAGGGCGCTGGTGGTGACGATGCTGGCAGCAGCAGTGGCTTTCGTGATGAAGGATGAGCTGTTTGCTGTGGTTCTGGCTCCAAGGACAAGCGATTTCATCACTTACAGGCTGATGGGCGTGGAGCCGTTCTCAATCCATCTGATGAACACGGGGCTGACTGAGCAGTTCATGATTCACCTGAAGACTGCGATGTATGCGGGGGTGCTCGTGGCTTCACCTTATATAATATATATACTCTTTGGCTTTATTGCCCCTGCGCTCTATGACAATGAAAGGCGTTATGCTACGCTGCTCTGCACGAGCGGCTATCTGATGTTCATGCTGGGGACAGCACTCAACTATTTGCTGATCTTCCCCCTGACGCTGAAGTTCCTGGGAACCTATCAGGTGAGCGCGGATGTGGCTAACATGCTGACCCTGCAGTCGTATATGGACACGCTGTTGATGATGAACCTCGTGATGGGAATCGTCTTCGAACTGCCCGTCGTCAGCTGGATATTGGGAAAGATGGGGCTGATCAATGCTCAGGTGATGTGCACGATGAGGCGCCATGCAGTGGTGGTCATCCTGATAGTGGCTGCGATTATCACGCCAACGACGGATGCCTTTACGCTCTTTGTGGTGGCTCTGCCGATATGGCTGCTCTATGAACTGAGTATCGTGATCGTCAGAATGACAAAGCAAACAAATACTAAATAAAACTTTATGTTACGTAAAATTAGAACAATCCTTGCAGCAGTGTTCTTTGTACTGATAACTCTGCTGTTCCTCGACTTCACGGGGACGTTGCATCAATGGCTTAGTTGGATGGCAAAGATCCAGTTCCTCCCAGCCGTGATGGCACTCAACGTGGTGGTTGTAGTGGCGCTGATTGCGCTAACGCTCGTCTTCGGACGCATCTATTGTTCCATCATCTGTCCCCTTGGTGTATTCCAGGATCTGCTGGCGCGTCTTCGCAGGAAGAAGAACAAATACTCCTATTCAAAGGAGGTAAAGTGGCTGCGCTACCCTGTGCTGGCAGTCTTTGTGCTGGCAGGTGTGGCTGGCATAGGCTCGCTCTTCCAGTTGCTGGCGCCCTATAGTGCTTATGGCCGTATCGCCACAATGATCTTCCAACCTATATGGAAACTGGGTAATAATCTGCTGGCGATGGCGGCAGAGCGGATGGACAGCTATGCTTTTTACACCATTGATACCTGGATGCGATCGCTGCCGATACTGATAATAGCAGCGGTGACGCTGGTGGTACTTGTCGTGCTGGCTTGGCGAGGTGGACGTACCTATTGCAATACCATCTGTCCTGTTGGTACCATCTTGTCGTTCTTCGCACGTTTCTCGTGGCTGAAGATCCGCTTCGACGAGGAGAAGTGCAAGAACTGCTCGCTCTGCTCGAAGAACTGCAAGGCTGCCTGCATCGACTTCAAGTCGCACACAGTGGACTACAGCCGCTGCGTGGCCTGTGGCAACTGTATCGATAGCTGTAAGTTTGATGCGCTGAAGTACTCGTCGGCAATGCAGACAAAGAAGAATGCTTCAGTCGATGCCTCGAAGCGTTCGTTCCTGTTAGCCTCGGCTTTGGTCTCTACTGCTGCGATGGCACAGAAGAAAGAGAAACTGATGGATGGTGGACTGGCAGAGATAGAGGATAAGGTGGCTCCCAAGCGGCAGACGCCGCTGACACCTCCAGGCTCGCTCTCGTTCCAGAATCTCTCGACACGCTGTACGGGTTGTCAGCTTTGCGTCTCGGAATGCCCGAATCAGGTGCTGCGCCCCTCGGGTGACCTGATGCACTTGATGCAGCCTACGATGTCGTACGAGAAAGGATATTGTAGACCTGAGTGTACTCGCTGCTCTGAGGTTTGCCCTGCTGGTGCTGTCAAGGCGATTGACCAGGACGAGAAGACTTCTATACAGATTGGTCATGCTGTTTGGATTAAGAAGAACTGCATTCCTATTACTGACGAGGTGTCGTGCGGCAATTGTGCCCGCCATTGTCCCTCGGGAGCCATTACGATGGTGCCGCAGGATCCTGATGACGAAGAATCGCTCAAGGTACCTGCCATCAACGAGAATGCATGCATTGGCTGTGGAGCCTGTGAGTATGTCTGTCCGTCGCGCCCGTTCTCGGCTATCTATGTTGAGGGACACGAAGTGCATCGGAAACTGTAAGAAAGGTAAAAAGGGTAAAATAGTAAAAAGGTAAATAATGAAGGACAAGAATATATCGCGCCGTTCGTTCCTGAAGCTTTTCGGAGCAGGAACCGTTGCTACTGCCGCTACCTTGGCTGGTTGTAAGCAGGGCAACAAGGCTGAAGCACAGGCTGCTGAGGAATATAAGAATCAGGTGGAGCCGCCCGTTGGCAAGATGACCT
The DNA here is from genome assembly GCA_946183415.1 of uncultured Prevotella sp. GTDB lineage: Bacteria > Bacteroidota > Bacteroidia > Bacteroidales > Bacteroidaceae > Prevotella. The sequence continues at coordinate 17,024 of CAMHAM010000052.1, forward strand.
ATCGTGAGAATCCCAAAACGAAGGAGAAGGTGTCGCTTTTGGGCTACGGCATGATGCGCTTGCCGACGAAGGTGGAGAATAGTGACGAGTATGATCAGGAGATGATCAACAAGCAGGTGGACTATGCCATCGAGCACGGTCTGAACTACTTCGATACGTCGCCTGTCTACTGTCAGGGTAAGTCGGAGCGCTGTACTGGCATCGCTCTCAGCCGCCATAAGCGCAGTGAATATTTTGTTGCCACAAAGCTCTCGAACTTTAATCGCGACTATTGGAAAAAGGAGAAAGCCATTGAGATGTATCACAACTCGATGAAGGAGCTGCAGGTCGACTATATCGACTACTATCTGCTCCACAGTGTGGGTGGCAATTATGACGAGTTTCTCGGGCGCTATGTGGAGAATGGTATGATGGACTATCTGATGAAGGAACGCGAGGCAGGCCGCATCCGCAACCTGGGCTTCTCGTTTCACGGCAAGCAGGAAGTGTTCGATCAGGTATTGGCAACCAACGATCAGTATCACTGGGACTTTGTGCAGATTGAGTTGAACTATCTGGACTGGAATTATGCCAACGAGATCAGCGACCGTAATGTTGATGCCAGTTATCTATACGATGAACTGCACAAGCGAGGCATTCCTGCTGTCATCATGGAGCCGCTGCTCGGAGGGCGTCTGGCTAACTTGCCGCAGTATCTGGTAAACGAGTTGAAGATGCATGCGCCTGAGAAATCGGTAGCCTCTTGGGCCTTCCGTTATGCCGGTACGCCCGAAGGTGTGCTCACCGTACTCAGCGGTATGACATATATGGAGCATCTGAAAGACAATCTGCATTCCTATTGTCCGCTGACTCCCCTCACAGAGAAGGAACAGCAGTACCTTGACACAGAAATCGCTCAGAAGATTGTGGGCCTGGAGAATATTCCCTGCAATGACTGCAAGTATTGCATGCCTTGTCCCTATGGCATCGATATCCCGGCCATCTTCATTCATTATAATAAATGTAAGAACGAAGGCTCACTGCCTATGGGTATAGGCGACTCGGAGTACCGTCAGCACCGGCGTCAGTATCTGATAGGGTTGGATCGTGTCGTACCTCGTGAACGTCAGCCGGATCATTGTATTGGATGTCATCAGTGTGAACCCCATTGTCCGCAGAGTATCCGTATTACACGAGAGCTCCACAAGATTAGTGACATGATAGAGCAATTGAAGCGTAACCCACTGAGCTGGGAAAGTAAAAAAGAAGTTTAGAAAGAATGGATTCCAAGAGGATATTGAAGTTCCTGCGCCAGGTGATGGCCAATAATAACCGTCCCTGGTTTCAGGAGCACAAGCCGGAATATGAGATTGTAAGGGCAGAGTTCGAGCGTGGTATTGCTCAGGCTCTGGAGCGTATTGTAAGTTTTGATCCCGAGATTGCTCATCTGCAGGTCAAAGATTGTACTTATCGCTTCTATCGTGATACGCGTTTCTCTCCAGACAAGTCGCCTTATAAGAATCACTTTGGTGCCTATATCGATGCGAAAGGCAAGAAAGCCTTGCGTGGAGGCTATTATCTGCACTTGGAGCCAGACCATTGTCTGGTGGCAGTGGGCAACTATTGGCTACCCACGAATATCCTTACGTCGTGTCGTAATGAAATCATGGCGAATACGGATGAGTGGTTGAAGTGCGTGGAGAGTGCCGAGTTTCAGAAATACTTCGGAAGTCCTGTCAGCAGTAGTTTCAAAGAACCTACGAATGTGTCCAGCTGGGATCAGCCGCAAGGATTCGGACTGGAGAAACTGAAAACCAGTCCCTCGGGATTCCCGAAAGACTGGCCTTACATTCATTATCTGCGTCTAAAGGACTATTGTGCCTGGCATGCTGTCCCCAATGACTTTTTCGAGGGCGACGGCTGGCTCGATGAGATGGAGCGCATGTTCCGTGCTGCCAAGCCTATGATGGACTTTATGAACGCAGTGATCGACGATTACGAATAACGCTTACTTATTCAGACCGCGATTGTTCATCGTGCAGTTCAGCAGTTGGAGATAAGTACGCATCTGCTTGTCATCAAGTACGTAGCGCATCCACTTCACATCGTTGTCGATGGCACGGGCTACAAGAGCCTTGCGGTCGTTCTTGCTATACTGAGCAGCGAACATCAGCTCTGAAGCGAATGTGTGCTGGATGTCAGCAACTGCCTCTTTCTGGTCATCTGCCAGATTCAGCACTGCAGAGAGCTTATCCATGTTGACGTTCAGCTCGTAGGCTGCCATATTGTTTACGCTATTTGTGCTCTCTTCCTCAGCAAATGCAGTTGTCATACTCAGCATTGCAACTAATGTCAAAATCATCTTTTTCATCTTTTTACCCTTTCTTTTTCTTTACTCGGTCTGGCTTAAAGCCGACCTACTTAATACCTAAAATTGTTATCCTTTTTGTCTTTTGACAGTGCAAAGGTACGGCGAATTTTTGGCTCTTGCAAGCGTTTACGTTGAATTGTGTGCGATAACAGTCATTTTGTTGATGCAAATCAAAAGAAGGGGTGTGTTAGGAATATTTACCTTATTATATAGATAAAAGAAGTGTAAGAAGGGGTATGGAAAGCATGGATAACAGGGTCGTAATAAGGGTAACCTCTGTTATCAGAGTAGTGTCGCGGTTGTATTTCAGGCATAGGATTGTGCCGTATGTGGCTACAGGCATAGCAATGACGATGGTGTTGATGCTGACAACATACTGATCGAAGCCAAGAGCCAGGCACAGATAATGGAACCCAAGTGGAATCAGCAACAGGCGGAAGAGGGTAGTAGCATACACCGTGGAATTGCCTAACATCGTGCGCAGGGAGAGCTGTGACATGGATGAGCCAATGATCAAAAGGGCTGCAGGTACAGTAATGTTGCCAATCATGGTGAGCGGTTGGCTGATAATCTCAGGAATGTCACTAATACCAAAAGCTACAATAAGCATGGCGAGATAGGCAGAAAGCATGGGGGTGCTGTAGAGTACTTTTTTCTGGAAACGCTTACCGTCTCCAAGATTGCCCACCATCAGGATAGTTCCGATGGTGAACACAGCAAATGTATTGACGACATTCAGTACGGCGGCATAGAACACAGCTTGATGCCCGAAAATGGAGGCCACAATAGGATAGCCCATAAAGCCGACGTTGCCAAACATCAGGGCAAACCCAATAATGCCTTCATCGTCTTTCTTGCGAGTGAGGTAGCGTGGGATGATCAGAGCCATACCTGCTAATATAATATAGGTAAGGGTGCTGATGCCAAGTAGTGGCAGAATCAGTCGGCTATCAGGTAGCTCGCCTGACATCGCTGAGGAGAGGATGAGAGCAGGACATGTGATATTGATGACAAGACTCGACAACCTTTTGTCGAATTCGCCACCCATATAACCTAATCTGCCTGCCACGTATCCAACGATGACAATGGCAAAAAGTGTCAACATGACTTCTGACATACTCTTTATTATAAATGACAAATGGCTGAATACTCAGCCATTTGTTGCTTCCGACTTTGTGCGTTGTCGGGATGAGGCGACTCGAACGCCCGACCCCTACGTCCCGAACGTAGT
>CAMHAM010000053.1 GCA_946183415.1 uncultured Prevotella sp.
AGTGCACGGGCTTCCCAAGCCTGGGAGGCGGGTTCGATTCCCGTATTCCGCTCTACAAAAAGAAAGAATGCAGGTTTCATCGACCTGCATTCTTGTTTCATATTACCTCAGTCGGAGACCATCTCCTACCCTGATCTGTTGATCTGGCTTCATACGGTTCATCTTGTAGAGGTTCTTCAGGCGGATGCCGTATTTCTGTGCGATGGAGTACATCGACTCGCCACTACGCACGTAATGCAGGCGCCCCTTGTAATCTTTGGGGGCTTTCTTCTGCTTCTTCTTCAACCAGATGATCTCACCTTCCTCGAGCTGGTCGCGCTTGTCGCGCTCGTTGTACTTCGCCAGCTTTCTATAGCTGATGCCAATCTCCTCTGCCAGCGACTTGAAGGTGTCGCCACGTCGCGCAATGACGTAGTAGTTCTTGTTGAATATCTTAATGTTGTGCAGCGCCTGGCCGTCCACGGGCTGATCTTTCGAGTGCGCCACCATGAACTTGTCGTAGCTCTTCTGCGTGTCGTACTGATAAAGCTTGTACAGTTGGATGATCTCAATCAGCTTGTTGGCATACTGCGGATTGGTGGCATAGCCAGCCGCCTTCAGCCCCTTTGCCCAACCTTTATAATCAGTAATCCTCAGATTAAACAACGCACTATAGCGCTTGCTCCCGGTCAGGAATCTGGAATGATCTTCATACGATTCGAACGCCGAGTTGTAAGCACGGAAGCACTCATTCCGTTCGTCATCATCATGATAAACTTTCCTCCCAGACCAACCATTACACTTGATGCCGAAATGATTATTGCCCTTAACAGCCAGTTCACTACGACCTGCACCACTTTCGAACAAGCCCTGTGCCAACGTGATAGAAGCAGGGATATGGTGGCGTTGCATCTGCTCGATAGCAATGTCCTTATATTGGTCGATATATTGCTGATAAACCTGATTCCATCTGGCCTGAGCATGAGCCCCCAATGACAGAACAATGGCTATACTTATGAAAAATTTCCTCATATTCTCGAATTTCTTGTGCAAAATTAGTGTTTTCTCTCGAATTATTCGTATATTTGCAGAAAAATATTGCAATTTATGGAAGAACTTGAACTGAAATCCACGATTATGTCTTGTCAGATGGACGAACTGAGCGATGCAGAACGCCATTTGGTAGAGCTCGCCATAGAAGCCACGAGTCGAAGCTATGCCCCATATTCACATTTCAATGTCGGTGCGGCAGTATTGCTTGCCAATGGTCAGGAGATCATTGGTTGCAATCAGGAAAATGCAGCCTATCCATCGGGACTTTGCGCTGAGCGTACCGCATTGTTTGCTGCAGGTGCCCAGTATCCTGATGTGCCTGTGAAAATGTTGGCTATTGCCGCGAGAGGAACTGACGGAGAATTGCAATATGAGCCTGTGGGGCCTTGCGGCTCCTGTCGTCAGGTCATCATTGAGTCAGAGACACGGGCAGCCGGTCCTATCCGCATCCTACTCTATGGGCGCAAATGTATCTATGTTATCGATGGAATCAGGAAACTGATGCCGCTGACATTCTCGGAGTTCTAACGGTAACAGCCCAGCCCTTTCGCCGTTGATAAAGAATCGAGGTGGAAATCATAATCCAGATTATCCTCGTCGATTTTAATGAAATGCTTTTTCCCTTGTATGGAGTCCTCTGGTGTTTCCCAGATGATCCTTTGAAAATGGACAGAGTCAGCAGATTCGTTGATGGTACGTAAGAGACAGTTTTCAAAGGAATAATTAAAAGGAACGCTTTCGTTGATGTTGACGCCTTGAATCACATCATCTTCATAGCCTGTCATGATGGTGCCATCACAGACGATATCCACTGCCGTCGGAAGGTTAGTGAAATAGAGAGCTGCGCCCCGATTAGCAGAGAAAGGATAGAACTGAGCCAGCGTACAATAGCTGATCTCGGCCTTTCCACCAAGCAGATACAGACAATGCCCCAAGGTATTAGTCAATTGGCAATCAACCAGTCGGATGTAAGAACTGCTGGCCTGGACCCCCATCCCCTGACAATTATGAACGATGCACTTCTGCATCAACAAACGATAGTGGGTTGAATCCATCGAGGCTGAATCGCAGAGGATACCATTCTGAGGATTACGGATTTCTGTCTGAATCAGTTCATTTCCTGTAGATGATGCCAAGAAATGAATACCCTCCCATTGTCCGCAGACTCTGTCGTAAGGCAGATAAGAGAACATACGGTCTAATCGGTCTCCGCGAAAGACACAATTCTCCGTCAGCAGGCGTCCAGCCACCTCAATGCCCGAATCCTCATGGAAGTAAAGCGTCGTATTCCTGATGGTGAGCGTAGCACCTTCGCTGACAGTCAGGTCACCATAAACCACCATCGGTATATCAGAAGAAATCACAGAATCCTTCGTAATTACCGGCTCGTATAGCTTAATGGCGTCCCAAGACCATGCCTGTAGGCATACCTTCTGTTCTACGCCACTCTCCATCAAGAACACCAGATCATCCAGCACCAGACAGGGGGAAGATTGTTTGTTCTCGTTGGCAGTCAATTCCACAAAAACGAGAATACTGTCATTCTTTCGTATCTCTATGTTGTTCGTTTGCGAACCGTTGGCATTATCCAAGTAGATACCATCGACATTCACCCGATAGCCAGACTGGTTTCCACGACGGAGGCGTACCTGCTCGAGACGGATACCATCGTTATTTCTATTATGTACCCAAAAAGAATATGTGGAAGTTGGGACACGACTGAAAACCGTATCCAAGTTTAGTGTATCTACCGAGAAATCCAGTTTCAGACTGTTGCTGGTCGAGAATGAATCATCATCCTGACAAGCTATGCATAATGCAAGTATAAGAAATAAATAAAAAATCCGTTTCATCGTATTGATAAAACGGATTCTCATTCAGTTTATTGTATTAACCTTTCTACTTTTTTACTTTCCAAAGTAACGCTTCAGCAGTCCTGCGAAGCCAGCACCATGACGAGCCTCATCCTTTGCCATCTCATGAACGGTATCGTGGATTGCGTCGAAACCAGCAGCCTTTGCGTTCTTAGCGATACGGAACTTGTCTTCGCAAGCACCAGCCTCGGCAGCAGCACGCTTCTCCAGATTGGTCTTGGTATCCCATACGCACTCGCCCAGCAGTTCTGCGAAACGAGAAGCATGGTCAGCCTCCTCAAATGCATAGCGCTTGAAAGCCTCGGCAATCTCGGGATAGCCCTCACGATCAGCCTGACGGGCCATAGCCAGATACATACCAACCTCACCGCACTCACCATTGAAATGATTGCGCAGATCCTGAATCATCTCCTCGCTGACACCCTCGGGCTTGCCATCACCAATACGATGAACGGTGGCATAGGTGGTCTCACCATCTTCTTTCAGTTCTGAGAACTTCGAGGCAGGAGCCTTACAGATTGGGCACTTTTCGGGAGCTGCATCGCCTTCATAGATATATCCACAAACGGCGCAAATAAACTTTTTCTTCATAATCGTATTTGTCTTTTTTAGTTATAAATAAAGAGTTTCATAAAATCCGTCTGCAAATATACAATAAAAAAATGAATTCTGCAAATTTTTAAGCAGAATTCATTTTTATTTTGTTGCGTTAATTATTTCTTTCGATATTTACTCAGTAAAGGAATCTCATCGCAAAGGGCGTCAGCCAGGAGATGAGCAACAACACGTGCACCATATATATTATAATGTGTGTTATCCTGCTTGCCTTTAGGCTCAGAAGGTTCTTCGCCAGGAAGGAACCACATGTGGAGCTTTTTGGAGGCTTCCGTACCAAGACCCTGCTCCAGATCGTGTGTAATCTGGTTGGCATCAACGAAATAGCAATTCATGCGCTGAGCCACATCACGGGGAGCCACACGGTAGAGGCCATGAGTGTCGACAAGAGAATCGCTTTCGACAATCTTTGCCCCATCGGCATAGGTCGTATTGCGAAGTTTCTCATCATCATCATTCTTGGGTGCGACCTTGGCGAAGTTTCTGCGAACGACACAATTCATCAGAACGGGGATTCCACCTTTCTCACGTGTCTCACGTACATATTTTGACAGATTGTAGTCGAAGGTAGACCCTGGATCAGTATGACGTTCAGCCTGAGGCTTCTCGTCATTGTGCCCGAACTGGATAATCACATAGTCTCCTGGTTTGATGAGCGAAAGCACCTTGTCCCATCGCCCCTCGTTGATGAAACTTTTAGATGAGCGCCCATTGACAGCATGATTGTCAACAACGATATAATCGGCATCAAAACATTCTTGCAGCATCATGGCCCATCCTCGTTCCACCTTTCCGCCTGTCGTATCCTTTTTGGCTGCTGTGGAGTCACCAATGACAAAAATAGTCGTGGTCTTTTCTTTTGTTGCTGACATAAAGACCAAACACAATACTAATAGAAAAGATAGAAAAGTGTATTTCTTCATGACTTTACAATATCTATAAGTTCTTCTGTAGAAACAAGTTGTTGATTTCCTGTCAACATATTCTTAAGAGTAAACTTGCCTTCAGCCATCTCGTTCTCTCCAGCCAGCACAACAAATGGAATCTGTTTGGCATTAGCATAAGACATCTGTTTCTTCATCTTCGATGAATCGGGAAAAATCTCGGTACGGATGCCAGCCTCACGCGCCTTTGCCACAGCAGGCAGGCAATAGGCAGTCTCCTTCTCACCGAAGTTAATGAACAGCAGTTGAGTTCCGTTTACGGCATCTTTCGGGTAGCAGTCGAGAGCGTTGAGTACGTCGAAAATACGGTCAACGCCAAAAGAAATACCGACACCAGAGATACCAGGCATACCAAAGATACCCGTCAGATTGTCATATCGGCCACCACCGGTGATGGATCCTATCTGTACATCGAGGGCTTTCACTTCGAAAATGGCGCCTGTATAGTAATTGAGTCCACGAGCCAAAGTAAGGTCAAGTTGAATCTCATTCTTCAGACCGAGCTTCTTGAGAGTGTCAAGGATTGTATGCGTCTCCTCCACGCCTTTCAAGCCAGTCTCACTTGTAGCCAGAACTTCAGCGATGGTGTTCAATTTCTCATCGTTACTACCTTCGAGCGAGATGATAGGCTGCAGTTTCTCTATTTGCTGCTCAGAGAGTCCATCCTCACGAAGTTCCTGATTGACATTATCAAGTCCAATCTTATCGAGTTTATCGATAGCTACCGTAATATCCACGATTTTGTCTGCAGCTCCGATAACTTCAGCAATTCCTGTTAGGATCTTCCGGTTGTTGATCTTAATCTGAACCCGAACGCCGAAACGGGAGAAAACAGTATCAATTATCTGCATCAGTTCTACTTCGTTGAGCAGAGAGTCAGAGCCAACGATGTCACCATCAAACTGCCAGAACTCACGATAACGGCCTTTCTGTGGACGGTCGGCACGCCAGACTGGTTGCATTTGGTAGCGCTTAAACGGCAACTGCAGTTCTTCACGATGCATCACCACATAACGGGCGAAAGGTACTGTGAGATCGTAGCGAAGTCCTTTTTCACAAAGCTTAGCAGCCAGATGAAGCGCATTGCGCTCTTGCAGTTCCTCGTCGCTGACCTTTGTAAGGAAGTCGCCAGAGTTGAGTACTTTAAAGAGCAGTTTATCACCCTCCTCACCATACTTACCCATCAGAGTGCCGAGAGTTTCCATCGCAGGGGTCTCTATCTGCTGAAAGCCATAGAGCTGATAAACCTGCTTGATGGTGTCGAAAATATAATTGCGCTTAGCCATCTCCATCGGAGAGAAGTCGCGCGTTCCTTTAGGAATACTTGGTTTCTGTGCCATATTTGTTTTCTTTGGTACGTCTATGTTTATTTACGTACTATTGTCTGTTCACGGTCTGGACCGATAGAGATAATCTTAATGGGCGTTTCAAGCTGTGCCTCCAGGAATGCAATATAGTCCTTGAACTCTTTGGGGAACTGATCCTCGGAAGTAAACTTCGTCATATCAGTCTTCCAACCTGGCAGTTCCTGATAGACAGGCTCGATACCTTCTTCAATATTATAGGGGAAATAGTCGATTTTAACGCCGTTCTGCTTATAAGCCACACAAGCCTTGATAGTGTCGAATCCATCCAGCACGTCGCTCTTCATCATGATAAGCTGGGTTACGCCATTCACCATGATCGAATAGCGTAAAGCCACCAGGTCGATCCATCCGCAACGACGCTCACGACCTGTAACAGCTCCATACTCATGCCCCAGGTCACGAATCTTCTTACCCGTTTCATCGAACAACTCTGTAGGGAATGGGCCTGCACCTACACGAGTGCAATAAGCCTTCATGATACCATATACATCACCAATCTTATTGGGACCGATACCCAGACCGGTGCAGGCTCCGGCACAGATCGTATTCGAAGAGGTGACAAATGGATAGCTACCGAAGTCTACATCGAGCATAGTGCCCTGAGCACCTTCGCAAAGAACGCTTTTACCACTCTTCAGGATATTATTGATTTCGTGTTCAGAATCGACAATTGGGAACTGACGCAGATACTCGACACCTTCGAGCCACTTCTTCTCAACCTCCGTAATGTCATATTCGAAATTGAGGGATTTCAGGATTGCCTCATGACGAGCCTTTGCTTTGCCATATTTCTCTTCAAAGTTTTCGAGTATATCGCCTACTCTCAGACCGTTACGGCTAACTTTGTCCGTATAAGTCGGACCGATTCCCTTACCTGTGGTTCCAACCTTATCTTTACCCTTCTGGGCCTCGTAGGCTGCATCCAACACGCGATGAGTAGGCATAATCAGATGAGCTTTCTTAGAAATGTGCAAGCGAGAATGCAGATCGTGCCCACTGGCTTCAAGAGCCTTAGCTTCCTCCATGAAGAGATCGGGTGCAAGAACCACGCCATTACCAATAATGTTCACCTTACCCCCTTGGAAGATTCCCGATGGAATGGAACGGAGCACATACTTCTGTCCCTCAAACTCCAGAGTGTGGCCGGCATTAGGACCTCCCTGGAAACGGGCAACAACATCGTACTTAGGGGTTAACACGTCAACCACCTTACCTTTTCCTTCGTCGCCCCACTGCAAACCGAGCAGGACATCAACTTTACCTTTGTTCATAATACTTATTTATTCTATATTTAATTTCTTTTTCTTTTCTGACTCTTTCTTTTTCCGTTTGGTCATCAATGTCTGGCATGTACTGCAGACGCCATAGACATATAATGTAAATCCGTCTTTACGGAAACGCCTCAGGTGCATATTCTCTACAGCCAAGTCTATTTCAGGCGATTTCACCTCGACAACCTTACCACACATCGTACAGATCTGATGGCAATGGCTGTTGTTGTCGTAACAGGCTTCGTATTTCGTGGATCCCTGAAAACGATGCCGAGCCACCAGACGTAAGGAGAGAAACAGGTTCAAGGTGTTGTAAAGTGTGGCCCTGCTGACAGGGAAATTCCATTCTGTACTAAGTTTCTCATTCAACTCTTCAAGGGTGAAATGTCCGTTAGTGCTGTAGATGGCTTTCAATATGGTATAGCGTTCTGGCGTCTTGCGATGATTATTCATCTCAAGATAGTTATCCAATATGCGCTCAACAGCGACTAGCTTTTTATCTTTCATCAGATTTTCTCGAAAACCGCACAAAGGTACATATTTTCAGAGAAACAAAAGAAAGATTATTTATAAAAATTCTAAATTAATGGTTTTTAATGCGCTCTTCGACAATCGCTCATATACGAGGCCTAATTCTGCAAAGCGCTGCAGACAAGACATGGCAGCCTTCCTCACGGGCAGACTGTTACCTTGCAAAGCTGCCAATGCCTGATCTATGAATTCATTGATTCCACGTTCATTAGGCTCTTGTTTGTTCATGAACAGACGGGATAATACATGGAAACCGCAAAGTTGGTAGAGTTCTTTATCCGACGCCATCCAGCTATATGCCTTCTCGGGTGCATAAAGCAAATACTGATACAAGTTGAATGCAGCCTGCTCCGCTATTTCCTGCGTATCAGTCTGTTCCATCCAGATGTCAATGACTTCAGGCAAGACTTGGTCAGCAGGCATAATCATCGTCGCAAGTATCTTACACTCACGCACATTTTCTTTCCAGAGTGCAATAGCCAGATCATAGTTTTTCCCGAGTTCGGCTGCTTTTGCCTGAAGCCTCGGAAGGGTTGCCCCCCAATTGAGTTTATATTCTACCCCCTTGTCGCGCATGGATTTGGCCACTGAGCCATCCATCATCTGACGGAACGACTGCTTAATTTCCTTCACCTGACTATTGATATCCATATCATTTTATTATATTAATGTGGCATACTCTGAACTGTAGCGGAGCATCTGGTGTGCGTAACTCTCGCTATAGTTCACCTGAATATCACATATTTCCCCACTTGCACCATAAACTGGTAACAATTGAGGATTAATGAACCCTTTATAAGGAGCAAGATTCAAGCGCTTATAACGCTCCAACACTTCAGCATGAAGTTGTTCATCCACCTTAACGGCATATTTCTCAACCAGTTGGCGGGCTGCATCATAGTCACCTTCGCTCTTAATGCGTTGTATTTCTGCCAGCAGAGTGGCAATCAGTTGGCGAAGTCTTTCATAATCCGTGATTTCAACGTATGTCTTACCCTCGCGACGAATCAATTTGATGACATCTCCTTGTTCATAGCACCAATGGGCTATCAGCGCACGGTTACGCATGTGGGCTTCCTCAATCTGATGTCCTGGTGTGATACGAATCAGCTGGGTCATCAGCCCATTCATCATATAGGTATAATACTGCGACTTATACGCCTCTTCATCAGGAGTCAGTCCGAGCTCTACAAGCTTTTTATCTGCGATGTAATACAGGGCGAAGAGGTCGGCCCTCGCCTCTTCTATCGTATTACCATACGCCTTCAGCGCATCAGGATCCACTCCAGGCAGCAATTGTCCACTTCCGTGACCCAGACATTCATGCAGGTCTGTATGCAGATCGTCACAGATATCTCCGTATTTATCGATTATTTCAAGTGTTTTCTGATCAATGACGAATTCCTCTTTAAAACCATTACCATGTGCCGCTTTGTTGTAGGCATCGGTAATGTTACTGATGGTAATGCTCTTGCTGCCATACTGAGCCCTGATCCAATCAGCATTCGGGAGGTTGATGCCTATGGCCGTTGATGGGTATTCGTCACCGCCAAGCATTGCAGCACAAATCACATTAGCAGAAACTCCTTTGACAACAAGCTTACGGAATCGGGGGTCAACAGGCGAATGGTCTTCAAACCATTGAGCATTGCGACTAATGGTCTGAGTGCGATGAGTCGACTCTTCATCGATATATTCTACGAGTCCCTCCCAAGAGCCTTTCATCCCTAAAGGATCGCCATAGACTTCGATGAATCCGTTGATAAAATCAACGGAAGAGTCATGCTCTTTCAACCATTCAATACAATATTTATTAAATATCTGTAAATCTCCTGTTTTATAATAACTTATAAGTAGTTCTATAACTCTCTTCTGTTGCGTGTTTTCGGCCACTCCTGCAGCTTTTTCCAACCAAAAGATAATATGCCTGATGGCATTCGCATATTTGCCATCGGCTGACCATACCTTCTCGAGAATCTTGCCGCCTTTTTTGACAAGTGTTGAATTGAGTCCGAACGACGGAGGCGTATCCTGATGTTTGTCCTGCTGTTTCTGCTGCTCATAGAAAGCTTCGGCCTCTGCTTGGGTTACACCATCATAGAAATTGCAGGCCGATGTCTGGAGCAAATCTTCGCCATCAGCCTTGTTCACGCGCTTAGGCATCACGGTTTCATCAAAGATGACAGGAAACAGCTCGTCGCACATCTGCGAGATTGTCTCTCCTTCGTTTAAAGGCAACTGGCGGGCGTCAACCAGCCTAAGTACCCTATTTAAATAGTCAGGTGTAAAACCAGGTTTGAACTTCTCACATCCATAATGATGATAGATGCCGCTTGAGAACCAGATGCGCTTCAGATAGATCTCCAAAGCCTTGAATTCATCGGTATCATGCGGAATGGTCATGTCTGTGTAGATAACCTCGAGCATCTTCCGAATACGGAGGTTATATTTACCGAACTGATCAAAAGTAATATCACGTCCGAAAAGCGTGGCTTGAGACAGATAATACACAAGAGTCTTCTGTTTCAGCGTCAGTCTTTCAAAACCATTCAGTCGATATCTAAGCAATTGCAAGTCAGCGAATCGCTCGTCTTGATAATTAAAATCTTCGTTCATCATTCTATGGCTTACTTTTTTCTTTAGGCATGCAAAATTAAATAAAATAATCCAAACATGCAATGAATTACGAGAAAAATGCCTATCTTTGTGCAAAAATTGTAACTGATGAACATTTTCGAGGCATTAAGAACATATTACGGCTATAGCACTTTCAGGCCAAACCAGCAAGAAATCATAGAACACGTCATGCAAGGCAAAGACACTTTGGTGCTGATGCCAACAGGTGGCGGGAAAAGTATTTGTTACCAGATTCCGGCACTGACGATGCCAGGCACTGCCATAGTGATTTCCCCGCTTATCAGTCTGATGAAAGACCAGGTAGAGACACTTCGTGCTAATGGCATTGAAGCCGAAGCCCTCAATAGCGGCAACGACCCCGCCGTTGATACAATCATCAGGCGTAAATGTATTTCTGGAAGCATGAAACTCCTCTATATCTCTCCCGAGAAGTTGATGTCTGAAATAGACTATCTGCTCAGTCATATTCAAATCTCACTCTTTGCTATTGATGAAGCCCACTGTATCAGTCAATGGGGTCACGACTTCCGCCCAGAATACACGCAGCTGGGCATTCTCCGTGAGAAATTCCCCCAAGTGCCTATCATGGCTCTGACAGCAACGGCTGATAAAATCACACGTGGGGACATTCTGAAACAACTCAACATCACTGGTGCTCAGGAGTTCATCTCCAGCTTTGACCGTCCTAACCTCAGTCTTTCAGTAAAACGAGGTTACAAGGCAGCAGAGAAAATGCACTTCATTTTCAACTTTATCAAGGCACGTCCGATGGAGGCTGGCATTATCTATTGTCTAAGCCGCAAGAATACCGAAAAGGTGGCATCTGACTTACAGAAGAAAGGCATAAATGCAGCCCCATATCACGCTGGCATGTCGACATATGAAAGAAATCAGACGCAGGAAAGATTTAAGAACGATCAATTGGCTGTCGTTTGTGCGACAATAGCTTTCGGAATGGGTATCGACAAGAGTAATGTCCGTTGGGTAATACATTACAATATGCCTAAAAGTATTGAGAGCTTCTATCAGGAGATAGGACGCGCAGGCCGTGACGGTGCTCCTGCAGATACTATCCTTTTCTATTCTCTCGCAGACATTGTGCAGCTTACTGAATTTGCAAGACAAAGTGGTCAGCAGGACGTCAACATGGACAAACTGAGAAGGATGCAGGAATATGCCGAGTCGAGTGTTTGTCGTAGAAGGATTCTGCTCAACTATTTCAGCGAACAGACAGATCACGATTGTGGAAATTGTGATGTTTGTGAGAATCCGCCTCAACGATTTGACGGCACGCGCTATGTGCAAATGGCCCTCAGTGCAGCCAAGCGCGCGGCAGAAGCGGTGCGCATATCTACGATTATAGAGATTGTCAAAGGCATCCGTTCACCGTATGTCGTGCGTCATGGCTATGATCAGCTCAAGACATTCGGTGTGGGGAAAGATATCACGACCAACGACTGGCAAGACTATCTGCTGCAGATGCTCCAAATGGGATTTATAGAGATAGCCTACAATGATGGTAACAAGGTGAAGGTTACCAATATCGGAGAAGATGTGCTATACGGCAGGAAGAGTGCTCAACTCTGTGTCATCGACCATAGTGTGAAAGAGGAGCGCAAGAAACCACGACTGAAACTCGAGATTCCTACCATCACAATACCTGGTCTGCCACCGACCACAGGCATTGAAGATATGAAACTGTTCGAGGCTCTCCGCTCACTAAGATTGACATGTGCCAACGAAGAAGGTTTCCCGCCATACATTGTTTTCAGTGACAAGGTTCTCCACTCACTGGCCACCATCAAACCAACCACCATCGAGCAGTTTGGCAACATCTCTGGTATCGGAGAACATAAGAAGGAGAAATATGGCAACCGCTTCGTAGCATTAATCCAAAAGTATGTTTAAGTTCCATTTTATACCTAATTTTATTTAAAGGAATCCGAAAATATCCATAAAAAAGACCGAAAAGTGTCACTTTTTCCTAAAATCTTTCATTGAAATTCCGAAAAGTGAAAAATTTTTCGTATCTTTGCGCTGCAAAAACTTCGAAAGATGGCAAAGAAGAAGATACTATTTATCAATCAGGAGATCTCTCCTTATGTCCCAGACAACAACTTGTCACTGATGGGAAAGAAGCTTCCGCAAGCTATGCAGGAACGTAGTCATGAGATTCGTACATTCATGCCCAAATGGGGAACCATTAACGAGCGTCGCGGCCAGTTGCATGAGGTAATCCGACTCTCGGGTATGAATCTTATTATCAATGATACAGACCATCCCCTGATTATTAAGGTTGCCTCCATACAGTCAGCCCGTGTACAAGTTTATTTCATCGACAACGATGATTATTTCAGCAAGCGACAGATGGAGAAAGACGAGAAGGGAGAAGACTATCCTGACAATGGTGAACGAGCCATTTTCTTCGCTCGTGGCGTGCTTGAAACTGTCAAGAAGCTCCGCTGGGTGCCCGACATCATCCACTGTCAAGGTTGGATGAGTGCCGTCGTACCACTCTATGTGAAGACAGCCTTCCATGATGAGCCTTCATTTGCAGAAGCCAAGGTTGTCACATCTCTCTTCACCAAGAACATTGACAAGGATCTTGGCGAGAATTTCAAGAAGTGCCTGGAGTTCCGTGATGTCAATGAAGAATTGCTGAAGGGCTATAACGACAATTTCGATTTCGATGAACTGGGTAAACTTGCCATCGATTATAGTGATGGTATTATTCAGTCAGATAATGAAGTTAATGTTGAATTACTCGATTACGCCAAGGGCAAGAATATCCCTGTTCTTGGCTATCAGGAAGACTTTGCCGATGCCTATGAGGCATTCTACGAATCACTCTTCCCCGACGAGGTTTAAGGAATTATAATACACTTACATTTACACATGAAACTCAGATTGATTACAGCGATTGCCTTCTGCGCAATGGCGGTGATGTCTTGTAATGAAGAAACGTTAGAAATAGGATCTACGCTCACCAGTGATAACGACAAGTTGAATGTCTCGACTGGTATTTTCAATGCTAAATCAAGGTCTATATTGGCTGACTCCGTATATGCCCGCAATTTCGATTGCTATTTCGGTAATGTCAGGGACCCGGAAACTGGTGCTTATATCAAGAGTGAATTTATGGCCCAGTTTAATATGCTTGAAAGTCCGAAACTCCCCGCAAAAGATCGAATCGTGACCCATAAGGATGGCGATATCGCCGTCGACTCCTGTGAGATATGGCTATTTTTCAACAAGTCGAAATGCTATGGTGACACGCTTACACCAGTCAAGCTCGACGTTCTGGAACTGAAAGAGCCTATGAGCGACCAGAACATCTACTATAGTAATTTTGATCCCAGAAGCGCTGGATTGATTCGGACTGATGGTCTTAAGCAGAGTCTGGCCTTTTCACTATCAAACCTGACATATAAGGACAGTATCAGGAATCTGGCTAATTTTACCGATAATGCCCGCATCGCTCTTAATCAGAAATACATCGATAAAAACGGGAAAAGCTATCCAGACTATGGTACCTACATTCTTCGTAATTATTACGAGCACCCTGAGTATTTCAAGAACTCTTATAGTTTTATTCACTCGCTCTGTCCTGGATTTTATTTCCAAGTGAACGATGGACTTGGTGTCATGGCAAATCTGAACGAGATCGACATACGTATGTTCTACAGTTATCGTGACGATAAAGACTCCATCATCAGTGCCTATATGGCGATGGCTTCTACCCCTGAAGTGCTACAGACCACCAGAGTCATCAACGACAAGGAAGCCTTGCAGTCGCTTGTCAACGACAAAAGCTGCACCTATCTGAAGACTCCTGCAGGTATTTTTACTGAGGTAACACTGCCCGTCGATGATATTAAGGCTAAACATGCTACCGACTCTCTGCTTTCTGTTGGTGTCACATTCCAACGCCTGAACAGCGAACTCAAAAACTCGCCTTATGTTTTCAGCGCACCAGAATACCTACTGATGATACCAAGAGACAGCCTATACACTTTCTTCGAGCATAGGCAGACCATCAATTCCAAGAACTCGTTCTACACTATTCTTAATTCGATGAATGAGTATGACTTCTCGAATATCGACAACATGATTTCCTATATGTCGAATGCAAAGAAAGTTGGCTTGGCAAACGATCCTAACTGGGTGGCTACGCATCCTAACTGGAATAAGGTGGTGCTGGTACCCGTGACTATCACAACTGCTGTAAACACGACAACGTCAGCGGCCGGTGTAGCTTCTGTGGCAAATCAGATGTCGATGACAAGCACTCGATTAAAAGGCGGACCCAATGGGAGCGACATCGAATTGAAGGTCATCTATGCGAAGTTTAATGAATAAAATGAGCGACGATGGCTGACGGATTTCTGGAGAAGCATTACGAAGACTATGAGTTACGCAAGGCAGCGTGGCTTCGTAAGCAGAAACATCTTCCCCACCCCCCAAAAAGAAAAATAGAGCGACCCGACGATGAGTCGCTCTAATTCTTTTTTATTTAAACAATCGTTTCTGCTATTACGTCCCAATTACCTTGAACTTAGCAAACTTCAGCAAGAGCTGCTTAGTTCCAGCGTTTCTAAACTCCACTGTAGCCTTCGTGTTCTCACCTGTACCTTCAATCTTAAGCACCCTACCGACACCAAAGCGCTGATGCTCGATTGTGCAACCCTCGCGCAAATCGCCAGCACTTGGCTCTGATGCCATCTTGCGAGGTGCTACAGCATTGTAGACGCGTTTGAAGTTTGGACCAAAGGGGTCTACAGGCTTCTCTGGCTGTCGTGGAGACACCATTCTGGGTTTGGGATCTGCCTTAAATTGAGTAGCCACAGGTCTCGGATTCTGCATCCATTCAGGACTACGGCTACCTCCACAATAGCCTCCATATGAATCTCTACGCGACGATGCTCCCCCACCCGTTTCACTCTGCACATCCAGCAACTCTGGGTCGATGTCACGAATAAAACGTGATGGCGTGTCATACTCCATCCGACCATATCTGAAACGGTTCTGCGCACAGGTCAGAATGCAATGCTTCTCAGCACGTGTGATGGCCACATATAGCAGACGGCGCTCCTCTTCCAGCTCACGCATGGAGTTGGTACACATCGGACTAGGAAATATGTTCTCTTCCAGTCCAACGACAAACACCGTCAGGAACTCCAGTCCTTTAGCTGAGTGGATGGTCATCAGCGTCACTTTGTCGTTCTCGTCACCCTCCTCACTGTCAAGATCCGTTAGTAGAGCCACTTCCTGCAGAAAATCAGAGAGATAAATCTCGTCGGCCATATCTTCCTCGCGACGACTCTCCACGAAGTCTTGCATACCACTAAGAAACTCCTCCAGATTCTCCTGTCTCGAGATGTCCTCAGGGTTACGCCCAGAATAGATGTCCTTACTAATACCCGAGTTCATAATAATATCGTGGCCTAATGTGTAAGCATCTTCAGTCGTTACGCGTCCGATCCACCCCTCAATTAGTTCACGGAAGTTCTGAATCTTTGTCATCGTACCCTTGCTTACATCCATGGGGAACAGCACGGGTTCCTTAATCACCTGCCACAAGCTGACGCCATAAGTCTGTGCCGTCTGGATAATCTTACCAACCGTTGTGTCGCCAATTCCTCGCGCGGGATAGTTGATGATGCGCTTAAAGGCCTCCTCGTCATTAGGATTGGCAATCAGTCTGAAGTAGGCTATCACGTCTTTGATCTCCTTACGTTGGTAGAAACTCAGTCCGCCATAAATCCTATAGGGGATATTATCCTTACGCATCTGCTCTTCAAAAGATCGGCTCTGCGAATTAGTACGATAGAGAATAGCAAAGTCGCTCCAGTTGCAATGATCTTGCCTGCGCAAGCGCTTGATGTCCTGACAAACGATAATGGCTTCCTCCTTGTCGCTGTAGGCAGGCTTCAGTTGCAACTTCTCACCATGCTCATTATTTGAGAATACATTCTTTGGAATCTGTCGTTCATTGCGCTTGATAAGTGAATTTGCAGCCTGCACAATCAACTGCGTTGAACGATAGTTCTGTTCCAGTTTAAAGAGTTTAGCATCTCTATATAAAGTCCTAAAATTCAATATATTATCAATGTTCGCTCCTCTGAACGAATAGATGCTCTGTGCATCATCGCCCACCACGCAAACCTTCTGACGCTCTTTTGTCAACTGGAAGACAATTGCCTGCTGCGCAAAGTTCGTGTCCTGATATTCATCCACCAACACGAAACAGAACTTCTCAACGTACTTCTGTCGAACATCCTCATGATTCTTCAGCAGTACCCACGTCTGCACAAGCAGATCATCAAAGTCCATCGCATTAGCTTGTCGGCATCTTTCCGCGTACCTTATATATATATTAGCCACCTGTGGACGCTTTTGGTTGACATCATCCTTGGCCCAGGCACTTTCAGCATAAGCTTGAGGCAATATCAGGTGGTTCTTAGACATCGAGATACGATCGGCTACCGAAGCGGGCTTATACACCTTGTCGTCAAGCCCCATCTCTTTGATGATTGTCCTCACCAGCGAACGTGCATCCGTCTGGTCATAGATGGTGAAGTTTGAGTTAAAGCCAAGATACCCAGCTTCAGCTCTCAAGATTCGAGCAAAGACGCTATGGAAAGTTCCCATCTGTAGATATCTGGCACGCTCTTCACCCACCAATCTCCCAATACGTTCCTTCATCTCGCGCGCAGCCTTGTTGGTAAAAGTCAGAGCCAGAATTTCCCATGGGGCCATTCCCTGCTCCAACAGCCATGCAATCTTATAAGTCAGTACGCGGGTCTTGCCCGATCCTGCTCCTGCAATGACCAAACTTGCCCCGTCGCAGTACTCTACAGCTTCACGCTGACTCGCATTCAAATCCTGTAATATCTTAGTGTTCATCGTTAACTTTTCGAAAATGCATCGGCAAAGGTACAAATAATTTTTGGAAAAACTTTGTTGTTTCAGAAAGAATCACTAACTTTGCCACGAAATTATTCGTTAAAACCAAAAACCATTTTAGAAAATGAAAAAGATGATGATGATGATTGCCATGCTGGCTATACCATTTGCTATGCAGGCACAGACAAAATTCCACGACGTAGAGGCCAATGAGGCCAAGGGAGCTGTCAAGACGATGACAATGGATATGATGGGCATGAGCCAGTCTATCGAATTCTCAGAGGCCGGCAAGATGGTCAATTCGAGCCTCATGTCTGATGCAGTTTATGATGAGAACGGCTACCTCACATCTGTAAAGATGAGTTTTCAAGGTCAGAGCACTACAGTGCAGATCACTTGGGAGAATGGACGCATGAAGAGTCGCTCACTCAACGTGATGGGCAACGACGTCATCAACACCTATAATTATGACGAGAATGGTGTTGTAACTTCCGAAAGCATCAATATGGGCGGGCAACTCATTGAGATACCCTATTCAGACTACAAATTCGACGATCACGGCAACTGGATTAGTCGCAAGGCTAAGATGATGGGGCAGGAAATGACAACTACCCGCACCTTCACCTATTATTAAATATTTAAAGTTCTCAGCGATACCCATCATCAGCTGGCAGCTATTCAATGCTGTCCAGCTGATTTTGTTTTCCACTTGCATAAACATACCGTTTCTATATAATTATTGAAATAAAATGCAAGAGCGAGCCTTTTTTAATCGAAATCAGTGGGAAACTTTTTTGGTGGTTTCGCAAAAACTTCGTAACTTTGCACGCGATTTAAGAACAAGGATATCAAAATCAACCCAAAAATGAAGAAAGAACTGAAAAAGGTGTTGGTGCTCGGATCGGGTGCCTTGAAAATCGGACAAGCAGGAGAGTTTGACTACTCTGGGTCACAGGCTTTAAAAGCGCTTCGCGAAGAAGGCATCAAGAGCGTGCTCGTTAACCCTAACATCGCAACAATCCAAACCAGTGAAGGTATTGCTGACAAGGTGTATTTCCAGCCGGTAAATACGCACTTCGTAACAGAAATCATCAAGAAGGAGCGTCCTGATGGCATCCTCTTGGCATTCGGAGGACAGACCGCACTGAACTGCGGAACGGAACTCTATCTGAACGGGACTCTTAAAGAGTATGGAGTTGAAGTTTTAGGAACGAGCGTCGAGGCCATCATGAATACTGAGGACCGCGACCTTTTTGTTAAAAAGCTGGGAGAGGTAGATTTGAAGGTGCCCGTAAGCCACGCCGTCGAATCAATGGACGATGCGCTGAAGGCTGCCCATGAAATCGGCTTCCCCATCATGATCCGCTCGGCATATGCTCTTGGCGGTCTTGGCTCGGGTATCTGTCCTGACGAGAAGAAGTTCAGGGAGCTGGCTGAGAGTGCCTTTACATTCGCACCCCAGATTCTCGTTGAGGAGAGTCTGAAGGGATGGAAGGAGATTGAGTTCGAGTGCATCCGCGATGCTAACGACCGCTGCTTCACAGTGGCCTCGATGGAGAACTTCGACCCTCTGGGTATCCATACGGGTGAATCGATTGTGGTGGCTCCTACTTGCTCGCTGAAAGAGGAGCAGGTAAAGATGCTGCAGGAGATAACAATCAAGTGCGTGAAACACCTGGGAATTGTCGGAGAGTGTAATATTCAGTTCGCCTTCAATGCAGAAACCAACGACTATCGCATCATCGAGATCAATGCTCGTCTGAGCCGCTCATCAGCCCTTGCTTCGAAGGCCACTGGTTATCCCCTCGCCTTTGTTGCAGCCAAGATTGCACTGGGCTATACACTCGACCAAATTGGCGAAATGGGTACCACATCAAGCGCTTATGTAGCTCCAAGCCTCGACTATATGATTTGTAAGATTCCTCGCTGGGACTTGACAAAGTTTGCTGGCGTTAGCCGTCAGATCGGTTCGTCGATGAAGTCTGTAGGTGAGATTATGAGTATCGGACGTTCGTTTGAAGAGATGATCCAGAAGGGCCTGCGCATGATTGGTCAGGGTATGCACGGATTCGTTGGCAACGACCACACGAAGTTCGACAACCTCGACGAAGAGTTGGCTAATCCTACCGACCTGCGCATCTTCGCCATAGCCCAGGCACTTGAAGAGGGTTACACCGTAGAGCGCATCGAAGAGCTGACAAAGATTGATGTCTGGTTCTTGGAGCGTCTGAAGCATATCGTAGACCTGAAACATCAGTTACAGACATATAATTCACTTGAGGAGCTGCCCGACGAGTTGTTGCTGGAGGTAAAGCGCTGCGGATTCAGCGATTTCCAGATAGCCCGCTTTGTGCTGAAACCTGTCGGTGGTAATATGGAGAAAGAAAACCTGTTGGTACGTAAGTATCGTAAGCAGCGTGGCATCATGCCTTCTGTAAAGCGCATCCCCACTGTTGCTTCTGAGCATCCTGAGCTGACGAACTATCTCTATTTCACCTATACCCACACACCTGCCTTCGGTGACCCGACTGGAGAGAAATACGAAGCATCACACGATGTAAACTACTACGCTCACGAGAAGTCGGTTGTCGTTCTTGGTTCAGGTGCTTATCGCATCGGTTCTTCTGTAGAGTTCGACTGGTGTTCTGTAAACGCCATCAACACAGCCCGCAAACTGGGATACAAGAGTATCATGATCAACTACAATCCAGAAACGGTTTCTACAGATTATGATATGTGCGATCGTCTGTATTTCGATGAGCTTTCACTGGAGCGAGTGCTTGATGTGATTGATCTCGAGGAGCCTCGTGGTGTGATTGTATCTGTGGGCGGACAGATTCCTAACAACTTGGCCATGAAGCTGCACCGTCAGGGTGTGCCTGTACTGGGTACAAGTCCTGTAGACATTGATCGTGCAGAGAATCGTGATAAGTTCTCAGCTATGCTCGACAAGCTGGGCATTGACCAGCCTGCATGGCGTGCACTGACGAGTTTTGAGGATGTGAAGGAATTTGTCGATCAGGTAGGTTATCCTGTACTTGTGCGTCCATCATACGTTCTCTCAGGTGCTGCGATGAATGTATGTTATGATGAGGAAGAGTTGCATCGCTTCTTAAATATGGCTACTGAGGTTTCGAAGGAGTTCCCTGTAGTAGTTTCAAAGTTCATGACTGAGACCAAGGAGATTGAGTTCGACGCTGTAGCAGATAAAGGTGAGGTGATTGAGTATGCTATCTCTGAGCACGTGGAGTATGCTGGTGTGCACT
>CAMHAM010000054.1 GCA_946183415.1 uncultured Prevotella sp.
CTTCAGACTTATGAAACTATGTGCATGAACACAACCAGCTTTTCGGACTGAGCCCAAATATCTCTTGCACCTTGGAAAAATTCTATTGGATAACCTTTTTCTTTCAAGGCGGATATTGAACGATACAAATCAGGACACACTTGTTCAAGCATGTGAGAAAAGTAGATTGTATTTGTCAGTTGGTCGGTAATCATAATTATACTGTTTAATTAGCTGTCAATCTTGAAATCTTTTGTTGTCACATATGGAGTATCGTTTTTACTTCGTTGAATTTAATGATTTGCCACTTCTTCACACTTCTATGTTGCTTTATGTTTTAAATTCTATCAACCAAAATGCGCAGGACATTCCCACGCATTCCCAGCTCACCACAAGCCACTACAACCGTCGAAACGCCTGCGCACTATGCGCTGACGCTCATTTGTTGTAGTTTGGCTCTTTTTGTCCGAGGTGGTGATGGGGAATGTAGAGCCGAATATGTCTTTTGTTCCAAAGAACGCTGCAAAATTATAATAAAAATGCCATATTTAGCACTGCCTTAATAAAAAAGTTATCTAAATGTTGTATTTTTCGAGAAAAAGCATTATATTTGCACCCGAAATTAAGAGAGATTCTCGGATAAGATAGTCCGAATCAAACGATAACAGAACCCGTTGGCATCCCGTAGATCTGCTGGCGGGTCACTTTTTTATAATGAGTGTATGAGCAATCAGAAGCCACGAACGATAGATGAACAAATTCGCCTACTCCGTTCAAGGGGTATGGCGTTTGGCAATGAAGAAGAGGCCAAACGATGTTTGGCGCACATCAGTTATTTCCGATTGAAGTATTATTGGACGGATATGCAAGATGAGGAAACAGAGCATGACTTTAAAAAGGGTGCTTTGTTTGATGATGTCATTGCCCGATATAACTTTGACCGCAATCTACGGCTAATTCTCTTTGATGCCATTGAGATAATAGAGGTAGCACTGAGGGCGAAGATTATCAACCATCTGTCACAGGCAAAAGGTAGCGGACTATGGTACTTGGATTCTTCTCTTTTTGAGCGCAAGGACTACTACGAGGATTTCGTGTTCGACCTCAAACATGAGTTTGACCGTAGCACTGAGCCTTTTGCCAAAGAGTATATATCTGAGCACCCTAATTGGGATTGGGAGTCAATGGAGGGGGACAATCCTGATGCATGGATGATTCTCGAAAGTGCCACCTTTGGCACACTCTCCAAAATGTACAAGAACTTAAAGAGCCAGTTGCCAGAACGTGCTGCCATTGCCAACGACTTCGGGCTGTATTCCGCAAAAGAGCTATCCAGTTGGCTGGAAGCCATTTCTGTGCTTCGTAACATCATTGCCCACCACTCACGTCTTTGGAACCGTAGCCTTGCCAAACAAGTGACCAACCCCAAAGGACATCGTGACAAGTGGTTGCTGAATCCATTGACGGACAACCAGAAGAAGAAACCATATGGAGTGATTTCCGCAATGCTCTATCTCTGCAATGCCGTGTACCCAGATAACCAGATAAAGGATAAGCTTCTTGCCTTGATTGACCACAGCCCCAATATACCTTATTACAAATATGGCTTTGTAGGTGACTGGCGCAAGGAGCCAATATGGAAATAACTCAAAATAACAAGGGAACGGTTCTTTTGTTATCGCGCCGTAATAACAAAAGAACCGTCCCCTGTTATCTTGGTTCGTGTTAGCGGATTGTGGAGATCAATGACCTGTCCCCTTGATTGCGCGGCCTTTCTTCACAATGATGCCAATGGCATTTGTCTTCTCAATCCACTCACTCACGCTCATGACGAAACTTGGTAAACCTGCCTGCATTCTAAAGTGGTCAAATTCGACCACTTTAAAATTGGGGTTATGAATCATCTCCCAAGTACCAAGAAGCACGGCTTTCACTTTGTTTGCCGTTAGCCATATCGGTGAGCGATATGTAGTCTTTGTCGTTATAAGACAAGACAGTTATTTCCGTGTTCTGAACCATTATCTTTGCCATAGGGTAGTGCTATTATAAATATATGTGTGCAAAGGTAGCACAAAAACATGAGACGAAAGAAGAAAGAGTGAAAAATCCCTCAATAGTTTTGTAATCTCTCATATTCTGTGTACCTTTGCCACCGACAACGAGCCATTCTTGCGTCCCGTTGGTAGCAAGCGAGCAGAGCTCGAGCGGAAACAGGCTGGTGGCTCTGAGTCGGGAGTTCTTGCGTCCCTTTGGTAGCAAGCGGCAGAGCCGATGACTTTGATAAGCAAATCATGGCAGAATGAGGAAATGAGCCACGAGCTTTGCTCGCTTATTCCTTTAGGTGTAAGAACCGTTGCCAGTTCGTCGCTCGGCTTTGCCGCTTGCCTAAGCAAGAACCCAGATTTTTCTCAATCCTCCGAACTGCCTTTATTTACAAAAGGTTTGCGATTTTATCCAAAATTACAAAATAATGCTGACATACAAAAGCATTTTTGGAGAATTAACGCAGTTCGCCCCATAAATAAAGGCATTTCAAGAATAAAAGATCAGAGGGATTGTGGCTGCCTTTTAGTATGATGCCGTGCAGGGGATGCCGGCGGCGATGACGCGGTCGCGGATCTGGTCGAGTTGCTCATGGGTGGCCTTGAGCAGTCCTTGGGTGGGTGTTTCGCGGTCGATGGTGTAGATCATCACCTGTTGGGGTCGGATCTCCTTCACGGTCTCCAGCCAGGGGGCGACGTAGGCCTCGCCCGTGTTGTCGACACTCTCCCCATTACACTCCCCACGCATAAACATCGTCTGGATGATGAGATGGCCGTCGAAGGCTTTCATCCGCCGGATGATCGCCTCGACATCGTAGGTGCCGTTAGGGTGGTCCACCTTATTAATATATAAGGGATCGACAGTGTCGAGCTTCAGGATGTTGTTATCGACGCGCATGAGAGCATCGTGTACCTCCTGGCGATGGATCATGGTGGAGTTGCTGAGTACAGAGACCTTGGCCTCCGGGCAATACTGATCGCGCAGACGGATGGTGTCGGCGATAATCTCAGCAAAGTGGGGGTGACAGGTAGGCTCGCCGTTACCTGCAAAAGTGAGCACATCAGGCAACTGACCCTCAGCAACCATCTGCTGCAGTTTCAGTTCCAGTTTCTCTGCCACCTCCTCGCGGGTGGGGAGGGGTAGCTTCGGACGATGGTCCTCATTGAAGCCGCACTCGCAATAGATACAGTCGAATGAACACACCTTGCCATCGGCAGGGAGCAGGTTGATGCCCAGCGAAATGCCGAGGCGACGGCTGTGAACAGGGCCGAAAATCGGCGATGGATAGATAATTGTACTCATAACGGGTGCAAAATTACAGTTTTTTTTTGTGAAACGAAAAAAATATCGTAACTTTGCAGCCAAAATCGATTTTTACGTTCGTAAATTCATGAAGAGAAGCAAGAAAAATGCTGGCAGCCGTCGTGGCGTTCAGATGGTGACACTCTGTATCAGTACGGCGATGGTGCTGGTGCTTTTAGGTTTGGTCGTACTATCAGTACAGACCTCCTATAACCTTTCCAAATGGGTAAAGGAGAACCTGACTGTAACGGTCATGCTGAGCGATGACGTGAGTGTGAACGGCGCCAAGTTGCTCTGCCGTGACCTCTACCATCGGCCGTATTCAAAGAATATCGACTACATCAGCCGTGAACAGGCACTGAAGGAGCAGACAGAAGCTATGGGGTCAGATCCATCTGAGTTTCTGGGTGTTAACCCCTTCCCTGCTACGCTTGAACTACAGATGCACTCGGAGTATGCCAACCGTGACTCACTGAAATGGATCGCTGAGGAAATCAAGAAGAATCCAAAGGTGGCTGATGTGACCTATCAGGTGGACCTGATGGACAGTGTGAACAAGAACTTGACGAAGTTGAACCTGTTGCTGTTGGCACTGGCCATGTTGCTGACCTTTGTATCGTTTGAGCTAATCAGTAACATGGTGCGCCTAAGCGTCTACTCCCGACGATTCATCATCCACACGATGAAACTGGTAGGCGCCTCGTGGGGCTTTATCCGTCGGCCATTCGTGAAACAGGCTCTTCTGGTAGGTGTGATAGCTGCCTTCGTGGCTATAGCCGTACTGGGTGGCTGCTTCTATGGGTTGTGGTACTATGAGCCGAATATCATCAACATCATTACCTGGAAAGAGCTGACGATTACAGGGGTGGCCGTATTGTTGCTGGGTATTCTGATTACCGTGATCTGCTCGTACATCTCGGTCAACCGATTCCTGAAGATGACGCCAGGAGAGCTGTACAAAATTTAAAAAAGTAAGAATGTAAAGATGTAATAATTTGAATTGAAGAAATGGATAAGAAGAATTTTGCATTCGATAAGGTGAACTACATACTGCTGGCTGTCAGCATGGCTATCGTGGTGATCGGCTTTCTGCTGATGGTAGGACCCAATTCGACAGATACGACCTTTGAGCCTGATATCTTCAGCGTGCGTCGTACAAAGGTGGCTCCTGTCGTGTGCCTCTTTGGCTTTGTGGCCATGATTTACGCTGTGGTAAGAAAACCAAAAGATTTAGAATAATATATGGATTGGATACAAGCTTTGATTCTTGGAATCGTGCAAGGACTGACGGAATATCTGCCTGTCAGTTCGAGTGGTCACCTGACCATTATCTCTACACTCTTCGGTGTCAATGGTGCCGATAATCTGGAGTTTACTGTGGCTGTGCATGTGGCAACGGTGCTCTCGACACTGGTCATCCTCTGGCGTGAGATCGACTGGATCCTGAAGGGATTGTTTAAGTTTGAAATGAATGAAGAGACGAAATATGCCCTAAACATCATCGTGTCGATGATCCCTGTGGGCATCGTGGGGCTGTTCTTTAAGGATAAGGTGGAGGAAGCCTTCGGTTCAGGTCTGCTCATCGTGGGCGTGATGCTCCTGGTGACATCTGTGCTGCTGACATTCTCGTATTTTGCTAAGCCCCGTCCCAAGGAGCATATCTCACTGTGGGATGCTTTCGTGATTGGCGTCGCACAGGCATGTGCCGTGCTGCCAGGACTCTCCCGTTCAGGTTCTACGATAGCCACGGGCTTGATGCTCGGTGATAAGAAGGAGAAATTGGCACAGTTCTCGTTTCTGATGGTTATTCCCCCGATTATCGGAGAAGCATTGCTTGACATACTGAAGGCGATGAAGGGTGAGGATGCTTTCGGTGGTAACGTCGATTCTTTTGCACTGGTCATTGGCTTCCTGGCTGCTTTCCTGTCAGGCTGCTTTGCTTGTAAGCTCATGATCAACCTTGTGAAGAAGGGTAAGCTGATATACTTTGGCCTCTATTGTGCGATTGTTGGTGTAGTAGTCTTGGCTTTCCAACTGATATGATAGATTTTCAGGCTGGGGCGTTTGTCTACATCAATAAGCCCTACCGCATGTCGAGTTTTGGCGCATTGGCGCATATCCGCTATGTACTGTCGAAGCGGCTGCGCGTGAAGCGGGTCAAGATGGGACATGCCGGGACGCTTGACCCTCTGGCCACAGGTGTATTGATTCTCTGTACAGGGAAAGCTACCAAGCAGATTGAGGCGCTGCAGCTCCATGATAAGGAGTATACGGCCACGCTACAGTTGGGGGCTACTACGGCGAGCTTCGATAAGGAGCATACCGTGGATTTCACTTACCCGACAAAGCATATCACGCGTGAGCTGATCGAGGCAACATTGCCTCAGTTTGTGGGTGATGTGATGCAGGTGCCTCCTGTGTATTCAGCCTGTATGGTGGCTGGCGACCGTGCCTACGAACTGGCCAGGAAAGGAGCCGACGTGACACTGGCTGCAAAGCCGGTGCATATCGACGAGATTGAACTGACAGCCTTTGATGCGGATAAGATGCAGATGTCGATCCGTGTGACCTGTGGTAAAGGCACCTATATCCGCTCGTTGGCCCGTGACATCGGCTATGCATTGGGATGTGGCGCTTTCCTGACTGCGCTATGCCGCACGAGGGTGGGGAACGTGCGCTTGGAAGACTGTCTCACCTTTGATGAGTTCCCTGCATGGATGGAAGCGCAGTTGAAAGAATAAAGAAGTAAGAACGTAAAAAGAGATATAATGAAGTTATCACAGTTTGATTTTAAACTACCTGAAGGGCAGATAGCCCTTGAACCGACTTACCATCGCGATGAATGTCGTCTGATGGTAATCCATCGTAAGAGTGGACGTATCGAGATGACCAAGAAAGACGAGGAAGGTAATGATCTCCTGGACGAGGAGGGCAATCCCGTGTATTTGGACTTCCGTAATATTCTCGACTATTTCGATGAGGACGATACCTTTATTTTCAACGACACGAAAGTGTTTCCTGCCCGTCTGTACGGCACCAAGGAGAAAACAGATGCCAAGATTGAGGTTTTCTTGCTGAGAGAGTTGAACCCAGACCTTCGTCTATGGGATGTGCTCGTAGAGCCTGCCCGTAAGATCCGTATAGGGAACAAACTATTCTTCGAGGAGGACGGCCCGATGGTGGCTGAAGTCATTGACAATACGACCAGCCGTGGACGTACACTGCGATTCCTCTATGACTGTCCGCACGACGAGTTCAAGCAGGAACTCTTCGCCCTTGGTGAGGCACCGCTACCACGCTATATTGTAGATAAGCGTCCGGCTACACCCGAGGATATGGAGAATTTCCAGACCATCTACGCCAAGAATGAGGGGGCTGTGACAGCACCGGCAACAGGTTTGCATTTCAGCCGTGAACTGATGAAACGTATGGAGATCCGTGGTATCAACTTCGCTTATATCACACTGCATTGTGGACTTGGAAACTTCGATGCTATTGAGGTAGAGGATCTGACGAAGCACAAGATGTCGTCAGAACAGATGTTCGTCGACAAGGAGGCTTGTGAAATCGTGAACAAGACCAAAAGTGAGGGTCACAGGGTCTGCTGCGTAGGTGTGAGCACGGCTCGTGCCACTGAGTCGGCTGTAGGTACGGATGGCATGTTGAAGGAGTTTGAGGGTTGGACCAATAAGTTTATCTTCCCTCCCTATGAGTTTGGTCTGAGCAATGCCCTGATCTCGAATTTCTACCATCCAGAGTCGACGATGATGATGACGCAGTGTTCGTTTGGTGGCTACGATCTGGTGTACGAAGGCTATACAAAGGCTGTGAAGAATGGCTATAGGTTTGGCTGTTACGGTGATGCCATGTTGATACTCGACGACTGATGCATCAGGTATATCTGGGGCTGGGGAGTAACATCGGCGACCGCCGTCAGTGCATAGCCGATGCCATCCGTCTTATCAGTGAGCGAGTGGGGATAGTCCTCCGCCAGTCGTCGCTGATAGAGACTAAGCCCTGGGGATTCCTGTCTGAGAACCGTTTCCTCAACGGTGTCATTCTTTGTGAGACAAGTCTGACACCCCGACAGGTGCTCAAAGCCACTCAGAAGATAGAACGCGCATTGGGGCGCAGGCAGAAGTCGGTTGGAGCAGGTACGGTTGTCCCGGTTTATCATGACCGCCCTATCGATATCGATATCTTGCTCTATGATGATTTGTCAGTAGATGAGCCTGATTTGAAAATTCCTCATCCATTGATGTATGAACGTGACTTTGTGATGATTCCCCTGAACGAAATCAGAAAATAATCAGATAAACAATAAAGGTCTGCAATTTGCAGACCTTTATTGTTTTGCTTACTTACGAAGACCGAGGGCCTTTACGATAGCACGATAACGATTGATATCCGTGTTGTAGAGGTACTTCAGCAACTTACGACGCTTTCCTACGAGCATAGTCAGCGAACGAGCTGTGTTGTGGTCCTTGTGGTTCTTCTTCAGGTGCTCAGTCAGGTGAGAGATACGGTAAGAGAAGAGGGCAATCTGTGCCTCTGCAGAACCTGTATCAGTGGCGGTCTTGCCATACTGACCGAAGATTTCCTGCTTCTTAGCTTTGTCTAAATACATAATTTAAATGTGATTAATGTTGTTTGCAAAAACATTTTTCAGACGCTTCATCAGCCTAATCACGGGCTGTTTACGTCGTCAAATGCTTCGGATTTTCCGAAATGCGGGTGCAAAGGTACAACTTTTTCTCCAATCCAACAAATATTTCGAAGAAAAGTTGTACCTTTGCACCCGAATTTTGAAATAATAGATATGCAGGATATCAGAAATATCGCAATTATTGCGCATGTAGACCACGGTAAGACAACACTCGTGGACAAGATGATGCTGGCAGGAAATCTCTTCCGTGAGGGACAGAACCTCAGCAATCAGGTGCTTGACGCTAACGACCTGGAGCGTGAGCGTGGTATTACCATCCTTTCAAAGAACGTATCCATCAACTGGAAAGGAACGAAGATTAATATCATTGATACTCCGGGACACTCAGACTTTGGAGGAGAGGTTGAGCGTGTACTCAACATGGCCGACGGCTGTCTGCTGTTGGTGGATGCCTTCGAGGGCCCGATGCCGCAGACGCGTTTCGTGCTGCAAAAGGCACTTCAGATTGGTCTGAAGCCCATCGTGGTGGTCAACAAGGTGGATAAACCTAACTGTCGCCCTGAGGAGGTCTACGAAATGGTGTTCGACCTGATGTTCTCCCTCAATGCCACAGAAGATCAGCTTGATTTCCCTGTTGTATACGGTTCAGCCAAGAATGGCTGGATGGGTGAGGACTGGAAGACGCCTACGGACAATATTACTTATTTGTTGGATAAGATTTTGGAAGTAATTCCTGCACCGCAGCAGATTGAAGGTACTCCTCAGATGCTGATTACATCGCTTGACTATTCAAGCTATCAGGGTCGTATCGCTGTAGGACGCGTACATCGCGGACAGTTGAAGGATGGTATGCAGGTGACGATTGCCCATCGCGACGGCTCGATGGAGAAGACAAAGATCAAGGAACTGCATACGTTCGACGGTATGGGCCATGTACGTACAGACTGTGTGGACTGTGGTGATATCTGTGCTGTTATCGGACTGGAGAAGTTTGAGATCGGCGATACGATTTGCGATCTTGAGAATCCGGAGCCGCTGCCTCCTATTGCTATTGATGAGCCTACGATGTCGATGCTCTTTACGATCAACGATTCGCCATTCTTCGGCAAAGAAGGTAAGTTTGTGACCTCGCGCCATATTAATGACCGTCTGGAGAAGGAACTCGAAAAGAACTTGGCTCTGCGTGTGGAGCCTTTCGAGGATTCTACCGATAAATGGATCGTCTCAGGTCGTGGCGTACTCCATCTTTCGGTGCTTGTGGAAACCATGCGCCGTGAGGGCTACGAGTTGCAGGTAGGTCAGCCACAGGTTATCTATAAGGAGATTGATGGTAAGAAATGTGAGCCTATTGAGGAACTGACCATCAATGTGCCCGAGGAGTTTTCTTCGAAGATGATCGATATGGTAACCCGTCGCAAGGGTGAGATGACCTCGATGGAGAATCAGGGTGAACGTGTCAATATTGAGTTTGATATTCCTTCGCGCGGCATCATCGGTCTGCGTACGAATGTGCTGACGGCATCTCAGGGTGAGGCTATCATGGCCCACCGTTTCAAGGAGTATCAGCCGTATAAAGGTGAGATTGAGCGGCGCGTAAACGGCTCGATGATCTCCATGGATACGGGTAATGCCTTTGCCTATGCCATCGACAAGCTGCAGGATCGTGGTAAATTCTTTATCGATCCAGGCGAGGACGTCTACGCTGGTCAGGTGGTAGGTGAGCATGTTCATGACAACGACCTTGTGGTAAATGTCTGCAAGGCCAAGCAGCTCACGAATGTACGTGCCTCAGGTACTGATGAGAAGGCGCGTATCATTCCCAAGACTGTGATGTCACTTGAGGAATGCCTCGAATATATCAAGCAGGATGAGCTTGTAGAGGTCACGCCGAAGTCCATGCGTATGCGTAAGGTCATCCTCGACCACGACCAACGCAAGAAGGCTGCGATTCAGAAAGGCTAATATAAAAATCCCCACCAACTTAGGTGGGGATTTTTGTTGTATTAGAGACTTTCAATGAATGTCTTGGTGACTTGGAAGGAGTTCTCGGCAATGGTGCTCCAGAAGTCGTGATACATCGAGGCATCGGTGTCGCGCAAGGGAATGTCGCTGATGACACGGAACGAAATGAACGGCACCTTATAAATATGACACACCTGCGCGATAGCGGCACTCTCCATATCTACAGCCTTCGCTTCTGGGAAGTGGCCAATGATTTCACGCATCTTTTCTTTCGAGTCTACGAACCAGTCGCCAGTGACGATCAGTCCTGGCTTCGCGCCCGTCTGCTTCGCCTTCTCCAGCAGGTAGGGATCAGCCTGATAGCGGGCGGGCAGGCCCTGTACCTGACCATAGACGCTGTCGCCGATGGCTTTGCCGCAATAGACGTCGTGATAGGTAAGTTCACTGCTCACCACTACGTCCTGCACGTTGATGTCGTCGCCGTTGCCGCCGGCACATCCACTGGAGATGATACAGTCGGGTTTGTACTGGCGGATCATCTCTACCGTCTGGATGGCGGCGTTGACGGTGGCGATGCCGCTCTTCTGCAGAATCAGTTTGTCTTCGGGGAATAATGGACGGAGCTGACTGTACTCCTTGTCCATTGCAACAATCATTCCTATTTTCATCTTATCTTACATAACGGAATTAAAAGTCTGATATTTGCTGTTTCTTTGTCTCACAGCCTCATACATGAGAATAGCCGCTGAGACACTGACGTTCAGTGAGTCAAGTCGACCCAGCATGGGAATGCGGATGTGGACATCAGCAGCTTCGCGCCATTGGTCGGTAAGACCAGTTGATTCTGTTCCCATCACGATAGCCGTGGCGCGTCGCATATTGTAGTCGTAATACTCGTAGGAGTCTTGCAACTGGGCTGTGAGAATCCGGATACCCCGCTCTTTTAGGAAAGCGATACACGCTTTGGAATCGCAAACGGCTACTGGTACGCTGAATACCCCTCCGATGCTGGCACGTATTAGGTTTGGGTTGTAAAGATCTGTCAGTGGGTCGCAGACGATGACGGCATTCACTCCCGCAGCTTCAGCTGTGCGCAGGATAGCCCCCAGATTGCCTGGCTTTTCCACGCTCTCAAGCACCACAATCAGGGGGTTCTGGGTTTCGAGGAGTGAGGAGTGTGGAGTGAGGAGTGAGGACAGACTGTGGTCCTTGACTTTTGCAACTGCGATGATACCCTCGGTACTACCACGGTAAGCCATCTTCTCATACACCTGCGGCGTAACGACTGTGGTGTGTGGTGTATGGTGTGAGGATTGCTCCTCACTTCTCGAAAACATCTCCACAATCTCATAACCACAGGCGATGCAATGCTCAATCTCGCGCTGGCCCTCAACCACGAAGAGTCCCTCCTCACGACGGAGCGACGACTTCTGCTGTAAGGCTACCACGTGCTTGATACGGGCATTCTGAACGCTGGTAATAATTGTTTCTTCCATATTTTTGCTGCAAAGGTACAAAATTTTAGGCATGGATTACACGGATTACACAGATTTTTTATACTTTTGCACTCAGAAATTATAAAAATTGATATTCAATGTTCAATATTCAATCATCCATAAAGAAATGCCTGCCCGATGTGTTGGCAGTGCTGTTGTTCGCAGTTTTGGCTTTTGCCTATTTCTTCCCTGCTGATATCGAGGGGCGTATTCTCTACCGTCATGATGCTTCTGCAGGGCGTGGCGCTGGTCAGGAAGGTATCGAGTATTTGCAGAAAACAGGTGAGCGCAGCCGTTGGACGAACGCCCTGTTCGGTGGCATGCCAACCTATCAGATGGCACCGTCTTACGGATCAACGGATCTGTTGACAAAGGCGGTGAATGCCTATCATCTGTGGCTCCCGGAGAATGTGTGGTATGTGTTTGCCTACCTCTTGGGGTTCTATATCCTGCTCAGGGCATTCGACTTCCGTCAGCATCTGGCCGCCTTAGGTTCCATCATCTGGGCCTTCTCCACTTATTTCTTGATCATCATTGCTGCCGGTCATATCTGGAAGGTATGGGCTTTGGCCTATTTACCACCGATGATCGCTGGTATCGTACTGGCTTATCGGGGGAAATATCTGTGGGGACTTTTGCTGACTGCTGTCTTTTCCGCCTTTGAAATCAATGCGAACCACGTGCAGATGACTTACTATTACCTGTTTATCATCCTTGCGATGGTAATAGCTTGGTTGGTGGAAGCCATCAGGGAGAGACAACTGGCACGGTTCTTGAAGGCTACGGCTGTTTGTCTGGTGGGTGCTGCCATCGGTGTGTGCATCAACCTCTCGAATCTCTATCACACCTGGCAATATAGCAAGGAGTCGATGCGTGGCAAAAGCGAACTGGTCAAGCAGGACAGCAGCAACCAGACCAGCAGTGGACTGGAGCGCGACTATATCACACAGTGGAGTTACGGCATCGGTGAGACTTGGACGTTGCTGATTCCTAACACGAAGGGTGGCGCCTCGATGCCGTTGAGTCAGAGCGAAACTGCGATGAAGCATGCCGAGAACGACTTCTTGCCCATCTATCAGCAGATAGGCCAGTATTGGGGCGAGCAACCAGGTACGAGCGGTCCTGTCTATGTGGGGGCTTTCGTGATGATGCTATTCATTCTGGGACTGTTTATTGTGAAAGGTCCTATGAAATGGGCGCTGTTGGCTGCTACCATCCTGTCGATTCTCCTGTCGTGGGGAAAGAATTTGATGGGCTTTACCGATTTCTTCATCGACTATGTACCGATGTACGCCAAGTTTCGTACGGTGGCTTCCATCCTCGTTATAGCTGAGTTCACCATTCCTCTGCTGGCCATGCTAGCCCTGAAGGAGTTGCTCTGTGGAGAAGTGAAAATGGAAAAACTGAAGGTGCCGCTGATTGTCAGCTTTGTCCTGACGGGAGGCATCGCCATGTTATTCTCGCTGATGCCTTCGATGTTCTTTGACAGCTTCATTTCCACCAGTGAGATGCATGCCATCCAGAGTCTGCCTGCAGAGTATATTCAGCCGTTGGTGGCCAATCTGACAGAGATGCGCCAGGCCGTATTCACAGCCGATAGTTGGCGCTCGTTCTATATCATATTGGCAGGTACGGGTGTGCTGCTGGCCTTTATCTATGGCAAGCTCAAGAAGGAATACGCTATTGGGATTATCCTGGTGCTCTGTTTGGTTGACTTGTGGACGGTCAATAAGCGTTATCTGAACGACGAGATGTTTGTGCCCAAGTCAGAGCGTGAGGCTCCGCAGCAGAAGACCCAGACCGACGAACTGATTCTGCGTGACCAGAACCTCGACTACCGTGTGCTGAATCTTGCTTCAAATACTTTCAACGAGAACGAGACGTCGTACTACCATAAGAGCGTTGGTGGCTATCATGCTGCCAAACTTCGTCGTTATCAGGAGATGATCGAGGCTTATATCAATCCTGAGATGCAGGCACTCTTTAAGGGTGTCTCAGAAGCAGGTGGCGACATGACACAGCTTAACGGTGATAGTATCTGTCCCGTGCTGAATATGTTGAACACCCGTTACTTTATCCTTCCTCTGCAGGGTGGTCAGACGGTGCCCATTCAGAATCCCTATGCCTATGGCAACGCATGGTTTGTTGATAAACTCAATTACGTGAGCAATGCCAATGATGAGATTGCTGCCATTGGGAAACTCGACTTGCGCCATCAGGCTGTGGCCGATGCCAAGTTCAAAGAGCAGTTAGGTGAAGCAATCGTACAGGATACGGCCAGTCTGGTGACTATCACGTCGTATGAGCCTAACCGTCTGACGTATGATGTCAACTCTGGTAAGGGTGGTGTGCTCGTGTTCTCAGAGATTTATTATCCTGGTTGGGAAGCAAAGGTCGATGGACAGCCTGTGGAGCTGGGAAGAGTTGACTATATTCTCCGTGCCATGAATGTCCAGCCAGGTAAGCATCAGGTGGAATTGTCGTTCTTCCCCAAATCGGTGAATACGACCGAGACCATCGCTTATTTAGCCTATGTGCTCTTGCTCTTGTTAGTGGCAGGCGGTGTGTTTTTGGAATGGAAACGTAGGAAGACGGAAATCGTCAAAGCGTGAAGATATGAAAAAACTACTTTCTTTACCGCCGAATCTGGTGGACGCGTTTCATGAGGTGACAGGACTGAGCTCTGAGAGCTATTTCTGTACTTGCGATCCCATAGGTCATCGGCTGGGTAGTGGTGGAGGTACGACCTGGCTGCTGCAGAGTGCGTGGAGTGACGAGTGTGGAGTGAGGAGCGAGGAGTTCGACTCTTGGCTTTCTCGTGAGAAGCGCATCCTGATCCATGCCGGTGGACAGAGCAAACGTCTGCCCAGCTATGCAGTCTCGGGTAAGATCCTGATTCCTATCCCTGTGTTCCGCTGGGAGCGAGGTCAGAAGTTGTCTCAGAATCTGTTGAGTGTACAACTGCCTCTATATGAGAAGATGATGCAGATGTCTCCTGACAGTATTCATACGATGATCGTCAGTGGTGATGTGCTGATTCGGGCCACACAGCCCCTTCAGCCTGTTCCTGATGCAGATGTCGTTTGCTACGGTCTGTGGCTTGATGCTTCAGTCGCTAAGAATCATGGCGTGTTTGTCAGTAGCCGCCGCACGCCCTCAGTGTTGAAGCAGATGTTGCAGAAACCGTCGGTAGCAACCCTCGGCGAACTGCAGAAGGATCATTTCTATCTGACGGATATTGGTGTGTGGATGCTTAGCGATAAGGCCGTAAAGCTTCTCGCCAAAAAATGTACGGCAGAAGACGGTCAGCTCCGGGAATATGATCTCTATGGTGAGTTCGGTTGTTGCCTCGGTACTGATCCCACGATTCTCGATGAGGAACTAAGTCAGCTGAAAGTGGCCATCGTGCCTTTGGCTGGTGGTGAGTTCTATCATTTCGGCACTTCGCGGGAGATGATTACCTCGACGTTGCGCCTTCAGAATCTGGTGAACGACCAACGGCAGATTATGCATCTCGACCGTAAACCGCATCCAAGCATCTTTGTGCAGAATGCCATCACGGAGATTCCGTTGTCAGAGGAGAATACGAATGTATGGATTGAGAACTCTTATATAGGTAAGCGCTGGCACCTGACTCACGACCATGTGATTACGGGTGTACCCGAAAACGATTGGGACATCAGCCTCGAGCCTGGTGAATGTATCGATGTGGTGCCAGTGGGTGAGAGCGACTACGAGGTGCGCCGTTATCGCATCGATGAACCCCTGAATAGCAACGAATTGGCAGAGCGTGCCAATCTGCATCGGCTCTTTGCCCAGCGCGGTGAGTTCCGTAAGCAGAATTGGACTGCCCTGGCCCGTAACTGGACACATAGCGTGTTCTATCAGTTGGATTTGGCTGATGCTGCCGAGCAGTTCCAGAAAGAACAGATACCCCTTCCACCACCATTGCCAGTTGACGCACCGTTGATGACGCGCATTCACGATGCCATGTTCCGGGGCGACAGCGATAAGGCTTTTGCACTGCTCCGTGAAGGATTGTTATCGTGGAGTGAGGAGTGTGGAGTGAGGAGTGAGAATACACCTTGTAAACAGACTTCCGACGATCAGATAGTGTGGGGACGTTCGCCTGTACGTATTGATATTGCGGGGGGATGGACTGATACGCCGCCATTCTGTCTGATGGAAGGTGGCAACGTCATTAACCTCGCCATAGAATTGAATGGCCAGCCACCGTTGCAGACTTATGTGCGCCCATCGCGCGAACCTCGTGTCGTGTTGCGTAGCATCGATCTTGGGGCGATGGAGGTCGTGGAGACTTATGAGCAGCTGACGGACTTCATGCATGTTGGTTCACCTTTCTCCATCCCGAAGGCTGCCCTCGTTTTGGCAGGTTTTGGAAAAGGCTCTGGGCACCAGGATCTTCAATCCCAGTTGGAGTCTTTTGGCAGTGGCATCGAACTGACGCTGCTTTCTGCCATTCCTGCTGGCAGCGGTCTGGGCACGTCAAGCATTCTTGCTGCCACCGTCTTAGGCGCCCTGAATGATTTCTGTGGATTGGGCTGGGATAAGAATGAAATCGGACATCGCACGTTGATGCTCGAACAGATGTTGACCACTGGTGGTGGTTGGCAAGATCAGTTCGGTGGTGTCTTAGGTGGTGTGAAACTCTTACAGACGGGTAGGGGATTCGATCAGAGTCCTC
This sequence comes from uncultured Prevotella sp., assembly GCA_946183415.1. Classification (GTDB taxonomy): domain Bacteria; phylum Bacteroidota; class Bacteroidia; order Bacteroidales; family Bacteroidaceae; genus Prevotella. The sequence goes on from CAMHAM010000054.1 coordinate 16,154, forward strand.
GGGTACGTTGGCTGCCCAACGATCTGTGGCTGCAGCCTGAATACCGTCCGTGCCATCTATTGTATTACACGGGTATTACCCGTACAGCCAAGCAGATACTGGCTGAGATTGTCCGTAGAATGTTCCTGAACCATGGCGGTGAGCTGGCCTTGTTGCGTGAGATGAAGGAACACACGATGGAGATGTATGAGGCTATCCAGGAAAATGATTTCCAGCGAGTGGGGCTGCTCATGCGTCGCACGTGGCAGCAGAACCAACTGCTCGACGGGGGTACGAATCCCCCGGCAGTGAAGGCGCTGACTGATCTCATCGATGATCTCTGTCTCAGTTATAAACTGCCAGGCGCAGGCGGTGGCGGTTATCTCTATATGATTGCAAAGGACTCCGAGGCTGCAGCCCGCATCAAGCAAATCCTGAATACGCATCGTCCTAACAAGAATGCGCGTTTCGTCGAGATGACACTTTCTACGTCGGGTCTGCAAATCAGTAGGAGTTGATAGTTTACGGTTTAGGGTCGTGGAGTTTAGGACGATTGTTGATATTGAGAAGCCTGATTTTGAGATAGGTCCCTGCGAGGAGATGCTTTTCGTGGGATCTTGCTTTGCCGACAGGATTGGCAAACGTTTCCAGGAGGAGAAGTTCCACGCTGTGGTGAACCCCTTTGGCGTGATGTACAATCCTGCCTCCATCCTTCACACTGTTAAACGTGTGGCGGCAGCAAAGATCGTCTTCCTTACCTTAGGCACCAATCACGTCTATCGGCTGAAGGAAACAGGCGAGATCGTCGACAATTGCCAAAAGCGGCCAGCTGCCTTGTTCGATGAAGAAGAGCTGACGGTAGATCAGTGTGCCGACTATCTGCAGCAGGTCATCGATATCCTCTGCGAGAAGAATCCTGATGTACATATCGTTCTCACCGTCAGTCCGATCCGTTATCGCAAATACGGCTACCACGGCTCCCAGCTCTCAAAAGCCACGCTGCTCCTCGCCATCGATAAACTTACCGTAAAGCGTCAATCGCCCACTGTCAACTACTTCCCCGCCTACGAAATCGTCAATGATGAGTTGCGCGACTACCGATTCTATCAAGACGACATGCTCCACCCCTCATCCCAAGCCGTGGAGTATATCTGGCAGCGCTTTTCAGAGGTCTATCTGAGTGATGAGGCCAAATCGTTCTTGAAAGAGTGGGCTCCACTGAAAGCAGCCCTGGCCCATAAGCCATTCGATCCTTCATCTGAGGATTATAAGGCTTTTATGGATAAAACTATGTTAAAAATAGCAGCATTGCAGAAAAAATATCCTACCTTTGCATTCTAAATGATTAAATAGTCAAAATATCAAGATGAAATATTCGATAGAAAAAGTGGCGACGCTGATTGGAGCGCGTCGCATCGGTGAGGCCGATGCACAGATTGGTTGGTTGTTGACCGACAGTCGTTCGCTTTGTTTCCCAGAGGAGACCTTGTTCTTCGCCTTACGTTCTGCCCGCAATGACGGCCATCGTTATATCAGTGACCTCTATCGCCGAGGTGTGCATAACTTCGTGGTGGAGTCAAAGGGGATTCAGGAGGCTCTGCCTCAAGGACTCGATGGTATGGCTGATGCCAACTTCCTCGTCGTACCTTCGCCCTTGGCAGCCCTCCAGCGACTGGCTGAGCGCCATCGCGATGAGTTCGATGTGCCCATTGTGGGTATCACGGGTTCCAATGGTAAGACGATGGTTAAGGAGTGGCTTTACCAGTTGTTGCTCCCTTCACAGAAGATTGTCCGTTCGCCGCGTAGCTATAACTCCCAGATTGGCGTGCCTCTCTCGGTGTGGCTGTTGAACGAGCAGACTGAGGTGGGTATCTTTGAGGCCGGTATCAGTCAGCCTGGTGAGATGTTCGCCCTGCGTGACATCATCCAGCCCACCATCGGCGTGTTTACCTCGCTGGGTGCTGCCCATCAGGAGAATTTCCGTTCGATGGAAGAGAAGTGTATGGAGAAGCTAGAATTGATGCACGGCACGCAGGCGATGGTCTATTGCTCTGACAACGATACCGTCAGCCGCTGCATCCGCCGTCTGCAATATCATGGCGAGAAGATATCCTGGTCGCTCTGCGACGAACAGGCTGCTCTCTTCGTGAAGGAGGTCAAACCTCTGTCGCCTCGCACGCGTATCACTTATATCTGGCAGGAGGAAGAGAATTGTTTTGAGATTCCGTTCATCGATGAAGCCAGTGTCGAGAACTCTATCACCTGTGCTGCTGTAGCGCTTTACATGGGCTTGAATCCCTCGCAGTTGGCTGATCGCATGCCTCGTCTGGAGCCTGTAGCGATGCGATTGGAGGTGAAGGAAGGCCAGCGTGGCTGTCTGTTGATCAATGACTCGTATAATAGTGACATCAACTCGCTCGATATTGCCCTCGATTTCATGAACCGTCGTGATGCTGTCAAGAAGACACTGATTCTCAGTGATATCTTCCAGTCGGGCGCTACGCCTGAGGCGCTCTATACCCAGGTGAGCGAACTGGTTGTGAAGCGCGGCATTGAGAAGTTTATCGGTATCGGTCCGGAACTCACGTCTCAGGCCGACAAGATTCAAGTGGCCGACAAGCAGTTCTTCATAGACGTGCCCCATTTCCTCTCCAGCGACGCTTTTGCTGGACTGCGTAATGAACTGATCCTGCTGAAGGGCGCACGCACCTTTGGTTTTGATCAGATTACAGAGCAACTCGAGCAGAAGGTCCACGAGACTATCCTTGAGGTGAATCTGAATGCGGTGGTGGATAACCTGAACTATTACCGCTCGTTCCTGAAGCCTGAGACGAAAATGGTTTGCATGATTAAGGCCGACGGCTATGGAGCCGGAGCTGTGGAGATTGCCAAGACTCTGCAGGATCAGCGCGTCGATTACCTCGCTGTGGCAGTGGCCGATGAAGGTGTCACGCTCCGTAAGGCTGGCATCACGGCCAATATCATGATCATGAACCCAGAGATGACCGCTTTTAAGACCATGTTCGACTACGACCTGGAACCGGAGGTCTACTCTTTCCGTCTGCTCGATGCGCTGGTCAAGGCAGCTCGAAAAGAAGGCATCACCGGCTGGCCTGTACATATCAAGTTCGATACAGGCATGCATCGTCTGGGGTTCGATCCTGTGGATGATGTCTTCAAACTGATCGACCGTCTGAAGCATCAGAATGCCATCATCCCGCGTTCGGTCTTCAGTCATTTCGTAGGCTCCGACAGCGATGGCTTCGATGAGTTCTCAGCCCGTCAGTTCGCACTCTTCGAGGAGGGCAGTGAGAAACTTCAGAGTGCTTTCAGCCATCATATCTTGCGCCATATGGACAACTCTGCCGGTATCGAGCATTTCCCTGAGCGTCAGATGGATATGTGTCGACTGGGTCTTGGCCTCTATGGTGTCGATCCGCGTGACAATCGTATCCTCCATACTGTCTCCACGCTGAAGACCACGATACTTCAACTGCGCCATGTGCCTGCTGGTGAGACGGTTGGTTACAGCCGTATGGGCAAGGTCGATCGCGACTCAGTCATTGCCGCCATTCCTATTGGCTATGCCGATGGTTTGAACCGCCATCTGGGTAATCGTCACTGCTATTGTCTGGTCAACGGTCAGAAGGCAGAGTACGTGGGAAACATCTGTATGGATGTGGCGATGATCGATGTGACCGACATTCCCTGTATGGAGGGCGACAAGGTTGAGATCTTCGGTGAACACCTCCCCGTCACCGTCCTCAGCGACGCCCTCGACACCATCCCTTACGAAGTCTTCACTGGTGTCTCCAACCGCGTCAAGCGCGTCTACTTCCAAGACTAAATCTCCTTGCCTCGCGCCGCCTCTCGCTGGGGTCTGGCACCAGAGTATTTGGAGCCTCCATTCACCTCGTTTGGAGCCTCCATTCACCTCGTTTGGAGCCTCCATTCACCTCGTTTGGAGCCTC
>CAMHAM010000055.1 GCA_946183415.1 uncultured Prevotella sp.
CAATAGCAATGTTCATACTGTCAACATACTCGCCAAACATCACGATATAGGGCCGCAGTTGTGAACCATCCTCTGCCTTATCCCCCACTCTGATGGGTGTTGTCAGCGGATATTCCTTTACGCATGTCGTGCGGTTATCCATCGAGCAGACCTTGCTCAGTTCGCCATGCAGATGGATGACACGTGTCGATCCAGCCCTTTCATGTAGGTTATCCACATTCTGCGTGATAACCGTCACCTCATGCTCTTTCTCCAGTTCTGCTATCATGCGGTGAGCATCGTTCGGCTCCACCTCGGCCAGCTTTTTCCGCCTCCAATTATAGAAGTCAAGGCACTTCTGCGTCTCATTATAGAGGGCATCCGTACTGGCCAGGTGAACCCACTCCTCGTTAGTCCACATGCCATCCTTACCACGGAATGTACTCAATCCGCTTTCAGCACTAACGCCCGCACCAGTCAGAAATACTATATGTTGTCGAGTCATATCACTCCATTTCGTCTGGGCTGTCGTAAAACTCCATCGCTGCGAGGGCTTCGTCATCATTGCTGAATTCAGAATCCTCCTCGAAGATTTCTTCTACTTCGTCAGCGACTTCCCTGTTCTCCAGTTGCTCTATCTCCACCTTTTGCTTCTCAGGTGTAAACGAACCAACCTTACCTGCTTTTATTCTATGTCTCATATTGATTCATATGTTGAACTTTCAATTTCTAAATTAACCATTCTCGTATATAATCGAGTTATCTCCCCTTCTTACAGTAACCTTTGCAGGTCCTCTAATCTGGAACTGGCGTCTTTCTTCCTTACTGTTAAAGGACAGTATCTCATGATACAACCGTATGCCCTCTTCTTCGGAGCCAGGATAAGGAAGGGCAACGACACCTCTACAGATAAAACCTGTTGACGGAACGGTAAAAGAAATTAAAACGACGAGAAACCGATATTCGTTAACAATGGCGATATATACCCCATCTTCCCTTTTCGTTGGCATGGTATCTTGATCTCCAATTATAAAAGTACCATGAAGTATATCTTTATCAGGATTAAGTATCTGGTCTCTTATTGGTTTTAAACTATCATTCAAAATGTAATAATACCCCAGCTTTCGAAAAGCATATAGATACGCAGACTTTAGTACTGCGATTCTTGCCGCTTGGACATTACTCTTTTCCTTTTTTACGTGGAGATTGACTTGAATCGAATAATTTGCACCATCACTTTTCACGCTGTTTACAAAATCATCCACGGCATTAGGTGGGTTGGTCTTGCTTCTTATGTCGAAACAAATAGTTTTTTCTTCATCTATCCGAACTTTCGTATGAACTTTCTTTCCATGAGAATTTAAAACGGCATCTGCATTCTCTAGTTGTCGGTTCTTATTTCCATATTGCAATTCCAACTCATGCAACAACCAGTTATCAATATCGTGTCCACACTTACTGTTGCATTTCTTGCAGGTAACAAGAATGGGGCTTCCACCCAAAGACTTGGGAGGAACATCTTCCAAAGTTAATACATCACCTACTTTATCACCAAGTTCTTGTAAATTAAATGTTTTCTTACACAATGGACAAACATAGTATCCCTTGATTGGAAATTCTTTCCCATCTTCATCCTGAAAGGGCATCTCACTGATGGCTTGTGAACAAAACTCTATCAGACGACTACGCTTATCCTTGTTGCTCATTGTTTATTATCGTTATCAGTTTCAAACTTCTCTGGCCAGTATTCTTCTGGCTGTGGGAAATCAGTAGGAATATACCGCCATTTGAAAGGTAAGTTCATTACATCAAGCTCTTCAGAATGCTTGTCCATTAATCCGTTCTCTACACTGTATAGATAGATGTTCTTTAGGTAATGCACTATCACATTGAGCGGTGGCCATTTTTGGCGGACTTCGGAATACCATTCAAACAAATCCATCTTACCCTTTGATGAATTACACTCCTTGCAGACCATAATGATGTTATCCAAATCGTTAGCTCCACCTTTCGCTCTTGGAAACACATGGTCTTTAGTCAGTTTCGATGGCTCCATTTCTTTGCCGCAATACCAGCAATAGTCATTCTCCTTTATCTTAGTGATATTGAATTCAAATAAATCATGGATATTCCAGCGGCCTTCTTTGTATGCTTTGAATGCTTTAGCCCTAATCATGAAGCACATACGGTCATATCTTGGTTTGCTAGCCTTCAGCGCATAGTGCAGCATCTGAAGATTGGCATAAGACCAAAAAAGGTACTCACCGAAATTTGCGTATGTCCGTTCCTTCTTTGCCATCTAAGCTTCTATGTTATCATTGTCTGATAAAGCGACTCCAAACTCACGTATAGTATCTTCACTGTCCAATCCGGCTACAGATTTTCCCATAGCCTTCTCAATACACTTGATAATCTTCTTTGTCCTATCAATGAAATAATCATCAAAGTTGTCCGCAGAAAGATAATCATAGTTAATCTTATGCGATTCTATGGCCTTGACAATCTTTTCGTCATCCAGCCCTTTGCCGGCCATTGTCCTAATGTATATGCTGGGAGCATGGCCGCCTATAGACCTGTTGGAACTGGCGTAAATAGGAGTCTTATTGATAACAGAGTTCCATTTCTTCGGAGGATAGTTCTGACTTCTGCAATAAGTTTGAGGGAATATGTGGTGAATATCTGCCTCTTCGTCGATGTACGATGCAATATCCATACGGTTGCCCGTCATAAAGTCCAATGGTGAATCCTGTAGAATCAGCGCCATAATACCCTTATATGCCGCACTATTACGTGTCTGCATTGTCAGAAGTCGTGTAGGCTGTAGGCTTGCTCTATACACGGTATCTGGCATGTCGCCGCCATTCATCCATCTTAATACGCCTTGAATATCCAAAGCAAAACGGGCTTCGTTGGCACCACCATATTGTTCTCCCAAAACACCACACCAGTACCACTTGGCTAGTTTTTCTTGGTTTGGACCGAGTGCAAGCAGATGTCCGTTATCCCTATCGTAAGAGAAGATTGCAGCAAGGGGAGTCAGTTGAGAAGAATACGGAAGATCTCTGGAGCGGAATATTCCTTGATGAACGAGGAAATCAGCAGCCTCACAGAATCCTTGCACCAAAGAATCGCGATACTTCTTGTAATCCTCCAAATCCAGCTTCAGAATGTCTTTCTTCTTACAAGTCACAGCTATACGCTCATCGTCGCCTGACTTAATCCTGCGATAATACGTTACCAACAGCGTCATGGCTGCCAGGAAGTTTGCGCCAGTAATATCAGTAAGCAGTTCTCCATTGACTTTCCCCTTAAACGTAGCCTGTGCATTCTCCCAATCATCACGCAACTTGAAACCGTCGGCAGCGAAGGTTGCTGTAACCAGTTCAAATACGGTCAAAGGAACACCACCAGTGTTGACATTCTCGAAAATCTGGCATACAGCCTCTTTGGGCGTTTCTTTATCCAGCTGAATAACTGGCATGTTATAGGCAATGATGGGACGCAGTATCTTCTGTGAGAATTCTCGGAACAGCAGACTGTATTCCCTGTTGTTTCCATAAAACTCTTCCATTTCATACCGCCAGTCGTCTGTATCGTTAGGTGAGAACGTGATATTCAAAGGGAACATCAGGTTCTCAAATTCTTTCTCTTTTGTAGAAAGGTCCAATAAAATCGTTCTGCCAATATCAGTAGTCAATTGCTTCTTTTCTGATACGGAGATAATGGCATCAAGGCGGTCTATATCAGGGTCAAGACATTTTTTGATATCAAGGTAGTAATAACGCTTGATGGTCTTATCCCTTTCTGTTTCTAAACGGGTGACAGTAGCACCTTTACTCTTCAATACCTGATAAAGCGTGGTGAGTCGCTGCTGGCCATCAAGCACCAGCCATTCAGGTATAACCTCTTCAGTAGAAGTCACGCCTTCAAACTTCCGATAGCTGAATCTGACTTGCTCACCACCATTAGCCAAAAACATAGCGGCACCCATAGGAAAGCCTGATGTGATACTTTCTATGAGTTTACATATCTTGGTATCGTCCCAAACCCAACTGCGTTGAAAGTCTGGTAACTGCGCCTTACCGTCCTCTACCATCTTCAAGAGGTCATCAAGCTTTTTATCATGTGATTCTACTGCCATAGTAATTGCCTTTCAATTATAAAACATATACCGTTTCATCACCGCAGATATTGCGGACTTTCATGCGAAGAGGTTTCTGGTCGCACTTGATGGTGGCATCCCAGAAGTCTTGGGTCTTCTTGCCGTTGAGAATGACGTAGCCCAAGCGGTCAATCTTCACTTCCGCATCACTATGCCAGGGGGCTTGCTTGTCAGCGGTTGTGCAGTCAAGACTGAGCCACTCAATAGTCTCCAGTCCCTCATCGCTAATTTCAATAGGCTTAAATGCTTTGCCTTTAGCTATGGATTGCTGCTGCCCCTTCATGTTCACTTCTTCAATCTTGCGCAGCACACGGTCGCTATGGAAACTCTTCAGTTCCAACTTCCAACCTTTGAAAAGGTTGTCTTGGGTTTCTGTTAACTCCCACTCGGCCTCGTCTTCCACCACAACTTCGTCCAGTACCTGCTTTAGGTCACGCAATTCAATCTCGATTGTAGTTTGATTGTTCTGTTCCTTGATAAACTGCTCTATCTCATTGCGGTCTGTGATGTCGATATAATAGACTATGACACGTTTTGTGTCGTCTGGCAGGTCTGGCAGTGCCTCGCGGATGATGCGGTTCATTAGCGGTTTGTCGAGCAGACGCGTCGAGCTGTCCATCAGGTTGGGCAGATAGACGGGCATCATGCCGTGTTGAGTATCTACGATGCTGCCTTCCCAGAACTTATCTAATGCATCCTCATTGCGGAGACCCTTAATCAGACTTTTCAATTTGTCCATCGTCTGAACTGGATTGCGATAGAGAGATACACCGTCTTTTACTTCCAAAATTTTGAACTCAGCTTTGTCTGCTAATAAACGATCCCTTACTGTTTGAATGCTATTGATTCCAATGTCACAATGGATGAAGTTTCGCCCTAATTTATTAGCGACTGCGGCAGTCACACCGCTACCTCCAAAGAAATCAGCAACAAGCATACCCTCGTTGGAACTGGCTTTGATGATACGCTCTAAAAGGGCTTCCGGCTTTTGAGTAGCGTAGTCTACACGTTCTTCAGCTTGCGAGTTTACAGCATTCACATCAGTCCAAATATCATCTAGAGGAATACCTTCAGTTTCGTCAAGATAGACTTTTAGGCGCATTCCTCCCGATGCAGTATAATAGATTTTGTTTTCTTTTTTTAATTGCTCTATAGTAGCTTGCGTTGTAGCTGTTCCCAAGAAGGCATCCTTGAATCTACGTTCTTTGCCATCAACTACCTCTACATGAGAAAATCTCTGTTCAATGTACTCTTCGCTGTAAGGCAAATATTGGGTATTATATAGGAAATCATCACTTTTCCCATAAACAAGAATGTTATCGTGATTCTTTCCCATTGCATTTTTCCCCTTAAATCCGCTAGATGTTTGTCGTTTCCATGTAACATCATTAATGAAGTTCTCTTCTCCAAAGATTTCATCCATCAATATCTTTACATAGTGAACAATATGCCAATCCAGGTGCACATAGATGCTAGCTTCGTCACTCATGATGCTCTTCATTGCCATCAGGTTCTCGTACATCCAATTGAGGTAACGCTCCTTGTCCCATACGTCACCATACATTTTTTCCTCGAAGGCTTTCAGATCTTCAATATCAAGTTCGCTCTCTGCTTGGGCAATAGCTGCTGCCACTTTGGGATTGCGACGGATATATACCTTCTTGGCATAGTCGGCACCACTGGCAAAGGGTGGGTCAACATATATGAGGTCAACAAAGATACCCTTATCTCTCAGGTGGGCACAAGCCGACAGACACTCGCCACGAATAACCAGATTATTAGAATTTTTGCCTATCTGCTCTTTCAACTCCATTTCGTAGAGGGGCATACCTCTTTGCACTCGCTCTATAACCTGGTCATTGTCTCGATAGCGTAACACTCGCTTGGTGCGTACAAAATTGTCTAATACAGCTTGACCTTCAAGCGTATTGGGGAAATAGGGAACATATTTAATAGCCATAGCTTTGAATATTTACACGTTAAAAAAATTCTTGATGGCAGCAAGGGTCTTCTGACGACGCTGCTCTGGGGTGATTGTATCTTCTAAATAGAGGAAGTCGAAACGCTGGTAGCCAAACTTGTCGTTGTTCTTCTTGACAAATTCTGACATGAAGTTGAGTTTGTCCTTGAACTTAGCGGCAAAGCCCTCGCCCTTGGTCTCAATGATGATAACCTTTTCAATCTGCTTCTGCTCATTACGGCTAAGCAAGAGAAAGTCGGGCACGTATCTGCCGATGTATCGCCAATTGTTGCCTATACGTTTGTAGCAATCAATCTTGAAATCAGTCAATATGTCATCGCCATTGAAATAGACTTCCAACGCTTTTTCCTTAATTAGAGGCAAAACTTCCTGAGACAAAAAATGTCTCTCCAAACCACTATCGAAGCGGTATGGCAGATAATGATAGGTTTGACTACGCTCTGGATGTGGATCAGAAGGCTGCTGTAAAACAGATGCAGGTAGTTTACCCTGCTTAACCATCAACTCCAACATGGTTTTCTCTTCTGGACTGAGTTCGGGGTGTTCTTCTGATCTTCCGTCCCACTCCATAATTTCGTGAACGGTCTGCTGATTGGGGAAGAAGTTTTCGCTATCCTCAACTGGTGAAGTCAGTCTCTCAATCTGCAACAAACTGGCTTGCCAGGGCAGGATTTCCTCTTTCGTCGTAAAGTCTCGCTGAGGAGCAAAGGCCTGACGAATGAGCGAACGTATGCGCTGATGGTCGTATTTCTTGTTTTCAATCAACACGCCATCTTTTTCTATTGAAATCTTAGCGAATATAGATTGTAACTCTGCTTCGCACTTTTTCAGGTCGGTCATTTTCAGCATACCGAAACTCTCCTTAGCAATCTGGTGGAGCCACCAGCGGAAAGATGTATGAACCTCTTCTTTGCTTTCCTGTTCAACGGAAGCAATCAAATTACCTTCCATATCCTGCTGATGAATCAGGGAAATATCTGCCAGAGCCAGAGTTTCTTCGCTTTGCAAGCGTTGTGCAGGGTTGTTGGCATCGTCGATGATCAGCGTCTCGTAGCTGACTTTCAGTTGATAATAGTCTATCTTAGGCACCTGCATACGGTCCATTCGCGAGAAGCGGTCAATCAGTTTTGGTTCCACATTTGGCTTGCCGCCAAATTCCTTAAGTGTGATATTCTGCTGCTGTTGCAATTGACGATTCAATTTCTCAGCATTGAACTTGTTAAGCCAGATGAGGGCGGTTTCCTGACTATTCTTCACGACCTGACGCAGACAGCGGCAAGATGTCTGGAGCACCATGTTCGTGGGACAGACACCCTTCTGTGGCAGAATAACACCCGTCAAACTCTTGCAGTCCCAACCCTCCTTGCCAATCTGCACAAGGAGTACTATCTTATATTTCGAGATGGAAGTGTCGAGCGATGCAAAAGCTGTCTCAGAACCTTCATGTTGAGGGTACTGCTTATTGCCGCCATGATAAGGCAGAATGGTGTCTGTGGGGTTCAGTCCATAGGATGCCACTATCTCTGACACCAACGGATAGATACTTTCTTCGAGCGTTTCAATCTGACCGCAATAGATGGCCAGTTTGGCACAAGTGCCGTTAGCATACATCGTGTCGCGATACTTGTCGAGAAACTCACGTACACCATTGGCTACAATCGTCTGGGTGTCGTTATCCTCAAACTTTACATCAGGATTCTTCAGGAAGTTTCCAATGCCATCAACAAGCGGATAATAATATACCACGTTGGCAAGGTCGGTATTCTTGATGGTCAGCGTTTCTGATATCTTCAGCGGTTCTGCACTATCTAAATAAGGTGTGCCTGAGAAACCAAGCACGGAGTTGAACGTATGCTTCTCCGTCCATTTGTTCACCACCTGACGGAGCTTGATCTCACCATCGGCAGCATGATGCACTTCGTCGATGTAAACGGCAAGGTGAGGAATGGAACCGATGAGCTCGCGCAGTTCGTTGGCCAATGCCATACGCTTCAGTTCTTCTTCGGAGAAGAGCGAAGGGTCTTGATTGCTATCGAAGCGGTCAAGGATGACCTTTTCGGCATTGGTGATAGCCACCAATCCCTTCAAGTCTTCAAACGGCTGATGATTGTTGATTTTCTGGGCGTTGGGATTCTTGATGCGGTTGCTCTTATTGGCTGTTTTCTGTTCATCCAGAATCTCAAACTTAATCAGTCGGCGCAATTCTGTAGCCGCTGGTTCAGGGATAATCCAAGATGGGTCGAACTCCTTGATATGCTTCAGACTGGGAACGATTGAGGACTTCAACCCCGACGGAGCCATCACCATGAAATTGTGGGCAAAGGCAGGATTGTTTTCGTCATTCTGAGCAAAATAAAGGTCAAGATAGATGAACGCAGCCATCAGATAAGTCTTCCCGGCTCCCATAGGCAGACTGAAAAGGTAGTCGGTATAGGTGACGCCGTAGAATATCTTTTGGAATGTGGCCTCGTAATCTATCTCGTCGGCATGCTGTTTGATATAGTGCTCCAGTTCAGGAGCCAGCTGCTTGCCTTTCTTGTCGTGTAGGCGCGAATACTGGAACAACGCTACAGCAGCCTTGTTGGAGCTGAATGTCTGGCGGGCTGTCTCTGTCAGTTCCACCTGCCCGATGTTGGTGTCGTTGAACACGCCATCTACAAAGAGCCGCCACAAGGGTTGATTCTTGCAGGCTATCTTCAGAAACAGGTATGTCTTGATGGCCTCTAACTGAGCATCGCGCATCATACCCCGCTGCACAATATACTGAAGCAGTTCTTTGATGGTGCAATACTCAGATGCCAGCCATTCATTGCGTTTCTTTTCTATGAGTTTATAGAACATATTATAATCTCTTATTTTGATTCTTTGGCAAGAAAGTATTGTTTGTACTCTCTGATAAACAGTTCTCTTATATCGACTTCGAGTAAATCGGCAATCTTTAGCAGGCAAGCAAGGTCTGGTTGTGATGTATTAGTACACCACTTGCTGACAGTAGACGGATTAACTCCAAGTTGTTCCGCTAACCATTTACTGGTACGTTTCTTCTCGACGAGAACTACTTTTATTCTGTTTACATCTTCCATGTGATTGCAGTTTAATGCCACAAAGATAATGAATAATTCTCATTTAATGGCTAAATTATCCGTTTTTTACTATCTATTTATGATTTTTTACGAATGAAAGCTTAAATGGCAATAATCTCAGCATAAAGCTGTCAGTTGTGTGTGTACAAATGATGTTGTTAATTCTCTCTCGAATAGAAGATAAAACCTCTATTTTTCGATGCTATTTCCTGAACCAAGAGGGGAAAGTATGACTCCTACAAATCAAAATTAGAAGCAGAAATACATTGTTCGTAATTATCTGTTGTGATAAAATTAAGAAAATTAGATATTATTAAACATCAAAACTATAAATTTCTGAATAATTGTTTGGTAGTTTCAAATATTATGCGTAACTTTGCACCCGAAATCAATGGTTGACCACCCGAAAGTGGGTGTGTGATGACTGGTACATCGTCAACGAATACTTGTTCTGGGGCCCGACTCCTCGTAAGAATTGGCCTACAAAAAAGGGAGCCTGTCAGGACTGTCACCATCGGCAGCCACAGTGAGTGAAGAGAACAAGTATTCATCTTTAAATTGACGATTAATTATGAGCGAAGTAACAATCATCACGTTTGCCAACCAAAAAGGCGGCGTAGGCAAGACAACACTGTGTACCCTGTTTGCCAACTATCTGGTAAACCGAGGCAAGAGAACCATCGTTATTGACTGCGACGGACAGCAGACCATCTTTGAGAAGCGTAAGGCCGACTACAAGAAGTACCCAGACCAGAAGGAGAAGTACAAGGTACAGGCTTTCAGCATCGCAGACCCCGAGAATGTCAAGAACCTGATGAAGAATCTGCGCCAGCTTAATGGTGTGGTACTCATTGACGCGCCCGGCAACCTCGCCCAACAGGGACTTATTCCCCTTTTCGTACAGACCGACTATATTGTATGTCCGTATCAGTACGAGACCACTTCCATCAACTCCACCGTGACCTTCCTTGGCTTCATCCTGCAGCTGAAGAAGCGTGTGCAGTCGATGGCTACTAAGATATTCTTCATCGTCAACAAGCACGACAAGCGTTACGGCACAGAGAGGGAAAAGAAACTTTGGGCTGAGACCGATGAGCAGTGGTCGAAGTTCGGCATCGTCACCCCCAAGATTGAACAGCGTGTGGAAATGCAGCGATATAACACGATGGGACTGATGGACACCCAGAAGTCCATTGTGACACCTGCCTTTGATTGCATCTATGACAACATATTTGGAGAGAACGGCCATGGCAAAGAAGACAAATGAAATGACATCGGACGACCTGATGACGCTACCCGATGACATTGAGGGTATCGTTCTTGACGTACAGGGACGGCAGAAACAGAATGCCGCCCCCGTACAGAGGCCGCAGGAAGAGCCAGTTGCCGAACCGATTCCAAGGATAAATACTGAGCATAAGCCAACACCTACCGCCATGCCCAAGGAGGGTAACGAGTGGTGGAACACCTTTCTGAAATGTGGAGAGGGCTATGGCTACCGAGTGAAGAAAGACGGACGGAAGATGTACTGGATTGACGAGGACATTGTGACCGCATTGAAGGCTTGCGACATCAACCGTATGTCAGCCACTGACACCATAAACGCCATCCTTCGCTCCTTCATCATACTGAACAAGCAGGAACTTCGTGAGTGCATCAAGCAGCACGACAGTCTGATATGAGCATCTAAAATGACAAGGATATGAGCAAGAACGAATATGAAGAGACTGTAAGGGAACTCTATCCCACCTTCTCACAGGTTGAGATAGCCGAGGCAACCCACACCTCAAAGAGCACTGTCAGACGCGTTGTCACAGGACTCCACCTGACCCGCACCAAGGAAGAGGAAAAGGAAATACGCTCCAGAATCCGCAGGAAACTGATAAAGAAGGAACGTGCGCGTATCGTCTTTGGCTTGGACCAGCACACCAATATCAAGCTGGTCACCAACCCCAGGAAGGTGAAATACCGCACCAAGCTGAAGAATGACGGCTATATCGTGATGCGAGGCAGCAACACCATCTACTACACTCCAGAACAAAAGCGCCATCGCCACCGTGAAGAGAATGCCCGTAAGGCAGGACTGGACTTCGCCCCTTGGAGCGTACCGGCAGTGATTTACAAGCAAACGTGGCTGGGTGCATGACCATCCGGCACAAGTAATAAACATCAAAAGTAATCAAGCAAATGGAAATTCAAGGTAAGATTATCGCAGTGTTGCCAGAGAAGAGCGGCACCTCTGCACGAGGAGGTTGGAAGAGCCAGCAGTATGTGCTGGAAACCGAGGAACAGTACCCCAAACGATGTCTCTTTGACGTTTTCGGGGAGGACAAGATCAAACAGTATGCCCTTCAGGAGCAGATGCGCGTAAAAGTCAGCTACGACCCTCGCGCCGACGAGAAGGACGGTCACTGGTATGGCAGCAACAGAGCTTGGAACGTGGAGAGTCTTGACACCCCCGCTCCTGCTGCAACTACATAAGCTCATTTTCTTCGCTCAGAGAATCCGCAGTCCTGTCCTGTCAATGGCAGGCAGGCTGTGGATTTGAGACGGAGGAAACAGGATAACAAACAATATGCACAGAGAAAAGTATGACATTCGGTAATTTACTTACGGTTGTTTTCTTCGGCTATATTCTTTACTATGCCGGGATGATTTCCTACGACCAGTTCTTCAAGAAGGACGAGCTGCCTTTGGAGGCCGCTGTCGAGGAAGAGGAAATCGACATCAGCAGCGAGGCTGCCGAGTTCCATCCCAAGGACATTGTAAAGGACAAGAAGAAGGAACTGACCAAGGAAGAAGAATCAGAACAAGAAGTTATGAGTGGAGGTATTGAAATCGAAGAGCTGATACCCAAGGTGGACGAACTTGCAGAAAAAGGCAAGGACTGTCCTTTCGGTAAGCTCCTTGCCGACTGGAACGAGGTTCCAGAGGCCGCATAAGCTGGCAGACAGCTTTGATATTGTACTTTAACTTGTTAGCGGCTATAGTGGGAATGATGCCGCAGCTCGGCCAGAGGGCTGATGCTCCGAAGTCCTGTTAAGACTCCCTTCCCACACTACACGTGGTGCTTTAAATTGTAACATAGAATTTAAAATTAAAACATTTACAAACAATTATGTTACAAGTAGTTAACCCCATTAAGAACGCCCTTCAGCAGGGCTGGAAGAATCTCCCCAAGAAGCGCATCGCCTCATTCGTAGGCATGTTCCTCTTCTGTGCCGTCGCAACCTATGCAAGCAGCAAGGGTGCAGGTGGCTTCACCAAGGCCACGACGGAAATCTCGTCGTATCAGACCCCCGTAGCCAACCTTATGAAGGCCATCGCAGCCGTCATCGTGTTGGTGGGTGCCTTCAACGTCTATTTCAAGATGCAGAACGGCGACCAGGATGTGAAGAAGACCATTATGATGACCATCGGCGGATGCGTGGCATTCATCGCCATGTCGGAGGCTCTTCCCATGTTCTTCAAGTAAAGCAGGACGTGACAGAAGGAGATGCCCTCGCCATCGTCTTTCGACAGCAGGGCATTTCCTTCCTTTGTTTTCAAGAGACACTATCATGCAAGGTAATTACAACGGCTATCCTGTATTCAAAGGGCTTCAGCGTCCTTTGGAGTTCATGGGAATCAGAGGCAGGTTCCTTAGCTATGCCGCCGGAGCCATCGGACTGTCGTTCATCGGCTTTATCGTGTTCTCCATCCTCATTGGTAAGTTGGCAGGCTTCATCGCCATGATTGTGCTGGCCATCGCAGGACTGATCACGATTTACGTCAAGCAGCGCAGCGGACTCCATGCCAAGCGGCACGACAGGGGAATCTTCGTCTATCAGGGCCTGTACAATCATTAAAGCGACTGTCAATGGCAAACAAGAAAAGACCGTTTGACAAGCTCTTTGCCCAGCTTCAGGACATCAACGACGAGCGCGGCAGACATCTGAACACCGTACTCTGGTCGAAGCAAGGCGACTGCTCTGTCATTCTCGAAATAAAGAACCCTGTACCTCGCTTCAGCACCGATGCAGAGCTGTATATGCAGTTCTGTGACGTGTTGAGCAATATTGTCCAGACGCTTGGTGAGGGCTATGCCCTCCAGAAGCAGGACATCTTCTGCAAGCGAGGCTATCATCATGACATCCCGCCCGAAATGGAGTTCCTTTCTCAGAGCTACTTCCGCTATTTCGAGGGCAGGGAATATACCGACATCCGCACCTTCCTCATCATCACACAGGAAGCAGGAAAAAACATGTTCGTTAAGTACGACCCGAAGAAATGGCTGGACTTCCACGCAAAGGTGGCGAAAGTGTGCGACATCCTCTCAGACAAAAACATTTGGTATTACAAACTGAACAAGAACGATGTGTCCGACTATCTGCACCGTTTCATGACCATCAACTTCAAGGACGGTGCTTTCAGCGTCAACAACTTCAAGGCCAGTGATGAGTTCCTGACCATCGGCGACCGTGCCGTGCGCTCCTTCTCACTGGTTGATGTGGACGTTATCGACATGCCAACAGTGGTAAAGCCCTATCTGCCGGTTCCAATCAATGGCTACCGCATCGCCACCGATCTGTTCGGCTTCATGACCAATGTTCCTTTTGCAGACTGCATCATCTACAATCAGGTCATCCAGATTCCAGCCCAACAGAAGCTGAAGCGCAAGCTGGAGAGCAAGTCGAAGCGTCACGGCTCCATGCCTGACCCTTCCAACAAGATTGCCAAGGCAGACATCGACGCAGTTCTGGATATGCTGGCAGCAGACAATAAACTGCTGGTCAACACCAACTATAACATCATCGTCAGCTGTCCGTTGAACAAAGTCACACCTGTATCATCGTTCATCGAGACAAAGCTATATGGCTGTGGTATCATGCCGTCACGCACTGCCTATAACCAATTGGAGCTGTTTCAGGCATCCTTTCCCGGCAATGCCTACACCTTCAATCCCGACTATGACCTCTTCCTGACACTTTCGGATGCTGCCGTCTGCCTCTTTTTCAAGGAGCATACCAAACAGACGGAACTGTCACCCCTTTTGGTCTATTATACTGACCGTGACGGACTGCCCATCGGTATCGACTTCACGGGTAAGGAGGGTAAGATCAAGCATACCAACAATGCCAACTTCCTTTGTATCGGGCCATCTGGTAGTGGTAAGTCGTTTCATATGAACAGCGTGGTTCGTCAGCTACTGATCCAGGACACCGACATTGTGTTGGTCGATACAGGTGACTCCTATGAAGGTATCTGCCGATACTACAAGGGAACCTATATCACCTACTCCAAGGAACGGCCAATCTCTATGAATCCGTTCAAGATTACCCGTCAGGAGTATGACGATAACTTCGGAGAGAAGAAGAACTTCCTTAAAACCCTCATCTTCCTCATCTATATCGGTGAAAAAGCCCCGGATGATGTGGAGGAACTTGTAGTGAACCAGGTCATCGTGGAATATTACGAGGCCTACTTCCATCCCTTCGAGAAGTACACCGAGCAGGAACGTCAGGACATCATCCATCTGCTGACTTTAAAGCACAAGATGAATGGTGAATACGACAAGTTTGAGGAAGAGTTGGAGAAGAAGTATGCAGAGCAGGAGAAGCAACAAGAGGTAGTTGAACCTGTTGAACAGACTGAACCATCAGATGAAACTGAGGAGAAAATGCGCAGGGAGAAGGAGAAGAAACGCCGCTGGGTGGAGAAGCTTCAGAATCTGGCCAACGACAAGGCCGCATCTGCTGGAGAGGTTGCTGCAGCAGAGAACCAGCTTTCCCGACTGACTCCAGAAGTGATGGAGGGAACCTACCTCATGAAACTCAACGAGGAGGTTGACCGTATGGAGGAACGCCGCCGCAAACTGAAGGTGACTACGCTTTCCTTCAACTCCTTCTATGACTTTGCCATCGAGCGCATCCCACAGATCTGCAAGGATAAGGATGTGAAGTTCAGAATTGCCGACTTCTCGGCTTTGCTCAGTCGTTTCTACAAGGGCGGTGAGCTGGAATACACGCTGAATAACGATGCCGATGCCTCGCTCTTTGAACAGAAGTTCGTCGTATTCGAGATTGACAAGATTAAAGAGGATCCTGTCCTTTTCCCTATCGTCGTGCTTATCATCATGGATGTGTTCCTACAGAAGATGCGCCTGAAGAAAGGTCGCAAGGCCATCATCATCGAAGAGGCATGGAAGGCCGTTGCCACACCCCGTATGGCTGCCTACCTGCAGTTCCTTTTCAAGACTGTCCGTAAGTTCAACGGTATCGCAGGCGTGGTGACACAGGAGTTGGAGGACTTGCTTTCATCGGACATCCTGAAGAAAGCCGTCGTAGCCAATGCCGACGTGACCATCCTTCTCGACCAGTCGAAGTTCAAGGACAATTATCAGGATGTGGCCGACCAACTCGGATTGACACAGGTGCAGCTTCAGCAGATTTTTACTATTAACAGTCTGAAGAACAAGGAAGGCCGTGCCTATTTCCGTGAGGTATGGATTCGCCGTGGTGACACCTGGGACGTATTCGGAGTGGAGGAACCGCCAGAGTGCTACTGGGCTTACACCACCGAACGTCTGGAGAAGGAAGCTCTGAAAATCTATGAGCGTCACTTCGGCAATATCCAACAAGCCATCATAGAAATCGAGAAAGACCGTAAGAAGGCAAATGTAGGAAAGTACCTCGACTTTGCCAGACAAATCAATAATCATCAAAACATTATGTCACTATGGTAAGAGCAAGATTAGCAATCGTATTAGGCGCAGTCCTGCTGTCCGTACAGGCACACGCAGGATGGAAGGTGGTGTTTGACCCTTGGACGACTGGAGCCGTTACCGCTAATGCCGCCTCACAGGAACTGATAGAGAGTCAGCATAACACAAGGCTTGACTCCATCAATTCCAAGCAGCAGAAGATCATGCAGTACACAGCAACGATGGCCACCATCAAGGAACTCTACAAGATGTCGATGGAGAATGTCAGCGGTTTCGGAGCAGAGTCACAGTATTATGTGGAGATTGGGGCTTGTGTGGCCGAGATCTTCAAGGATGTGCCAGTCGTACTGAAATACATGAACAAGTCACCCGGCAAGAACTATGTCATCTGCCTCAAAGAGGTGACGGACATCGTACTGGAAACAGAGTCGCTGGTTAAGGACTTCGTGGATATTGTCAACAATGGCAAGGTGAAGAACCCTATCAAGAAGAGCAAGGATGTTCCCAACGTAGGTACAGCCGCCAGTGGTAACGGCGACGGCTATAACTTCATTGACCGCTATGAGCGTCTGACACTGGCCAACCGAATCTACACCCATCTGCTGGAGATACGCTACAAGATGGAGGCCATTACGATGATGTGCCAGTATTGCAGCGACATGAACAACCTCCTGCTAGCTATTGACTGTCAGTCGTGGGCTGCATTCTTCTCTGGCAAGAACATGGTTGAAGGACTGATTAACGATTGGGAGGGTCTGGGCGCATGAGAAGGATCATTCTGATAATGATGGCCTTCTTCCTGATACAGGGAAAGGCATTAGCCATTGAATGGCCGCAGGATTTCCCGACCATCGAGGCCCTGATCAGTCTTCACAAGATGATAAAGGGTGAAGAAGATGCTGCAAGGGATAAGATTGCCGTCAGTTTCGGAGAGCAGTCTTTGGTGACCAAGGGTGCCAACAAGTTCAATGATGCCCGTACCACTTTGGACTCCAAGCTCTCCAACGGCTACTCTTATGTCCTGCTGGCTGCAAGTCTTAGCTATACGGCCAGCAGCATGTATAAGCTCATTCAGGAGTATTCCGAGTTTGCCCAATTGTCAGTTCAGTATTCCACAAAGAAACCGATGGTAGCCTGGTATTTCGCAGAAGCGAACCTTGCTTGTTCCCGTGAGATCAAGAACATCAAGGCGCTTTACCTGACGATGACTGCCAGCGGCCTGAACGTGATGAAGGCTTCCATGGACGAGAAACTGAATCTTGTGAACTCCATCAAGACAAGTATAGACACCATGCGAGGCATCATAGACAGTGCCTATTGCTGGGCAAGTATCGTGGCTGTCGGAGGCTTTCACTATGATTATATCTGGGACATCCTGAACAGCGAGGTCACGGATGAGATTGCAACAGGACTAATCAATCAATGGAATAAAGTATGAGAAAGAAACTATTAATCTTTTCCCTTTTGGCACTATTGCCGATGGGAATGTCAGCACAGTGGGTACAGATTTCTCACGATGACCAGAAGGAGAAACAATGGAAGTCAATGGAGAACGGCCCCTGGGACTTTGCTCCCGACTGGTATTATTATCTGTTTCACAAGAACTACAGCGGGGCATCGCTCCACTGGAGATGGAGGGGTTTCCATAGTGGACTTTATGTCGAATTTGAAGAGGAGGACTCCAATGTAAAGCGTATCATGCCTGTGCGTGTTATCTCGGAAGAGACGCAACGGCAGAAGATGAAGAAGGTCGAGGACGAACGACAGTACATCGAGGAACTTCACAAGGAGGACGTGCTTCGTCAGGCTGACCGCAACGTCGATCTGGTCTATAAGTCCTTCAAGGATGACTTCAACCGTATGCAGAACAGCATTTCTGAGGGTTTGGTATTCTGCATGACCAGGAGCAAGGGCAAGATGAAAGCGCAGGTCGATGAACTGTCACGCCAGAACAATATCATCTGCCAGAACATTGCCTATCTGCATAAGACGGGCATAGGCTATGAACTGGAGAATGCCAAGCGTCAGAAGGGTTACATTGATGCCAAGAAACAGATGGAAGAACTGGTGAGCCGTACCGCCCATCTGGTAGGCATGGCACAGAACTATTACAAGTGAGGAGGAACAGAAGATGACAACGGATTTATTATTAAGCGTATCGGACTTGTTCCTCACCATGGGACTGCCATCCATTGATGAAAGCCTTGATAAGTTGCTTGTGGCGATGGAGTCATTCCCGAAGTCAGCCATCCTTGGTGACACTGTTGGCTATGCCCGTGTCCTCGGTCTGCTGCTGGCTCTGTGTGTCGGTTCTTACGAATGTTGGATGATGATGCTTGGACGCAGGGCTATGGATGTTATGAAACTGGCCCGAATCATTGCATTGTCAATGTGTATCACGTCAAGTAGTTGGATATGTTCTGAACTTCAGGTGCCTGGCAAGGCTCTGGAGAACACCACCAAAGCAATGGCCAAGGCAAAGAACAAACAGGTTGCCGCGATGGAATTGAAGGTTGCCCAAAAACAGGCAGAGTATCTGAAACGACTCCGTGAAGTGCAGGACAGCGTAGAGACGGCCAAGCAGATTCAGGAGATAGGACAGGATGCCCACTGGTGGGACAAGCTCATCTATAGTATGGAAAACCTCGGTTCCACTATTAACAAGTATGCCCAACAGGCAGCAGTCGCAGCAGAGACCAAGGTGTCGGAATGGATCAATGATGTGATAAGGTTCATCGGTGAACTGATATTCCAGATGACCTATTATGGTATTTTGGTGGCACAGCGTATCTTCATGACCATCCTTGCGATGTTCGCACCAATCATGTTTGCACTCTCGATAGTGCCGCCTTGGAGTAATGCCTGGTCACAATGGATTTCAAAGTACCTGTCTCTATCCTTATGGGGATTCGTGACCTATATGTGCCTGTACTATATCGACTTCATCCTGCTTTACAATCTTCAGGAGGATATTACAGCCTACTCCAAGTTGTTGCAGGGACAGGTGAATACATGGAGTCAGATAGGAGCACTCGGTCTTCAGGGCATCGGCTCCAACTGCATGTATGCAATGGGTATGCTTGTCGGTGCCTTTATCCTACGCTTTGTACCAGAGGTCGCCTCATGGCTTATTCCCGGTGGTGTCAGCTCCAGTGCAGGCAGTGCAGCAGGCTCAGTGGCTACGGCTGGTGTTGCAGGTGGTATCTATGGCGGTA
>CAMHAM010000056.1 GCA_946183415.1 uncultured Prevotella sp.
GCCAACAACCTAATCAGACGCATCCCCATCCTATAGCGGTAAACCTTTGGTATTCATCTGATGTCATCAAAATACAACATAGGGTATTAATCCGCATTTCTACGGGCTATCCCCTACTATAGGGAAGGTTGGATACGCGTTACTCACCCGTGCGCCGGTCGCCATCGGCCTTAGCAAGCTAAGACCATGCTGCCCCTCGACTTGCATGTGTTAAGCCTGTAGCTAGCGTTCATCCTGAGCCAGGATCAAACTCTTCACTGTATATTCTATATTCTTTTACTAGTTGACCCTGTATTACTAGTCTGACTAGTACCACTAGGGAAAACTATCTGTAATCTGTCTCAGAACGACTATCCTGTATCAAGTTATAAGCACCTAAATTCAAATGAGGCTGCTTGCGCGACCTCATAAATTTGACGGTTCGTTTCTTATACCCAAGAGCATTGCTGCTCTTGCTTCTTGTACTACTTCTGTCTATGTAAATCTTTCAAAGAACTCTTTCTTCTTGCCCCGCACCTCATTTTTGCGCGAAAGCGAGTGCAAAGGTACAACAAATTTCGATACCCTCCAAACTTTTAGGGGAAAATTTTCAAAAAATCCAGAAAGTTTTCGGGATTCATGACAATTCAGAATTCCACCTTATATATTATAATAGGGACTATTCGAACAATTCTTCGATTTCCGCATCAGGATTCTCTAAAGACTCGTCGACAAGCGAGCACGGATCATATCCTTCAGGCAGATCGAAAATGGCATTTTCATTATATCCCAACTGCTCATCTTTATAGACCTGTTGCATATAAAGAGCGAATATAGGCAGAGCTCCAGAAGCACCTTGTCCCATCGCCATTGAGTTGAAATGGATATCACGGTCATCACCACCCACCCAGCATGCATTGACGAGTGTAGGCAGTATGCCCATAAACCAAGCATCACTATTATTATTAGTGGTTCCAGTCTTTCCACCGATATCGCCTTTCATATTATACTTGAAGCGTAAGCGGCTGGCAGTACCTCCATCTACAACACTCTTCAGCATATAGATCATCTTATTAGCACTTTCCTCGCTTATCACCTCATTCATACGTGGCTGGAACTGAGCGATCACATTACCCTCCCCATCTTCAATCCTTGTCACAAACATCAGAGCGGCTCGAATACCGTGATTAACAAATGCCGTATAGGCACTGGCCATCTCCCCGACGCTGATATCACATGGACCCAGACAAAGAGACATGGAGGGATGAATTTCCGGATTGCGAATACCATATTCATGGAGCAAATCAACAAAAGCCTGCGGATTAAGTTTACTCATCAAGTAAGCCGAAATCCAGTTATTAGACTGTTGAAGTCCCCATTTCAGTGTCACCATTTCTCCATAGCGAGCCTTACTACCGTTTCGAGGCGTCCAAGCTTGTCCGGCCACCATATAAGTCTGTTGCACATTAGGTGCAACATCACAAGGCGAGAAACCATTCTCCATTGCCAGAGAATACAGGAAAGGTTTGATGGTAGATCCCACCTGACGACGACCATCCATCACCATATCATACGCAAAGTGAGCATAATCGAGTCCACCGACATAAGCCTTCACATGACCATTCTGCGGACATACGCTAACGAAGCCAGTCCGCAAGAACGACTTGTAATATTTTATCGAATCAATTGGCGACATCACCGTATCGACTTCGCCATGATACGTAAATACAGACATCTCTATTGGAGTATGGAAGGATTTGTGGATTTCCGCATCAGACGCGCCACTCTCTTTCAGAACCCTATAACGTTCACACTGACGGACAGAGCGATTCAATATCTGCTGAACCTGCTGAGAAGTCAGGTTAGAAGAATAAGGCGCATTAGCCTTGTTTTTATTCTCCTTATCAAAAGCAGGCTGCAGGAATTTCACCACATGCTGATAAGCAGCTTGTTCTGCATATTTCTGCATCCTCGAGTCAATGGTAGTATATACTTTCAAGCCATCTGTATATATACTATAATTGTCGCCATTACGCTTCTTGTTTTTGTTGCACCAGCCGTATAAAGGATCTGATTCCCAATTGATTGAATCATTAAAATACTTAACCATATTCCAAGAAGGATAGAGAGCGCGCTCTGGTTTCTTGGCAGTCATGTAACGACGCAGGAACTCACGCAGATAAACAGCCAATCCCTCCTTATGATCTGAGACATGGAACTTCAGTTCAAGAGGTTCTGCACAATATTTATCGTGTTCCTCCTGAGTGATATAGCCAGCTTTCAGCATCTGTCCAAGCACCACATTACGGCGATCACGGCTACGCTCAGGATTACGGACAGGATTGTAATATGAAGGATTCTTGCAAAGACCGACAAGAGTTGCAGACTCGGTAACCGTCAAGTCCTTAGGTTCCTTACTGAAGTAGGTATTTGCAGCAGTCTTGATGCCGACAGCGTTATGAAGGAAGTCAAAATAATTCAGATACATCGTTATGATTTCATCCTTCGTATAATTGCGTTCCAGTTTCACGGCTATCACCCACTCGATGGGTTTCTGAAGCAAACGCTCCATCGTGGTACTGGCATGTTCCGAATAGAGCTGCTTGGCCAACTGCTGGGTGATCGTAGAACCGCCACCAGCGCTTTTCTGTCCCATTAATCCACGCTTTACTATCGCACGTCCAAGTGCATAGAAATCTATACCCGAATGATCGTAGAATCTCACGTCCTCTGTAGCCACGAGCGCTTTCACGAGTGACGGAGCAATCTTGGTATAATCGACCATGACACGATTTTCACGGTTATAATTCCACGTTCCAATCAATTTGCCATCGGCAGAATAGATTTGTGTGGCGAAACGGTTAATGGGGTTCTGCAAGTCCTCAATGGGTGGCATATAGCCAATCCATCCTTCGTTGATGGCATAGAATGCTGTTGCAGCACCGAAAATGATGATAAACAATAATGTCCACAGAAAATAGACAAATAGCTTCCTCATAATCTAAATTTTGTTACTTTTTTAAGTATCTTGGTGCAAAATTACGATTTTATTTGTAATTATCGCACTTAAATCAGAAATAATGTGTAATTTTGCGGCAACAAAATGAAAATTACGAATGGATAAGCATAATTTTGTGACTATTGCCGATCTCACAAGGGAGAAAATTCTCTATATGATTGAGATGGCAGAAGAATTTGAGAAGCACCCCAACAGGGAGTTATTAAAAGGTAAAGTAGTGGCTACACTCTTCTTTGAGCCATCTACTCGTACACGTCTCAGTTTTGAGACTGCTGCCAACCGTTTAGGAGCCCGTGTCATTGGTTTTGCCGACCCGAAGATTACGAGTGGGACCAAAGGTGAGACACTAAAGGACACGATTCTGATGGTATCCAACTATGCAGATGTCATAGTGATGCGGCATTTCATTGAGGGTGCAGCCCAATATGCCTCGGAAGTGGCTCCAATTCCTATTGTGAATGCAGGCGACGGTGCCCACCAGCACCCCTCACAGTGCATGCTCGACCTTTATTCGATCTACAAGACTCAGGGGACGCTTGAGAACCTTAATATATATATGGTGGGCGACTTGAAATACGGCCGTACAGTGCATTCGCTGCTGATGGCCATGCGTCACTTCAATCCCACATTCCATTTCGTAGCCCCCAAGGAGCTGGCCATGCCAAACGAATACAAGCTCTACTGCAAGGAGCATGGCATCAAGTATCAGGAGCACACGGCCTTCAATGAGAAAATCATTGCCGATGCAGACATTCTCTACATGACACGTGTACAGAAGGAGCGTTTCTCTGACTTGATGGAATACGAAAGAGTGAAGAACGTATATGTGCTGAATAACGACATGCTGAAAAGCGCCAAGCCCAACATGAAGATTCTGCACCCCCTACCCCGTGTAAACGAGATTGCATACGAAGTGGACGACAACCCACACGCATATTATATCCAACAGGCTGGTAATGGTCTCTTTGCGCGTGAGGCCATCTTCTGTGATGTACTTGGTATCAGCCTTGAGGAAGTTAAAAACGACAAAACCATTATCCCATGAACAAGAAAGAACGCTTGGTTGCCGCCATTGAGCACGGCACAGTAATAGACCATATACCCGCCAGCAAAACCTATCAGGTGGCCAGTCTGCTCGGACTCTTTGAGTTGAATACGCCTGTCACCATTGGTTTCAACTACCCCTCCCAGAAAGTGGGCAATAAAGGTATCATCAAGGTTTCAGATAAGTTTTTCACTGACGATGAGATCTCACGCCTGTCAGTTGTTGCCCCCAATGTCATCCTCAATATTATCCGCGACTATGAGGTGGTAGAGAAAAAAGCCGTCGAGACACCTGCTGAGATCAAGGGCATCGTGAAATGCAATAATCCCAAGTGTATCACCAATAATGAGCCGATGGCGACCCATTTCCATGTGGAGAATGGCATCCTGACCTGTCATTACTGTGAGAAGGAGCAAGATATCAATAAGGTGGAATTAGTATAAACCCAATAAACAAAGACAATGAACAGAGACAACACAATCTTTGAGTTGATTGAGAAAGAGCATCAGCGCCAGTTGAAAGGCATCGAGCTGATTGCCAGTGAGAATTTCGTGAGTGACCAGGTCATGGAGGCTATGGGCAGTTATCTCACCAACAAGTATGCAGAAGGCTATCCTGGCCATCGTTATTACGGTGGTTGCCAGGTGGTTGACGAAGTCGAGCAGTTGGCTATCGACCGTGTATGCAAGCTCTTTGGTGCAGAGTATGCCAATGTGCAGCCTCACTCAGGAGCACAGGCTAATGCTGCCGTACTGTTGGCTGTGCTGAAGCCTGGCGACACCTTCATGGGGCTTAATCTGGATCACGGTGGTCACCTGTCACATGGTTCACACGTCAACACCTCTGGCATCATCTACAATCCTATCGGCTACAACCTGAACAAGGAGACTGGTCGTGTAGACTATGATGAGATGGAGCAGTTGGCGCTGGAGCACAAGCCCAAGCTGATTATCGGTGGTGGTAGTGCTTACAGCCGTGAGTGGGACTACAAGCGTATGCGCGAGATTGCAGATAAGGTAGGCGCTCTGCTGATGATCGATATGGCTCACCCTGCAGGTCTGATTGCAGCTGGTCTGCTGGAGAACCCCGTGAAATATGCGCACATCGTCACCTCAACGACCCACAAGACCCTTCGTGGTCCTCGTGGAGGTATTATCCTGATGGGCAAAGACTTTGAGAATCCTTGGGGCCTGAAGACTCCAAAGGGTGTCGTGAAGATGATGAGCCAACTACTGAATTCAGCCGTATTCCCAGGTCAGCAGGGTGGTCCTCTGGAGCATGTGATTGCAGCTAAGGCCGTTGCTTTCGGTGAGGCTCTGCAGCCAGAGTTCAAAGAGTGGGCTAAGCAGGTACAGAAGAATGCCAAGGTTCTGGCAGAGGAGCTCGTGAAGCGAGGCTTCGGCATCGTCAGCGGCGGTACAGACAACCACTCTATGCTTGTAGACCTGCGTTCTAAGTATCCTGATCTGACAGGTAAGGTTGCTGAGAATGCCCTCGTAGCAGCAGACATCACCGTGAACAAGAACATGGTACCGTTCGACAGCCGCTCAGCATTCCAGACATCTGGTATCCGTCTTGGAACGCCTGCCATCACTACCCGTGGTGCTAAGGAAGACCTGATGGTACAGATTGCCGCCTGGATTGAGGAGGTGCTCAATGATCCTGAAAACGAACAGGTCATTGCAAGTGTTCGTCAGCGCGTCAATGAAAAGATGAAGGAGTATCCTTTATTCGCATACTAAAGCCTTCGTCCATAGAAAATAAAATCGGGGCAATATACCCCGATTTTATTTTTTCAGCAGACGCATGGCTTCATCATTTATTTGCTGATTCATCTTTTGTTTCTTCCTCAGCTGCCTTTTTAACCACTACCTTTACACTATAGGTATGCTCGGAGTCTGACGAAGTAACCGTCAATGTCGCTGAGCCTTCTGAGACACCTTCGGCCGTACCATCTGACGTGACAGTCGCCACTCTGCTGTTAGAAGACTCCCAAGTGACATTATCGTCACCCGTGTTATTGACAAGTTCAATCTTCGCAGTGCCGCCAACATTGACACTTACCTCGCTTTTCTCTATATACAATGCTCTGTTTTGGATAACTTTGATTTTCTTCTGAAGGTCATCCCAGCCGGCATTTTCTATAATGATATAGCCTGTTCTGCCCTTTTTGCTCTCTGTAAAAGGTTCTACTTTGAACGACTCTATAGTAGTAGTGTCATTTTCCTCTTTCGTCGAACTCTTCGAAATCCAATCTGTCTGTGAATAGACATCATAATCGATATTGGACTTGACGGTCAACTTCACTATTCCGCCTAATTCATCAAGCGTCAGCGTCAGCGGGTTAACATCCAGCTTGGCTTCAAACACTTGACTGATGGTTATCTTCACTTTCTTGTCAGTGTCCTCACTGACAATGTAAGCATAGCCTGTACGCTCGGCACGCGACTCGTTCTTGGCAATATCCAGGACAATAGTGGAATCCTTTAGTGCCCTGGTCTTGGCCTCTGCAGCCAAAACCTGAGAGATCCAGTCTTGACTGTTCTCATCAATCACAACAGAATAGGGAACATTACTCTTGACCGGAATAGTAACCTGTCGTCCATCCGTGGGTATACCAGTGAAATGAGTAAACTCATCCTCTATCAGCAGCGCGTCCAACTGAGCCTGAATGACGTTGAAGGTGCGCGTCTTGGTCGTATCCACCATGTCCGTGAGTGTAAGGATAGCCATTCGCTGATCGTACGTTTCATTGTCATCCACGTATATCCCAATTTGAGAAGATTCCTTCATGATTTTGGCTTGACACCATGTACCGCTTGACTTAATAGCATAGTGACTCAAGTCTTCATGCCTGAATGTCAAGGTGTCTGAATTTGCGTGGTAGGAGAATGACAAATCATTGAGAATCAACTCTTTGATCCGACTCTCGTAAGCATCTTCCTTACAACCAGAGAAACCCAGTCCAACGATTACAGATGCAAGAAACAGACCTAATAGCTTTATCGTCTTCATCCTGTATGTTTCTCTACCGTTATACTCTATTTCTCTGTGGCGGTATATGTGAAGTCCTGCAGATCCACATTATAGTCCCAAACCATATAATAAGAATAGGTAGCCGTTTCGCTTATCGTTGCTGGGGCAACACTTGAGAAGGATGCCGTATGGCTTTCACCCGACTTCAAGTCTTTCGTCACACTGTCTTCTCCGATCTTCTCAGTGGTCGTCTCTTCACCATCTACAGTCACACGATATAACGAACCCGGCTTCAGATGAATCGTTCTGTCATCATTGTTAGTCAGTGTAATGGTGAATGAGCTTACAATGCCATTTTCAAGCACCTTCGACCATGCGTCGTTCAGTTTTGCTGCATTAGCCTGTTTTACCTGAACGGTTACTTTGTCTTTATACTTACCATCGGCAGATGTCACTGAGATGGTAGTCATACCATCAGTTACACCAATGACCGTACCGTCCTTAGTGACTGTTGCCACTTTCTCATTATCCGACTTCCATACAGCCTCCTGTTCTGTATCATTGCGGAGCGTCAGTCCGAAGCGGCCTCCGATCGGCACTTCGATCTCGCTTTCCTCAATATACAACAGTCTGTTCTGGATAATTGTCACTGCCGCTTCTTTAAAGTAAGCTGCATTCTCGAAGACGATCGTGCCTTGTCTGCTCAGCTTCTTCTCCGTGAACGGCGTAACGGTCATCTTGTAAATGTAGTTATCGTCATCGACCTCCTCAATTGTTCCTTTCTGAACCCAATCAGGATAGGTATTCACGTCTACAGGAATATTTGCATTCACATTAAAGCTGATCTCTTTTCTCAGTTCATCCACAGTGATTGACTGAGGATCGACACTGAATACGATATCGAACTTCTGGTCGATCTCCACCCAAGTCACCTCGTTATTATCCTTTGAATTAACGATGCCGACATATCCTACACGATTCTTTTGAGAAGTGTTCTTTGCTACATTGATCGTAACCGTCTTGGTCTCCAGACCTCTGGTATTAGATGCATTGCTGAGCCAATCAGAATACTCCCTTGGGATATACACGATATAGTCGATATTGCTTTTCACGTCGAAGCTGACCTGACCACCATCGGTAGGAACGATGAAAGCATCGGTAACATCCACGATCAAGCCATCTTTCTGAGCCTGCGTAACGTTAAATGTGCGCGTCTTCGTGGGATCCTTGGTATCAGTGATAGTCACAACAGCCTTACGCTCATCGTAAGTTTCATTATTTTCGGCCTCCACAATCATCCGACAAGAAGCCTGCACAAAAGTGACACTACACCACGATTCGCTCGATTTTGCCTCGTAGTTGCTCAAATTCTCATTGCTGAATGTCTGTATATCTGATGAGGCATCCGACGAGAAGGTTACATCCTTGATTGCCAGATAACTAATTCTGCTTTCATAGGGATCGTCACTTTTACAGCTCGTAACGGCAATTCCAAGAAGTGTTATAACCAAAAACAGTCCAAATGCTTTAATTGCTTTCATTCTTAAAACCTTTATTTAATTACACAATTCGGGTGCAAAGATACAAAACTTTTTATAAACATGCACTTTTTCGACACTTAATTTTTCATAACGACCTGTAATGGAGCCTCTAAACCCCGCATAAACCAGGCGATTCTGGCCTTCCATTCCTCCTCAGTGCGCACATCATACTTCGCCCAAGCAGAGCCGAAATAGTAGGTGAAATGCTCGCCTCTATAATTGCGGATGATACCCAGCGCATGATTACCGACCTTCTTCGTCTCTACTTGTCCATCAGGGAATAACGCCGCCACATACAGAGGCGCATGATGCACATCGGGCTGGTCTGTAGGATCGGTATATGCCACATAATTCTTCCCTAAGACCACACCCTCGGGATCTTCTTTCTGAATGACGACGCCCGAACAGAACGCTAACGGTGAGGAGATGCCGTCGTACCACACCTCCATCCGATTGAAGTTAGAGCCCTTATCGAGTCTGATCAGGCGACTCTCACGAATCGTATCACCACAGACCACTCGCGGACTCTGACGCAGACAGGCCTCAAAGCGCAGCGGCCCATGCGTGAGAACCTCGAAACGCTCAAAGCAATAAGGCATCACGATACTGTCGCCGATCATCAGGGCAGGTGCCCCGCAACCCAGTGTCGCCCCCACCTTATACGGATCAAGTCCCTTACCGTGATCATGATGATAAGAGTTGATGCGATAGAGCGAGTCGCCACGATGACGGTCTATCCTTCGAAGAGAGTCTACCTTAGGCATCATCACCACATCCTCGATGTAATAGCGGTCGTTGACCACAGGATCGGGTGTATTCTTAGTCCATACATCTATGCCAAAGCTACGCTCACCCGTAGCTTCCAAGGCTGGTCCATAGACCCTGTAGGCCCCACGGTCATTCTCCCAGGCGAAATCGTCTTTCCGCTCAGGATGAATGGTGCCGTCACACAGATCAGGGAACTGAGGCGTAGCACCTTTGACGAGCGTATATCTGTTCACGCCGTTCTTTCTGACATAGGCCCCTATCAGCAGTTTCCCGTCATGAGTCCACTGGCAAGGGATATCCAGTCCTGCCCTATCCAGCACACGAATACTGTCATAGGTGGTGTTCAGTCGCTGACACACTTCTTCAAGAGGCAGCTCTATCACCTCCTCACGATACACATCCGAAGGGTTGGTCACCTCGACAACCAATTGTGCTTTGGCCTCCACGAGAACAGCCGCCAGCAACAACGACAAGATCAATCTTGAATGATTCATTTCAGTTCTGCATTAAAATGGTTGACAACCTGACGGAACAGGTGATGGCGGGTATTACCTCCGTAGATACTATGATTCCTGTTGGTATAGACCAGCTGGCGGAAATCCTTGTCGGCCTGCACCAGCGCCTCCACGTATTCTGCCGTGTTCTGATAGTGCACATTATCATCAGCCAGACCGTGACAGAGCAGCAAGGCACCATGCAGCTGCGAAGCCCTGTGAATGGGATTCACCTCGTCGTAGCCTTTCTGATTCTCATTAGGTGTACGCATATACCGTTCTGTATAGATCGAGTCATAGTAACGCCAGCAGGTAGGAGGTGCGATAGCCACACCTGCACGGAACACAGGGCGCCCCTCCGACATCGACATCAGGGTATTCCATCCGCCATACGACCAGCCCCAGATACCGATGCGCTCTTTATCGACATAAGACTGCTGTCCAAGCCACAAGGCTGTTTCCACCTGATCGCGTGCCTCCAGCTCGCCTAAGCGGAGATAGGTGCATTTCTCGAAGTCAGCACCTCTTCCGCCAGTTCCGCGATTATCCACACAGACACAGATATAGCCTTGCTGCACCAGATACTGTTCCAGAATAGCCCCCTGACCGTTCATACCGATACCCCACTGATTGAGCACCTGCTGATTACCCGGGCCACCATACTGATACATGATAACGGGGTATTTCACCGAAGGGTCGAAGTCGGCAGGTTTCACCATCCAGCCATTCAGTTCCACGTCTTCTGAGGTCTTGAATGAAAAAAGTTCTTTCTTACCCAACTCATAGGCCTTCAGTTTCTGCTCCAGTTCCTGATTGTCGATAATGGTCTGCAATGTCTTGCCGTTGTTTTGGCAGAGGGTATATCTGGTGGGATGATCGATGTCGCTCCAGATATTGATGAAATACTTGAAATTGCGGCTGAAGATGGCATGATTGATGCCTGGTTTATCAGTCAGAACCTCAATCTTGCCATTAGCGTGGGCCACCATCACCTGCTGATCGGTAGCACCGTGAGGATTCGCAGCGAAATACGTGTCGCCCGTCTTTTCATCGAAGCCATAGACGCTTTTCACCACATAGCGGTCATTGACGATCTGTCGCAGCAGCTGTCCGTTCAGGTTATAGAGATAGAGGTGGTTATAGCCGTCGCGCTCACTGGGCAGAAGGATATGATTGTCAGTCAGCTGGATATCCTCCAGTACCTCTTCCTTGATATATTTGTCAACTTTGTCCTCCACAGCCAGCTGGCAGACGGTCGACAAGGGATTAGCCATGTAGATGCGCAGCACATCCTGATGACGATTCATCGTCATCACGACCACCTTCGCAGGATCACTTGTGGCCTTGATACGGGGGATATAGCCGTCGGCATCCAGCGGCACATTGATCTGGCGTGTCTGATGCGACTGGATATCATAGCTGAGCACACTGACCTTCGAGTTCACCTGTCCAGGCACAGGATACTTGTAGGTATAGTCACCTGGGTACTCCGCATAGTCGCTGAACTCAGGATTCAGTCCCTTGAACAGCTGCATGGAGTATTGCTTGACAGCACTTTCGTCGTAACGAATCCACACAATCTGCCTCGAATCGGCCGAGAAGACCATCGAGCTATTGGTAGAGAACTCCTCCTCATAGACCCAGTCGGGTATGCCGTTGATGATCTCATTCTGCTTTCCGTCAGTAGTCACCTGACTCTCTGCGTTGTCATAGAGCAGCTTCACGAGATAGATGTTATTCTCCCTGACAAAGGCAATCTGGTTACCGTCGGGCGAGAATACGGGCGTCTGCTGGGGACCGCCGTCACTCAGCGGCTCCAGCTTGTTGTTCCTGATGCTGTAAATGTAATAGGTGGCCGTGAACGAGTGGCGGTAAATCGACTTCGTGTCAGTCTGAATCAGCATCCTCGTGCCGTCAGGACTCAGGATATAGTCGTCCACGCGGTCAATCTTCGCCCCTCTAGCTGTGGTAGCGTCGAAGAGCACGCTCTCCTGCTTGCCTGTACGGAAAGAGCATATTTCCACCCTTTTGCCGTCATCGCTCATCTGGGCATAGGTCTCCCCGTCGGCCATCGGCCTTACTTCCTTCATCGACTTAGGACGGAACTCCCCACTGGTGATACTCTTCAGGTTTAACTTCTCACCTGCGAAGGCGCAGGAAAGACATCCCGCTGCCAATACCGTCAGGACAGATAATCTTAGTTTCATCATCATTGTTTTATTGTCTATATTTACATTTTTATTATTTGATTGTGCAAAGATAGCGTTTTTTTCTCTAACTTTGCACACTGATGGAATTAAATAAAGTGAATACGCCCTATTATAACGATTATGGCACCTGGATTCGCAGCCGATTCCCCTTCCGCGTACAGAAGATTTCCGTGGATGCGGGATTCACATGTCCTAACCGCGACGGCCGTATTTCCACTGGCGGGTGCATCTTCTGCAACAACCGCACCTTCAATCCCTCCTACTGCGACCATCGCCATAGCGTCAGCCAACAGCTGGAGGAGGGCAAGCAGTTCTTTGCCCGCAAATACCCCGACATGAAGTATCTCGCCTACTTTCAGGCATACACCAACACCTACGCTCCCCTCTCCCATCTCCAGTCGCTCTATGAAGAGGCGCTTAGTGTGGATGATGTCGTCGGCATCGTGATTGGGACGCGCCCCGACTGCGTATCCGACGAACTGCTCGATTACTTGAGCCGCCTCAATGAGCGGACCTTCCTCATCGTCGAATATGGCATCGAGAGTGCCAATGACCACACGCTCGAATTCATCAACAGGGGCCACACCTTCGAGCAATCCCGCCAGGCCATCGCCAAGACCCAGCAGTGCGGCATCCTCACGGGTGGCCACGTCATTTTGGGACTTCCTGGTGAAGATGCAGAGGAGAGCATCCGGCAGGCTGCACTCATTTCCGACTTGGATCTCGACATTCTGAAAGTCCATCAGATGCAGATCATCCGAGGTACAGCTCTTGAGAGAATCTATGAGCAGAGTCCCTTTCACATCTACACAATCGAAGAATATATCCAACTGATAGCCAGATATATACAATATCTCAGAAATGATTTGGTTTTAGAGCGCTTCGTATCGCAGTCACCTCAAGAACTGCTTGTGGCTCCACACTGGGGATTGAAGAATTATGAGTTTACTAACCTGCTGGTAAACTATCTGAGAGAGCACGACATCCGCCAGGGACAATTACTTGCGGAAATCTGAATACACGTTGTTCCTAAGCATCTGGTCGATAGTGATATTCTTATTCGCCGACATGTATTTCTCTACCAGTGCGATATAGTCGGAAACAAATACCGAAGACCCCATCGCCTTGTTCACCGCCCATTGAATTTTGCCAATATGCAGGTCGCGATCTTCCTGATTCAGAATCCTGTCAGCAGGCATCGGATAGAGACTCAGCAGATAGAATCCGATACAGTCGGGTACGATATACTTGCGGTCCATCATCTGCTGCTGCCTCTTATTGTAGCCGTATTCCTGCTTCTGATAGAGGGGATAGTTCTCGCCCAGATACTTATCCAGACAGATGCCGATCGAATTGTTACCTACGATGATGCTCTGATCCAGTGAGCCTATCTGCGCATAGACCTTGGGCACCTCCATGTTGGGCAGATTGCTCTTCAGAAAGGCAAAAGCCGACGTCAGCCTCTGATTGATATCGTCCATATTGGCATACTGCTGCTCTGCCTCAGAGATGATGCTCTGCAGCGTGGAGTCCTGATAGAAACGGAGGAACTTGGTATTGATCTGCTGGTCGTCGACTTTACCGATACGGAGCACATCCTCTATCAGCGTCCGCGTCTGCATCGGGTAGATGGTATTCATCTGCTGCAAAGCCGAGAAATCACCTGTTGTCAGATAAAGGCTCTGGATGCGGTCATAACGGTCTACAGTCACTTGCCCGTCATCATTAGAAGACGAGAACTGCCATTCGCAACCTATACACACGAATAGCGTCAGCAACAACATGTAATAAACCTTATGCACCAATTAAGCAGAATTAGTGAGTCACTACAACTCTTTAAAATCTGTGCAAATATACTAAAATTTATTTTCAAATCCAAATTTTAACCTAAAAAAGATAAAAAATAGTGTAAAATTGTGCACACTTTTGTTTATTTGTGTAAAAATCCCCATAGTTTTCCCCGATTTTTCTTACTTTTGTGTTCTACTAAAACAAAACTTATAAGAAGATGAAGAGAATACTATCAATGGCGTTTCTGGCGACCTTCGCCACCGTCGCGTTCGCACAGAATCCACAACCTCTTTGGGAGGTGAGCAACACATCTAATGTCGATCGTACCGACATTCCTTTCGTGATGAAGTATGAGGAAGGCCTCGGAGATATCCGTTCGGCCAAGGTCATGCTGGATAATCAGGAAATACCCTGCCAACTCGACGACCTCGATCAAGATGGGGTCTTCGACGAACTCTGCTTCCTCCTCGACCTGAAGGCACATCAGGGCGCTATCCTGTCGATAACGTTCAGCACTGAAGAAGAGCAAACACATTATCCTGCACGCGTCTATGCCGAGATGCTACTCCGCAACGACAAGGTGAAGGAGAAGAACAAGCACGACAACTTCATCGAGTCGATCACGGCCCGTGGCGACTGCGCCAACTCCTATAACATCCAGCACCATCATGGCGTCGACTTCGAAAGCGAGTACAACGGCATCCGCATCTACTTCGACAAGCGCCAGACGCTCGACCTCTACGGCAAGTTCCAGAAGCGCCTCGAACTGAAGGATACGCAGTTCTACACCTCGAAGGAGCAGAAGGCCGAGGGCTATGGCGACGATGTGCTCTGGGTGGGTAACACCTTCGGACTCGGTGCCTTCCGTGGATGGGACGGACAACAGCCCACGATGATTGATCCCGTCAGTAGCCGCACCCAGCGCATCATCTCCTACGGACCGCTGCGCACCATCGTCGAAGTGATCGACAAAAACTGGAAGCCCTACCCCGACAAGCCTGCCATTACGATGACCATCCGCTACACGCAGTATGCCGGTAGCCGCAGCACTGATGTCGACGTCTTCTTCGATAAGGATGTCAAGGATTACCTTTTCTCCACGGGCATCATCAACGTGAAGGAGTCGGTAGAGTTCTCCGACAAAAAGGGGCTGCGTGGCTGCTGGGGGACCGACTGGCCGTCGAGCGACCATGAGAACTTCAAGCCCGAGACTGTCGGACTCGGCATCTGGATTCCCCAACAGTATATCCGCAGCGAAGAGCCAGCCAACAAAGACAACTATGCCTATGTCGTGGGTACCAACAACCGCCATCTGAGCTATAAAGTCACCTATTGCTCCGACAATGAGAGCTTCGGCTTCCACTCTGCCGAAGCATGGTTTGAGTATCTGAAGTCATGGAAAGCGAAGGAAGTCGACCATCCAAGCGAGTGCAAGTCCTACGTCAAGCCGCAGTCCAAATAAACTAAGGCAGCACAGCAAACGTCTTGCGCCCCTTCACATAATACTGCCAGAGCAGGGAGAACTGCCTTTGCTCTGGTATTTTTTGGGCCTGGCGCGATGCCTGAATCATCTTTCTGTCAGCCTCGAAGTCCTTCTGCCAGCGCTTGAAAGCCCTCCTGGCACGATAGACGGCCTTGAAGTCGCCCACATTCTTCTTCAGGAGCAGCATCTCCCACGCAGCCACATAGTCGAGCAGCCATCGCCAGCGCATCACGGGCCCCAGCTCCGACTCGGGCAGACACTTATAGAGCATCGTCAGGTTGTTACGAAAGTTCAGGAAGGTCTTCATCGGGTTCGACTTAGGCAGCGTACCTCCACCCACATGATAGACAAAGCTCTCGGGCAGACACACAATCTTCCTGCCCTTGATGCGCAGCCGCCAGCAGAGGTCTATCTCCTCGTTATGAGCAAAGAAACGACCATCCAGCCCGCCTACATCCCAGTAATCCCTCGAGCGGATCATCAGGGCAGCCCCCGTAGCCCACAGGATTTCAGCCCTGTAGTCGTATTGCCCGTTGTCCTCCTCCACCGTGTCGAAGATACGTCCTCGGCAGAAGGGATAGCCGAAGCGGTCGAGATAGCCCCCACTCGCCCCCGCATATTCGAAGCTGTCATGATTGGCAGCCGAGAGCAACTTGGGCTGACAGGCGGCCACCTCCTCGTGGCTGTCCATATACTCGATCAGCGGCGTCAGCCAGTGGTGCGTCACCTCAATGTCCGAGTTCAGCAGCAGGTAGTACTCCGCCTCAATCTGCCTGAGTGCCTTGTTATAGCCCTCAGCGAAACCCCAGTTCTTCTCCAGCGTGATCAGCCTGCATTCTGGGAAAGACTCCTTCAGCAGTGCCAGTGAATCGTCAGTCGAGGCATTGTCAGCCACATAGACCGTCGCCTCATCACGCGAAAAATGCATCACGCTGGGCAGATACGTCTTGAGCATCTGCGCCCCGTTCCAGTTAAGAATGACAATGGCCAACTTCTCCATACGCGCGTACCTTATTTATATATTACCTTCATCGCCTGCTTATCGGCTGTCAGTTCACCTAGCCTGACCATCACCAATTGATTGTCCAGCTCCGGCTTAGCCACTTTGGCGGGCAACTCCACCCTGATGTAGTTCTTCGTAAAGCCATGCATCGCCTTGCCGCGAGGCGCCTTCTCAAACAGCACCTCAGCCTCCTGACCGATATGCCGGGTGTAGAAGGCCTCCGTCTTACGGTCCGAGAGGTCGAGCAGTCGCTTCGAGCGCAGTTTTTTGTCCTGATCGCTCACCGTGTAGGGAATGCTCAAAGCCGAAGTGCCAGGACGCTCCGAGTAAGGGAACACATGCAGCTGCGTCACGTCCAGACGGTCGAGAAACTCGTAGGTCTCCTCGAAACACTCAGGCGTCTCTCCCCTACATCCCACCATCACGTCGACACCAATAAAGGCATCAGGCATCAGCGCCTTGATCCTGCTGATCTTGTCGGCAAAGAGCTGGGCGTCGTAGTGGCGATGCATCAGTTTCAGCACGGTGTCGCTACCGCTCTGCAAGGGGATATGGAAGTGAGGCATAAAGGCACGGCTCTCAGCACAATAGGCTATCAGCTCGTCGCTCAGCAAGTCGGGCTCCAGCGAACTGATTCTGTAGCGGCTGATGCCCTCCACCTCGTCCAGCGCCTTCACCAGGTCGATGAAGCGCTCACCCGTCGTCTTACCGAAGTCGCCAATGTTCACGCCCGTCAGCACTATCTCGCGCCCACCCTCCTGGGCCGTCTCCTCAGCCTGCTTCACCAGCGAGGCGATGGTCGGATTGCGCGAGAAACCTCTGGCGTAAGGTATCGTACAGTAGGTACAGAAGTAGTCGCAGCCGTCCTGCACCTTCAGGAAGTAGCGCGTGCGGTTACCCCTCGAACAGCTGGGAGCAAACGAGGTGATGTCCTTCGTCTTCCTAATATAATAAGGTGTAGTCCCCGTTCCTCCTTCCTCGTTCCTCGCTCTTCCCCACGCCTCCGAAAGATACTGTATCAGATGAGCCTTCTCATTAGAGCCCAACACGAGGTCGACTCCCTCAATCTGCGCCACTCGCTCTGCCGACAGCTGCGCGTAACAGCCCGTCACCACCACGAAGGCACCAGGATGCTGGCGCACCATCCGGTGTATAGCCTGACGACACTTATGATCGGCCACCTCAGTCACCGAACAAGTATTGATCAGGCAGATGTCCGCCTGCTCACCCTTCTGAGCCGTACTGACCCCCATCTCCTGCAACATTTTCCCGAAAGTCGAGGTCTCCGAGAAGTTCAATTTGCATCCGAGCGTGTAGTATGCCGCTCTCTTACCTTGAAAAGCTGATGTATCGATCATCTTTCCTTTTTACTTTTTTACTTTTTTACCTTTTTACTTTTTCGCTTGTCTGTTAGCGGGCACAAAGATAGTCATTTTTTTCCGATTTTAGCCGATTTTTGCCAAAAAAGCGTTTAGCGTCAAAAATACACCAAATTTTAACATTTCGTATTTCATTGATTATCAGCGATTTGCGAAAAAGTTACAAAAAAGACCAAAAAAAAATCGAAAAAAATGATACGTTGTATTAAAAATATGCGTAACTTTGCAGCGTTTTAATAAACGAATGATTGTTTTACAGATTTAAAAGCTTAGAAAAAATGAAAAAATTGGTATTTATGTTCGTAGCAGTTGCTGCTATCTCTTTCGCATCTTGTGGTAACCAGGCTCAGGCTCCTGTACAGGACACTGACTCTATCGCAGAGGTTGTTGATAGCGTTGTTGACAGCATGGCTGTTGATTCAGTTGCTGCTGATTCAGTACAGTAATCAGTCGAACACACTGACAAAACAGAGACCGCAGACAAAATCTGCGGTCTTCTTTTTTTTGTCAGACGGCGACCTCCTCCCCCCCGAAGCGGAACCCGCAGACCCCTGCTCTGCCCCCAAAGTGGAACCCGCAGGCCTCGGGTCTGGCGCCAAAGTACAGTCGCTTGCGACTTTACTTTGGGGCCTGACCCCAGCCTCCACTACCTAATCCCCGTGAGTTCACAGAAACATCAAAATAGCAGTGGTAGATTTCAATATATCTTTGATACTAGGACCTGAGCCGTTTACCTGCTCTAACTCTTCCATTGTCAACTTCTGAGCCTTCATCTGGCTGTTCATTTCATTCTGCTTCATAATCTTATAAATTTTAAATTGTTAAACTTTCTGTTTCTTGTCTCTTGTCGCTCAGATGTCGTTTGTTCTGATTGACATTGCAAAGATACGGCGACTTTCGGCATATTCCAAATAATTAGGCGAAATCTTCTCCGAGTTGTTGCGACAGGGTGGCAATGAAGCGTCAAAAGCGTGTCAAGAGGCAAAATCTTGTCGTTTTTCTTGGGCGCAGAGGGAACAGAGTGCTCGCTGGGGCCTCAGAGATAACTTTACTTTGGGGCCTGGCCCCAGAGGTCACTTAAATTGGAATTTACAGGTTGTTCTCCCACTCCTCCTTTGT
>CAMHAM010000057.1 GCA_946183415.1 uncultured Prevotella sp.
ATATAGCAAATTCTTCAATGATATTTTTTATCAGAGTGCAAACTTAGAGTTCTTTCTGTATTATTGTCTGAATTGGAGGTCACAATTTGTGACCTTTAGTATTAGTCATTGAGGTTTGTTCTGGAAAAAACCTACGAACTCGTCAAAATCCTTAGTGATAGTTTCTAATCGGGGATTGTTCTTTTCTACAATCATTGCCGCATAGTTTTTAACCTTCTCGGCAACGATTGTTGAAACCTTGATATAAAACCTGTCGTTGTGTTCGTAATTCTTAAACCAACGCAAGAAAAGCCTGTCACGCATAGCCTGGCGATTGTCCCCCGTTTCACATTGATATAGAAGAATGTTGGGATTACTGGCGAAAAATTCCTCGATGATAAGAAAAATGGTATCTCGCACTTTCGTGTCGTTTGGCGACGATTTGTGATTTTGGTTGATGATGCTGAATTCATAAGCACCATCTTCCCAAATAGTTTGTTCATCTCGAAAGCTGATTCGATAGAGAACATTGAAATCTGTCTGGAAGTTAAAATCACCTTCTGATGTTTGCCATACCTCATATGGCGATTGCTCGTTAATGCGAGCTAAATTTAATGTGTTCATAGAAAAAGATTTAAGTGGTTTTGACTTTAGATGGCTAACAGCCTTTCTGTGGCTAATTCATCTAATTCTTTCTCTGCCTGAGCAACCCACTCGCGTTTTCTCTGAACCATTTTCTGCAAAGCTATTGCAGCTTCCTCTTTGGTTTTATAAACTACCTTCTTATACATAACGCAATGAATTTTAAATCATATCGAGTGCAAAGATAGGATAATTTTATCGATCCGCCAAATGTTTCGGCGATTTTTTTACTAAAGACACAGATGCAACTCGTACTATACTTTCGAAATCAGCAAATATTGTTTCAGAATCAGCAAAATCTGAATCATTTGGCACTTTCGGGAAGGTTACTTCAGGAAATTTGCTTACCTTTGCAGTTAATGACCCTGTCTACTAAAGAATCTGATATATTTACCAATTATTAAAAATATAAACTTTATGAAAACAACTATCGATTATTCCCAGAAGGAAAACTGGTGTAAATTCCCAGAAATCACCAAGGACGTTGATACGTTCTATATCTTTGCTACTGAGTATATCTTGGGCAGCTTCGAAGAGGGTGCGCCAGACTACGGCTCACTTGACAATAAAGAGATGATTGAGGGTATGGGTGTTGAGTATTTGGGACATGCAACGACATACGCTGATGACACCAATGTGTTCGCCCCATACTACCGCCAGTCAGGCATGAAGTATGCAGGGAAAATAGTTGAGAGAGACGGGAACCTTGATGCTGCCCTTCTCGGCATGCCATACAATGACATCGTAGATGCGCTCGACTACTACTTCGAGCACTACAACGAGGGCCGTCCGTTCATCATCGCCGGACACAGCCAGGGCTCAGCATTGGTCAAGCAGGTATTGTTCAGATACTTCAAGGAACACCCAGACTACTACCAGCGTATGGTGGCCGCCTACGTGATAGGCTACGCGGTGACGAAGGAAGAACTTGAGACCTATCCGTACCTGAAGTTTGCTACCGGTGAGAGTGACGCTGGCGTCATCGTCAGCTGGAACACCGAGGGACCGAAGAATGCCGAGGTGGATGCCAAGACTGTTGTGCTGATGCCTGGTGGTATCAGCATAAACCCGCTGAACTGGAAGCTCGACGAGACATACGCTCCTGCCAGCCTGAACCTCGGCTCGCTCATCGTGAACGAACAGACCGGAGAGCCTGAGATTGCTGATATAGGTGCCGACGCTCAGGTGAATCTTGCCCGCGGCTCGGTCATAACGAATGCCAAGACAGCCCCGATGCCAGAGGATGCAGCCAAGATCGCTGCAGCATT
Organism: uncultured Prevotella sp.; assembly: GCA_946183415.1. Classification (GTDB taxonomy): domain Bacteria; phylum Bacteroidota; class Bacteroidia; order Bacteroidales; family Bacteroidaceae; genus Prevotella. The sequence continues at coordinate 1,890 of CAMHAM010000057.1, forward strand.
CTTCGGTCCTGACGGCCGTCACGGCGAGGACTACACCTTCTACTACAACAATATCAAGGCAAACGTGGCCAAGCGCATCGCGACCTACAAGGCATCCCTCTAAGCCCTGCTGACTCAGTCTTTCTCAATCAGCACGACGGCATACGCTGAGATGCCTTCCTCGCGACCAGTGAAGCCAAGCTTTTCTGTGGTTGTGGCCTTGATGGAGATATCATCATCGTCACAACCACAGATTGCTGCCATACAGGCCTTCATCGCAGGGATATGGGGATTCATCTTGGGGCGCTCTGCACAGATAGTGGCATCGATATTGCCCAGATGATACCCTTTCGTGGCTATGAGTTCGATGGTCTTCTTCAGGATCACCTTACTGTCCATGCCATCGGTCTCCGCAGCGGTATCAGGGAAGTGATAACCTATGTCGCGCATGTTGGCAGCACCCAACAATGCGTCACAGATGGCGTGCAACAGCACGTCGGCATCGCTGTGTCCTAATAGTCCTTTACTATGTTCAATCTTAATGCCGCCCATCCATAGGTCGCGACCTTCTACTAACTGATGGACATCATAGCCCATTCCTACACGTATCTTCATCTTCTGAATAAATCTCTAATGCCATCCATATCGAAGGCAAGGGTGAAACGTAATGTCTGATCGAGGGGATTGCTGCGCGCAGTGGAGATGACATAGCCCACATCGAGCGAGAAGACACTCATGCGGAAGCCGCCTCCGACAGTAAAGTATTTCAAGTTACCCTTCGACTCACTCTGATGATGATAGCCTGCACGGAGCGAGAACTGATCGTGATAGACATACTCCGCTCCCACGCTCAGCTGGATCTCCTGTAGCTCCTCCTTGAAACCGCCTGGCGCATCAGTAAAGCTCTTGAAGATACCGCTGATGGCACTCACATCACTATACTCGCGGCGTACACGGTCCTGATAGTCGCTGTTCGACTCACCTTCATTCTGCTTTGGCACAGTGGGCACAAGCAGTTTATTGGCATCTGCCGAGATGGAAAAGCGGTTATACTCGTTGATAGGAACCATCAGCGAGGCACCCAGACGCATGTTGGCAGGCAGGAACTGGCTCTCGTCATCGCCATAGAAAGAGATCTTACTACCGATGTTCGAGAAGTTCAGACCGATTCCGAGCTGACACTCACGACTGCCCATCATGATGTAGTTGTTATAGTACATAGCCAGGTCGGCAGCAAAGGCAGACGCAGGTTTCGAGTCCTCACTATAGTCGTAGCGCAGATCGCTGTAGATCCATCGGATGGCTGCTCCCAGAGAGAATTTCTCGCTGAGCATCATCGAGTAAGCCACATCAAACGACATCTCATAGGGCTTCACCGTCATCCCGTCGTCGGCAAACACCTCGCCTAAGGAGAAATAACGCAGAGAACCACTGATGGCAGAATAGTCGCCAATGCGAACATAGCCTGCGAGATAGGCTAAGTCGATGTCGTTGACAAGCTGGCGCAGCCATGGGGTATAGTTCAGGGAGATGCCAGCACGACTGATACAAAACGGATACTTGGCAGGATTCCAGTATTGAGAATTCACGTCGGGATCGGTGGCCGCACCCACATCACCCATACCGGCACTACGGGCATCAGGGGCGATGGTCTGCGACACCACAGCATGCTCAACAGGATTGAACATCATCTGCTTATCATCATCCTGAGCGTAAGAAGTGAGAAGCGAAAGGTGAAAAGTGAAAACCACCACCATCAGCCTCATCAACCACTGTCTTTTATCTTCTTTTATCTTCATAAAACTTCTTCTTTCTACCATATAATAACGCTGCTACTGCCTAATTATTGCTTAACACAATCAATTTAACGGTCTTTGACGAGCCTCCGTCAATCTGGAAACGACAGAGATAGACACCCGTCTGCAGACGACTGCCGCCATCCGTGCGCAAATCCCAACTCAGTGTATAGGTGTTTCCCGTAGACGTCCCCGTTTCCGTATGCTTCCACAATTGGCGCCCTGAGAGGTCGAACACCTCCATATTTACGATGATACTGCTGCCAGCACGATCATGACTCAGCACGAACGACGTACGCTCCGAGGCTGGGTTCTTCGTGCAGACCACGTTGAAACCGCCCGCTTCAAGATTGTCTACCACGTTGAACACGAGTTCTGTAGCCGTCGAGTTGTTCAGCACATCCCAGGCACGGAAAAGTAGCCTGTGCTGGCCGTTGTTGAGCTGAGGAATGCTGAAACCGATGCTTCCACTGCGATAGTCGCCGAAGTCGTAGGTGAAATAGTCATTCAGGTTGTAGGTCTTCGCACGGTCATTGTCGATAACGAGTTCCAGATCGTGTCCGATACTACTGCCCGAGGCATTGATGCCACTATCGTCATAAAGTTCAGCCATAAAATATGGGGTGGCATTCACCTGATCACCGTTGGTAAAGGTCTTCGCGTTCAGATAACAGTAGACGGAGGGACCTACCGAGTCGTTTTGTACCACCTGACTGCCATTGAGCACGAAACTGTCGTCCTCACCATGCAGGGTGGTAGTCTTCTCGTTGTTGATGGCATAGAACGTTATCTGCCCGTTGCCGTCGGTATAGCTGATATCCTTTGGTACGGCAAAGGTAAAGTGGAACACACCGTTGACGATACTATCAGAACCCTGATAGAGCGTCTTCGTACGATCCTGATAGACGAAGGGCTCCTCTGCGCCGTCAGCGCTGTCATCGTTCAGTTTACAGGTGATAGTTTCCTCCGCATCCCTCACCGTGGCTGTCACCACCCCACTGAATCCTGATGCCAACGACTGATGCAGCTCGACATGTCCACGTACACGAACGACACTGCCTGCACTGAGTTGCAGACTGTCAGCTACTGAATGACCATTGATACTATCGACAACCACCTCCGGCCCAGGGCAGGCCAGACGGAGGGCAGGATCGCCCAAAAGCGTGTACTGCAGTTTGTTGGGTGATGTATCGCTGCCACTGCTCACAAGGTCGCACTTCGCCTTGCGCGCAGCCTCTCCGATGCTGATGCCTGGTGTCAGCACGTAGTTGGTGAAGGCCATGTTCATCACTTCGTTATAGGAAGCATAGACGGTGCGAGTAGTGCCGAAGAAGGCCACACCCCCACCCTGCTTATTGAGCATCACGGTCTCACCGATATTCTCTTCCTGTCCGTCGAAAGGCATGATGTCGCACGAGGCAGTCACCCAGAGGGGCAGCTTCATCGACGAGGCAGCCTCGAAGTCGGCCAGTTTCATCACCAGCTCATGCGAGAAGGCGTAGGGCGCACCATGTCCGCTGTAGTTCATCATCAGCGCACCACTCTCCATCTGCTGTTTGATGAGTCTCGTTACGTCAGGATAGCCATAACCCGTCGATGAAGAGGTACGCGTATAGGCATCCCAGTAAATCTTCTTCAACTGGTAGCCCGGGTAATTGGTTTCCACCAGCGTGGCCACCTTGTCGGCAGTCTGCATGTGGGTATTGTGGTTACCGTCGTCGCCCATGAAGCAGAGCACATTCTGCCAGGCGCCCGCATGTTCGTTGGCAGCATAGCCAATGGTCTTATCGGCAAGGACAGTTGCTTCTTCCAGGGTCCTCACGGGGAAACGCCCCACAGCCACATCGGGCTTCCCCAAATAAGCTGAACCCTCCTGTATCACTTCCTCATCATCGAGCAGACAGAAGAAATCGTCGCTGACGAAGCAGTTGACGGAACTGAACGAATTGTCGCTCTCGAAGCAGAGCAGGAGGTCGTCGGCATCATAGCCGCTCCACTCGGCACAGCGCAGGCGGTTATCCCATGCCCCGTCGCCATAGAGCAACAGGTATCTGGGAAGGTCAGCCTCCGTTGAAGCCCTGTCGTAGAGCATCTTCATATAGCGACGATAGGCGGAAGCATCAGGGGTGCCGCTGCTGAACTCATTATACAGCTCATCGGCAGGCACAATCCTCACGCTGAGCCCATCGCGCTGCTCGTGCAGCGTCTTGATGCGCTCTGCCTGTGCCAGCCAGCGCTGGGTGGTAGGGATGATGATGACCATATCCACAGCCTCGTCGGCATGATGGTCCTGATTCGTGATGCGGTACACATATTCAGGCACTGGGAGCGACTGGAAATCGGGCCTATCCTTAGGGGTGTCATGGCGCAGGGCGATGTAGTCAAGTCGCAAGTTGGCGCCTGCCGTCTGAGTGATGCGCACGGTATTCTCTGCCTTCACGATGCCATTGAGTTCATACTCAAACACATTTTCCTTGGCCTTCGAATAGCTGTCGAGCGACACTCCCTGGTTGATGGTACCCACCAGCGAGTCGTTCACTACTACCTGCGCCTCATAGTTGCCGTCAGCCGTCAGAGCGACAGCCAGTCTTCCCTGAGTGCCATTAGCCGCCAACGTATAGGTCTTTGGCGTACCGATGGTGAAGAGCGTCTTATCGAAGAGGTTACGCCCTCCGTGATACCAAGCATAGTCGTCCACCTCGTAAAGGCTGTGATAATCGTCATTAAGTGGATAGTATTCAGCGATAAATGCCTCTTCGCTGACGTTAAGTGGCACTTGTTGGAGGCTATCCTCACGATCCGTCAAGAAGTAGTAGCCATAGTCGGAATAAGAATTGCGCGTACGCACGAGCGTGTCCTTCGTTTCCCACGTCACAGGACCTACAGCATGGAATATCCGTTTGCCATTCACCGTGCAGGTGGGTACCTCCTGCAGATCGTCGGTAGCTGCCAGATAGTCGCCTGTCAGTCGCTCAGGCTGCAAACCGCCGCCATAGCCGTAGATTCTCACCTTGTTGATATCTGTAAAACCTGCTTTCTTGATGAGTGCCTCCGTCAGTTGGTAAAAGCCGCTCTCTGGCACACGGATCTTCGCCCAGTTCCCTTCACGAAGCACGGAATGGGCTGCATAGCGCGAATCGCCGGCAGTCCTGGTCCCTCTGGAAAGACTGGCTGTCCGTGCCTGACTGGTCACCTTCAGCATAAAACTGACGAGCTTCTGATACCTGCCGTCGCGATAGACCAGCGGAACGAACGATATGTCGAGCACGCCCTGCTTGCGCATCACGCCTACCGTCTGATGCACTGAAGGCATCGCCGACAACGGTGCTCCGCTGATTTGCTGATAGCGCCGGATGTCAGCCTCACGCATATCAATAAACTCAGGATACTCAATCGTAACGGTATAGAGGGAATCGGCAAAATGAGGCCCCAGCTGTTGCTGGCAAGAAAAGACAGGAAGCTGCTCGCCGAGCCTGACCTGCTGGGCTGTCAGATTGTAGAACGTCTGCGCAGAGACACCAACCACCCTTGTGAGGAGCATCAGACATACCCCCACAAAGATCACTACCCCTTGTGTCCATCTACGACCATTCATCAATATAATAACGTAGACCTGCCAAAGATATTGTATGAAGGCTATCTATAATTCCTCAATCCCTGGTTCAGGAAATCCATGTAGGCTGCTACATCTTCGTTGAAGCCACGACTGCCCGTAAGCGGCTTGCCAGTAACAGGGTCGACGGCCACGTAGAAAGGCTGGGCATTGGCACCGAACTTATGACTCTGCAACCAGCTCCACTTGGCACCTACTGTGCGCAGCGTCTTCTTCTGTCCCTTTTCGTCGGTCACCTCCATCGGCTCTTTCAGTGGCGTCTTATCATCAACGTAGAGCGATATCAGTACGTAGTCGTTCTTCAGCCTTTCAGCTACACGGGCATCTGCCCACACCGAGGCCTCCATCTTACGACAGTTCACGCAGCCATAGCCCGTGAAATCGAGGAAAACAGGCTTACCCTGCGCACGGGCTACGGCCATACCCGACTCGTAGTCGTGGTACTCAGCCTCGACAACCTTTGGATAGAGGTTGAAGTCCTGCGTACTCATCGGTGGAGCGAAGGCACTAACAGCCTTGCACGGAGCGCCCCACAAGCCTGGCACCATATAGACGGCGAAGGCCAGCGACACCAGTCCACCCATGATGCAGGCGACGGGCTTGGGCTTGTTCAGCTCACCGCCGATCTCATCGACCTGGAACTTCAGCCAACCGCAAAGGTAGGCACCTAATAGGGCGAAAATCACAATCCACAACGAGAGGAACACCTCACGGTCAAGGATATGCCAACCATAGGCCAGATCGGCCACAGAGAGGAACTTCAGTGAGAAAGCCAGCTCGATAAATCCCAGCACCACCTTCAACGTAGTCATCCACGAACCCGACTTCGGAGCCGACTTCAGCCACGAAGGGAACATCGCAAAGAGCGTAAAGGGCAGCGCCAGTGCCAGCGCGAAGCCAAACATGCCCACAGCCGGAGCCAGCCAGTTGCCAGTAGTTGTGGTCTGCACAAGCAGCATGCCAACAATCGGACCTGTACATGAGAACGACACGAGCACCAGCGTGAACGCCATCAGGAAGATGCTCACCAGTCCACTCGTCTCCGAGGCCTTCGTGTCGACAGCCGTCGCCCATCCTTCAGGCAATTTGATTTCAAACCAACCGAAGAAACTCAAGGCGAACACTACCAACAACAGGAAGAGGAACACGTTGAACACGGCATTCGTCGACATGGCGTTCAGCGTATCGCTCCCGAAGAGAGCCGTCACAAGCAGTCCCAGCCCGAGATAGATGACAATGATGGACAGACCATAGGTGAAAGCATCACGGATGCCCTTGCGCTGATTGTCGCGCGAACGCTTCAGGAAGAAACTCACCGTCATCGGGATAATCGGCCAGATGCAGGGCATGCAGACTGCCAGCAGGCCAGCCACAAAACCCATGAGCAACAGCCAGAGCAGTGACTGCTTGGCCAAGTCCTCGCCAGCACCCATCGCTCGCAACTCCTCAGTGACAGGCGCCCAGAGGTCAGTGTCGGATAATGCCGTCTGCACGACCGCCGCAGAGTCAGCCCTCACCGTATCAGCAGCACTGGCCTCACTCCCCGATTCACTATTCTCACTCCTCGAATTACTATTCTCACTCCTCGAATTACTATTCTCACTCCTCACTCCACACTCCACACTCCTCGATACAGGACTCTTCCCTTGCAACTTCAGCTCCACCTCCGACGGAGGCAGACAGCTCATATCGCTACATGCACCATATTCCAGATAGCAGTCGATAGTATATTCCGGTTTGGTAAAACAGATCTTCTGCACGAAGGTCACCTCGTGTTCAAAGTATTTCAGCTCCATGTCGAAGAGCTTATCCATCTTCTTAATAGGCTGCCCCTTAGGCATCAGCTTGCCCACAAGCTCTGCGCCGTCTAACTTCACCACATGGAAAGTCGCCTCTATCGGACCGCTCTTGCCGATCTCCGTCGAGTAGACATGCCAGCCGTCGTCGATCGTCGCATGAAACACAATCTCAGCCTCAGCCCCCTTGCCAGTCTTCAGCTCAGAGGTGAAATGTACAGGGTCAACCAATTGAGCCTCAGCAGCTAACGCCATGACCAATGCAAATATCGTAAAAATCATCTTCTTCATCATGGCGCAAATTTACACTTTTATCATGAAATAACCAAGAAAACCTTGCCTTACGTCAAATTTTTCCATCAAAATATCACATTTTTATCTTAATTTATGCTAAAATTAAAAATATTTGTTTATCTTTGCAACGGAAATACAATTATTCTTCGATTAATATTAACTAAAAGGAAAAAGTATGAAGAAATTAATGATGATTGCTGCCATGATGGTAGCTGCAGTAAGTGCAAACGCACAGTTTGAGCCAGGAACATGGTCTATCCAGCCAAAGATTGGTGGAACAATGAGTAAGGTAAGCAATATGCCTAATTTCAAATTTGGCAAGATTGGCAATACAAACCTCGATGTCGACAAGTCTATCTACACAGGTGCTCTGATCGGTGCTGAGTTCGAGTATCAGGTTGCTCAGCCATTTAGCGTTGCTGCTGGTCTGAACTTCTCTATGCAGGGTTGCAAATGGGGTGACTTCGAAATCAAGAAAGATGGCGACTATGCAAAGGCTAAGGACCTGAAGATGGAGCTTAACTATCTGAACATCCCCATCGTTGCTAACTTCTATCTCTTCAAGGGCTTTGCCATCAAGACTGGTGTTCAGTTTGGCTTCCTGCTGAGCGCAAAGCAGAAGGCTACCACCGAGACTAAGGTTGGTGACAGGCATGAAGAAACAAAAGAGAGCATTGACTTTAAGGATGAATGCAAGAAGTTCGACGTTGCAATTCCCATCGGTATCTCTTATCAGGTTCCCACAATCCCCATCTACATCGATGGTCGTTACAACCTTGGTCTGACCAAGATCAACAAGGACGGCGATACAAATTACAAGAACCAGGTATTCCAGGTAACTGTAGGTTACAAGTTCGCTCTCTAAGCTAACCCAATAACCATTATATTGAAGCCCTGCCAAGCATGAGTCTTGACAGGGCTTCTTCCGTCTCATCGGCTAAACTTTCAGGAAGGCGATCTTCCTGCGATTATCCTTCGGCCTCACCGCGAAGTGCAGCCAGCAGACTGAGCCGTGCTGCTCCAGCAGCAATTCATCAAAATCCCGCTTCGTCTCATCGGCAATATCGAGCAGTATCGCCGCATAGCGTATCATCTGCTCCTTCCCCGCACAGCGTATATCCACCGCGCACCCCGTCACATGATTACTCGACGGCACTCCCCCCGCCAACCTATTCACCTCCGGCGACCTATACCCCGAGTTAATAACAATCGGCTCTTCACTCCTCACTCCACACTCCTCACTCCTCGAATACGCGGATCCCGCAGGCTTCGGGTCTGGCGCCAAAGTACAGTCGCTTGCGACTTTACTTTGGGGCCTGACCCCAGCAACCACAATCCCCTCCCCCGCCTCTGCTCTGGCAGCGGATCCCGCAGGCCTCGGGTCTGGCGCCAAAGTACAGTCGCTTGCGACTTTACTTTGGGGCCTGACCCCAGCAACCACTGCGCACCCGACTTTACTTTGGGGCCTGACCCCAGCAACCACCTCAGCATCCACTGCGCACCCGACTTTACTTCGGGGCCTGACCCCAGCAACCACTCTCAACTCCTCCAACCACCCGCAAACGCGGATCAAATTCTCAATCACGCCTCTCGAAGGAATATTCCCATCCGCCGTCACATACTTCGTCTTGCACAACTCCCCAAGTTTAAAGTGAGGCGTCAATCTACTGTTTTGATTCATTTCTACCTGTTTCATAATTACACATATTATAATTCAAGTTTCGCAGTCGCTCAACTTCTTTGTAGTTAAGAAGTTAAGTAGTTATCGCTTTGCTCGTCCTTTCGGACTGTAGTTAAGCCATCACTTCTACAGGCTGCTTTCCGCCACAAGACATTTGGCTTCGCTCGAGCTTTGCTCGCTTTGCTTGCAAAGAACTCCTTTAACTTCTGACTACTTAACTACTTCAGAAAGTTGAATATTATAATAATTCCCAAACACCAAATGGAGCGTTGGAGCGTTGGAGCGCTGGAGCGCAGACTATAGCATGATCGCCCCAGTCTTGCGATAAGTATTCCTATACACTCCATCGACCTTCACTTCGCTTGCCTTTTCCACCAGATTATCAGCCATGAGCCTGACGATCTTCGTTCGTGCCGACGACTCGGCCTTGAAGGAGAAGCAGCGCATCACGTCGTCAACGGTAAATTCCTCGGGCAGACGGTTGAAAGAGTCTACCGTCTTCTGATTCCTGCGCACGTTCACACTCGCATCGCGCAACTTGTTGTCGAAATAAGCCTCGGCCATCGCCCCGAAGTAGTGTCGCTGACAGGCGTACTGGATGTTCACGATCAACTCTGCCAGGCGCCAGTCCGTCTCGTCCGTCTCGAACTCACCGCACCAGTAGGTGCCGTCCAGTCGCATCTTGTCCCAATGGCGCATCACGATAAACGGCGCGGCGAAGTTCAAGCCGTGATAGGCGCAGCGCTTCAGCAGCATCTCGTCGGCCTTCGAGTCGTTCTCCTGGGCGTCCATCATGCGGCGAGCCGTCCAGTCGTAAAGCTCGTCGACGATCTTCTGCACAGTCAGTTCGCCCTTCGTCCTGTCGAGTTTCCCAGCCCACTCCTTCAGACGCTCGTCACTCTCGAAATCGACGGTCGATTCGCGCGACATCATCTCAAAGTTGGTGGCTGGCAGCGGGATGCAGGTCAGACGTGTGGCCAGTCCACTTCCGAAATTCTGCTCGTTCACCTTCTTCTTCAGCGCAATGGGCGTGCCCGTGTAGATGAAGTTCCAGGTCACGTAGAAGTCCTGTAGGATCGAGTCGTTGTTCGAATACGCCTGACCGTCCTCCTCGTTGTGGAAGGCCTTCAGCTCCAGCGACTGCTTGTCGATCCACGAACCGCCCTTCTGCACCGTCACGGTGTTGTCGAGCTCCGTGTCGAACGTCAGCATGTGCAACTGCATCGGCTGGCCGTCGACCTCCTCAACGCTATTCACCATGTCCTGAATAAACTGCGCATTCGAGGTTCGGGCTGGATGCACGCGCACGATGACCCTGGGCTTCTTGGGCTTCTCCTTGTTAGCCCCCTTCGTGCGCATCTGCTCGCGATAGGCATTGATGGCGTCCTTGCCGATCTTGTCAGCCGCCACGATTGGCGAAGCGATGAGTTTGAAGAGGCGCGTCGCAAACGACTTTCCGCTGGCTGGGTCACCGATGATGAGCGTCGAGTTGTTCAGCCGTCGCAACTCCTCAGGCCGATGGTAGAAGCGATAGGTGCAGCGCGTCATCAGCGTCATCAGCAGTCCGCCGCCCACGAACAATGCCGCTGGGTATTGGTTGCGCTTCAGTCCCTTGCAGACATCCTTCAGGATGGGGTAATCCTCGAACATCCCTTCGATTTTCTCGCCCCACTCCCATAGCCAGCGCGCCATGTCGTCGTCCTTCAGCGCCGCCAACTTTTCATTATTCACTTTCCCGTTTTCCTTCAAAATGCCGAGCAGCACCTTACTGATCCCCTTCGGCGGTTCCTTGCACGCAGACTCCACGATGCTGCGCAACTCCTGTTCGTCCAACCCCAGTCGCGGCATCACCTGCAGCAGCAGCGCCTTGTTATTATCGCAGATCGCACGGAGGTTCACCGCCAACTGATAGAGCTTCACATTCCGCTCCCCCTCCTGCGGCACCCCTCCATTCCGTTTCCACCACTCCTCAACAATCTCCGAATAAGCCATCCCCTTAAAGCACAGCCTCTGACTGCTCGCTGGTGTCTGGCCCAGAAGAGACTGACTGCTCGCTGGGGTCTGGCCCAAAAGTGAAGTCGCTTGCGACTTTGCTTGGGGGCCTGACCCTAGCGTGCAGTCCCCCGCCTCAAACTTCACCTCAGGGCCTGGCCCCAGCGAGCAGTCCGAACCCTGTGAATGACCGTCTCGATATACAGCAGTATATCGCTCACTAAACGCTTTGTTCTCATACGCAAACAGTTCTTTGTCGATAAATAATATATCCGATTCCTTGCAGATGAAGCTCATACGGCTTGCATCCTTGCAACTCTCGTCAACCTCCACGCCGAGCACCTTCGCCATCGCATGCTGGTTGTCGATGAGATTACCCCACTCCGTCCGAGCCTTGAAGACAATCTTCAGACCCTTGCCTGATGGGGTGATATACACGAGAAGAATGCCATTACCTACATTTTTACATTCTTTCATGATGACATTGTTGAACACCCCTTTGGGGTCTTCAACATGATCAATGTCCATCACCACGAGCCCCGTCAGCCGAGTCGCACTCTGCTTACGCCAGCAGCCCTTCCGCCCTTTGGCAGACTCCGTCTCGTCGAACATCGCCTGGAAGATGAACGCAGGCAACCCGCGCTTCAGCTTCTGATCGCCAGTCGCGCGGAACTTGTCAATCGCCTCGTTCCATTTCGTCGCCCTGACGAGGGCCCAGAACTGCCCCTCGTCCACTGGCAACGTCGGATTAAAGAAATTCTTCTGATAGCAAAATCCCATATACTTTTTGTTCTTATGTTCTTCTGTCGAAAAAAAGTTCTTCTGTCGAAAATCACACGAAATCGATAATCTCTCGGTCGATCAGGGCATCCTTGGCGACCTTCACCTCACGGTCGAGCACGTTCATCACGCGGGCTGTGCCCAGGTGCTTCGGAATGCTCTCATAGACCTTGATACGCTCTGGCGACTCCTTCACCCAGCCGTGCTCCAGCAGTCGGATCAGCCGATTCCTCAGAGGTTTCCGAGGACTAATGTTGTAAGCCTTGAACGACAGCCTACCCGTCCACTCGTCGCGGTGCAAGGCACCCTTCACGCAGTTACCACTCTCTACCAGACGCATCAGCGTCTCTTCTGAAATTTCAATGTACTTCTTCATTATGTTTTGTCGAATTTGTGAGCATCAGAAAAGCGATGTGTTTTTCAGTTGAGCTCAATTTCCATCCGGATACTTTTCCACGTTCGCTCATTCCTCCGACTCGTTGTTTTTAATTTGTTTACAGTTTACATACGGACGCCCTGCATTGTTCAGACCGTCGCTCAGGTGCCATTTCGGACAGACGAAATCCTTCGGAACCTTCAACTGCATCCCCGTGCAGATCCTGTTCCCCTCTTTGTCCACCTCCTTATGTTCGCACGAGGCGCACCACTTCCTCACGCGAATGTGATACCGATTCAATACCGTCTCCATCCCCTTGATTCCTCAAATTCTCCCATAGATGACGTCGAGCACGAACTGCCGCCCAGCCTCCGTCCACACCAGGTGCGGCACCAGCCGCCTGCGACCGTGCTTGTCGTACTTGCAACTGTAGAAGTAGCCAGTGTATCCCTCATGCGCATACTTCGGTGCAATCGTCCACACACCGCCACACTTGTAAATGACCTTCTGGTCTTTGAGAAAAGAGTTCAGGTCGGCTCCGCTCATCCCGAATCTTCTCCCGATCTCTGCAGGTTTGTGGCAGAACTTGCTGAATCGGTTCAGCACTGCCAGCTGATCAGCGATGATTTCCTCGGCTGCATCGAGCACCTCCTTGTTGTTCATCAGGATTCTGATCTCCTGCTCCAACTTGATGTTACTGTTGATTTTTGTAATTGCTTCCATATTCCTTATTATTTTTTTTAATTGTTACTAATTTTTGACTCTGGGGCCAGGCCCCAGCACTTAGTTTTGGGGCCTGGCCCCAGAATCAAGTTTTACATTTTTACTTCGTCCGGGCCTTCCCGCCGTGTCCTTTGTATCAGTAAGTCAAAGATCGCTTGCCAATCGTCGTTTCCGCTGGTTGACAGTGCAAAAGTACACACAAAAAAGAGGTGCATGAAACAATGACATGCACCTCTGTAGGTATTTCTGTAGGTTATGTAGGTATTCCTGTAGGTATTACATTCTCAGACGTTGGTCAACGGCATTTCTATAGGCTTCAACCAGTCGCAGCACGCGCGTCTTCACACCCATCTGCTCCCACCTGTCGACACTCATACGCATATAGGAATTGTTTCTGAACGTATTCGACAGCAGGCCTTCCTGACAATGGAAGTCGCGCTCGAACTGGCTCATGTTGTTGGCATAATCATAGCAGTCGCGACAGACGCAGAAGATCACTGCCATCGAGCTGTCGCTCCAGAAATAGGGGCGCACGCCATCGACACACGCCACCAATGCCGACACGCAGGGCTGCTCATCATCCCTTGCCACTGAGGGCGCAGGGACCTGCTGGGTGACGTTCGAACCGGGCATGGCAAACGTGCAGCCGCTGATGTTACCGTTAAACACCTGGCAGTTCGAACCTGCCTCGAAGTGGTTTACAACACTTTTCTTACTATTCTCTTCCATCTTTTCTTCTCCTTCTTTTTCTTGTCATTACTCTTATTTGAAAATCTGCCACTCACCTGATCATTAAACACCTGCGAGCTGCTGCCTTGCTCGAAGTGGTTGTGGATCTCCATCGGCTTCAGCTTCTTCTCGTCAGCGAGTTTTCGCTCCTTCACGTCCAGCAGCTGCGAGCGCAGAGCGTCGATCTCGCCCTGCAGTTGCTGCCGCAGGGCATACAGCTCGGCCTCCTTCTGCTCCAGCTGTTCGCTCAAGTCGTCGATCTCACTCTGTCGCCTCTCCAGCTCCTCGTTCAGGTTGTCGATCTCGGCCACCAGTTCCTCTGTGGCGTCCAGCACCTGGATATAGCCGCTAAGCTGCTCTTCCTTCTCGCGCAGGTGGTCGACTTCCCGTCCGAGGCCGCGCCTGGCGCCATCGCGCCAGTCTTTCAATTTCTCAATGTCCATCTCCTTTTTAATTATTACTGTTAAACATACTCTCTGAGTAGCCGCTCATCATATTGACCAGCACCACTGCCATTACAAATGTGAAAAATAATCCTGCCATAATTCATCTATTAATTGATTTATGGCTGCAAAGTAAGCCGCGAGGTGTACGGTAAGTTTGTACACCTCACAAAAATCTGTTCTGAATTAAGTAATATTAACTATTCGGGATTCCTTTCGAGGGCGGCTTTCATGATCTGGCGGATTCTGGCCTTCAGGGTCGCTGGGGCCAGCACGTCGAGACCGTCGGCCTTCGACATCAGTTCGCTGACGAAGTCGATGGTCGGTCGGATGTCGAGCGAGAAGATCGTGAATCCGTCGCCACTCTCGTGCTCTTGCTGCGAGGCGTGGAGGGGCAGCGTCCGTATCAGGTTGGCCATCTTGCCGTAGGCCTTCAGCACGACGTGCTCCATGGGCGTGCCGTCGGTCATCGTGCCGAAGTATTCGGCGAAGTATCCGGCAGGCGAGAAGCTGGCTGAGCGACGGAAACGCGTGTCGGTGATCTTGGCAGAGAACATACGATCGAGCGAATAGACCGACATGCGCTCATGATTGTCGGCCAGCATGTACCACCGCTGGCGGAACAGCTTGACGGCGTAGGGGTCGACGGGCTTCGTGTAAGGCTCGCAGCCGAATTTCTGATAGCCCATCGTGATGGTTCGCGTCTGTCGGATGGCTTGCAGGATCACGGGCAGGAACTCGTAGCCCGCAGGCACCTCCTCGAGTATGATACTGTCCTTGATAGCCGAGCTCTCCCTGAGCGTCAGGCCAGTGGTGAGCGCCGAGAGCTGCCACTGCTTCGTCTGGTCGCCCTCAATCTCGTTCGGGTTGCTGATAAAATAGCGGTACTTCTTGTCGCACTCGATGACGAGTCCGAACATGCCGAGGATGTCGTCACGATATTTGTTGAAGCTGCTACGTGGCAGGGGATTGCCCTCGGCAACCTCTTCCGCCACCCAGAGTTCGTTCATGTCGCTGAGCGTCAACTTCCCGTACTTCCTGAGAACGTTCACGATCCAAACACTATGCTTAAATTGCTGTCCTGTATTCATTGATTGATTTTTGCGCCTGCAAAGGTAGCTTGATTCACATTTGCATACGTTTAGTTATTGTTGGTGATTCCTTTTCCAGAAGCCCCGTTTTCCATTCATTAGTGTAGAGTTAACTATAACATATTATTCTGCCGCAGCCAATTCTTGCCTGAAGGTGTCAAACAAAAAAGCAAGAAGATGATGCAAGGAACTGCGATCAACAAAAACATTATATACATTCCCATATTTCTATTTCTCTATCTTTTTGTTTGTTAATACTAATCCTACTATGAGTGTCGAAAATGCAAGAATTGCTCCAAGAAGATACATCAAGAAGCTCTCCTCAACACCTCGGAATAGAGACGCTATGATAACACCTGTGACAACGTACTTTGAAATATCCAACAGATACTTGCCAAGATTCTCTTTCCACATGCCATCGCTTTTAGGTAAAGCTACCTCAAGCTGTTTGTTCAATTGGGCATTTTGGGCTTTTGCCCGTTCACGTCTCGTACTCATCGGCAAAAGTAGTTATAATATTCGACACTACCAAGCTTTTTGCCTGATTTTACACAATTTTCTGCTTTTTCCTTTTTCATAAGCATATCAATTTAAAGTGAATAAAAAGGTATGTCGGCTGCAAAATTAGCATAATCTGGGCAAATGACCAAATAAATTAGGTCCCCACCCATCCGCTTCGGCCTATGGCTTTCTGCTTTAGAAGCAAAGACGTGGCAAAAATAAGAATAATTTCTGGAAATGCAACCCTTTTTAATGATTTTTAATTTATTTTTCGCGCTCCAACGCTCCAACGCTCCAACGCTCCATTTGGTGTTTTACTATATTTGCGCTTCATGTTGAAGTAATATGTTTATATATAAATAATTTATATATATTATAATATATATAAATTTAAT
>CAMHAM010000058.1 GCA_946183415.1 uncultured Prevotella sp.
GTCTGACCTTCCTTCACATTAATCTGGGTAATGAATCCCTGTACCTTCGGATGGATCTCCACATCCTGTACACCCTTAATCACAGCAGGATAAGTAGACTGCATCGTCGTACTCGATGTTCCCACTGTCACTACAGGGAACTCGTTGTCGCCAAAAGTCGGGCGACCACCGCCACCACCGCACGAAGCCAACAGCATCGTTGCAGCAGCAAACATCATAATCTTGTTCTTTTTCATACTTCGAAATATTGTAATTTTATACTTAATCAAACCAAAAGCCCCCGAAAACTAAGAGGGCATCAGTTAGTTTTCGGGGTGCAAAGTTACAAAAATATATCTAAGGATATATCGTCGCAAAGAGTTTTTAACAAAGTTTATTACAGACGGATTTTAGTGACTGTCCCATCAGCCTGACGGCGGATGTAGATTCTGCCAGGAGCAAGCGTCTTCGTCTGACGACCATCGAGGGTGAAGTAGGTGGCAGGCTGGTTAGCTGTAGACTGCAAGTTGCGGATGCCGGCAGCACTGCTCTTCACACTGACTACATAAGCAGAAACAGTCGACATATCACCACCAATAGCATAAACAGCACATAAATAACGATCACCGTCGACCTCGACGCCCTTAACGACGTGAGCACTCTTTCCCTCAACAGTCACCTCAATATCTTCTGCCTTGATGACCTCGTTCAGTTCCATCTCATAGGTCAGCTTATCAGGGCTGAAGCCTGGTACGTCCTTACCTTTAATTTTCAGGCTGGTCACCTTGGCATTATAGATGAAGGCAATGTCGTCGACAAACAACTCATCTTCGCCACTGCCCTGACCTGCATCGGCATTGGTAGAGACGGTTACCAGCACGGCCTTCGGATCGACAGCGTTCTTCGTATAATCGAAAGGAGCAGAAATGCGCACCCACTCACCATCAGTAGTGGCAATCTTATTGTCCTTGGCCTTTGCTACGACGTTAGTATACTCTTTGTCCTCTGGATCCTGATAATAGGTGCCGTCGGTGATGACAGCGCTAACAGTTGCATAAGGATGCTCACTGTTAGGAGTACCCTGCTTGAACTTCACCCAAAGGGCAACAGAGTCGGGGCGCGAACACAGAGGAGCATAGAAGGGATCGCCATTACCATCAATACCATTCATACCTATGTCGAGATAAGCATGGTTGGCAGGGTCGACAGCGCTCATAGCGTCTGCATTCATACGACCTGTAGTCATTGTGCCATTGGCAATGATTCCAAAGATTGATGTTGAGAAGATCCGTGCGCTGGCTGCACCAGAATGAGCATCTTCCGACTTGTCGATGTGATGACCAGCTGCCAGAGCCAAGGCACCTGTGGCGCTCTCGAACGAATGCCAGCCATTAGGCTCCACAAAATCCTCTGACGAAGCATGCCAAGCCTCGAAGCTTGGGTTAGGCAGCTGATAACCGCTGCCAATGGCCACCTGGATCATTTGCCCCAAACTTTCCATCAAGTTGATGTCGAGATAGCAGCGCAACTGGTCGCCTTCAATTTTTCCGCGCAACTCCACAGCAACGGGAGGCAGCATACTTGCCATCCAAACGGGCACGTTGGGATCATCACCATCGGTTATTTTCACTTCATCAGTAGCAACGAGCAGCGTGGCGTCACCATCCTTATAAGGAGTGATGCCCTTGAGTTCCACGTTACCTACGCCCATGGGACCGTCTTCACTCTGCAAAATAAAATTCTTCAGAGTGATGTCATACAATCCGTCGTTCTCAACGACCGTAAAATCGCCTGTCTGTTCTGAGGTCACACCGTTTACGATGACTGTTACAGGAACTTTGTAATCAGTTGCGCGCGCAGCAATGGCTGTCATGGCAACAATGAGTAATGTGTAAAACTTTCTCATACGCTTTTAGTTTTTGATTAAGTGTTATATAGAGTGATTTGAAACATATCGTCAGTAGAATCTATAGAAGAAGCCAATCGTTCCGTAGATAGGGAAGAGTGTCTGCTCCACGGTCTTGAAATCACCACGATGGATGCCCGTGAGCCCCCATGAGAGGTCGGCAGACAAGCCAAGTCGGCGGTAGAAGGCCCAGTCGATGCCTACAGCAACGCCCATCTGACAGGAGCGCATGTCATCGCTGAAGTCGTAGGTAGCCCATTCGCCCTCCCGATTGCCCATTACCACCTTGACACCCGTCGGGTCGTCTTTGCGCAGGTAACCGTCGGAGGCATAGCCATAGAACTCCTTACAGAGCAGCAGTGACAGGTAGGGACCCGCTTTCAATTGCAGGCTTTTGCC
Organism: uncultured Prevotella sp.; assembly: GCA_946183415.1. Lineage (GTDB taxonomy): Bacteria > Bacteroidota > Bacteroidia > Bacteroidales > Bacteroidaceae > Prevotella. Next base: position 2,285 of record CAMHAM010000058.1, read on the forward strand.
GAGTTCATAGGTCAGCTGCACAGGAATGGTTATCATGCGCTGGCGCACCGTCTGGCTAACGTGACCCGTGTAGAGTCCTTCCAACTCGTCTTCGTCCATCATCACTTTCATGTGATAGCCCTTGGTAGTCACCTCAGTATTCATATCTTTGATCTCATAATGCAAGGCTGCCTGTAGTCCGAACTTTTCTGACAGCCGATACATACCATCGACACCCACCAAGAAGTTGGGTGTCAGTCTGAATGATTCGATACTGCGGATGGTGGCTGGCATGCCCAAGGGGGCAGTTCCACCAATACTATAGCCCACACGAGCTTTCAGCTGCAGTTTCTGATTATCTTTCTGAGCTGCGGCGGGATGGCTCGTGAACAGGGTCTGGCCTATGAGCAATAGCAGGAGGTATTTCAGTTTCATTGGCCTTGTGTCGTTTATTCCGTTTTAAATGTAATCTCCACCTTATCTATTTGTAATGTACTCCCTACAGCCCCTTCGAACGTGTCGCCAGTCTTGCTCGACGAAAACACCAGCGCGAGATTGTAGCCGCGATTAGCAAGCAGTTGGGCATCAATGGGCGTGGTACCCTCGAATGTCATTTCGAAATGTTGCCACTGGTCGGTGGGAGGAGCCGAGATAACCTCTGCCATACGCACGATGAAACGGCTGGTGCGCACATCATCGCCATGGAGCATCACGTCGTTACCCGCCTCGTCGTGGTTAAGGTAAAGCACAGCATAGAGAGTTGGTTCATCGATACGGTCTTTCAGTTCATTGAAATCCTTGTCCGTGAACACCTCACCTGGGGCATACTTATAGTAGCCAGCCATCTTCACAGGCTCTTTGGTGTAGGGAATGCCCATCAGAGTTGTCTTCAGCGTGTTCGTCAGTGCATACTGGCTGTCGAAGGCTCCCAAGAAGAAATTGCCGGCAGCGATAGGCTTCTTGAAGGTCTTGCCCCATGAGCCAGTAGAACGTGTGGTGAGACGGATACAATAACCATCGAGTCCATTCGCATCTGGCACAGTCGGATAATCCTCAGCAGGGGCGTTAGGCTTGGCAATCATGTAACCTTCATTGCCCGATGCCCAAATATGGTCTTTTGTGCCGTCAGCATTCATGTTATACCAGACGAAATATTTGTTGTCAGAGCTCAGCTCAAAGGTTTCGAAATCATATCTACTACTGGGTAGCACGGTCTCGCGGAAATCCACCTGATAGGTGCGGTGCCATCGACCGTCTTCAGATGTCACGGTATAAGTAACAGGGCCTTTACTGAAGTCCTGCACGCTGCCATTTTCTGGCGATATGGTAGCACCTGGTGTCAGCTTGAAGTTGATTGGCATTGGCGGCAAAACAGCACGCTGCTTGACGATGAACGTCAGCATGTCTGTGCCAGAAGGTACATCGCTGATACACATATCGGTAGTCTGGCTGAAGTACTGAGCCAGATTATCGCCCTCGACCCATGCTTCAAGGACGTCGCACTCCATGTTCTGCGGCTCGTCCTTGATACACGAGTTGAGAAGGATGGCCATCAAGGCTAAATAGCAGGCATATTTCATATCGTCTTTTTTTGCAATCACTTACCTTCGTACCACTGTTTGAGTACATAGAAAGCCAGTTTACGCTCACCTTTGTCGCTCAGCACGCCCTTACGATTATAATAATCTTGCACACCAGGCAGTACACGACGAGGAGAACGGAAATCCTTCAGAATCCAAGGCGTAGTGCCAGAGAGGCCATCAATCTTGTCGAGCATGGCTGTGTTCTCGCGATAGAGGTTCTCTTGGAACTCCTCAGTCCAACGCTGGTTCTTGGCACCGTGGTAACCATAACGGGCACCACCGCCAAACTCGCTGATAATAACGGGTTTGTTATAGGGTATCTCCCATGTCATCTTTGGCGCATCATTCACATCTCGATACCAACCAATATACTGGTTGAAGCTGACAACATCGACATACTCGTTCATATTGTCATTCAGGATATTCTTATAGTTGGATGCACCAGTCACCTCCATAGCCATTGAGATAAGTCGGGTATCGTCGAGCGAGCGAGCATGTTTAGCCAGTTTGCCGAGGAAAGCGTCACGCTCAGCAGAGTGAGGTGTCTCGTTGGCAATACTCCAGATGATGACATTGGCACGGTTATGGTCACGACGGATCATATCGGTAAGTTGCTGGCGGGCATTATCGAGGGTGGCAGGATTAGTCCAGGCGATGGTCCAGTAACAAGGAATCTCAGACCACACGAGGATACCCATGCGCTCAGCCTCGCGCACCATGTATTCATTATGAGGATAGTGGGCCAGGCGCACGAAGTTGCACCCCAGATCCTTGGCCCATGAGAGTAGCGTATGCGCATCTTCGACAGAGTTGGCGCGTCCGCCACCATTAGGCTTCTCTTCATGGATGCTGATACCTTTCAAGAAGATGGGCTTTCCGTTCAGCAGGATCTGCTTGTCGCGTGTCTCGATCTTACGGAAACCGATACTGTCGGCAATGGTAGAATTGTCGACACTGATCTCCACCTGATAGCGCTTGGGGTTCTCCGGACACCACAACTGAGGCTTGGCCTTCATACTGACAGAAGCAGTTCCATCGGCAGCAGTAGTGAGCGTCTTCTTAATCTTCAACTCAGGAATATTGAGCGTCACCTTATGATTGGCCTCCGGCTTATTCAGCTTGACACTGAAAGATATTTGCTGTCCTTCGAGACTGGTCAGCTGCAGGTTATAGTCCTCCAGATACACAGGTGACACCTTAACTAATTTCACGTCGCGTGTGATGCCACCATAGTTCCACCAATCAAAGATCAGTGTGGGCACATCCTCAGCGTGACGCTTGTTGTCGACTTTCACAATGATGACATTCTCGCCCTCGCGAAGCAGGTCGCTGATATCGAAATTAAAAGGAGTAAAGCCACCGATGTGATGACCAGCCTCCTTGCCATTCACCCACACCCGGCAGTCGTAGTTGACAGCACCGAAGTAGAGCAGTGTCCGATAGTCACTCATCGGCACAGCCTGGAAGCTTTTCTTGAACCAAACAGTGCCCTCGTAGAAAAACAGACGCTCATCCTGCGTATTCCAATCACCAGGAACCTGCATGGTAGGCGACTTATCGAAATCGTACTCTATAAGGTCCTCAGGGCGCTGAGGCTTGGCATTCATGAAGAATCCCCAGCGCATAGGTTTCATACGATAGTCATAGTAGCCCTCTTCCTGTACGTCGACAATGTAATTCCACTCACCATTGAGCGACATGCTCTCATAGGCATTCACATTCTGAATCAGGGGCAGCGCCTCAGCTACCAACGTGGCGGGGAACATCAACCCCACTGCCAACATGATTGTGTCTATAAGTTTTTTCATATCAGAGTTATAGTTTAATGTAAATCTTCTTACGATAAAGCACGTAGCCGATGGCGAAATTAAGCAGTACAAAGTAAACTGCATAAGCCAGCGAAGCCCACTTCAGTGGTGAGATGACAGCATGGATGCCGTCATAGACCATCGTAGACCAACCGATATTTCCCAAAAAGATAGCCAACAGTTCACTCGACACATACAGGGCGAGCGCATTCACGCCAAAGACGTGGAAGAATGCCGTCCACTTGGATTTCTTCTGAATATCAATGACATACATCAGAAACGCCTGCAATAAAGAGGCAAGGCCACAGGTCGCCATCACATAGCTGGGACTCCAGATGCGCTTATTGAGTGGTAATCCGTATGACAACAGATAACCCCCAATAACGAGTACCGTTCCAACGACAAAAAGGGCAATCACCTTTTGTTCGATTGTCTCCTTCTGGCGTATCAGTCTGCCGCAGTAGAAACCCAACAGTACATGAGCCACAGAAGAGATGGTGCCCAACAGTCCCTCAGGATCGACAGGACCTTTATGATACAGATGGTCATAACCGAAAAGGTTCAAATCGACCTGTGCGAGAACATTCACACTGGCGTCCTCAGCATAACCGTTACCAAGGACCAAAATAGCTGTATAAATGACCAACAAACCGATAATCACAGGAATGGTGTACTTATGGTTGCAGAACAGGGCAAAGAGCGACACGATGCCATAGCAAAGTGCGATGCGCTGCATAACAGCCCAGATACGCAGATGCCCAAAGCACAAAAGATTGCCTTCGATGGCATGATCAAACCAATTGATAAACAGACCGATGGCGAAAAGCAGTACTGTTCGCTTGATGATACGGCGTATCACCTTAGGGGTGGGCTTGAACTCAGACTTCACCAGTGAGAGATAGCAAGAGATTCCCATGATAAAGAGGAAGAAGGGGAACACAAGGTCACAGGGGGTCATGCCATTCCACTCTGAGTGCCCAAGCATCTCGAACGATTCCCCCCAACCATTATTGACGAGAATCATACCTGCCACAGTAATACCACGCAGGATATCAAGGGAGAGAAGACGTTGACTATTTGACATAAAAGATTAAACTTTAATCATTAGACATTAAATTGATGGCCTCCTTTGCGACATCAACGGGACTGCCCTCTGGGGCTGCACTGTAGGGATTCTGCTGGAGAGTCCAAGGCTCCTCCATCGCATAATAGTCGAGCTGCACTTCCTGAGGCAGTGCCATCTGGAAGAGTTCGGCTGCTGTCTTCGTAGCATTCGGGCCACCACCTAAGAGCTCAGGTTGCGGAGCCGTCTGAGCCTTCATCTGGGCAGCGAGGGCATCGAAGTAGGCTTTCCAACGGGGATAATAGAAGTCTTTCAGCAATCCCTGCCACTCCTTATGGGCATAATCGCGAAGTCCGCCCGTGTCAGCACAATAGCGATTGCCCCAAGTGGTAATCTGAACACGAGCATTCCACTCGTATAATTTCTTCTCCTCGGGAGTCACACCTGCATTGACGGCATCCTGCGTCCAATGACCTAAGCGGAACTCTGAACGTGTGCCCAAGAGTTTATCCTGCATCAGTAACATGTCGAGGAAACGGGCTGCATCTTGATCAAACGCCTTACGGGCAAAGCCTTTATAGTCGGCTATCGTGTGCTGATACTGCTGACGGGCCTGATCTGCCAATGCCTGACGGGTAATATCCACCAGATCGTACTCAAAATTATTGTTACCGCGATACTTCTCGGCCACACTGTTCATCAGGCGTGCAGCCTCCTTGGTATCAGCAGGATCATAATAATTCTTCATCTTCGACCACGACGAGGCTTGGAAGTTATTCAATGAGGGGCGTCCGCAGAAGATACTCTCGTGAGGGCCTTGCTGATTGTTGCCTGCCGGACAGTTATAGATGCTATTGGCAAGGATCATCCAAGCCTTCTCGATAGTCGCATCCTCCACACCATAGCGAGCCTTCACATAGGTCTTTACCCAAGCCTCCTTCGTAAACCTTTCAGGACGCCAAGGCAGTTCACTCATCAACTCGAACATCACGGGATTGTTCTCCGAACCTTCCATCGTGAAACCGATGCCCTTACAGTTCCGCTTGTCTGTATAGAAGTTGTTGAGCAGTTGATCCATACGTCCATGCAGACCAACATTGGCTCCAAAGTTCTCAAGCATACAGAAGAGCCACTGATGCTGCTTATATCCCTCCTTGCGTTTCCAGATAGAAGGAATGCCGAACATGGGGCGACATTCTGAGAAGAGGTCGAGCACAAGCAAATCGCCCTGCTTCATGCCGTCAACCATCTGTGGACGGGGATTCTCCGTCCAACCCTGAATCACCCATACAGCATTGGGATTCACACGTTTCATGGCCAGCATCATCGCCTCACCAGCCTTGGCATAGTCGATCGAAGGATCATCGTTGCTCTCATGGAATGGATCCATAGAGTAATAATCTGCCTTCCCAAAGAGTTTGGTGAGCTCATTATAATATAAGGTGGCGATTTCAGAGAAGCGGGCGTCCGTAGGTAGCAGGTTCGCTGGGCGCTGGAATCCGTTCCAAAGACCAGCATCAGCCACATTCAGACCCAGTTTCTGTCTGGCATCGTGAGGCACCATGCCACAATAACCAGGCAATACGGGGTGCATATCAAGTTGTTTCATACGTGCCAGAATCTGTTTTTGTAACTTCTCCTGACGGGCATACCATGAGAGTGGCAATGGTCCACCCCACCCTTCGAGATTGTTCATCTCCCACCAGGCAAGGAAAGCTGGGCCAGCGATAAACTCACCCACTTCTTTCTCTGTATAGCCGAGCTTCAGCAACATATTGCGCCACACGCACTCCTCACCAACAATCGCCAACGGCAGGTTTACGCCATGCAGCGCCATCCAGTCAATCTCCTTCTCCCAGCGCTCCCAGCCCCAGAAGGGCATCGAATAACTGAAGGTACAATAGTTGAAGTCGTAACGCAGGCTGAGATCAGTCTCATGGCGCTCTTTCTTCGTAACCGCAGGCAATACGGCAGGCAGTTTGGCCTGCATCTGGTTCCACGAGAGGTGAATGCCTGCGTAGTATTTCAAGTACCAGTTCACTCCAGAGGCGATGTTCACCCAGGTATTCCCTCGCACCACGACCTTCTTGCCTGCCTGGTCCAACTCAAAGAAGTCCTTCTGGCTCTTCACCTTTTCAATCTTGAACTTGGCCGAAGCACCTTTTTCGATCCTTTCCAACAGTTCATCCACAGGATTTGACAGAGCAAAAAGTGAACAATGAATAGTGAATAATATAAGCAGTAACCGTTTCATAATCTATATCAGTTTCATTTGTTTTGCTTTTTCCATGAGGAGCGCCATCAGCGGTTCCCGTTCGTTCTCCACCTTGTTGTCGAGGACTGCGTCCTTGAGATATTGCTTGAGGACACCAACCTCACGACTCGGCTTCAGATGGAACATCTCCATGATTTCATTGCCATCGATGACGGGCTGGAGCAGGCGCACATAGTCCTTCTCCTTGAGGTCAGCGAGCTTCTCGCGCACCATACGGAAGTTCTCTAAGAACAGCTTCTTGCGCACCTCATTCTTCGAAGTGATATCAGCTTCACAAAGCACCATCAGATCTTCGATATCCTCCCCTGCATCATTCAGCAGACGGCGCACAGCAGAATCCGTCACCTCGTCATCGGCAATGGCGATGGGGCGCATGTGAAGATCCACGAGCTTCTGCACATACTTCATCTTCATATCCATCGGCAACATCAAACGACGGAAAATCTGAGGCACCATCTTCGCACCTATCATATTATGATTGTGGAAGGTCCAGCCGATAGCAGGATCCCAACGTTTAGACTTCGTTTTGCCGACATCGTGCATCAGTGCTGCCCATCGCAGCCAGAGATTGTCAGAATGACGTGCCACATTGTCGAGAACCTCTAATGTGTGGTAGAAGTTGTTCTTGTGGGCACGTCCGTTTTTCTGTTCTACAATGTCAAGTACGGAGAGTTCTGGCAGGATCAAATTCAGCAGACCGCATCGTTGCAGGTCCACAAAGCCTTTTGACGGTACTGGGGCAAGGAGAATCTTATTGAGTTCGTCTTTAATGCGCTCGCCACTGACGATCTTGATCCTATCGGCCATCCGCTCCAGAGCCACAAACGTCTCTTCTTCAATCTGGAAGTTCAGCTGGGTGGCAAACCGGATACAGCGCATCATACGCAAGGGATCGTCAGAGAAAGTAATGCCAGGTTCCAACGGCGTGGCAATAATACCATCCTCAAGATCAGCAAGTCCGTTAAAGGGATCTACCAGTTCACCGAAACGCTCCTTGTTCAGACAGATAGCCATCGCATTGATGGTAAAGTCGCGACGATTCTGATCATCCTCCAGCGTACCGTCTTCGACGATAGGTTTACGAGAGTCATGGCTGTAGCTCTCCTTGCGAGCACCCACGAACTCCACCTCATATTCTATGCCCTGCTGACGGAACTTAACCTGAGCCGTTCCAAAATTGCGGAACACGGACAGATGCGCTTTCTTGCCCACCATCCGTTTCAGTTCTTCAGCCACAGAGATACCACTACCAACGACCACCACATCGATATCGTTAGACGGGCGCTCGAGGAAGATGTCGCGGACATATCCTCCCACCACATAACACTCCAGCCCCAGATGGTCTGCAGCCTCACTAATCTGGTGGAAAATGACCTGATCCAATATCTCAGCCAGCTCTTCGTCAGAGTATACTTTCATTCCAAATGATATTTTAGACTGCAAAGATAGTGTAAAATCGGCAAAAAACCAAAAATAATTGCAACTTAACAAAAAATAAACGTTATTTATGCTAATAAATCTAAAAAATGGAGTACCTTTGCATCAAAGAAATGCTTATTATGAGACGACAGATTATAATCACGACAGCTATCCTTGCGCTCTCAGCCTGCGGCAACAGCGCCAAGGAGGAAGCCCTGAATTTATTAGGAGAAGCCCGCGAGCACTTCGAACAAGGCAATCTGGATGCAGCCCGCAAGGATATCGATTCGCTTCGTCATACCTATTCAAATATCGTCGAAGCCCGTAAAGGTGCCCTGAAGCTACATCAGGAAATCGAGCTGAAAGCAGCTCAAGACGAGCTGGCCAGCACCGACAGTCTGCTGCAAGCTGCCAATCAGGAACTCGAAGCCCTCCAGGCACAAGTGGATGAGCACAAACGAGCACTGAAGGCTACGCCTGAAGAGCTGACGTTGTTGACGCGAACCCGCATGAAGCGCGACTCCATCCGTACGCAATCCGAGGCACTGGGCATGAAAATCCGATACATCCACCAGAAACAAAGTGAAAAGTGAAGAGTGATTAGTGAATAGTGCGCAGTGTCACATTGTTAATAAATGTAGAAGATAAAGCAACTTTTCACTATTCACTATTCGTTATTCACTAAAAATTACTAACTTTGCAGCCGATTATGGACTATTTGGAGAAGACAAACGCTCAATTTGAGCAGGCTATTGCTGAATGCAGAGCATTGTTTGAGAAGAAGCTTCACGACTACAAAGCCTCTTGGCGTATCCTGCGCCCTACAGCTCTTACCGATCAGCTTTTCATCAAGGCCAAGCGCATCCGTTCACTCGAGATTAAGAAAGAATCGAAAGTGGGTGAAGGCATACGTCCAGAGTTTATCGCACTGATCAACTACGGTATCGTGGGGCTCATCCAACTCAGTGAAGGTTTTGCCGACACCGTCGACGTGCCCAACGACCAGGCGATGCGGCTCTACGACCAGTTTGCCAATGAAGCACTTGAACTGATGAAGAAGAAGAACCACGACTACGACGAGGCGTGGCGCTCCATGCGTGTCAGCAGCTACACTGATCTCATACTCACCAAGATCGAGCGCATCAAGGAGATCGAGGATCTCGAGGAGCGTGGTGAGCAGCTTAAAGTCAGCGAAGGCATCGACTCCAACTATATGGACATTATCAACTACGCGGTCTTTGGAGTAATTAAATTATCGGAGTGAAGAAACTCGCTGTCAATATCTGCCGCCTGATACTCGCCGTGACATTTATCCTTTCCGGATTCGTCAAAGCGGTCGATCCATTAGGTACGCAATATAAGATACAAGACTATCTGACGGCAATGGGATTAGGTCACTATGTGCCTGATTTCATGACGCTCTCGGCTTCTGTGCTACTCTCGGCAACAGAGTTTATCCTGGGCATCTGCCTGCTCTTCGCCATCAGGCGCAGGCTCGTCTCGAAGATTGTCCTGGGGATTCTCGCAGCGATGACCTTGCTCACGCTCTGGCTGGCACTTGCCGACCCTATCCACGATTGTGGCTGTTTCGGTGATGCCTTGGTGCTCACCAACTGGCAGACCTTGTGGAAGAATGTCATCCTGCTGTTCCTGGCTATTATCGTATGGCGATGGCCCCTGGAGATGCCACGACTCATCAGCGAGCCTAATCAGTGGATCGTCATGAACTATTCAGCTGTGTTCATCCTTGTGATTATCGCAGGCCGCAGCCTCTATACCCTACCCCAGTTCGACTTCCGTCCCTATCACATCGGAACCAATTTGAGGGAAGGCTGGCAGCGGATGATGGATGGAGAGGACTCACCTTACGTCGATTTCTTCATCGAGACGACTGACGAAGGGGAGGACATCACAGAGCAGGTGCTTAACGACAAAGGGTACACCTTCTTATTAATAGCCCCCCACTTGGAACAGGCTGACGACTCACAACTTGACGAGCTTAATCAGATTTACGAGTATTGCCTCGAAAATGCTTATCCATTCTACTGTCTGACAGCCAGTCCTGCGAAAGCCATCAATCATTGGTGCGACATGACAGGCGCAGAATACCCTTTCTGCCAGACAGATGACATCACACTGAAGACCATCATCCGTTCTAATCCTGGTCTCATCCTGCTGAAAGACGGTGTGATCATCCGTAAGTGGAGCCATAACGCCCTCCCCGATGAGCATGCATTCAGCGGTCGCCTCGAAGACACTGAACTGGGGCAGTTGCCCTCCGATAATGTAGCCAGCAAGATCCTGTGGATTCTCACCTGGTTTGTGCTGCCACTCGTACTCCTTACCATCGCAGATCGCCTGTGGGCGTGGAGCCAATGGGTCAGAAAACGTAACAAAAAATATGCAGACAAGGCCAAGAAGGCCATCAAAGACAATAACCCTTTAAACAAAGAAAATAGAATTATGAGAAAGAAAATTGTAGCAGGAAACTGGAAGATGAACATGAATCTCCAGGATGGTATCGCTCTTGCAAAAGAGCTGAATGAGACATTGAAGGCTGACAAGCCCAACTGTGGTGTTGTTATTTGCACACCGTTTATCCACCTCGCATCTATCGCACAGTTCCTCGATCAGGACATCATCGGTCTGGGTGCTGAGAACTGCGCTGACAAGGAGAAGGGTGCCTTCACAGGTGAGGTTTCTGCCGAGATGGTAAAGAGCACTGGTGCACAGTACGTGATCCTGGGCCACTCAGAGCGTCGCGAGTACTACAAGGAGACTCCTGAGATCCTGAAAGAGAAGGTGCTGCTGGCTCAGAAGAACGATCTGAAGGTGATCTTCTGTATTGGTGAGTCACTCGAAGAGCGCGAGGCTGGCAAGCAGAACGAGGTTGTAAAGGCCGAGCTTGAGGGCAGCGTGTTCAATCTCGCTGAGGAGGACTTCCGCAAGATCGTCATCGCCTATGAGCCAATCTGGGCTATCGGTACTGGCAAGACCGCTACCGCTGAGCAGGCTGAGGAGATACACGCTTACATCCGCTCAATCATCGCCGAGAAGTACGGCCAGGCTGTTGCCGACGACACCACCATCCTCTATGGTGGTAGCTGCAAGGCCAGCAACGCTCCTGAACTGTTTGCAAAGCCCGACATCGACGGCGGTCTGATTGGTGGCGCTTCACTGAAGTGCGCTGACTTCAAGGGTATCATCGATGCTTGGAAGAAGTAAGATCGTGAGACGACTTGTTATCATATTGATGATGTGTGTTGGCTGCATCACTGCAGTCAACGCACAATCATCCTTTACCGAGCGCTTGCAGAAAAGCAAGGTAGGTGAAGGCAAAGTGACCGTTCATGAAAGCAAGGCCATCGATGAGCTCGTCAACGGCAAGACCGCTGAACCTCAGTCAACAAGACCAGCCACAACGACAGTCACTCCTCAAAAGCCAGCCGACAAGAAAGACAATGATGCGGTCAGCAAGCAGGACAAGACCATAGACAAGCCCTCAGACACACCAGATCAAGCCACAATCATTGTAACCGACACCACTGATCACAAGAAGATGATCAAGAATGGCTATAAGATTAACGGCTATCGCGTTCAGGTCTTTGCAGGCGGAAACTCACGTAACGACCGTCTTAGGGCCGAGAAGACAGGCAGTGAGATCAAGGCACTCTTCCCTGGTGTGCCTGTCTATGTCCATTTCTATAGTCCGCGATGGATCTGTCGCATAGGCAACTACCGTACCTATGAAGAAGCCCATGAAGTATTGAACAGAGTGAAGGACATAGGCTATCAGTCGGCAATCATCGTCAAAGGAAAAATAACCGTTCAATATCCATGAGTCAGGAAACTGAATTACAACCATACCGCGAAGGGCTTGATGAACTTGCGGAACACTACAAACAGGTGCTGACCCTTCTGGGTGAGGACACGGAGCGCGAGGGCCTTCTCAAGACACCCATGCGCGTGGCCAAGGCCATGCAAGTGCTTACCAGAGGCTATCACATGGATGCACACAAAGTGCTTACCGAGGCCCTCTTCAAAGAGGACTACTCGCAAATGGTCATCGTGAAGGACATCAATTTCTTCTCACTCTGCGAGCACCACATGCTTCCTTTCTATGGCAAAGCCCACGTGGCTTATATCCCCAACGGCTACATCACAGGCCTCTCTAAGATTGCCCGCGTGGTAGATATCTATGCCCACCGACTGCAAGTACAAGAGCGCATGACCCAACAGATCAAGGACTGCATACAAGAGACACTCAAGCCTCTTGGCGTGATGGTGGTCGTCGAGGCAAAGCACATGTGCATGCAGATGCGGGGTATCGAAAAGCAAAACTCCATTACCACCACCAGCGACTTCAGTGGTGCTTTCAACCAAGCCAAGACCCGTCAGGAATTCATGAACTTAATCCACAACTATCAAATTTAATTTATTATGTATCAGCAAGACAGAGGTTATAAAACCAACGAACCCATCAGAAAAGCATTCATGCATAGTTGTCTCGGAAAAATCGTCATTCTGGGAGCGTTCCTCCTTATAGTACTCTTTGTGGCTTACTTCACTACGCCAACAGAGAAAGAGATGCTGATAGAGACTGACGATGGCATCATTGAGTGCCTCATTGCCAACGACAGCATCAAGGGCGATCCCATCGACGACTATGTCAACAATCTGGGATCAATCTTCACCTATGCAGACACTACACTGGTTTCTGAAGATATCATGAAAGCCTATCGCACGTACAACAGACTTGAGGCTTATCGCCACACATTCTATGCCACCGCACGTCTGGTCAACAACCTGCATCCTGAGGGAGTGCGCGTCGGTTTTGGACTGTTCGGCCTTATCATACCAACTGTCATATATAAAGATATTCTGCTCGATGTAGGTCCTGTTCATAAGGGATACAACCAGAAAATCATCCAACCGACTACGGTTGAGCCCGATCTTGGTAACAATCCCAATATCCAGGAGTTCCACTATAAGCGTAACCCCGACGATTGATGAAAATCATCGTTTCTCAAGAGATAAAAAGCGTCTGCCCCAGTTTTATAGGGGCAGCCGTGGAGGCTCGTGTTGTCAATTCCGAGCACTGCAAAGAGCTGTGGGATGAAATCCATGCACTCGAAGACCACTTCCGTCAGGAACTGACCACCGACAGCCTGAAAAAGCTCACGAGCATAGCTGCTACTCGTCGCGTGTATAAAGCCTGCGGGAAGGACCCATCACGCTACCGCCCTGCCAGCGAGCAGCTCATCCGCCGCATGCTACAGGGGAAGGAGCTCTATCAGATCGACACCCTCGTCGACCTCGTCAATCTCGCATCCATCGCATACGGCTACAGCATCGGAGGCTTCGATGCCGATAAGTTCGTGGGCGATACACTGACACTCGGTATAGGCCGTGAGGGTGAGCCCTATGAGGGCATCGGGCGAGGGATGCTCAACATCGCAGGGCTCCCCGTCTATCGCGATGCCCAAGGAGGTGTTGGCACTCCAACAAGCGACAACGAGCGCACGAAGATGACCATCGAGACCACTCACCTCGTCGTCCTCATCAACGGTTATGACGGCAACGAACAGCGCGTCACGGAGAACGCCCATTTCATCCAAGATTTACTCAAGAAATACTGCCAAAGCGACGGAGGCTCCATCACCATCTATCGCTGACACAAACTGCAAACTCGACAACAATGAAGACAAAAGGTGTGATATTATTGGTAGCATTCATATCAGCCGTAGTCGGCATCATAGGCTGCCAGACAAAGCAAACCCGAAATGAACCGATTCCTGCCGAGCCTGACTATCAGGACTCTACGCAATGGTATGTCAACAACCGTCAGGGCGAAGCTGATATTTTCTACATCATATCCACCGAAACGGGCGACTACGTGTTGCCCAACGGCGAGAATTGTCACTATGCGGACACCTATGCCGACAGTCTGCGTATGCCGCTCTATGGTGAGATGCTGGGCGTAGATACGTTGTTGAGCGGAAGGCTGAACTTTTATTCGCCCTTTTATCGCCAATGTTCCCTTCAGAGCTTTGAGAGCGACAGTCTGAAATCTGCTCGTCTACCGTTAGCGTTGGGCGATGTACGCAGAGCCTTCTCCCACTATTTGAAGAACATGAACGGTGGGCGCCCATTCATATTGGCAGGGTTCAGTCAGGGTGCACACATCATGATGGAACTGTTGAAGGAAATGGACGACGAAACGTTCTCACGAATGGTTGCAGCCTATGCCATAGGCATAACCATAAACGACTCCGACCGCCATATTGTAGCTGCCAAGAGTGCTGACGATACGGGGGTAACTATCTGCTACAATTCAGTGCGTGACACAAGTTGCGCCATGCGGGGCTGGACGAAAAGTCGCATGGCCATTAATCCCGTGAACTGGCGTACGGACGATATGCCTGCTACACTGGTTACAGAGCCGTCGCCGCTGCTGCCCGTTGCAGAGCAGAAGGAAGACACCATGACCGTTCACATTGACAAACCATCTGGCCTACTGATAGTCGAAGGTTTTACAGCCCAGGATTACATGTTGCCCCTAATAGGTGTGGAGGGCAATTACCACACCCGGGAAATATGGCTCTACCGTGATCAGCTGCGCGAAAACATGGCACTAAGGGTAGACAGATGGATACAAAACCGGACTATCAACTAATGTGATTGTTGATTATTCTTTTGGAGGCATTAGCCAGTTTCGAAGCTGCTTCTACCCTGCTTCTTCCCATACTCTAGGCATACTCTAAGCATACTCAAGAGTAAGCCTAGAAGCAGCTTAGAGTATGGCTACACCTTGGGTATACCTTGGGTAGAGTATGTGAAATCCGCCCCAAAAGTATTGCTTGCTGGGGTCTGGCGCCAAACACTCGTATGTCAATCACCTTGAAATCCGGATTCCCCACCACCTGCCTCTCCATCTTCTCGTATCGGGCGATGCCCCTGATAAACTCCGGCCGATGCTACAAGCAAATCAGGGAAAATCACTTGGAGTTTTTAAGGATTGCCTCCTTGACGAGCGAGATTTTGCTTCTTGAAACTGGAATACTTTCGGGGCAATGCCTCATGACAAGTTGCATGCTGCCTGACTTATATATCACATGCTCTACCTGACCCAGATTGACGAGGAAAGCACGGTGACTGCGGACTATCATCGGATAGTCATGCAAGTCTGCTTCTATCTGTTTGGAAGTGGCTCTGAGCATGTCGGCACGAACTTCGCCGTTACGAAGGTGATAGACCTTCACGTAGTTTCCTACGGCCTCTATATATAAGAGGTCAGGGACCTGAAGCGTGACGGTCTCGTTGGTTGTGCCAGATAGAGTCAAATCTGTCGGGGCTGACGAAACAGGTGAGGGTTTTATTGCCTTCAACTGCTCATTCAGCAGTCTCGCCTCCGCCAGTTCTTCAGCAAGATAGCGGCTGCGGAACTTGAAACGCCAGTAGAGTCCGATGGCAAAAGAGAGAAAGGCGATAATCGCCAGCGTTTCGAGGAAATTGCGGCTCAGTCCGAAAAGCTGGTTGTGTTCATGCACATAGTTTCATAAGTCTGAAG
>CAMHAM010000059.1 GCA_946183415.1 uncultured Prevotella sp.
TTCAGCCTGTTTGTCTCGCCAAGCGTCGGCGTGAAGATGCACATTACACCAAACATCGGCATTATGGCTTCGGTAAGTGACGAAGCCTATCTTGTGAAAGCGTTTGATACCCAAAGAAACGATTATAAAAACAAGCTGATTCATGATTTGGGAATCAGTATTGGAGTGTGCTTTCAGATTAACGGATGGTAGGACATTGTCTCGATGTTTTTGTTCGACATTTGTCCTTTAGTCGCTGCAAAGGTACGATTTGCTACACGAAAAAGCGAAAAAAGTTCATAATTCAAGGAAATTTTGTATCTTTGCACCATCATTGTAATCAATTAAGGCAAACAAAGTAATGAACAATGCAGATTTTTGGGCTTCTGTCCGCACCATCATTGCCGAGGGCTTTACGCCTGAAGGTCTGCTAAAACTGGATAGTTATGCAGAACAGTTTATCAGCGGGCGATTGGTATATCAACGATTTTCACCGCACGAACAGCATGGCTGCGCAGCGGGAGGTAATGCAAATGTCATTGCATCCTTGCTCGCGGGAGCAGAAGTTGGCACAGATTCAGAGAGTCAAGGAGCACTCAGCAACTACCAAAGAGAGTGCCAACAAGGAGCGAAGCAAGAGGCAGCTATAGAGCATTGGGCCAAAGCAGTAGGCCTATGGACATCAAACGTAGAAGAGCGGTTGACTCTGACTTTGGGCGAGCAAATTGCCGAGGGAGGAGAGGCAAAGGTTTATGACCATGGATCGACATTAGTCAAGTCAATAGGCCTAGACTATTTCATACAACCCATCTTTGCGCTTGACCGTATCACGCTCCATAATACTTATTTTCCAGAGACAAGGCTTTTTGTAATCGGTTTTGGACGAGACGGTAATGGCGAGTTCAAGATTATTGTAGAGCAACCCTTCATCGACGGACAACCAGTTAGCGACGAGGATATTTCCGCCTATATGCGCCAAATGGGATTCGAGTTGAAGAATCCGCGAAACTGGACGTATGCCACCCCAGACATCTACCTTAGCGATATGCATGACGAGAATGTCATTCTTTCGGCTGCAGAAAACATTTTCGTCGTTGACTGCGACATCCGCATCAATACGCCTGAGTTGCGGCAAGGAGGAAGAAGAACGCTGACCACAGAAGTGAGATTCTTATAACATGTATCCAAAGGAACTATATTCCGAGCGCATCGCGGCGCTGACGGAAGAAATCCGACAGCTGAACAAGTACAACCGGCTGGTGGTGGTGCTGGAGTTGTCGGCCATCGGCCTGGCCATTGGCTGCGTGGTGGCTTACACGATGTGGAGCAACGTGGCGGCGCTGGTGGTGGCCGCATTGTTCATCGCTGCCTACGTGGCCATACGCTGGCGAGACAGCAGGAACAGCCGGATGGCGGAAGAGAAGGAGAGCTTGCGCAGCGTTTATCAGAAGGAACTGAACTATCTCGACGGCGACTTCTCTGGCTTTGCGTCGGGAGAGCAATACGCGAATCCCCGCCATGCGTTCTCGCTCGACCTTGATATCTTCGGGCCGCAGTCGCTCTTTCACCGTATCAACCGCGCCGTCACTACTGGCGGCAGCGATTTCCTGGCAAAGGAACTGGCTGAGACGCGGGTGAGGACCATCGACGAGATTGAGGTGCAGCGCGAGGTCATCCGCGAGCTGTCGGAAAGGGAACCCTTGCGAGCGGCATTCATGGCGCAAGGCCGTGGGCGGCAGATTGATACTACTGATATTCTTGAAGCCTTGCATGAGGTGCAGCAGTTAAAATTTTCTCGCCTTGCTGCCCATCGGCTCACTTATATTGCAGCCGTCGGAAGCATCATCGTCTTCTACGGACTGCTGGCCGGAGCCATCTTTGGCACGCTGTCTGGAGCACTCCCCCTGCTCTGGGTACTGTTCCAAATCCTGGTGGTCTATCTCCTTTTCGGCCGTACGCTGAAACGAATCAATCAATGCATCAACATCATTCTGCCTCGACTGAGCACCTACGTCAATATGATCATGCTGATAGTGACCGCTGACCTGAAGAGTAGGGTGGGGCGTGACATCATCAGCCAGTTGTCTGCCGACAAGCAGGATGCCCTCAAATCTTTCCGCCTGCTGAAGGGCATCATCAACGCCCTTGACCAGCGCAACGAGATTTGGGTACCCATCTCCAATGCCCTCTATCTGGCCGACTATTTCATCGTGCGCCGCTTCCTGCTTTGGCAAGACTGCTATATGGAACATATTGAGGAATGGATAGCCGCCGTGAGCCATTTCGACGCATTAGTGTCGATGGCCACGTTCCGCTACAACGAGCCAGCGGCCACGGATGCCGAACTGGTGGATGCCGACGAGGTGGTCTATGAGGCTCGCGGACTCTATCATCCGTTTCTCGGTGTGAAGGCCGTGCGCAACAATTTCACGATGGCTGACCAGCACTACTACATCATCACTGGTGCAAACATGGCGGGCAAGAGCACCTTCCTCCGCTCCATTGGCATCAACTATGTGCTGGCCTCCTGTGGCATGCCCGTCTTTGCCGACAGCCTGCGCGTCTCGCTCTTCTCGCTGTTCAGCAGCATGCGCACCACCGACGACCTGGCCCACGGCATCAGCTATTTCAACGCCGAACTGCTCCGCCTGCAACAGCTCATCGAGACCTGCCGGCAGAACCGCCACACGCTCATCATCCTCGACGAAATCCTGAAGGGCACCAACTCGCTCGACAAGCTCAACGGCTCGCGCCTGTTCCTCCAGTCCGTCGCATCACTCCCCATCACAGGCATCATCGCCACCCACGACCTCGAGCTGTCGAAGATGGAGCAGGAACAGCCCGCCCGCTTCCACAACTACTGTTTCGAGATACAACTCTCCGACGAAATCACCTACACCTATCGTCTCTCCGAGGGTGTGGCCCGCAATCAGAATGCCACGTATCTGCTGAAAAACATCCTCAAAGCCGTATTGGAGTGAGGGGGATGGTACGAAAACAGTTGAACCTATAATATCGAAAACAAATGGGCTCTATGTTATCATTAATTTCCCGGCACACTCGCCAGAGCCTCTTTTGGTTAGTCACCATCTGTGTGAGCCTCACTTTTACTGCTTGTAGCAACGATGACGATCCTACCTCTGATTCGTCCGACGGCAAGGAGTACACTGGTATTCCCCTTATTATTCTTGACACCGACATCGGCTCCTCTACCGACGACCTGTTTGCCATGCAGATGCTCTACCGCTACGCCGACGAGGGCAAGTGCAAGTTCCTAAGAAATAACTGCGTCAAGTCAGAATGAACACTTAACAATTCCTAAATTTCGCAGGTTTGTGACTCACAGACTTGTGAAATTCGAATTTTACGCTTATCTTTGCATCGTCCAATAGGTATTACACCAAAAGTAAAATACCAAAAGTAAAATGGCAAAGATGACAAAGAAGAGCGCATTTAGACCGAGAAACCCCTTTATATACGAAGGATATGAGGGACCAGACTACTTCTGCGACAGAGCAGAAGAGACCGAAGAGCTGATTACAAACCTACAAAATGGGCGTAACACTACGCTCGTTTCACCAAGAAAAATCGGGAAAACGGGACTTATACACCATACCTTTAACCGCATAAAACAGCAAGACAAAGATGCTGTATGCATCTATATAGACATCTTTCACACCCAGAATCAGTACGACTTTGTACAGACATTGGGCAAGGCTATTGTGGAAGAAAGACTACTCGACACACGGACACCGATGGCAAAAGTGCTAAGTTACTTCAGCCATTGGCGACCAACCATCAGTCCAGACCCAGTGACTGGAGCACCCACTGTATCCGTAGCCATCGAGCGCTCGAACACAGAATATACCGTGAAGAGTATTTTTGAATATCTTAAGCAGAGCGGCAAGGAGGTCTATATAGCCATCGACGAGTTTCAGACCATCACCGACTATCCCGAACAGGGCACAGAAGCTCTCTTGCGGTCGTATATCCAGTTCATCCACAATGTCCACTTTATCTTCTCTGGCAGTAAGCAGCATCTGATGTACGAGATGTTCGGCTCGCCCAAGCGCCCCTTCTATCAGAGCACGGCCATGATGACACTCCAGTCGCTGCATGAAGAGGTGTATTACGACTTTGCCTCGCAATGGTTCGAGGTAAAGAAAGGGTCGCTCAGCAGAGAGGTGTTTCAGCAACTGTATTCCTTGTTCGACGGTTATACATGGTATCTCCAGTCCGTCCTGAACCGCCTCTATGAGACGGAGCGTCATGTCACAGACTATCAGCAGGTTCGAGAGGCTATTCTGAGCATCCTCAATGACAAGGTGAGTCAGTATGAGATGTTGATGACTTTCCTGACCGACAATCAGCGTAATTTGTTGAAAGCCATTGCAAAGGACAGTCTGGTGCCACAGCCGCAGTCCAACGACTTCGTCCGCAAGCATGATCTGCCAAGTGCCAGCAGCATCAAGAAGGCACTGACGGTATTGCAGGATAAGGATCTCGTTTATCAGACTCAGAAAGGCTATATCGTCTATGACCGATTTCTCGATCTCTGGCTGAAGCGAACATTCATCTGAAAAGAGCACAACCATGTACGATCATCAAACACAGGGAGAATTCTTCTATGCGATGCTTTACGGGGCAGTGGCCATGATGTCTTTGATGGCATGTTGCTATCTGCTGTTCCGTCGGAGCAATGCCGTTGCTCCTGATGTCACGTCGTCGGTTCGCCTGCGCCGTTGGACAGCGACCTTCTTTGCCTGCATAGCGCTGAGCCATATATGGTATCTGCCGATATTCTTTCTCAGCTCTAATGAGGAAATCATGCTGAATTATTTTGTAGGTGCATTGCTCGACTTCATGACGCTCATCCCTTCTGCGATAGCCCTGTTGCTTGTCATGCTGCAAGACCGCAGACGTCCGCTGTGGCCCATCTGTGTGATAGTAGCACCACCCATCGTAGTCCTGGCGGTTGGCTTTGCCAGCCGTAGCTTAGCCCTGTTGCCGCTATTATATGTCTATTATCTGTTGCTGGGTAGTGGACTAATTATATATATGGTGCGCGAGGTAAGGCGATACGGGCGTTGGCTGCGCGACAATTATGCCGACCTGGAGCACAAGGAGGTGTGGCAGAGTTTGGTGGTATTGGCGATTCTTCTGCTCGTGTTCGGCATCTACTCGTTTGCCTTCAATAGTATGATACGTGAATACATTGTGCAGGTGAACAACATGATACTGATCTGCTACCTCCTGTGGCGAGTAGAGACGTTAAGCGATCTGAGCATCCAGAAGCTTCCTGGTTCCGAGGTTGCTCCACTCATTCCCGAGCAAGGATTGCCCATTCCCGCCTATGCGCCTATCTCCGTACCGGGCTGTGAGGTGACATCACCCGACAACGTTAGAACCTCACCAGCCCAAGACCTCACCCTATTGCTACAGAAGTATTGCATAGACGCGCAACTCTACCTGCAGCACGACCTGACCATCATCCAGCTTGCCAAGGCCATTGGTACCAACCGACTCTATCTGAGTCAGTATTTCTCCAGCCAGGGCATGAATTATAATGCTTATATCAACGATTTGCGTATCAATCATTTCATCAAACTCTATCGCGAGGCTGTTGCCGCCCAACGCTCTTTCGCCATCAAGCAACTGGCTCATGAAAGTGGTTACCGAAGCTACAACACCTTTAGCGATGCATTTAAGCGCAAAACGGGACTACCGGTGACGGCTTGGATGAAGGCTGCGAGTGAGCGAGGGCAGAGCTAAATTGGCTTGGACTCTGCCAAAGAAGCCTAAAATACCGAAATCAGCAAAAATAGTAACGAAATCGGCAAAATCAAGGCTCAATACATGGGCTCTGATTCATTTTTGTGGGAAAATATCTACCTTTGCAGCTTAATTGCGATAATATGAAAACAAGATTTAAAAAGAAAATCAATATTTTCAACGTTGCTGTTACTGCTATATCGGGAATGCTCTCGGTAAGTATCATGTTTTATGCCGTCGGCCATTTCGGACTGAGTGTGGCTTGGCCAGAGCTGGTCCTCAACACGTTTTACGTAGCCAGTCTTGTCATGATGTGGATGTACTTCTTCAACCGACTGGAGACCCAGCAGTTCAACTACTGGAGTTCGGTGTGTCTGGGTATAACGGTACTTTTGCGCGACATTCTCTTTCCACCTCGGCTGGTTAATTACCCTCTCCATCTGTCGTGTCTTACGCTTTCGGTGCTGCTGCTACTCATGCTCACCTTTTTCTATGCTCGGAAGAATTGGAAGACTTATTCGAAGGCCAACCTTTGGTTGATTTTTATCGTTGATGTGCTCATAGCCACACTCTACAACTATGACCTCTTGATTGATACTATAGACGAAGCCACTGGCTATTTGATGACTGAAATCTGGATTCGTCCCACCATCACTTACGGGCTCGTGGCCTGTTTCGTGACGGAAACAAATGAGAAATAGTTAATACGATCAGACAAGTTTAATCAAAAAAATATTATTGTAAAATGAGAGAAATGAAAAAATGGATGCTTGCCGCCATCCTTGTCTGCGGCACGAGTGTATTCACGGCTTGTACGTCTGACAATGATGACACCCCAGCTCCTGTACAGCCTGGGAGCGAAACAATCGACAATGAGTTGGCAGTAAAGTGCATCAACGGAACCTTCATAGGCAAAAAGACTGATAATGTCATTGCCTATAAGGGTATCCCGTTTGTGGGTCAGCAGCCCGTAGGCAACCTGCGCTGGAAAGCACCGGTGGAATATACTGCGGACAACGGTGTGTATGAGGCCTACGAAAATGCAAAAGGTGCGTGCCAGGCTGAGGGAATCGTACCCTCTATGGGTGAGGACTGCCTGTATCTGAATGTATGGAAGGCAGAGGATACATCGACTGAAAAGAAACCAGTCATGGTATGGATTCACGGTGGTGCCTTTGTAGGCGGCGGAACGGGCATGGACCTGTTTGACTGTACCAATCTCATTAAGGAGAATCCCGATGTCATCGTGGTGACCGTAGCCTATAGACTCGGCGTCATGGGCTTCCTCCATCTGTCTCACCTGTCTGACGGCAAGGACTATCCTGATGCGCAGAACCTGGGACTTCTTGACCAGAAGATGGCACTGAAGTGGGTGCATGAAAACATCGCAGGCTTTGGTGGCGACCCCGACAACGTGACCATCTGGGGCGAGTCAGCCGGTTCGGCCAGTTGTACGCTGCAAGCGCTGATTGAAGGTTCACAAAATTATTTCCAGAAGATCATCGCCCAGAGCGGTTCCCCCGCTGTCACGCGTTCTACAGAAGAGGCTATCGCATGTACAGACGGCATTATGAAATCGCTGGGCTGTAAGACCGTAGCCGACCTGCTGAAGGTCGATGCTAAGAAGCTGGTTGAAGCTGCTACCCCGTATGCATTGAACACATTCCCGGAGAGAGACGGGAAAATCCTGCCTTCGGAGCCGCATAAGGCTTACGCAAACGGTGCGGCGAAGAACATCACATTCCTGCAGGGCTGCAACAAGGATGAATTCAATTTCTTCGCCTTGACTATGGGTACGGACAACTTCATTGCTTGGGCCGCTGACCGCAAGGAGAAGAAGTTCGCCCAGATGACGGAGGATGAGGTGGCGCTTGTCAACAGCTACCTCAGCGAACAGCAAGGCGAAAACTGGGAGCCAGACAGCCGTTTGTTCAGCCAGAGCTGGTTCCTTGCACCGTGCATGAGAATGTCGGAGAACCAGACCAATGCCGGCGGCAAGTCATATACCTACTTCTACAGGGTTGAAGCTTCTGAACCAAAGCTGAAAGCCGCACATGGTGAAGAGCTCCCCATCGTATTCTGCCATCCGGATCAGACTGACATTGACCCCACCTTCTGCAAGACCATGCGCAAGATGTGGGTACAGTTCGCCAAGACCGGCAACCCATCGCTCACGGCAGCTCAGTCTCCCGATGGCACAGCCAAGGAGTGGCCGCTCTACGATACAGGGAATAAGCAGGTGATGGTGCTCGATGTGAACAACATCCGTCCGGCAAAGGAATCTGAGGTGAAGATTGTTGATTGGGACAAAACTTATTTCCTGACCAAGTATTACATGTTTTAAGCACAGGGGAGGAACGATGTAATCCTAAAAACACCTTTAAGTGTCTAAAAATCATACGCTCTACTGTCTAATTTTTAGACAATCTGCTTCCGCCAGGGCCAAAAGCCTTGGCGGATTCGTTTTATTGGCTTAACTTTGCAGTGTCTTTTTAGAGATATGGACATAATAATTAAGATATGATTAAGTTAGAAAACATTCAGAAGGTGTTCCGCACGGAAGAGGTGGAGACCGTAGCCCTTGGGGGCGTATCGTTCGAAGTTGACAAAGGTGAGTTCGTGGCCATCATGGGGCCGTCGGGCTGTGGCAAGTCAACACTGCTCAACATCCTGGGCCTGCTCGACAATCCCACCGGCGGCAAGTATTGGCTCGACGGACAGGAGGTAGGCACACTGAAGGAGAGTCAGCGCACGCAAGTGCGCAAGGGTCAGATAGGCTTCGTGTTCCAAAGCTTCAACCTCATCGACGAGCTGAACGTGGAGGAGAACGTGGAACTGCCGCTGATCTACCTCGGCGTGCCCAAGAAGGAGCGAAAGGTGAGGGTAGAGGAGGTGCTGCGCCGCATGGCCATCTCGCATCGTGCCCACCACTTCCCCCAGCAGCTCTCTGGCGGTCAGCAGCAGCGCGTGGCCATCGCCCGTGCCGTGGTGATGAACCCCAAACTGATACTCGCTGACGAGCCCACAGGTAACCTCGACTCGAAGAACGGCCTGGAAGTGATGCAGCTACTTACCCAACTGAACCAGGAGGGCACCACCGTGCTGATGGTGACCCACTCGGAGCGCGATGCCGGCTATGCCCAGCGCATCATCAATCTGCTCGATGGTCAGGTAGTACCTGAGGTCAGTCTTTGACCACCATGATAATGACATTTTTTAGTGCTGAAACGAAAAAACTGGCCAAATAATACGCTGTTCTCAATTAAAATGGTTATCTTTGTGCACAATTATTACGCAAACTTCAAAACAATAAAGAAATCATGAACAAAGAACATTTGGTTATGAATGCCAATCCTATCGTGATGGCACTTGAGAAACCTTCGGCTGATTTTACCAAGGCCGACATTATCGACTACATCGTAAAGAACGACATCCGCATGGTGAACTTCATGTATCCAGGTGGTGACGGTAAATTGAAGACGCTTAACTTCGTCATCAATGACTTAGCCTACCTCGACACTATCCTTACCTGTGGCGAGCGTGTGGATGGCAGCAGCCTGTTCTCCTTTATCCAGGCAGGTTCGAGCGACCTTTATGTATTACCCCGCTTCCGTACAGCTTTTGTGGATCCTTTTGCAGAGATACCTACTGTTTCGATGCTCTGTTCGTTCTTCGACAAAGATGGTTGTCCGTTGGAATCATCGCCAGAGCACACGCTCCACAAGGCGGCAGAGGCATTCCGTGAGGTAACGGGAATGGAGTTCCAGGCGATGGGCGAGTTAGAGTATTATGTGATCAGCGATGACGAGGGCGTTTTCCCTGCTCAGGATCAGCGAGGCTATCACGAGTCGGCTCCTTACGCCAAAGCCAATGAGTTCCGTACCCGTTGCATGCAGTATATCGCCCAGGCTGGCGGACAGATTAAATATGGTCACTCTGAGGTAGGTAATTTCTGTCTTGACGGAAAGAACTACGAGCAGAATGAGATAGAGTTCCTGCCCGTAGACGTAGAACAGGCTGCCGATCAGTTGATGATTGCCAAGTGGGTCATCCGTAATCTGGGTTACGAACTTGGATATGACGTCACCTTTGCGCCTAAGATTACAACTGGCAAGGCTGGCTCTGGACTCCACATCCACATGCGAATGATAAAGGACGGCAAGAACCAGATGCTTTCTGGTGGCGTACTTTCAGAGAGTGCCCGCAAGATGATTGCTGGTATGATGGATCTGGCGCCTGCCATCACAGCATTCGGCAACAAGAATCCTACTTCCTATTTCCGTCTGGTTCCTCATCAGGAGGCTCCTACCAACGTATGTTGGGGCGACAGAAACCGTTCTGTGCTGGTGCGCGTTCCATTAGGTTGGGCAGCAGATGTGGATATGTGTCATGCCGTCAATCCGCTTGAGCCAAAAGCCAATTATGACACCAGCATCAAGCAGACTGTAGAGATGCGCTCGCCTGACGGCAGTGCCGATCTGTATCAGCTGCTGGCGGGACTCTGTGTGGCTTGTCGTCATGGTTTTGAGATGGAGAATGCGCTCGAACTGGCAGAAAAGACCTACGTGAATGTGAACATCCATGCAGCTGAGAATGCAGACCGTCTGGCCACATTGGCACAACTTCCCGATTCGTGTGTAGCCTCGGCAGATTGCTTAGACCGTCAGCGTAAGGTGTTCGAGGAGCACAATGTATTCTCGCCAGCCATGATCGACGGTATCATCGCGCAGCTACGTGCATACGATGACAAGATGCTCCGCAAGAACATAGAGAATTACCCCGAGGAAATCCAGAAGTTAGTGACCCAGTACTTCCACTGCGGATGAGGTGATAGAATGCACCGATTGTCTAATTGTTTTTCTTGTAGCTCTGTACAGCCCAAATCGCCATGAAGAGGCCGATGCCAAGCAGGGCTAAAACCTGATGGGCTACATTTGCGAACGTACCACCTCGAATGAAGACGGTGCGCATGGCATCGATGAAATAGTGCATGGGGTTGATATAGGTGGTCAGATAGGCTAAAGTGGGCATGGAGCGGGTAGGCGTAAAAAGTCCGGAAAGCAATAGGATCATCACCACGAAGAACCACATCACGAAGATGGCCTGTTGCATGGTATCGGAATAATTGGAGATGATGAGTCCGAATGATGAGAAGAACAGTGCCAGCAACATGGCCAGAACGTAGATGAGCCAAACGGAGCCAGAAGGAGTAATACCGTAGACGATCCAAGCCAGCAGCAGGCAGACCGTGATGACAAAGAGTGCAATCAACCAGTAAGGTATCAGTTTCGAGAGGATGAAGGCCCACTTCGAGACAGGTGTTACATTGATCTGTTCGATAGTGCCGGCTTCCTTCTCTCCAACGATATTGAGCGTAGGCAAAAAGCCTGTCATCAGCATCACTACAATGGCAAAAAGGGCTGGAATCATGAAGAGCTTATAGTTCTGCCCCTTGTTGTACAATACAAGTGAAGCAGGCAATGCTGTCGCTTTACCAACTATTTGCGACAAATAGGCAGAGCCCATAGCCCCCTTGGTACCATTGACGGCGTTGGCAGCAATGAGGTACTTACCATCACGTATCTCCAGAATCATGTCTGCCCGGCCTTTCTCAATATCCTTCAGCGCCTCACGGTAATTCGCTTTCTGCCCATTGAAGATAAAATAGTTGCTGGCAGCAATCTGCTGGATCAGACGCTGCGACTCAACGGTATGATCAATATCCACCACATCAACCACAATATTCTTCACCTCCATCTGCATCACCCACGGCATCACGCACATAATCATGATGGGGAATAAAACGATGAGTTTGGGCAGAAACGAATTGCGGCGTATCTGGATAAACTCTTTCTGTATGAGATATTTCAGTGTCATGACTTACTCCAATCTAACATTAAACTTCTTGAGGGCAATGGTGAGAAAGAATGCCGTCATCGCGAAAAGGATGACCACCTCTTGCATCACGTCGGCAATGCCCACACCCATAATCATCAGTTTGCGCATGGCCTGAATGTAATAGCGAGGAGGAATCACGGCTGCCAACCATTGCAGCACACGAGGCATCGACTCCACAGGAAACAGCATACCTGAGAGCATCACAACAGGAACCAGGAGCATCATAGCCGACATGAGCAGGGCCACCAGCTGGGTCTCTGCAATATTCGAGATAAGCAAACCCAGTGAGAGCGCCAACAATATATATAAGGTAGAGACGGCGATAATCCAGAACAAAGAACCAGCCAGGGGAACGCCCATCACGAAACGCGCCATCAACAAGATGACAATCAGGATACAGAAGGCAAGCACCAGATAAGGCACGGCTTTGGCGATAATCACCATCAACGGACGAATGGGTGATACCAACAGTACTTCCATCGTTCCTCTCTCCTTCTCACGCACAATCGAAATCGAGGTCATCATGGCACACACCAGCATCAACAGCATACCCATGATGGCAGGCACGAAATTGTAGGCCGACTTCATCTGGGGATTGTAGAGTAGTGAGTAGTGAAGAGTGAAGGGTGAAGAGTTGGCAATTGTTTGCTGGGCATAGGTCACCCATTGTTGCGACATATTGGGGTCAGAGCCGTCAACGATAAACTGAATGCCATTCTTTTTTGAGGCAAAGTCGCTGGCGAATACCACAGCCATATCTGCCTTCTGACTGCGTATCAGATATTCTGCCTCGCTTGGGGTACTGACGGTCTTCGTGATGATAAAATACTCTGAGACAGCAAGACGTTCAATGGCCTGCTGCGTGAGGTGGTCCATCTGCGAAGTGACCACCACAGTCCGAACGTTCTTCACGTCGGTAGTGATAGCGAAGCCAAAGATGAACATCAGCACAACAGGCATGCCAAAAAGGATTAGCATCGTGCGCTTGTCGCGCAGGATGTGCTTGGCCTCTTTGATGACGAAAGATAAGAACTGCTTCATTTCATTGACCATTAATCTGACGACCTCGTAGCCTGACGCGCCAAGTAAGTAAACACATGGTCCATATCAGGTTGATTAAACTCCTGTTTCAAGGCTTCTGGCGTGCCTATTGCCTTGATCTTGCCATCCACCATGATCGAAATTCGGTCACAGTATTCTGCCTCATCCATATAATGGGTGGTCACAAAGATAGTAATACCACGATGAGCGGCCTCATAGATCAGCTCCCAGAACTGTCGGCGTGTGGCAGGATCAACACCACCAGTGGGTTCATCGAGAAACACCACACCTGGCTCATGGAAGATCGATACGGAGAATGCGAGTTTCTGTTTCCACCCGAGTGGTAGCGATCCTACCAAGTCGTCTTTATGCTCCTCGAACTTCAGGCGGTGCAGCAATTCTTCACTCTTCACTCTGATCTCTTCACTTTCCATGCCGTAGATGCCAGCGAAGAGACGGATGTTCTCAGCAACTGTCAGATCCTCGTAAAGCGAGAACTTCTGCGACATATAGCCGATATGTTTCTTTATCTGCTCATGTTCAGTGCGAATATCATAGCCCACAACCCTACCTGTTCCGCTTGTTGGCTGATTCAATCCTGTCAGCATGTGCATGGCTGTGGTCTTGCCTGCGCCATTGGCACCCAGGAAACCGAATATCTCGCCTTTCTTCACTGAGAACGAGATATCATCCACTGCATGGAAATCACCAAAGGCTTTCACCAGATGCTCTACTTCTATCACAGGTTCCGTCTGCTGATGTGCTGTGGCAACGGGTTCGATACCTGGCGGATTAAACACGTCCCTAAACTGCTCAAGGATAGCATCCGGGGTATCAATGCCACGAATCTTACCATGATCGAGGAAGGCTACGCGTTCACAACAACGCACCTCATCGAGATACGGTGTAGAGGCCACAATGGTGATGCCCCGCTCCTTCAGCATCAGCAGCATCTCCCACAGTTCCTTACGGCTCACTGGATCCACACCCGTAGTGGGTTCATCGAGAAAGAGCACACTGGGCTGATGCACCAACGCACACGAGAGCGCCAGCTTCTGCTTCATACCTCCCGAGAGAGCCCCAGCCCGACGATCCTTAAAGCGTTCTATCTGCGAATAGATGGCCTTGATGCTATCGTAACCTTCCTCGACGGTAGTGCCGAAGAGCGTGGCAAAGAACTTCAGGTTTTCCTCTATGGTCAGATCCTGATAGAGCGAGAACTTGCCAGGCATATAGCCTACACGGCAGCGAACCTCGTGCATCTGCTTCACCACGTCGTAGCCATCTACCGTTGCCGAACCAGTTGCAGGCAACAACAGTGAACAGAGGATACGGAACATCGTGGTCTTGCCTGCTCCATCAGGGCCGATGAGTCCAAAAACCTCACCTTTACCCACAGAGAACGACACATCATCGAGTGCCTTTATCCGTCCGTAATTCTTGCTGACGTTCTTTACCTCTATTGCATTCATAACTTCAATTCACCATACATGCCTATCTTTACGTAGCCATCGTTTTTGATGGCCACCTTCACGGCATACACCAAGTCGGCACGCTCATCGTCAGTCAAGATGGTTTTAGGCGTGAACTCCGAGCGGCTCGAAATCCAACTAACCGTACCATCATACGCCTTCTTCTGCCCATCGCCATAGTCAGCAAACACCTTCACCTTCTGCCCGATCTTGATGTTCTGAAGTTGGGCTGAGGTGACATAGGCGCGCATAAACATCTGTTCTGTATCGGCTATCTTAAAGAGCGGCTTGCCGATGGCCACAAACTCACCACGCTCCACATACTTTTCGAGCACAGTGCCCTTGGTGGGTGTCACGATGTGGCACTTGCGGAGCATATCACGCAATTGTTCTATCTGAACATTGGCTGCAACCGTCTGCTTGTCAAGTGAACGGGTGCTGGTACTCAGCGATGATATCTGCGCATCGAGCTGCTTCTGCAATACCTTCACCTGACTGCTGGCATCGTCGAGCATCTTTGATGGTGCAGCGCCGTCAGCAACCAACTCGCGATAGCGCTGTTCGTCCTGCTGAGCCTTTGACAGTTGTTGGCGCGTGGCTGCAATCTGGCGCTCCATATCCGGCTTCTGACTCTGATACACCTCCTTGGTGGCAGCCATCTGCTGGATCTTCAACCATGTCTGCGTAGTATCGATAAGCCCCACTTCCTTGCCTGCCTCAATCATGTCGCCCTCATTGACACTGAACGTCAAGAGTGCACCGCTCTGCTCGGCATACACTGTCGTCTCCGTAGCCTCAAACGTGCCCGTGGCGTCATACGCTTTCTCATCTCCTCCGCAGGCTACCATCATCAATGCCACACCTGCCAATACGTATATCTTTTGCATATCCTTAATTGTTTGTCGTGAATTTGTTGTCATAAATCTGTTTCAGCATCTCGATTTCATGCATCGACTGTTGTACGCGAGCAGCGTTTTCAGCATTGATCTCACGTACCAGATCGTTTACGTCGATGATGCCGTGCGCGAGTTTGGACTCGGCAGCCTTGCGAACAGCCGAGCGAAGCGTGATGATCTCCTCATCGTCGGCCATCAGTTTCTGAAAGCGCGTGATGTCTTCGTTCTGCTGAATCTGTTCCAGATTGTTATTAAATAGGAACACCTCACGATTCGTCTCCGTCAGGTCGCGTTGCAGCTGAAGTTTCGCTTTATCGTTCTTGCGGGTATAGAGGGCGCCGATGTTCCACGTCAGTCGTGCGCCGATAATGCCGTTGAGACTCCAGTTGCGCCGCATCATGTCCTCAAACATATTCAGGCCGGGATAACCGTAGAAGCCCTGCGCAAAAAGACCCAGCTTCGGCATCATGGCCGAGTTAAGGGCTTTCTCCTGAGCGTTGGCGAGGTTCAGTTGAGCATCGAAAAGCTGCATCTCAGGACGAAGGACTGTTTGTTGTTGGGGGACAGCAGCAGACAGGACCGGTTTCTCGGCATGTGTCACCTCTATGCCACAGAATGCTGAGAGCATCCGCTGTAGCATCCGTTTCTGCGACTCCAGACTGGTGGCTTGCTGCACGACGTTCAGTCGTTCAGCCTTCACATTCTGAAGGTCGCTCTCTGCTGCCGTACCACGCTTTACCATCGAGCCCAACTTCTGTTCATTACCGTTGAACAGTTCCTGTAAGTCATGGTTCAGCCGTATCTGCTCGTCGAGCATGAGCAGAGAGAAATACATCTCGTTCACGCGCTTGCGAACATTATAAATATTTACTTCGTTCTGGGCAGCCTGCACTTTCCCCTGCTCACGGGCTACGGCTTTCTGGCTGCTGATGGCACCACCATCGTAAATCGTCTGGCTGACATCGATGCCCACACGGTACTGATCCTTCGTCAGCCCTTTCATGTTGAGTCCCATCTGCTGATAAACGGCCTGCATCTGTTCTGGAAAGGCAACGACATCACTCTGATACGTAGCCTGTGCCGATGCTGACACTTGCGGCAGCCATCCTTTCTGGATATTCGCCACAGTCAACTCCGTCGTCTTCTCGATGAGGCCATACTGTCGTATCAGCGGGTAGTTCCTCTCCGCTGCCTGCTGACATTCTTCCAACGTCTGCGCAGTCACCATCAGTGGCAGCATCATCAGACCCAAAAATAGTTTCTTCATATAGCTCACTGTTATATTTCTAATCACACCGCAAAGGTACGAAGAGTTTTCGAATAATAGGTTATCTTTCAGAAACGAAAAATGTTCTTTTTGTTCGATTTGTGCAAAAACAGAACTGATTATCAAGGAAAATGATTATCTTTGCAAGCAAAAAGGACGGAATATGAACAAACAGCCTCAACTGATGGATTTCTCACGCATGCGTGACATTCTTGCACCCCATCTGTCACAGATTAGCGAGAACATCTTCTTTAACGGTGAACTGGGCATGGTTCGCGGAGACCACACCGTGTTTCGTCTGCTGATACGCCAGAAGCCGCCTTTCACCATCAACGACCATCGCTTCGGCATCATCATGAATGGAGAAGCGCGCATCAACTTCAACCTGCAAGAGCGCCACGTCACCGCAGGCACGCTGGTCTATATCGGCCCTGGGACTATCATCAACCCCATCCGCTTTTCCGATGACCTCCGCATCTTCGGCTTTGCTCTCTTCGCCGACTTCCCCATGCCCTTCGCCCAAGGACAGATGCCATCGGCTTTCAACGGTCAGGTACGTGACTTCCAACTTCCAGTCAACGAAGCCGACATCAGCACAGCTCGCCACATTCTCGACACCATCTGGCACGTAGTCCATAGCAACGACTATCATCGTCCCACCATCACTTCACTCATGGCCGCCCTGATGCACCACTACGACCATCTTTTCCGTCAGCAGTCAGACATGCAAGCTGTTTCACGTTCTCGCGAACAAACCATCTTCGACCGTTTCATCCAACTGGCGGGCCAACACTGTGCAGAGCACCATCAGATAGGCTACTATGCCGACCGTCTTTGCCTCACAGAGCGTTATCTCAGCACCGTTATCCGCCAAACCAGCGGCACCACCGCCAAGGACTGGATAGACCGTGCCCTTATCACCCGCATAAAAATAGAACTGCGCCACACGGATAAACCTGCAGCGCAGATAGCCGAGGAGATGCACTTCGCCAATCCCTCATTCTTCGCAAAATACTTCCGCCGGCTCACCGGCTTAACTCCTATGGAATACAAAAAGCAGCCATAACGTCAGTATGCCATTTCATGGACGCCCTTGACAGCGCGACCTGAGGGATCATTCATCCCCTTGAAGGCAGCATCCCATTCGAGGGCGATAGCCGTAGAGCAGGCTACACTGGCCTCACTGGGGACACTGAGGGCGGCACTGTCGCTGGGGAAATGCTCGGCGAAGATAGAGCGGTAATAGTATTCCTCCTTGTTCTT
>CAMHAM010000060.1 GCA_946183415.1 uncultured Prevotella sp.
TACAGCGTGCCAGCTGCTTGTCGAAGAAGATGTCAGAGCTCAGGCTGTCCCAGTTACCATCGAAGGCAAGACCTATCAGTTCGCCCTTGCCGTTGAACATGGGTGAGCCACTGTTTCCGCCTGTGATGTCATTGTTGGTGAGGAAGCAGAGCTGCAGCTTGCCTGTATGCTTGTCTGTGTATTTGCCGAAATCCTTCTTCGAGAGCAGTTCCTTCATGATGGGCTCTGCCTCATAGTCGATGATGCCGTTCTCGCCCTTCTCCATCTTCTCCACGATGCTGCTGGCCTCCGTATAGTAGCCTGAGGGCTTTCCTGCGAGCAGATACTCGCCCACCTGTCCATAGCTCAGTCGCATGGTGAAGTTGGCATCCGAATAGTTGGGCATATCCTCCTCCATACGCAGTTTGGCAGCACAGAGATAGCGCTCCTGAATAGCGATGGAATCGATGGTACTTTCGAGATCCAGATTGATGTCTGCCAAAGCAGAGATGATGCTCTGGCCATAGACCACACCAGGATCCTTGTGATAGCTACGTTTGTTCACGTAGATTTTCTTGTCGCTCTTCATCAGCTTCGACTTCTTGTAGAGATAGTCTACGAACTTCTGATAGTTACCCTTATAGTCGTGATCTATCACATTGTAGAAGTCAGGTTGATATTTGATTTCCACTTGCTCACGATAGTTCTTCAACAGGGCGGCAAGGATCTCACGATCTGTGTCGTAATCCCACTCGTCTGAGTTGTTCTTGAACTCCACGTAGTAGGACTTGGGCTTACCTTCCTTACCGTTGATGATGGCACCGTTCTGTACTCGGACAGCTCTGCGGGTCATTTCATCAGTATTTCTGCGTCCGAAGGTCTCGTAGTAGAATGTGAGGGCACGGGTCGCATTGAAGCGCTTTTCGTATAGGCGCTGCAGCAAGTCGAAGTCGAGCTTGCCCTTCAGGAAACCTGTAGAATCCTGCCACTGACGAATCTTCTGCTCGTAGGCGGCCTTCTGCTGGATCAGTCCGATACTGTCGATACATTTGTTCATACCAATTGAGTTCTTCCAGTAGTTCGAGCTGCTGGCGTATTTCGAGTCATACTTGATGCGGACTGCCTCGTCAGCACGCATGTGGCGCAGCATCACTTCCTGCTTCACCTCTCGTGTCTGATAACGGGGTTTGTTCTCAGCATCGCGACGTTCTTTGATGCCGTAACTCGACAGATAACGGCTGGTGCTGCCAGGATAGCCGATGGTCATGGCGAAAGAGCCAGGCACATAGCCTTGCAGCGATACAGGTGCCCATTTCTTCGGTTTCATCGGCACATTCTTCTCAGAATACTTCGCAGGACCACCTGTATTGGGATCTACGTAGAT
Organism: uncultured Prevotella sp.; assembly: GCA_946183415.1. Taxonomy (GTDB): domain Bacteria; phylum Bacteroidota; class Bacteroidia; order Bacteroidales; family Bacteroidaceae; genus Prevotella. Next base: position 1,364 of record CAMHAM010000060.1, read on the forward strand.
GCGGAAGACGCTGAAGTCGCAAGTCTGGCGAGGCCACATCCAGTTGTCTGTCTCACCGCCGAACTTACCCATCGATTTGGGCAGGGCGAACACGAGGCGAACATCGTGATAGTCGCGATAGGTGGTCAGATAATACTGGTTTCCTTCGTAGAAAGGCTTGATCTCCACGCGCAGGGAAGAGTCCTGCTTCTCGATGTCCTTGATCATCGCATTCTCGATGGAATCGACAAAATGACCACGCTCTTCCTCTGTTAGCTTGTTAATTCCAAGCGAGTCGAGATAAGCCGTGATGTCCTTCTGCTCGATCATGAAGCTCACGAAGAGGTTCTTATTGGGCAGTTCTTCCTCGTAGGAGTTCGATACAAAGCCGTTGAGCATATAGTCATGCTCCACAGTAGAGTGCGAGCGGATGGCCTCGAAGCCGCAATGGTGGTTCGTAAACACGAGTCCGTCAGGCGATACGACGACACCAGAGCAGTAGCCGCCAAAGTTTACGACGCAGTTCTTAATCGCGTCCTCGCTCTGGTACAAAGCATTGTAGGGCAGTTCGTAGTTCTCCTGCTTCATCGTCTCGTAGACTGCATTCGGCAGGTTGTACAATGTCCACATGCCTTCATCTGCAGATGAAGTGAGGAGTGATAATTGGAAAGTGAAAAGTAAAGCCAGTAATTTCTTCATATCTTGTTATTTTTTGAATTTCTTTCCTATGATTGGCAGACTGCTAAGGGGCAGGTCCTTTTTAATGATGAGAGCCGTGAAGAGGATAATGAGCAGTGTGTTGACAGTCAGCGTCAGGATAGCAGGCCATGAGGTGGGCAGTATCTTCATGACAGCATAAAGCACAGCTGTTGCGATGACGTAGGTGGCCATATCTTTCATCGGATAGGGGATAGGGTTCTTCTTCTGACCCACGACATAGCTCAGCACCATCGCTGTACCATAACCTGCGACACCTCCCCAGGCACAAGCCCAATAGCTGTATTGGGGGATAAAGATGATATTGACAGCGAAGAGTACGAGACATCCTGTCAGAGAGAACCACGCGCCATAGATAGTCTTGTCGATGAGCTTGTACCAGAACGACAGATTGAAGTAGACACCCATCATGATCTCTGCTGCCATCACGATGGGTACAACGCCCAGTCCTTCACGGTAGTTGGCTCCGATGATGTATTGCAACAGCGGCATCCACCCTACTACACAGAGGAAGGCCAGTAAGGTGAAGATGAGGAAATATTTCATGGCGGCAGCATAATACTCCGTCTTGTCGGCATCCTTTGACTTGGCAAAGACAATAGGCTCGTAGGCATAGCGGAAGGCCTGAGTAATCATCGCCATGATCATTGCAATCTTCACACATGAGCCGTAATCGCCCAGCAACACGTTGGCCTGCTCTTCATCGGGATAGACCAGTGGGAAGATGATCTTATCAGCCACCTGATTCAGTATGCCAGCAATGCCGAGAATCAGGATGGGCCACGAGTAACTGAGCATCCTGCGCAACAGCTGACCATCAAACTTCCACTGGATACGGAACAAATCTGGCACGAAGAAGAAGGTGATGAGGCCAGTACAGAGCAGGTTGATGAAAAACACGTAGAACACGGAGGTCTTGCCCAACAGAACGAAATAGATGACGTTCAACGTAATGTTCAGCAGGATGAACAGCATCTTCAGCGAGGCAAAGCGGATGGCCCGTTTCTGGAATCGCAGATAGCTGAAGGGGATAGCCTGCAGGGCATCAAGGGCCACGACGACAGCCATCATCAACAGGTAGTCTGGATGCTCTGAATAGCCCAACGCTTCGCTGATAGGGCCGATGAATCCGAAGATCAGCAGCAGGAACATCAGCGTGAGCGAACCCACAACTGCCATCACTGTCGAGAAGACGGTATCAGGTTTGCTGCGATCATCATTCGCAAAGCGGAAGAGGGTCGTCTCCATGCCGAAGGTCAGCAGCACGAGTATCAGTGCCGTATAAGCATAGATGTTGGTGCTGATGCCATAGTCACCAGTATCGTGTGGCATATAGTAGGTATAGAGCGGCACGAGCAGGTAGTTCAGGAACCTGCCTACGATACTGCTCAAACCATAGATGGCCGTATCCTTTGCGAGTGATTTAAGATTTGCCATTATCTTACCTTTTTACCTTTTTTACCTTTATCCAAAGAACATGTATGCGATAGCTATGGCTGCGATGATACCAGCCAGATCAGCCAGCAGTCCGCAGGTCACAGCATGTCTTGTCTTCACGATGCCCACACTGCCGAAGTAGACAGCAAGGATATAGAAGGTGGTGTCCGTCGAGCCTTGGAAGATACAGCTCAGGCGACCAATAAACGAATCAGCGCCATAGGTCGTCATCGCATCCACCATCATGCCTCGAGCGCCACTACCAGAGAGTGGTTTCATCAGCGCCGTAGGCAGTGCACCCACGAAATCGCTGTTAGCCCCACAGGCTTCGACACTCCATCTGATGCCGTCGATCAGCATGTCCATCGCCCCAGAAGCACGAAAAACGCCGATTCCAACGAGGATGGCCACGAGGTAGGGGATAATCCTGACTGCTGTCGTAAAACCATCCTTCGCTCCCTCGATAAAGGCATCGTAGACGTTCACCTTCTTCCTCAATCCAGCCAGGATAAAGGCGATGATGATCAGCATCAGCATGATGTTAGCTGCCGAGGTGCTCACCTTGTTCATCAGCACGGAGTCGAGTTGTCCAAAGCCCCAGATGATCGCAGCCACTAGGACGGCAGCGCCTCCAAGCGTCAGCAGCATCGTACGGTTCAGCAGGTTGATCTTCTGGAAGATACTGGTGATGATGATGCCTGCGAGCGTCGAGAAGAACGTAGCCAGCAGGATGGGGATGAAGATATCCGTAGGCTGTGCTGCTCCCAGCTGGGCACGATATACTAATATAGAAATAGGTATAAGCGTCAGTCCAGAGGTGTTCAGCACGAGGAACATAATCATGGGGTTCGAGGCTGTCACCTTTAACTCCTGAAATTCGCTCTCGTTGATCTCGCCCGCCTCTCTTCTGACTTTTAACTTTTCAGTTTTCACTTCTTCCAGCTGTTCCATCGCCTTCAGACCTAAGGGCGTGGCAGCATTGTCCAGTCCCAGCATGTTCGCAGCGATGTTCATGAAGATCGAGCCCGTTACGGGGTGCCCCTTGGGGATGTCAGGAAACAGCTTTGTGAATATAGGACTCAGCAAGCGAGCCAATACGTTCACTACGCCACCCTTTTCGCCGATTTTCATGATGCCCAACCAGAGTGAGAGGACACCTGTCAGTCCCAGCGAGATCTCAAAAGCCGTCTTCGACGACGAGAACGTCGAATCCATCATAGCCGGGAAGACCTCATAGTCTCCCAGAAACACCAGTTTCACCAATGCTATCACGAACGCAATGATGAAAAATCCTACCCAAATCCAATTCAATACCATACAGAGTGCAAAGATACGAATAAGTGAGTGAATTTCCAAATTTATTTGGGAAATTCCGAACGGAAGTACCTTCGAACGCAGTTCAAAGGTAATAAATAATTCTGAATTACACAATAAGAACCATGAAAAAAAGAGGCGCCTGCTCCCGCAGCCGCCCCCCGATTTAGTATTTAAGTATTTTATAAAGTATTTCATTGATTATCTATACCAAGAGCAGTCCTCAGCATAAGGTTTTTCCTTCTTCACATACAATGAGAATTTGCCCTCTCTGAGCCCCTGATCATAGAACTTATCATCGATGCTAATATGCTCAGGACACCAATCGTTATAGTCGTTTTCAACGGCAACCTTTGCAGCAGCTTTTCCTACAGGAGCTGTCAGCTCAACGAGTCCACGATTACCATTTGATAACAGCTTAAGTACCTCTACTGGCAGTTTCCATGCCACATCCTTCACAGTGCTGCCATAAGGAGGATAGGTCTCATTGCCATTAGCATCTAAGACATAATTCTTCTTGTCCTGATTTGGTATGGTGAATGAAACAGGATTATGATCTTTAATGAGGTTGCCATTGTTGTCTGTATAGGTGTTAACCATTGTTGATGTGCTGACTCCAAACTTCTCATGAACCTCTACGCCTGCGATGTAGAGAGGCAGTGTACCTCCAGCAGCAAGCAGTGTAATTCTGATATTTGAGCCATTATCAATCAACTGAACATCGAAGATGACGTCATTGAAGTCAAAGTCACCATTCTCAGAGCCCCATGTCAAGTCCTCGGCAATAATACGGACAACCTCAGGATCAGTGTCGCCACCGCCGCCACCACCAGTTGTCCATGTAGCACCACAACTATCGGTATTAGGTGTAACAGTTAGCTTGTCAAATTGAGCTTCTTTGGTTCCTGCATTGAAACGATATGTAGGCTGTACACCTGTATTGTTGGCACCAAGGTCTACCAAATTATTGAATGCGTAGGTAATATCACCTGTCAACTCAAGTGTGTACATATGTTCAGCTACAGTGACTGTACCAGCAACGCGCAGGAAATCATTGGTCCCAGAAGTCCTGAATCCTTGGTAAGTTCCGTCGCCCTGACCAATCGTAAGATCTAAATTTCCTTTAATATTCATACCAGTGTTACTGCCCATATTCACGATGAAGTTATCCATCTCGGCAGAACCTGCCTCAGTGTAACTATTGTCCATCAGGTTGAACTCACCGTCGTACATGTGGGCTTTACCAAGACAAATCAGGTTACAGTAGTTGTAGAAAGTGGTGTTCTTAGCACTGAAAGTCATGGTGCCAGTCGTATAATGACCAGCATTTACCCAAAAGATATTTGCTTGCGTCACATTGGTCTCACCAGTGATATTTGTTGTTCCACTATTATAGAAATTACCAGTACTATTAAGAGTCATCGAAGGAGCTGTTAATTCTGCATCATCGCCAACGTTCATGAAGAAAGAATTCTCGGCATCAGCAGGCGAATAAGTCAGAGGTCCAGTAATAGTGGCTTTTCCGCTATTATAAAACCTTGCTTTGTTGCCCATGTCATATTTAGTGCTGTTTGTGGCATAGAATGTACCTTTGTTATAGAGCTCAATTGCACCATATAATTCTGTTCTAGCAGAAAGCTTCTCTCTGGTGTCTGTTAATGTAGCACCTTCTGCTACTGTAATTACAACGTTTGCCATTTCGCCAACGGAACTGTCAAGCTTAACATTTCCTTTAAGAATATAAAGATTGTGCATGGCAGAGCCGCTATGTTTAATGATTACTTCGCCATCACCTTCAACAGAAACATATACGTTATATGGTTGAGGGACACCCTTATTGAGCTCTGCATCATAAACAGTGTTTTGCCAACCACCACCGATTGTGTATGTACCTGCGGAGCTGATTACATAATTATGTCCTGCACCATTACCAAAATAATAGTTATAATCACCATTTGTTGGAAGTTCATCCGCACCTTGTGGAACACTTTCTGGGAAATGCGAATTAACATCGTCATTTGATGGGAATTTGTCATAAGAGTCACCATTAACTGAAATGGCACGCGTCATAGCCCTTGTGCTGGCTACGGTGTTTTCTCCAAAGCCCCAAGTCTGGGTAGGTGCAGGCTGGCCAAAAGCAGTAACGAAGATCTGCTCATACTTTTCAGTGATGCTCTGAGTGGCTTCTGCACTAGAAAAATCTGTGTCTCTTGTGCAGCTTGTGAATAATCCGCCTAAAGAGAGGGCGGCAACTGCGGTTATAAAATACTTCTTCATACTCAAATACTATTTATTTTCAATAAGCTTATTTATTAATAGTTGTCTTTATTCGTGCAAAAATACGAAAATTTTCTATACCATCCAACGTTTTTGCCCTAAATTTAACAGAAATTCACATGCTTGCTGATGAGTCGGCCAGCTTTCGGGGCTAAATCCTTTCCTGCCATCACTTCTTCTTTCGTTTTCTTGTCGTTGTTATTCTCCATAGTTGTTTAAATTTAGATTGAACGCCGCAAAGGTAAACAAAAATCCTGAGACGACCAAACATTTCAAGATTTTTTCTTTGGTTTAGGAGATTTTTCCCCAAAAACAGGCGATACCTCCCTAAATTGCCCAGAACCCCTTTGTAGAAAGGCGTTTCGGGCGAATTAGGGAGGTATCGCCCGAAATCAGCAAAAGATCCTCATACGTCTGCGGAATCAATATTTATGCAAGCTGGTTTGCATATTCTTGCAGCCGCAGACTTTTTGCTGAAAGGCTATGGCGATTTTGCCGGCAGGCCTACAAAAAATTGTTCCCTAACTAGGTAACAATTTTTTTCTAGTGAGGGAACAAGTTTATCCCCGTAGGGGAGCCGTAACCTCGCCCCCAACGAAGTTACGGTTCTCCTCAATCCTTCAACCTGCATAAATATCCATATCCTGTTGTAACGTGTTTTAGCCGCAAATGCACTCTATTGGGGTGCAAATACAACCATAAAACTTGTAAAGCCATCAGGTTCATCTAATCGTAGATGCTTATAAAGATTTAAACGTATTTACATGATTAGATTCGGGATTTAGGGTTAATAGTAGAACTTTCTGGAATTAATAGTAGAACTTTTTAGAATTAATAGTAAATAGTTCTGGAATTAATAGTAAAAAATCGGTCTATTCGAGCCCTGTGAACACCAACCTCCAAACATTTAGCTTCACTACTTAACTAGAAAGAAGTTGTGCGAAAGCTACATGGCTGGCTCGCAATAAAGTATTCGAGTCAGCTACTCCTCACGCCATTTGCCCTCAAATAAGTGCCACTTATTGCCAAATAAGGCTCCCTTATTGCACAATAAGTGCCCCTTATTCTGCAGAGCAGTTTCAGCCTTAAAAGAAGAGGGTGTCTGCATCGCGCAGACACCCCTTTCCTTAATTCGGTTTATTCTGAGTATTTGATGTTTAATCGTTGTTGCTCAAATTAAGATCAACATACTTTTCAACTGGAGCAGAAGTCCACTGATCTGAAGTTTCTCCTCTAGCCCAAGCACCAAACCAAGTATATGCTTTTTCAATGTTTACATACTCATCTACCCACTTGGTCTCAAGTGGAACGAAGAGGAGACATGGAGCCTCACCAATCTTAGCAGTCATCTGCATGTAACCTGCAGCACCCTTACTGGTCTTGTCAACTGATACGATGATGTCTGCAGCAGTAGTGAATTTGCCATCTGTCTTGGTGATAGTGAACTCTACGGGATCCTTAGTGATGCCACTTGTACCAACGCCAGTGTTAACCATCGTACCTGTGCTTACTCTGAAGAGATCGTGTACTTCCTCACCTTGACCAACAGCAGTACCTATCCTCAGAGGTAGTGTTCCACCAGCAGCATACAGTTTGATATAAGCAGTCTTCCCGTCAGCACTGAATGCCCAGTCGAATACTACATCGTTGAAGTCGAAGTCGTTATCCTTCTCAGCTGTCAAATCCTCACCCATGATGCGGCCCTTATAGGTAATGCCTCCACCAGGATTGCCTTTCCATGTAGCTCCGCAGCCTTCTGTTGGTGATTTCGGGGTAACAGTCAGTTTGGTGAAATCAGTTACCTGTGAAGCACCATTTCTGAACTCGTATGTTGGTTGAACGCCAGAGTTGCTGGCTCCAAGATCTTCAATACCATCCTTGACTGCGCAAACAACCTTACCGTCAACTACAAAAGAATATTTGTGGGCAGCAACAGTGGCCTTACCGTCTATACGGACATAAGCCTTGTCGCCGCTGGCAAAGAATCCCTGATCAGTGCCGTCACCATTGGCAGCAAAGCTAACATTACCCTTAATATTAATACCGGCACTATTGCCCATGTGAATTTCAAAATGAGAGTTTCCAAATGCAGCGTTTCCAGTTTCAGTATAGCTATTATCCATCAGATGGAATTTGCCATCCTTGAAGTCAGCCTGTCCTTCAACTATGAGGTTACAATAGTTGTAGAAAGTTTCGTTATGAGCTGAGAATTCAAGCGTGCCAGTAGTATAGTGTCCTTTATTAATCCACCAGATATCTTTTTGTGTGCAAGTAGTTTTGCCATCAACATCAACAATACCCTCATTAAAGAAATTTGCGCAAGAATTCAGTTCAAGGTCACCGCTGAGGTCTAAGTCACCATAGTTATAGAAATATGAAGGATGCCCGTCAGCAGGCTTGCTGGTAATATCTTTACCTGTCATGGTACCTTCATTATAAATGATAACGTCCTGATTGGCTTCGAAATTATCTGCAAAGTTAACTGTTCCTTGATTGAAAATTTCTGATGGTTCCGTTAAGCCGTCATTATTCTTTTCAAGTTTTGATACGTTGTAATTTAATGTACCACCATTTGCCACAAAAATTTGGCATGTATAATTTGCCTGCTTTTCAACAGTCAATGTTGCTTTTGGTAAAACATAAATCTTGGCATTATAGATGTAGGCATCTGTGGGGATGGTTACATTGCCATCAATATAAATTTTATAAATACCAGTTCCTGTTCCAGGTGCCATCCAAAGGTTCACCTTTTTACCACCAGTTCGCATACCTTCTTTTGCAAAAAGAACTCCCGCCTGAACACAATCATAATCACTAGTGGTGTTAATGTCAACAGCTCCAGTTGGAATTACTGTCTCATACAAATCATTTGTGTCAAAATTTGTAAACGGATCATTAATTTCGGCAATGATTGCACGTGTACCAGCACTGTTCACTGAACCATACTTTGACAGACCCCAGTCCTGGTTTTCAGCTGGTTTGCCAAAAGCAGCCTCGAATGCCTCTTCGTAAGCATTCTGAATTGTTTCAGCTTTGGCCTGATCTTTCTTCTCCTGCTCTTGTCTGTTTCTCTCGTCTACGGCACCTTGGTCGTAGAGATCAGTAGACTTTGAGCAGCTGGTGAATGCAGCGGCGAATGCGATGGCTGCAACTCCTGACATCAAATACTTTTTCATACTTGTGAAATTTTAATTGTTTATACTATGGTTAATAAATACCTTTTTAAGCATCTTACCGATGTATTGAGTGCAAAGATACAAAAAATATAATAAGGTATTGAAAAATGCGGGTTAATAAAAGTTAACGGCCTCGCAAACTTTCGAAAAATCAATTCCATGATAGACGGAAATGCACAAAACGTATACCTTTGTGCTGAAAAACACTTATCCCCTCGCATATCACTCTTTCTTGAACAGATCGTTTGCTATTATCTGTTTATTGACTTTTCTCGCATACATATTATTGTAGAGGCCAAAGGGAGTAACAAATACAATAGAGAATGATTTCTTTGTGCCTGTTACTTTCCTGAAGGTTCGAAGCCTTTGTTCTACATGGCTGGCATACGCTTTTGTAATCTCATAATCCCCTTCTGCATACTTCATTTCACAAATGCTGATAGTCTTGTCTTTCCTGTCTATTAGCAAGTTCCATATTGCATCATTTATATTCTGGCGCAAAGTTAATAAAAAAGCCCGATTGCGCCAAATCATAATGTTATTATTTGGCGCAATCGGGTGAAAAAGTTGAGATTGCGCCAAATTATAGGTTGTTTTTGCTGCTTCTTATATATAATCAAGGTGGGGGGTGGGAGGAATCATGTGAGGGTTATGTGAGGGGGAGAATTTTTGCAGTCTAACTGGGGCGCAAATTTTTCATAGTTAAGTAGACAATGAAAGAAGGGCACCTGCTCGCGCAGACGCCCTTCGAAATGTTACAATTTATTATTTGAGGTATTTGAATATCTATCTATTATTTGGAAACCAATGTTACACATGCAGGTTTTATTTGGTCGACCTGAATTTTAATGCCTCTTTCTTTAAGCATATTCGCTAAACTAGTATCAACAGGGAGAAGAATGTACTTATGTCCGTCAGAATCAGTTTTTAAGAATTCTGATTTTGAGTTGATAGAAGTGCCTCCCCAACCTGCGATAGTATACTGATAGCCCAGATTAAATCCTTCCCATGTCTGTACTTGCCACCAGCCACTAGGATCTTTTGTGTAATATATGCGAATCTCATCTTTATCTTTTACATTGGCGAAATTAGAATTGTCGATAGTAAATTGTCCAGATGGATTTGCATAAATGGTGGTTCCTTGATAAGATACTACTGGGGGTGTAGTTTTAGTCGTGTTATCAATTGTTACATTGGTAACAGTTATATTTTTACCAAGAATCTTTAAACCTTGTCCTTTTAACAATGCTTGGGTGTCTTCATCAAATGTTAATGTAATAACACCATTGTTGGCAAAACTGCTAGCATTCGAATCACTACTGCTAGAGGTTATAACACCAGTGGCTGAGTTTGCGAAACTAACAGGATTTTGCCAAGTGGTAATAATAGAAATACCCCAGTCAGAAGCATTGGTGACATTTCCATATATTCTTAGTGTGCTGTGATATCCAGCATTATCAAATGTCGAATTATTTGCAGACACGATAATGTCATTACCGTTTGCTCCATTACCCCATTGGTCTAATGTAAATGAATTACATGGAATAGTTGTTCCTATTAAATTAATAGTTGTAGAGGGCTGAGTCGTACCACTACCATTGTTGCCATTTCCACTTGATTGGTTGTTGTTGACAGGATCGCCTGTAACAACCTCAGGTGAGGTGGTATGATAGTTGTCACTTTCAACGAGTTCTGTATCTTCGTAACCATTTACATACTTGTCGCCAGAGAAGATGTTGGGATAGCTCTGCTCAAACAGGAATAGCGGATCTGGCGCGTCTTCGCCAATGGCTGTTGTCCATTCATATGATGGAATTTTTACATATGTAAGGAAACTTGGATAAGCTTTGTCGATGCGGACACGCTCTTGACTCCACGGCGTACCAAGGGGAACCTGGAATTTCTGAGGAACATCCATAAAGGCTGCGCCTGCTGCAGTGTTGTGTCTCCGGAGTTTTGTGGCACCATCAATGCCAGATTTCCACAAAACAGTAATGGGAATAGCATCAAGAGTTGGAGAATCAATCTTCTTAAGTTCGCCCAAATAAACAGGGGTCTTATCCACATAAGAACCAAAGGCTGTAGAGCTGCCTCCAACGGTGTTGACCATTGTAGTATAACCAACGCCAAATGCATCGTGAACCTCTACGCCTGCTACGCTGCAGCCGATTGTTGCACCAGTGGCTACAAGAACAATCTCTGCATAATATTCCTCTTGGCCGCGGTATTCCTCTAATTCTACACGTTCATAGACAAGGGCGCCATTTTCTTTTTTGTAAACAGGGATGCGCTGATTATTTTCGTCTGTAGCATCAACCGATTCTTTTACAATCGCAGCTGCCACTTCTGACTCTGTTTTACCTTCTGGTATGACTGTTGTTTCTCCATCACCGAAGTTATATACGTAACTTCCATTTATGGTTTTAGGAACATCTACCTGTTCCCAAAGCAAGTGACCTTCAGAATCTGTTGCCTGTACAGCTCGATCCTCCCAAATAAACTCCTGCTTTGACCAAACGACAGCATCAAAGACGATATCGTTGAAGTCAAAGTCCTCACGATCGGTGGTGTAATTACCTCCAAGATCTTCGCAGAATACACGTCCTTTATCTTTAACCACCCATTTGGTGATTCTGAAAGTCTTTCCATGAGGAATCTCCTGTGTTATCTGGGTGGTAGTTGTTACAGAGCTGTTATCCTTCTTTACACCCTTTGTAATGCGTACAATCCAGTCTGAATAGTAGCCGTCAGCGCCACCAATATGGTATCGCTTGCCATCATTCTTATTAGGGATAGCAACACCATCTGCAGCAGTGGTCTCTGTGACGAGATAGTTTGGATTAACACTCAGATTGCCATTCTGATCATAGGCAGCCTTGTCAGCCTCATAGTCGAAGCCAACGAAGAACATGCCTGTAACAGAGTGTTCTGTTTCACCATATTCTTTTAGGGCCCACTGGTCAATTACGTTGCCTGGAATAATAACATACTGGTCATTGTACTGTTTGCTGTCGCGAGAGTTGTGGAATCCAAAGCAATTGGTCTGAGAGTTAACCATCAGCGTGATAGCATCCTTATGCTCGCCGATCAGGTTATTGTTTTGAACGTTGATCTCTCCGCGATCGCCATAATTAAAGTCATTGATGTGATCCTCCATGGTACCAGCAGTCAGTTTGTCCATATTTGAACTACCGCACACGTTATCGCCATTTGCAAAATAATAGCTTTCCTGCGTCTGAGATCCAGTCAGGTTTGAACCGCCTTTATAGACCTGCTGTACAAAGAAGTCCGTATAATTGACGGAGATTCCTTGTGGGTTAGGATTATGCTGGAAGTACCTTCTAACCTTGTCCTTCTGTTCAGGTGTCAGAGGATCTGGAATAATCCATCCCTCAGAAGCCCACTGGTTAGAGTTCTTGTTGTGACCACGTGTCAATGCACGTGTTGTAGCAGAGCTACTATTATCCTCCACAACCACGAAGCCCCAATTATGGCCTGCGGCTGGTGTGCCGAATGTCTCCTTGAATGCTTGGTCATAAGCTTGTGTCTTTTGACTAGCTCCATAGGAGTATTCCACGTCTTTGTCGTGACAACTGGTCAGGATAAGACCAGCGATGAGCGTCATGGCTCCTGATATCAAATACCTTTTCATTGCAACAAAATACTTAATAGACGTTACGTAACTTTTTAATTGAATCGATTCGGCTGCAAATTTACGATAAATTTCGCCAAGTTGTATCAAAATGACTGTTAAATTCTGTAAAATCTTCAAATTGTTATCGGAGTGTGCGATATTTTTCGTAACTTTGACGCCAAAATAGACTTGTTTATATAATTATGGTATGAAGAGAATTGTTTATGTTGTAATGATTATGCTATCATGTTCTGTCATAATCGGTACTGGGGTGTCGTGCAAGAAGGAAATGTTTGACAAGGCTATCTATGATACTCTTATCAAGATACAGTCGCCTGTGGATTCTGTGGATCCTATGCATGTGTGGGAACTGACTTCGTCTCAAGACCTCGTTATTACAGCAAATGCCGGTGTGGGAACACGTAAGGTCCAGATTTTCAATGACAACCCAATGTTTTCAGAGGTAGCAAGGGTGATTGCTCAAGTGGATGTGGCAGAAGGAGAGAAGGTCGGACTGAACATCTCCTATCCCAGTCGTTTGAGTACGCTTTATGCTGCTGCAATTGATACGGCTGGTACTTACACGCTGACCCAGTTTAATCCAGAGAACAAAGAGGTTGACTTCTCAGATCCAATAGTAAAGAGGCAGACTATTACTAATACCTTTGGCCCCCAGTATTATGCATTCTGCTTCGAACAGGAGTTTCCAGAGCCAGGCGATTACGACTATAACGACGTAGTAATGCATATCGCTTTGGAGCGCCATAATGCCAAGGAGATGTATGTTCACGTAAGGTTAGCTGCAGTAGGTGCCGATCAGGCTTTGGCGGGCTGTATACGTTTACCAGAGATTAGTTATGACGAGATTGACTCGGTGTATACGATAGACGGGCAGTCGTTCAACAAGGGAATCTCTGATCAATATATGATGATTCTACAGGATCGCGATTTGTTGCTGAAGGGACGTCAAGGGGAACCGATACTGAATCTTTTTGCAGATGCACACTGGGCTACCGGCGATGTTCTTAATGCAGATTTTGGCATGTTTAAGCGTAAGTTGTATAATGTGACGAAGACATCGGGCACAGATGCTCAGTTGATGGTTCCTAAGGAAGTGACGTTCGGTGTGAGATTCAAGAATGATACCTGTGCCAGCGAGATGACGCTCACAAATATAGATCCTTTCATTATCCGGCAGTATGCTACGAAGACGGAGATTCACACGTTCCCCTACAGGCATGTGAAAGCCCTTTTCGAGTACCACTATATTGATGTGGGTAATCTGCCCTGGGCGTTGTTGATTCCTTATAGCTCATTCTGCCATCCTTTGCATGGTGTAAATATGGGATTCAGGATGAAGGATTCAAGTTCGAGCATTCTTTTCGGTGCCTACTCCCAACAAGGCCATTCTTTTGGTGAATGGTCTATGAACCGTAATAAATGCTTGGATTGGTATATGCCACAGTATGCGACAAAGACTCAGGTATTTATCTGGTAATTACCATTTTACGATCTGCGTAGAATTGGCATTAGCACTTTTGTACCAATCGGTGGCTGACTGTTGGTTGTTGGCCCATGTACTGAAACCTAGATAGGCCAATCCAATATTGGTTCCTTCTCTTGGCCAAAACCACTTGCCATTGTCATCACCATTGATGGCCAAGAAGAGTGGCGCCTCGTTACTCGTCTGAGTATAAGTGGCGGAATTGCTTCCATCGCTTTTGGCAATACGAATGGTAAAAGGTAGGCGACCTAAGTCAGTGTTATTGCTGGTAAATGTAAGTTCGCCGAGGCGACGAGCCTGGCGTGTGTATGCAGAATTGTTGACTGTGGATTTTACGGCAATACCCATAGCCTCGTGGGCCTCTATGCCAAATTCTTCGCCGTTATAAAGCACTTTAATAGTCATATTACTGCAGCCAATGGCCTCGATGTCGACTGTTGAAGTAAAGGTTCCATCACCATTATCCAGTGGTGTGGAAATGCTTAGGACCAGATCGTTGTAATCAAAGTCGCGGATGGAATTGTCGCCAGGGAATTCAAAGGAGTACAGCATGCAGTTGCTGCTTGGAGATTTTGTGCTGTCAAGACCAAAGAAACAGGTCTGACGCTCAGTGCTAATGCCACTGCCATTAATCCAGCGAGCAATCTGCTCGAACCCCTGGAAATTGGAGGCGAGCATAAGTTGTACATGGTCGAGCAGGAAGGTGTTGGCATTGCCTGAAACCGTTTCACATTGGTAGCAACTGCCTGTCCTGATGATGGCATTGCTATTGTAGTTGCTGCCACTAGGTCCCCATACACCATAATTATTTATTCTGATAGCTCCGCTACAATTCAGATAAGCACTATTACCCATCTGAAGCACGGTGTTGGTAGAAGCGTTGCCTTGTAGTGAGAGAGAACTGCACTCGATGGTACTGTTATCATCCATGCGTGAAGCACTGCTGATGGTCAGTGTGTTGGCAACTTTCATGTAGCCTGCATTCAGGATACCCAGTGCTGAGCCGTCGGTTTGGGATAATGATGCAGTCGAGAAATTGATGAACTGCCCAGAATTGCCTGATGCATTGGCTTCGCCAGTGATATTCGTGGAACCAGTGCCCACAGTGCCAGCATTGTAAAGAGTGGCTCCTTCCAGACGTATCTCGCCTGAAGAGATAGTGCCTCCATTATAGAAATCGTTAGCTGATTCACTGACAGATTCAAGTATCCCTTCGCCAGTAATCTCGCCACCAGGCATCACGATGATAGTTCCATTCTTAGCCAATGTGCCATCGATGCCGCCATTGGAGAGTTTGAACCCACTTGGTATTATCACCTTGCCCCCCTTGCCTACTACCAACACATTCCCATTTATGAAACGCTGATCGAAAGTTAGGGCCCAGGTGCCTGTCACATAGACGGAGAGATTAGTATGGTTGTTCAGATAAGGCAGAAAACCTGTGAAGTCAGAACTGATTTTGATATGTGTCTCAGCATCTTCGGCAAATTCTGGGTCTACATCAGTAACTTCAATGAGATTGCCAGAATTGTATTTGGATACATTGGGCATATTCATCGACGGCACGCTCCAATTGTTTCCTATTGTGGGTAAAGGAGTGCCTGGCCCGCTGCTGATATTTCCGCTGAAGTTGATTTCTGTGCCATTGACAGGGAGGCAAATAGAGTAACCTGCTTCATTGTAGCAGGCTGCATAGTACTGAGCTGTTCCTATAGGCTTTGTAACATAGATGACCTTTGTTTCCCCAGATTTCAGCGTACCCATTCCTGCGTACTTTATCTCAGCCCCCGTAGTTGGATTTGACAAGAAGAAGTATACGTTATATGTTGCTTCTGCATCAAGGTCCACGCTGACAGTAATAGGGGTTGTGGTGGCGGTACTCCAGGTGTGGTTAGGATCAATATCCTTACCTCCCATGACGAGGGCCTTAAAGTTTTCTGTCATGACTTCTTGGGCGGATGATTCTTTCTTTGTGCAGCTGGTTGCGATGAAACAAACAAAAAAGGCAACCATGATTCCAATGAAGCACTTCTTTCTCATCATAAAGCGGAATGGATTAAAGTAGTAGTGGACCAGCCTGGGCTTGAACCAGGGACCTCCAGATTATGAGTCTGTTGCTCTAACCAACTGAGCTACAAGTCCGTGA
>CAMHAM010000061.1 GCA_946183415.1 uncultured Prevotella sp.
GACACCCTGATTAAGAGTCAGGTGCTCTACCAACTGAGCTACGGGTGCATCATTTCAAAAAGAAAGGAGGTCTCTTTCCTCCTTTTGTACACCCGCAGGGGCTCGAACCCTGGACACCCTGATTAAGAGTCAGGTGCTCTACCAACTGAGCTACGGGTGCATCTTTTTCTTTTGCGGGTGCAAAGGTACACACTTTTTTTGAAACCACCAAACTTTTTAATGAATTTCTTCAAAAAAGTTATTGACGAGTGGAGTGGAAGCCTTCCAGATTCTCATATCTGCGTTTCATCATGCGGTTATAGATGTTTCTGATCCATAATGGATGGGTAACGATGAAAGCCAGTCCAAATATGCAAACAAAAATATAGGTGTAGGTGAGACCAACCAGCAGATAGCCAATACCTGTAATGAGAATAGGCCCGAACAAAGCTGCCATCTCGATGACTATCTGCATGCCGTTCTCAAAGTTTCCTTTTGCGGTAACCTTCTGTTGCAAGGGAAGGGTCTGCTTGTTGTAGACTGCCAACTGGAAGATGATGAAATGCAGGAATCCTGCCGTCAACAGCATATAAGCGAATAACATCAGCAACGTGAACTTGCCGGTGAAGACTGCAGGCAACATGATTAGGAACGGGATAATCAGTACCATACTGTAGAACCAAAACTTGGCTTTCAACAGGGCGATAATATTCTCCTTATGTGTCATCAACAAGTCGATATAGTTACCTTCTTGGCCCATGATTTTGATAAGAGCCGTCACACCATAGATGGCAAAGCAATAGACACACCAGAAGTTCTGCATCAGTTCGTTGTCATACATCGGGGTGTAGGCTACCAGCAAGGAGAAAACGATAATCAGCGAGAGACTCATGATGCAGCGCGAACGCATGGTCTTATTCCTCAAGTTTGACTTCAGCTCTATCTTGATATACTCACCCACAAGTCCGAACCTCTCCAGGAACCTGAACTGCGATACATGTTTCAACTCACGTTCCTTGCTCTTCGAGATTTCCTCATAGACGTACTTAAACTGAAACGCACGGTTCACGTAGAAGAGGGCTATGATGAGAAGTATCAAGGCTGGTACGAAATACCACCCCGTACCGATGGCAGCGTAAGTGTCAATCAGGCGTCCGATGGCACTTGGCTTGTGATTCATCAAAAGGGGCGTGTAGGGTATAGCGTAGAAAGCCAGCGCAGGAATAAACCAGAGCACACGGCGGTTGATCAGCGTGCGGAAGAACAGATACACCTGACTATTGATTATGATCAGCAGCTCAGAGGCAATCAACTCCAAGAGCACAGGCCAGAAACCTGCCCCAGCTATCAGGATAATCATCGAGTAGGGGATGAACATCGCTAACCACAGGAAATTATAACCGCTGACATGTGAAGACAACAGGAAACACTCGATAGCCGTGTAGCGCGAGATAGGCTGCAGGATATAGGGCTTCACCATCATACCTGGAGTAGTCTGGAAGATGAAGCGCAATATGAAGTCGACGAGTAGGATGATGGGCATGAAAGAAAGCATCCTGCCTGCCTCGCCATCAGCCGTCATCGCTATAATACCCCCATATAATATAAGGTAGGTGACGAACAGTCCGCCACCCATATAGATGAGCACCTTAGCCCATTTATTCTGCTCGAAGGCAGGGCTGCGCTTATAGCTCAGATTCGTGTTCTTCCTAAGAAGCCGGTACAACAGAAACTTATTCATCTCAGGTCGATCACTTCGGCATTAGGAAAATCTTTCGAATTGAATCGGAACTTACTGTCGGCAATATTCTCCTTCTTCAGGTTCGTGATGTCGAAGATAATCCATTTGTTACCTTGCAGCAACTTCACCTGAGTCGGATGATACGACTTCTTGTCGACGGTAACAAACAGCTCCTGAATCTTTTTGGCTTTCGACTCCGCCGTCAGATGTACGATATAGTCCTTGCCCGATTTATTGAGGGTTGAAGCGTAGCCGTTCTTATAGAGGTTGATGAAATTATAGGGATTGATGGCCTGCAACTGTGCCTCTGTAGGCGTACTGATGTTCACCTCGTCGTTATTCTTCATATAGGTCCATTGTGTCTTACCGTCAAACCAGATAGTAGCCACTGGTGTGGTAGCATGAAACTTCTTTCCCTTGATAAAAATAGTGCCGCTGGTATTCCCATGACTGCCAGTCATCTTGAAGTTGGCCTTCACACCATCCTTTACGGTAATCGTCTGCGCAGCCTTGTCGAGCACGCTCTTGGCTGTCTGGGCTGTAGCAGAGAAGAGTGAAGAGTGAAGAGTGAAGAGTACTGTCACCATCACTTTGAAAACATTCATTTTCATCTTAAACTATTTAATAGGTTATTCAAACTCATTTCGTCCTGAATCATCACCTCACGCGGCTTCGAGCCCATAGCAGCACCTACCACGCCGGCCTTCTCCAACTGGTCCATCAGTCTGCCGGCACGATTATAGCCGATGGCAAACTTACGCTGTATCAGAGAGGTCGAACCACTCTGATTAATCACGATCAGACGGGCTGCATCCTCGAAGAGCGGATCCAGGTGCTGCATATCCACATCTGCACCGCCGCCATCACCGAGGTCGGCTTCTGGTGTGTCGGGTTCGGGCAGCTCGAACGGTGCGCCATAGCTCTGCTGGTCTGCGATGAATTCGTTGATACGCTCCACCTCAGGCGTGTCTACGAAGGCACACTGGACACGGACAGGTTCTGCACCTCCGACCAATGCCAGCAGGTCGCCTCGTCCGATCAGCTGCTGGGCTCCTGTACGGTCGAGAATGGTCTTCGAGTCGATACCTGCCGATACCTTGAAGGCGATACGGGCAGGGAAGTTGGCCTTGATGTTACCCGTGATAATCGTCGTGGTAGGACGCTGGGTGGCAATCACCATGTGGATACCCACCGCACGTGCCAACTGGGCGATACGAGCGATAGGCAGCTCTATCTCCTTACCAGCTGTCATGATCAGATCACCGAACTCATCGATAATGACCACGATATAGGGCATGAATCCGTGTCCGCCGCGTGGTGGAATTCTGCGCTCGATGAATTTCTTGTTATACTCCTTGATATTTCGCGCGCCAACATCCTTCAACAAATCGTAGCGGGTGTCCATCAGTTTACAGAGAGAGTTCAGCGTACGAACCACCTTGGTGACATCGGTGATGATGGGATCAGCGTCCTCGTCGGGCACCTTTGCCAGGAAGTGGTTGATCAGCGGATTATAGATGGAGAACTCCACCTTCTTCGGGTCTACAAGCACAATCTTCAACTCTGCCGGATGCTTCTTGTACAACAATGAGGTAACGATAGCGTTCAGACCGACTGATTTTCCCTGGCCTGTTGCACCAGCCACAAGCAGGTGGGGAGCCTTGGCCAAGTCGAACATGAACACCTCGTTGGTGATGGTCTTACCCAATGCACAGGGCAGCTCCATCGTTGACTCCTGGAATTTTCTTGAGTTCAGGATAGATTCCATCGACACGATCGAAGGCTTGGCGTTCGGCACCTCAATACCGATGGTGCCCTTGCCAGGTATAGGTGCGATGATTCGGATACCCAAGGCCGAGAGGCTCAGGGCGATATCGTCTTCCAACGAACGGATCTTTGAAATGCGGACGCCAGGCGCCAGCGTGATCTCGTAAAGTGTGATGGTTGGTCCTACCGTTGCCTTGATACTGCTGATCTCGACGCCAAACGTACGGAGCACCTCCACAATACGGTTCTTGTTGGCCGTCTGCTCGGTCATGTCGATATAGGGCTTACCGTCGTTGTCGTATTTCTTCAGTAGGTCGAGCGTTGGATAGTGATAGTTCTCCAGATCGCGCTTCGGGTCGTAAGGCTCCAGGTCTTCAAGTGCTGGGGCAACGGTCTTGGTATCAGCCGTTTCCTCGGTCTTGGCCAGCTCCACTTCCATTTCCATCTCCGTGCCGTCGGCGGTCGCCTTAGGCTCTGTCTTACCCTTGGGAGCATCTTTCTCCTCATGGCGATAGACCTCGTCGACGATGACGGCTTTACCGTCATTCTTGAACTCTACCACCTGCTCAGCTGGATCATCGAACACCTCTGGGTCGCCCTCCATGTTCATCTGTTCCTCATACGACTCCACCTTCTCATTGGGATCGTTGTTCGTAATCTTGAACTTCACCTTGTCGATAAACTTCGTGGGGTTGAGCAGCTTACGGATAATGATGATGGTCTCTGCACTTAGGTATGTCAGGAAGGCTATGGCCGTGATAGCCAATATGGCGGTCAGACCAGGTGCACCCACAAGATTCTCGATATATTGGCATACGTTCAGACCGTGATCGCCACCGGGGCAGAAACAGGCATCCTCAAAGAATGGCGACAGGAACTTAGCGAGCGTAATCGATGCCCAGATCATCAGCATCATCAGCGACATAAACCACTTCAGCAGATTCACACGGTAGGCTTTCACCATGTGGATGCCCAGCAGCATGATAAACACAGGAATCAGGAAGGCCGGCAGTCCGAAGCAGCGCTTGATGAAATACCAAGCGACATAAGCTCCCACACTACCGCAGGTATTGCTGAATTCATGGTGCTCGTTCAGCATTTCTCCCTCGCGCGGGTCTTCAATTAGACTCTGGTCGGCAGAACCTGTCGAGAAATAGGATACGAACGCCAGGATGAAATAGAACGCAACGATGATCAGGATGATGCCGATCACGAAGTTCAGTTTCTCATTCTGGAATATATTCTTAAACCCTATGACAGAGGTAAAACTTGAATCGCTTTTTTCGCTTTTTGCTTTCTTTTTCTTAGCCATATTGATGTTGTTTGCATAATTTTGATGCAAAAGTAGTTTAAAAAACTCAGATTTCATCATAAATCGCAGTTTTTTTTGTAATTTTGCACACAGAAATGAAAAAGTTAATATATAATAAGTTAAAAAAGGAAGCTTTGAACGACTTACCAAAGGTAACTTACCCCGGTAAAATTGTGGTTGTAGTTTCCAAGGAAGAGGCAAAGCGATGTGTCGATTATCTGCTTACACAGGATGTGTTGGGATTCGACACCGAGACGCGCCCGGCCTTCTCGAAAGGAACGCATTACAAGTGCTCCCTGCTGCAGGTGGCCACCCACGACTGCTGTTTCCTCTTCCGGCTGAACCATACGGGACTGACTCCCGACATCATCCGTCTGCTCGAAACCACTTCCATCAAGAAAGTCGGACTGGCATGGCGAAATGATATCCTCTCCCTGAAAGAGCTGGGGCAGTTTGAGCCTGCTGGTTTCATCGACCTACAGGACATGGTCAAGGCCATTGGCATCGAAGACCAGAGTCTGGTGAAAATCTATGCGAACCTGTTCTACGAGCGTATCAGCAAGACCGAGCGCCTTTCCAACTGGGAGCGCGATGTGCTGAAGTCAAGCCAGAAGAACTATGCCGCCATCGATGCTTGGGCCTGTGTGGTCATCTACGACGAGCTGGTCCGTTTGAACGAGACGGGCGATTATCAGCTCGAAATTGTTCCTGAAGAAACAAAACCGTCTAATCATGAAGAAAATATATCTTAAACGAGGCAAGGAGGAGAGTCTGCTGCGCTTCCACCCGTGGGTGTTCTCAGGGGCTATCCAGCAGATGGACAAAGACTTAGAGGAGGGCGAGACCGTCCGTGTACTCAACAGTCAGGGCGATTTCATCGCGGTGGGACATTATCAGGCAGGCTCCATCGCCGTGCGCGTGTTGTCCTTCCACGATGTACCCATCGATGCCGAATTCTGGGCATCGCGACTCACATCAGCATTAAAGATGCGCCAATCCATCGGCATTGCAGATAATCCTGACAACAACACCTACCGACTCGTTCATGGCGAGGGCGATCTGCTGCCAGGGCTTATCATCGATGTCTATGGGAAGACGGCGGTCATGCAGGCTCATAGCATCGGCATGCACCTCTGTCGCAAGGAGATAGCCGAGCAACTCGTCCGGGTGATGGGCACCCGTCTGGAGAATGTCTACTATAAGAGTGAGACGACTTTGCCCTTCATGGACGATATGGAGAATGGTTTCCTCTACGGTGGAAGCGACGATAATATAGCCCTCGAGAACGGGCTGAAGTTCTACGTCGACTGGCTGCGCGGTCAAAAGACTGGCTTTTTCGTCGACCAGCGTGAGAATCGTTCGCTGCTCGAGCGTTTCGCCCGTGGCAAGCGCGTGCTCAATATGTTTTGCTATACAGGTGGGTTCTCATTCTATGCCATGCGCGGAGGGGCTCAGCTGGTTCACTCGGTCGACAGTAGTGCCAAGGCCATCGAACTCACCAACCGCAATGTAGAGCTCAACTTCCCGGGCGACAAGCGTCATCAGGCTTTCTGCGAGGATGCCTTCAAGTTCCTTGAGCAGGCTGGCGACCAGTACGACCTGATTATTCTCGATCCGCCTGCCTTTGCTAAGCACCGTGGGGCACTCCATAATGCACTCAAAGGCTATACCCGCCTGAACAACAAGGCTTTCCAGAAGATCCAGCCTGGTGGGATTCTCTTCACCTTCAGTTGTTCGCAGGTCGTCACGAAGGATCATTTTCGCAATGCCGTCTTCACGGCTGCCGCTCAGGCAGGCCGAAAAGTTCGCATCCTTCACCAGCTGCATCAGCCTGCCGACCATCCCATCAATATCTATCATCCCGAGGGCGAATACCTCAAGGGACTTGTGCTTTACGTGGAGTGAAAAATAGAGTTGCCGATTTCATCGCAAAGCACCAGCTTCTGTCGCGCGACGAGCTTCATATCGTAGCCCTCAGCGGTGGGGCTGATAGTGTGGCGTTATTACTCATTCTGAAGCAATTGGGCTATCGTATAGAGGCTGCACATTGTAATTTCCATTTACGTGGTGAAGAGAGCCAGCGCGATGAGGAATTCGTTAAGTCTCTCTGCAATGAGCAGAATATACCGTTACATTTAATTCATTTTGAAACAGCTGAATACGCTGCTTTACATCAAGTAAGCATTGAAATGGCTGCGCGCGATCTCCGTTATGGCTATTTTCATCAATTATGTCAGGATATCGGAGCGTCAACCATCTGCGTGGCCCATCATCGCGACGATGCCGTCGAGACATTGCTGATGAATCTCATTCGAGGGGCTGGCATCCATGGACTGACGGGCATTCGTCCCCGCAACGGCCAGGTGGTTCGTCCCTTGCTCTGCCTGAGTCGTCAGGAGATTGAAGATTACCTCCAGCATATCGGACAACGCTATGTCGTGGATTCCACAAACCTCATCGATGATGTCGTGCGTAATAAGATTCGCCTGCGTGTACTACCTATATTGCGCGAAATCAACCCGAATGTAGCCGAAAACATCGATAAAACCGCATATTATCTGCAACAGGCGGAGAAAATATTTAACACGTCACTTCAGTCTCAACTCGATTCTCTGGTACTACGTCGCGAAGGGAACGATGCGCAGACCGTATCCATCCAGAGCCTGAAAGAGCTGCCGTCGCCCGAGGCGTTCCTCCATGAATGGCTGTCGCCCTATGGCTTCAATTCGGCACAGACCGAGCAGATTTTTGCCCATATCAACGGAGAGTCGGGTAGGGAGTTCACCTCCGCTACGCATACCTTGCTCGTCGACCGTAGTCAGCTCATTCTTGAGCCTCTGAAAGCACCGATGAAAACGATGAAAATACCCGAGGAGGGGCATTACCGCTATATGGATGACATGCGCTTTTCGTTTGAGCATACAGATACTATATCTGTTTCAAACTCAGCGTTTTGTGCAACAATTGATTTAGCAAACATTCAATACCCTTTAACCGTCCGCCCCGTACAGACAGGCGACCGCTTCTGTCCTTTCGGCATGGAAGGGCACCGTCTGGTCAGCGATTTCCTGACCGATCAGAAGCTCTCCCTGTTGGAAAAACGACGTCAACTGGTGGTCACCGATGCCAAAGGCGACATCCTGTGGCTTGTTGGCCTCAGAACCGACAATCGCTATAGGGTCACGAAAACGACATCCTCGATTTTACGCATAACGCTTGCAAAGAGTCTTTAATAAATGTTAAAGACAGAATCACTTATCATTTTTTTACTTATATTTGCACTCGATAACCCTTTGCAAAAATTCTAACAACATATATCGAAACAATCGATTATTCTCAGGATATACCATATAGGGAGGCTGGAGCGAAGCAGCCGGATTTGCTGGGCGTCCGCAATGTCGTCATTTGAACTTTACTACCGGCATACGCATAGTCTGCGAAAGGGCAGAGGCCCGTTTCCGAGCGAGTCAGACTATGGGAAATTGCTAATCTCGCTAAAAGGTAAGGGAAAACCGTTCTGGCTTTCCCTTTCCTCTTTTTCAGGCATGATCTCCTTAAAACGCAATCAGCAGATATAGGCGATGATACAGCAGATGGCAGCTACGACGAATAGTCCTAACCGCTTCCAGGCAGCTACGACGCCCGCCACGAGGGCCAGTGTGCCGGGGAGCGGCGACGTCGTCGTCAGGATCATATCTGGGAACGTCATCACGGCCAGCGTCACATAAGGCACATAATAGAGGAAACTGCGCACGAATCTGTTGTGAATCTGCCCCTTGATGAAGAACATCGGCGTAACACGGATCAGGTTCGTCACGATGACGGCCAACAGAATATATATGATGATGCTATGATTTTCCATCCGATTCGACATTGATAGGTTTAAGCCAGGCTGCAACGGCGGAAATAAGGATCGTCAGCACCACCGTGCGCATACCGCTATTCAACTGGCTGACGACGGGCAGCACGGCAAACAGGCCGCTCAGCACGAAACTCGCCGTCACAGCGTAGAGCACGTTCCGGTCGCTACGGGCCTGAGGGATGATGATGGCCAGGAACATGCCGTAGAGCGACATGCTCAGGGCGGTGACCATCGCGTCGGGCAACAGACTGCCAGCCATGATGCCCATCGCACAGCCCGATGCCCAGAATAGGGTGGAAATCAGCGCGGCAGAATAAGTATAGGCAGGCGGCGTATAGCCCGGATGGGCCACGGAGACGCCAAACACCTCGTCAGTAATGCATAAAGCCATCATGATCCGGTGGAACCACGATGTGCCGGGAGCAATCTTCTGAGAGAGGGCCGCACTCATCAGCATGTAGCGCAGGTTGACCACCAGGCACATGACGACCACCTCGACATAGGCAGCTTGAACTGCCACCAGCGTGTAAGTGCCGTATTCACCTGCAGAAGCCCTTGTGAAGAAGCTGCTCAGGAATCCCAGCGGAGCCGTCAGTCCTGCATGTACGGCGATGATACCGAGCGAGAAGGCCACGGCAAAGTAGCCCATCGCGATGGGGGAACCGACGCGCAGTCCGTCGATGATATCCTTTCGTAGTGCCGTCTTAGCCATATTCTGAAACGATTCGTAGCTGTAATTTGGGCTGCAAAGGTAATCATAATTTTCCAATCAGCAAAGCAAACCCTTGTTTTTTCTTTTCCCCACAAAAAACAGAGTAGGGGGCTCGCCCCGCCCCATGCGAAGCCAGCCCCCCTTCTCTCTTCTTTTACGCACCGCCTGTCGCGCCGCCCTCGGGTCTGGCGCCAAAGTACAGTCGCCTGCGACTTTACTCTAGGGCCAGGCCCCAGCACTTAGTTTTGGGGCCTGACCCCAGCGAGCAGTTTAAGGCTCATTCGTCGGCCCGTCGCCCGAGTCATCCGAGCCACCGCCAGTCTGCGAGCCACTTGAAGCACCACCGCTGGTCGACTCACCCTTGGCGGCAGCAATCTCAGCCTTGGTCTTATCAGTCCAGCTGAACTTCACGTCCTTCTTCAGCTCCTCGCGGGTGAAGTCGCCCGTCGACTGAGCCAGCAGTTTGATCACCTTCACGGCAGGGCCAGTCTTCTGTCCCTCAGCCAGCGTGCCCATCGTGGCCTGAGCCACCTTGTCCTGCTCTGCGTCGTAGAGCGTCTCCAGCCCGTTGGCCTCAACGGTAGCCTTGAAGATAGCCAGGTTGCCCACCTTCACGGTGTTGCCGCTGAGCACCATCTCGCGCACACACTTCACGAAGTCGGTCAGCACACCGACGATCAGACCCTCTGAGAAAGCCGTGTTGTGATGAGCCATGTGCTCGGCCATCTCATGGATGCCCATGGTCTCCTTGTAACTCACGCGGGCATAAAGCTTACCCGCCTGCTCTGATTCCGAACTCTCGGTCACCTTTGAAAGATACAGTTCAATCATAATTGTAACTATTTTTAATGGTATTAAATTATTAAGGCCCAACTATATCGGGTGGCCTCCATCCCGCTTTCTAATTATGTTGCAAAGTTACAAAATAATTTCCATATAACCAAATTTTTAAGCAAAAAAATTAAAGTTTTTCTTGAAATATTCAATAACCCTTCCTTATCGCTCAATAAGGCAGGGTTATTGAAAAATAAGGGTGGGTTATTTCAAAAAGTATTCGCCGAAGTCCTTGCAGCCTGGGGGCAGCTGGTGGTGAACGAGCGAGGGCAGCACCTTCTGCAACTGCATGAAGAGGCGCTCGCCTGGGGCATCGCGGTCGGGGTACATGTGCAGGCTCAGGCCGAGTTCCGATGCCAGCGCCTGTAGCAGCTCCGCGTCGCGTCGCTTTAGCAGCGTGGCCGAGGGGATGGCTATCGCCTTGTGACCGGCTGAGAGCATCGCCCAGCAGTCGCTGCAGCCCTCGGTGATATAGAGTTCGTCGGCGGGGCGGAGCAGGTTCAATACAGGCAGGTTGTAGACCGTGCACTCCGCCCCCTGGGGGAATCGGAAGCGGGGCGAGCCGCCGGGGATGAGGTTGCGGTTTTGAATGCCGATCAACTTGCCCTCGCGGTCGTAGTAAGGTGTCTGCAGCCACGGCACGCCCATGCGGTCTTTCCACGACGTCAGGCGGCACCAGCCGACCACGCGAGGGTCGATCCTACGCTCGTCGTAGAGGAACCTGCGCGCCTCGTCGCTGAGCCACGGCCGTTCGAAGAAGCGTTCGTAGCGCGAGGCATCGAACGGCTTCGGTGGCAAGAGTTCCCTTGGCTCATGGTCCTCCACGATCACGTTGTGCTCATCGGCCAGCCAGCGGCAGGCATCGAGGAAGTCCTTATGAAGATAGCGCATCACGAGGTCGATCGGTCCGCCCGAGGCCCCGCAGACGAAGCAGCGATAGGTGTTCTTACTCACCTTAAAGGAGAGCGAGGCGTGGTGGTCGTCGTGGAACGGGCAGAGGCACTTGTGCCTCACGACCCTGAGTCCGAGTCGCTCCGCGACCCCCTCAATCGGCAGGTCGCGAAGCTTATGAAGTTGAATCCTATCCATAGCTTTCAATGGCGGTAGTAAATTGTTCACTATTCACTATTAACTATTCACTTTTCCCTTTCAGATACTCTTCCGTCTTGGAATACAGTCCCGTCTGGGCAGAGTACTCGATGAACTTGCGGAACACCCATTGTCTCAGCTGGGCATTGGCACCCTCTTCGCTCTTGCCTAGCTGCACACGGAGCGCCTTCAGCTGTGCCTCGTTGAACGTGTCGGGCAGCGAGTCGAGCATGTTCTTCGGGCCGCGGCGCTGAGCCTCGCCCACGAGGTCGGCATCCTTTCCGCTGAGCAGATCCGAGAATATTTGCGTCTTGCTCCAGATATCGTGATAGACCAGCCACTCCACCAGCTCGCCGATGGCCTTCGTCCAGGTCTGATTGTTGAGCATCCAGAGTATGCAGCCAGCCTTCCAGGCAGAGTGCAGGGCGCGCTTGCTGAAGTCCCAGAGAATGTCGTCGTCCACGAGGTCGGCCAGCGATGCCATGTCCTGGGCCAGATTATCCACCAGTTTGTTCAGAGGGCGGATGATATAGCGGCCCTTACAGTTGTCCAGACGCTGCAGATACTCATCGAGCTTGCGGTAGAACTCGTCGTCGTACTTGCCCTGACGGGGTATGCGGCCGTCGCGGCTGGTGCGTGGCTTGTAGGAGAATACCATGCGCCCGAAGGTGCCGTTGAAGAGCTCGTGTTTGTAGAAACTGCGGGCAGAGTAAGGGTTGGCCGAGAGGGTCATACTGGCTCTCAGTATCGGATTTCCCGTCACGCCGTCCTTGGTTGCCCTGAGGGCACCTGCGCGCGCCATGTCATAGATGTTCCTGATCATGTGCGACACCTTCTTATGACCGCCGCAAAGGCCGTCGGCCATCTCCACCTCAGGCAGGTTGAAGTATTGCGTGCGGCCATCAGGCTCCAAAGCCATGCTGTTCAGCAGGAAGCCCGCAGCCGTGGTATCAACTGGTGGAAACCAGAGGGCGAGGTTAGGGCGTGCCGTGCTGTCTTTGCCTCCATTGGCATTCGACTGTCTCTGCCATTCGACGAGTTTGTCAGTTACCCCCTTGTCATGTTGGCGGAAATCGCGGCAGATGGCCTCCACGAGTAGTGACAATTGGCCCTTGTTACCGCCCGAATCGGCTACGATGTTGGCCATCAGGCCACACACCTCCTTCCAGGTGTTGTCAGGGTACTGAAATTCTGCGCCGCTCACATGTGCGCCAAGTGGAGGGAAAAGCATCGGAACCAGGGGTTCGTGCATGTCTTTTGATGCCTGCGAGATCAGAAGTCGGATGCATTCTGTGCCTCGACCGAGGTTAGGCATCTTGGGTGCTGTCTGTTTTGTAATGTCGTATTTCATTGATATTCTGCTTTTTAGATGAATTATTATCAGCCTACCTGTTACAGTTACAGTTGTTACAGTATGCTTTCTTTCGTCCTCTCCGCCCGTGATATTATATATAACTATCTATATATCAGTAAGTTATATAATAATAGCGAGATTGAGAGAACCTCGGAAATTAATTGTCACAACTGTAACTGTCACACAAGCTCAGGCCTTTTTACTTTTTCCTTTTTTACCCTTTTACTTTTCTACGAGGCCTTCCAGCGCCCATAGCAGTTCGTTGGCTACACCGCTGGCATACTTCTCGACGCTGAAATCTGCCCCAACCTTCAGTTCCTTGAAGTTCAGTCGGAGGCTTCCGTCACCACGTCTTGTTACCGTAATGTACTTGCCGTCGAAGACATGCGGATTGCGCTTGGTAGCCGTTGGAGGAACGGTCTCGGTGAAGGTGAAGTGCGGGTCGTGGCAGCGGAATTCATCTACGACGGCCTCCGAGTCGAGTCGCAGCACGCCATGATACCCCTTGCCTGTCTTCAAACGCACGTCGCTGCGCAGGATGGTTTTCAGGTCGACGCCGAGTTCGGTGTTGCGGTGCCAGCCCTGCAGCACTTCCGTTACAATGTTGCCTACTGAGCGAGGCTCGTTCGTTCGCATGGAGCCTGCCTTGATGGTTATCTTTTTAGACATAACCAAAGTCCTTTCCGGGAATGCCCTCGGTCTCACACGAGGGGCCCTGCCGCACAACTGGGAAGTGAGACTGGCCTTCGGTCTGCGCTTGACCATTTTCCCGTTGTTTGGTGGTGCAAAGGTAGGGAATATTTGGCTAACAACCGATTTTCCGAGGAAAGATAGATAGACGTGATAATCTCCTTGTTTTTCAGACGATTATAGACGTTTCGTCCAATACGAAACCATCCAAATGTGGAAATGGACAGACATCATTTACTTATCCAACAGAAATGGACGACAGACAAGAACATCATCCATAAAACGCACAAAAAGATGAACGCCCACGAACTGCGGGCGTCTATTAAAATATAGGTAAAATGACGTGGAAATCAGCGTTGGCTTATACGGTTCTCAAAGTCGGAGGCGAATTTGCGCTCCATGCCACCATTCATGGCAGCCTGAGGGTCAGCCTTTCGGTAACTGTCGAAACGCGCCCAGACACTCTTTTTCTTCGGCAATTCATAGTTGCCTTTGTATGTAGAGGCAAAATAACTGTATCCCTTGGCTATGCCCAATTCCGTCCAACAGACAAACTCGGCAATGGCCGTCGTGTCCATCTTGCTACCGCGGCCCTTGTCTGCATAATTGTCGAAACTGGCCATCACCTCTTTCGCCTTTAATCCTTTCTCTGGATTGTTGGCGAAGTAGAGTGACTCGATATCATCCAGCCCGAACTCTGCTCCATTCTCCACGGCACGCGAAGTGGCATAGCGCGTTATGCTTTCGATGTTATACTTATGGAAGCCCTCTTGGGCAAAGGCCTTTAGCGAACCTGTTTTCTTGCTCTTTTTCAGCAGTTCGTCTTGCCCTGCCTTGTCTTTTGACAGCATTCCTATCACGTCCTTCATGTCGCCGACAATACTCTTACATTGCTCGTTGAGCAACTGCAGACAGAGTTCGGCATCATTGCTGATTCTCGCTTCCTTGGCCAGTTCCTGATGGCAGATTACCAGCACAGCAATAACATTGGTAAAATAGGCTCCCATCTCTGCATAGAGTGTTGCTACGCTGTCAGGATAAGAATCCAGGCCGTACAGGTCGCGGCCACATTCTGCATGAGCCAACGTTGACTTCACGAAAACCGAAGCCCGGAAGTCCTTGTCAGGTACGGATTTTCTGCAAATGGGAGTAAATCGCTTGAAGATAATCTTCGTACCTTTCAGGGTACTACGGATCTTGCGGAACAACTTGTCAGTATCGCGGAAACAATTATTATCATCCGTTGCCCACAACTTATTATAAGTCAGCGCAATCTCTGACAGTCGCAACAGTTCACGCCGCGTCATGTTCAGGCGCTCACGCACGATACATATTAATTGCTGAATCTTATACTCAGAAAAATTTCGGCTCTGAATGCCGGCAAGAAAGCGCACATCACCTTCCTTCTCGTAGTTCTTGATGACTTCAAGAATCATGAGAATGCCTTCTTTCGATTTTTCTATATCAGTCCAATGGATCATAATTAAAAGGCTTTTTACTTATTATTCTTATACTTATACTTTCTATTCTTATACTCACCCTCTATCTCATAGAGCCCTCCATCGACGCTATCAGCTCAAACACCTTGTGCATCTGGCTGTATGCTATTTTATCCTCGGGTGAAACCTCGCTCAATCGGCTCAGTTCTTTGGCATAGCTGATGGCTCGCTGCAAGTCGCCATTTTCCGTCAGGTACTTGTACAGATTGTTCTTCCTGAAGTAACGAGCCGTCTTCTCATAGCCGGGCATATATCGCTGGAGGTCGGGCAACACATCCTCGCACGTCTCATAATGCTTGGTGGAAATCTGGGGCAGGAAGTGGAGCAGGAACCAAAACTCGGTACATGGGTTAGTCTCAAGCCAAATCACATTCCGGCTGCTTTTCTTCTTCAGCTTCTGATAAGTCGCCATTTCCGCAGGCACCTTGAGCAGACGATCCATATCCACAAGGCAAACCACATGGTCGGTCTCGCGCTTCACATAGTCCTCCGCCAGTTTAGCCATGTGAGGAATATCCGAATGCTGAGGGAAGTCGGGTGCCACCTTGAACTTATAGCGGCATGCAATGCGGAGGGTGTCGAAGTACCACCACTCCGTCTCTCCTTCACCGATGATTGCTATACTCTTATTGACCGCCATGTGCTACTCTGTTTCAAGGTAAATACTTCCGAGGAAAGGCAGATCCACCAGTTTGCCCTGCTTGTAGGCGTTGTATGGATTCATCGTCTTGTGGAGTCCGAGCGAAGAGAGTCGTTTCAGCTGCGTAGCACCATTACTGCTCTTGTCGGTAAACCACACGATGTCTCGGCGGATGAAGTCTTCATTCAGCAGATTGATGTCGTGGGTGGTCATCAGTAATTGTGACGACCCCTCGCTGTTGGCCAGGAATAGTTTGATGAAATAGGCAAGAAGTTCATAATGGATGCTGGTCTCTATTTCGTCAATAGGGATAAAGTTGTTCTCATGCAATACATAGTACAGCACGACGGACATTCCCAGGAACCGATGCGTACCGGCAGACTCCAGCCCTTCGTGCAACTCGTATTCTCCATCTTCACCCGTATGTCTGAACAATATATCATCGTGCTTGATGGTGCCGCGACGGAGCATCTCTATTTTGGCCTCCTCAGGTATTGGTGCGCTCTTGATGGTCTTTTCCATTTCAGGCGTAATAGACTCTTCACGCTCGTCGAGTGTCAAGTCAACGATGTTGAAGTCGCTGGCCTTCAACAGCTGGAGCAGAAAACGCTTCTTCTTGCCATCCTTATCATTCTTGAGTTCGTTTTTCACGTCGAACGACAGATAATCCCTTGGGGTCAGGATATTCTGCATGCCCGAAAGGAAGAAGTCAAACACATCGTTAAGCTTTGAAACGTGAGCGTTCGATTGTCCGAAGGCAGCCATCACCGTACAGTTGTTGGTGGTGTTTCCCTCGATAGCACGCTGAGTGGCTTTGTCTATTCCTGCTTTTGCACCGAAAGACACCTCTGTATGGTCGGAATCCGGCTGATAAAGTCGTTTGTAAAGTGTAGTAGGGCGGGCGCTGGTATATACTATCAGCGACTCGTCGTAGATCCGTTTGCTGTCAAATTCCAGGCTCATGATACACTTTTCTCCATTTACCCAGAATGTCATCTGCATGTGTGAATGCTCATCCCTGCTGTGCTTGTCGAGCAAGAAAGGAAAGTATCTCATGCCTTCATTCTTTGATTCCGGCTTGTTAAGCATGATGCTACGGAAATATGATAGGGCTCGGAGCAAAGTAGTCTTACCGCTGGCATTGCTACCATACACAATACCAATCTTCAGGAGTTCCACTCCCTCAGTTACCTGGTGAACGTATTGTCCACGCATATTGCCATCATTGGTCGGCACAAAACTGATGGTTTGCCGCTCCCTGATGCTGTAGAAATTCTGTACTTGAAACTCCTGTATCATACTTGTCACTTTTAAATGAATGGTTTTCGGCGACAAAGATACAATAAAAAAGTTAATCCGCAAAATATAATCGGCAATTTCGTGAAAAATTCACTAATTTTCCACGCACAGATGGTTATATTGGGCTTTAAAACCTATAAAAACGATGATATTACGAATTTTTCTGTGCAACTCGGGGCCTGGCCCCAGCGCTTAGTTTTGGGGCCTGGCCCCAGAGTGCTACTAAATATAACGACGGAGTATAACCCTATAGCATTAGCGCGTAGTATACGCTCTTATTTTGAGCGAAACCCTCAAGCAATTGAAGTGTTAGTTTACAAAGGGCGCAAGAGCATCTCAGTATTAAGGGCAGATACTATAAATGGTGCTTCGTTCTTTAAATATTTTGTAGCGAAGTATATACAATAAAAGAG
>CAMHAM010000062.1 GCA_946183415.1 uncultured Prevotella sp.
GCCCGACCCCTACGTCCCGAACGTAGTGCGCTACCAACTGCGCTACATCCCGATGGCTATCGGATAGCACACTCTGTCGGAAAGCGGGTGCAAAGGTACGGAGATTTTTTCAAATTCGTGCAAGAAAATGCGTAAAAATGAAGAAATACCAGAAAAAACACCTTTAATGCATGCGATATGCCTTCAGGAACTGTATGTATTCATCACATCTTGATACATAGCCGCTAGTCTCATCGGAATGTTTCTTCTCAAACTCTGCCAGTGCTGCAAAGGCTTTGTAAGCGTGAGAATCGGGATTCGGATGATGATCGTATTCGTATGTCTCGTTGTTCCAGGTCTGGGTGTACCAGGGACTTGGGTTCATATAGACGTAGGCTTTGGCAAATAGCACTTTCTCTTTCAGCAGAAAATCCTTCGTATCGTCAGCCATTTTCAGCATTTGGGCTGCTTTGCCTGCCAAGTCTACTTCGTTGACACGAACGGTGTCGATGACACTCTTGGAGTCACGCATCAGGAACCAACAGTCGCCTGTGTAACTGGCTTGTGCATAACGTACGGCCAGTTCGTAGTACTGTTTCTTCAAAGCCTCGCCTGTGAGTACATTAAGCTCGCCCTCCATCTTCTGCATCTCGCGCGCATAAACGAGCTTCGGGTTTGCTCCGATTTTCCACTCCCTGCTCCAGTCGATTTTGTCGCTTAGCCACTGACGCTTGAGCCAAGGACCGATGTCGTATCTGCGGTTGGCTGCGTAGACGGCATAGCCTTGTTTGTCGTAGAAAGTAGACGGGATACTCTCCAGCCACTGGATAGCCTTGTCCCATTGGCAGAGTCGCATGTACTTTGTACCGATAAGGTCTTCCAGTTCGAACTGCTCGTAGTTCAACTGTGACTTGATGTATTTGTCGAGAGCTGTCTTTGGAGTCTTGAGCGTAAAATAGAAGAATTTCTCCAAGCCCTCCACTTTCATAGTGTCGATGTATGTGGCCGACTCGTAACTACCAACGGCTTCCAGCAGTCCGATTGCAGCTATGGGGCGATCTTCATAGCGCTTTACAAGTATCTGATGAGTGATGCGGTCTGCTGCCTGATGATAGAAATAGTCTTCTTCACTTTTTCCCTTCATCCATTGCAGCTCAACCTCCAGCCAATCGTCGAAGTCCTGACTCTTAGGGGCCATCGCTGACTCGATATAGATGCGGATGACGCGGGCAGCACTCTGCATACGTTCTGTTCCTTTCATGTTAATGGCTTCGGAAATGTCACTCTGTGCTTGTTGCTTGCTACCGAACATGTACTCCAACCATGCCTTGGCTGTCTTCCAAAGGACTGGCGTCTCACTCTTTCCCTCTCGGATGACCTGTTCGCAAAGCGTGATCATCTGCTTGGCTTCGTTTTTGCTGATGTCGCGGATGAAGAGTTTACCGCCTAAACTCCCAGCTTCAGGGTTCGTGGCATCGTAGGCTTCCTGGGCATTGTTGACAAAGTCTTGTAGCAAGAAAGGAAGCACTTTTGAATTGGGGCTCATTTGATATTCGCGCTGGATGGCGGAATAGGAACGTTTCTTATAATAGATCGTCATCAGACTGTTGTAGTCGCCCATTTCGGCAAACAGATCACCTGCCTTGGTTTCTTGACCAGTCTTATAGAGGGCGCCAGCATAGATGTTCTTCATCATGTCCTTATAGACCGTCTCAATGAATTGGCTGGCAGTCTGTTCCCAAAAGGTGACATTCTCCTCATGCTTGCCCAGCAGCATGTTACAGCGCATGTAGAGCAAGGCATGCTGGGAGCGCAGACGGCTTTTCAGCTTGCCAGCGGCATAGTTGCGAACGTTCTGTAGGGTCTGGTTGCATGCGCTGATGTCTTCTTTTGAGGGATAGTTCCACTCATACAGCTTCTGCTGTTCGGTATTACAGCAATCAAGGTATTTCTGCAGGTTCTGTACGTAGCTGACCATCAGTGGGTCGTTTTTCTCCAAGGCAGCCTTGATGACTTCTTCGGCATTGAACCAGAAATAGTCATCGGCAGGCAATCCGAGATAGGCCTTCCAGTTGTCCTTGCAGATTCCGTTTACGCGTTCAGTGAAATCGTTTCTGTCGTATACGCTGAACAGATAATAGTTTTTGGTGCCAATCCAGCCGCAGGCCATCATGGGCATCACCATGATGGACAATAATTTAGTGATGATAAATCTCCTCATAGGTCTCTGGTTTATATCGGATTATATTTTCTTTGTCTAAATGATAGGTGATGATGGCTCGTTTGAGATCCTCACGTTCAGTCTCCACCATCTGTTTTACATGTAGAATCTCGTCGGCTTCCACTGTGTGCTCAATATTCACGCCTTGTATCACCCTGAGCCATGAGAAAACAGGGTAAGCTGCAGCCAAAGGCAATGGATAGTTGTTTAGCCATTTCATGTAAGGACGCACATCGCGGGCGTCGAGAATAGGGTTGCGCTCTGTCCATTTTCTGGGATCGCCAGTGTTGTAGAGCATCAATGCACCATAGTCCACAGGTGGCTCTTCCATAGAGAGCTGGTGCAGACGGATGGTGGTAGAGAGTGTCTGTTTCCAGATAGTCTTTACTTCTTCCAGGAACTGATAATATTTTTGTCTGCTTTTGGCTGTATAATCGCAATCAATCTGTATTTCTTTGACTCCGGTGATATCGTGGGTCTCGTTCATCTGTTTGATACGCGTTACCAATTTCTCTGCCAGCCCCTTGAGGTCTCGATGCATACAATTCTCTGTGATGTAAACCGTGGGAATCATCTCAATGCCCTTAGGTAGGGTGCTTGAGAATGTGATAGTGGCATTGGGCATGAGTTCTCCAACTTCATTCAGCACCACATCGAAATATCGGCAATACACCTTATTTATATGGTATTGACTTAAAAATGCAAGTTCAGTGGAGTCGAGTTTGAAGTCTGTACGCCAATAGTAGACGGCATTCCCTTCCGTTAGACGTTCCCGTTGCTGGCAACTTGTAACCAACAACAAGAACAGCAGGCCTATGTAAACATAGATCGTGCGCATTATTATAGCAGTTCTGGCAGTTGGTATAGTTTCATGCTGTTTGATCCTTTGATGAGAATATAGTGCCCCTCAGGGTGTTCTGAAGCTATGGCCGTCTTAACCTCCTCAACATCTCGGAATTTCCGATAGTCGCACTTGGTCTTGCCGAATTCCTCGCCTACGAGCCAAACGGTTTCCAGATCAATAGTCGACAGGTAGTCTACAATCCGCTGGTGCTCTTCTGCCGATACGTCGCCAAGTTCTCGCATGTCTCCAATGATGACCATCTTATGCTGAGCCTCCATCAGTTTGAAATTCTCCAAGGCGGCCTGCATACTCGAGGGGTTGGCGTTATAGGCATCAACGATGAGATGGTTCTGGGCTGTTACCGTCATCTGAGAACGGTTGTTCGAAGGGACATAGTTCTCAAGGGCAGCGCAGATCTGTTTTCGGTCAACACCAAAGTTAATACCTACGGCAATGGCCGCCAGTAGATTGTCGATGTTGTAGGAACCAATAAGCTGTGTCTGTACCTTGTGCCACTTTGTGGAGCGTCCCTCTTCTTCGAGTGTCATCAGCGGTTCCCTCCAGCGGAATTTCAGGAATGGAGCACAAGAGACGATCTCGCCACTGATACAGGTGTATTGCTTCTCGGGATCAGTGGAGTAGGGCGATATCCATAGTGTATCCTCGTCGGCAATCTGGTCGACAAGGTTCTCGTTGTCTGCATTGAGGAACACCAGGCTGTCCTTACGGCTGCGCAGGAAATCGTAAAGCTCGCATTTGGTCTTGATGACACCTTCGAAGGAACCAAACCCCTGAAGGTGGGCTTTCCCGACATTGGTGATTAGTCCGCAATTCGGCTCAGCAGTCTCTGCCAGGGTCTTGATGTCTCCAGGATGACTGGCTCCCATTTCAATGACAGCAATCTCGTGTTCTTTGTTCAGGCGGAACAGAGTCTTGGGTACGCCAACGTCGTTATTGAAATTGCCTTGGGTATAAAGTACATTGAATTTCTGTTGCAGTACGGCGGCAATGAGTTCTTTGGTCGTCGTCTTACCGTTAGTACCAGTGATACCAATCACTGGGATGTTAAACTGTCTCCTGTGTTCCCTTGCCAAATCCTTAAAGGTCTGCAAACAGTCATTTACCAGAATGAAACGATCGTCTTGCTTGTATTCCGGATTGTCGATTATAGCATACGCACACCCCTTCTCAAGAGCTGAGGCTGCAAACTTGTTTCCATCGAACGACTCGCCTTTCAGGGCCAGGAAGATACTTCCATCCGGACAATCACGGCTGTCGGTTGTGATACATGGGTGCTGCTGGTATAACTGATAAAGTTTTTGAATTTCCATATGATCTTTCTTAATTTTGGTGCAAAGATAGTGAAATTTGTTCACTAAGAATAAAAAGGAGACGAAAAATCAATAAAAAAACGGGTTCTTTTTGTACTTAGTGGATAATTATTCGTATCTTTGTGGGCGAAATGGATTATACTATTAATGTGAATGGCCGATTGCTGGATCTCTCACAACCTCAGGTGATGGGCATCCTGAACGTAACGCCTGACTCTTTCTATGAAGGAAGTAGGATGCAGACGGAACGGGAGATTGCTGATCGTGCCAATCAGATAGTTGCTGAAGGTGCTACTATGATCGACGTTGGAGCGTGTTCCACACGTCCTGGAGCCTCGGAGGTATCTGAGGTAGAAGAGATGGATCGTCTCCGCTTTGGTCTGGATGTCGTTCGTCGTGAGTTACCGTATTCTGTGGTATCGGTTGATACCTTTCGTCCTGATATAGCCCGTATGGCTGTTGAGGAGTTTGGTGTTGATATGATCAACGATATTAGTGGAGGGAATTCAGATATGTTCAGAATGGTTTCTCGCTTGCGCGTACCTTATATATTATCTTCACAGCATTCCTCGATTCGTGAGATGTTGCTCACATTTGCAGAAAGTGTTCAACACCTACGAGACTTGGGGGCCAAAGACATCATTCTTGATCCTGGCTTTGGTTTTGGAAAGACCGTAGAGCAGAACTATCAGATTCTGAATGATCTTGAGAAACTATGCGTCATGGAGCTTCCTTTGTTAGTGGGCGTGTCCCGAAAGTCTATGATATTCAAGGTTCTGGGATGTACACCGAAGGAATCGTTGAATGGAACGACGGTGCTGAATACAACAGCACTGATGAAAGGTGCCACCATCTTGCGTGTTCATGATGTGAAGGAGGCCATGGAGTGTATTAAAATATATCAAAACATATGTTTTTCGAATTTGGAATCAAGGACCTGATAGACATCTTCCTGGTTGCTACGATGCTCTATTATATCTATCGGCTGATGCGTGAATCGCGTTCGCTGAATGTGTTTATAGGTATTCTGGTATTTGTCATTACATGGTTGTTCGTGTCACGTATTGTACAAATGAAACTGCTTGGCTCTATCCTTGACAAACTGGTCAGTGTGGGTGTGATTGTCCTGATTGTGCTGTTCCAAGATGAAATACGTAAGTTCCTTTATAATCTAGGCGCTCATCAACGTGTAAAAGCAATAAAAAGGTTTTTCAATAAAAAAGAGTTGGATAAGGAGGCTGGTCGTCGTGAAACGATGGTAACGGTGATACCTATTGTAATGGCTGTTATCAATATGAGCAAAGGGAAGGTAGGTGCCCTGATCATTGTAGAACGTGAAATGTCACTTGATGATATAGTAGCAACAGGTGATTATATTGATGCCAATATCAATCAGCAACTCATTGAAAATATCTTCTTTAAGAACGCTCCCTTGCATGATGGAGCGATGATTATCAAGGGTAAGCGCATCAGAGCTGCTGGTTGTATCTTGCCTGTCAGCCATGACCTAAGTATTCCAAAGGAGTTGGGTTTGCGTCATCGTGCTGCCATGGGAATCTCCCAGGAGACGGATGCACTTGCTATTGTGGTCTCTGAGGAGACTGGCGGCATCTCTGTAGCCATCAAGGGAGAGTTTAAACTCCACATGACTGCAGAGGAGCTGGAGATCTTCCTGACAGACGAGCTGTTGGAGCTCACGTAAAGGTTTTCATTTAAAATTCTGAAAAATAATCTGATTCCTGCATGGTTTTCGGTTTATTTTTGTAATTTTGCAATCTCACTTTGACAATTCTAACATTTTAAATAACAAACTATGGATTTATTAAGTCAAATTGTAGCGCGTGCTAAGAGTAACAAGCAGCGCATCGTGCTCCCAGAGGCAGAAGAGGAGCGTACACTTTGTGCAGCCGACAAGGCTATTGGTGATGATATCGCAGACATCATCCTGATAGGTAATCCTGCCAAGGTTGAGGCTCTCGCAAAGGAGAAGGGACTCACCAATATCGGTAAAGCCACTCTTATCGATCCTGAGAACTATGAGAAGAGCGAGGAATTGGCAGAGAAACTGGCAGAGATCCGTAAATCTAAAGGCATGACCATTGAGGAAGCTCGCAAGCTTATTAAGAATCCTCTCTATTTGGGATGTATGATCATTAAGACCGAAGGTGCTGACGGCCAGATTTCTGGTGCTCTTTCTACCACAGGTGATACCTTGCGCCCTGCTTTGCAGATTATCAAGTGCCAGCCTGGCATCACTTGTGTCAGCGGTGGTCTGTTGCTGATCTCGAAGCAGAAGCAGTATGGTGAGGATGGTGTGCTCGTTGTGGCCGACGTAGCCGTAACTCCAATGCCTGATGCCAACCAGCTCTCACAGATTGCTGTATGTACCGCTCAGATGGCAAAGGCTGTGGCTGGTTTCAAAGAGCCTCGCGTTGCTATGCTCAGTTTCTCTACGAAGGGCTCAGCTAAGCATGAGGTTTGCGATAAGGTGATTGAGGCTACTCGTCTGGCTAAAGAACTCGATCCTTCTTTGAAGATCGACGGTGAACTGCAGGCTGATGCTGCTCTGGTTCCATCTGTAGGTGCAAAGAAGGCTCCTGGCTCAGATATTGCTGGAAAGGCTAATGTGCTGGTATTCCCTAACCTTGAAGTAGGCAACATCGGCTACAAGATGGTTCAGCGTTTGGGTGATGCAATTGCTATTGGTCCTGTTTTGCAAGGTATTGCCCGTCCTGTAAACGACCTGTCACGTGGTTGCTCTATTGATGACATCTATTACATGATTGCCATCACCTCTTGTCAGGCAATGGATGCTAAGAAGTGAGAAGTTAAAGAAATTAAGAAGTTAAAGTAGTTAAGAAATAATGAAAATATTAGTTTTAAACTGTGGTTCTTCGTCTATTAAGTATGCCTTGTACAACATGGACGACAAGAGCGTGATGACCAGTGGTGGTGCAGAGCGTGTAGGTTTGGACGGTGCTTTTGTAAAGGTGAAGTTAGCCAATGGTGAGAAGAAGCAGATTATGCACGATATCCCTGAGCATACAGAAGGTGTAAAGTTCATCTTCTCTCTGCTCACAGATCCCGAGATAGGTGTGATCAAGAGTCTCGATGAGATTGATGCTGTTGGTCATCGTATGGTGCATGGTGGTGAGAAGTTCAATAAGTCTGTTATCCTCACTGATGAGGTGTTGAAGGTTTTTGAGGCTTGTTCTGACTTGGCTCCGCTGCATAACCCTGCAAACCTTAAGGGCGTCAATGCTGTGAAAGAACTTATGCCTGGACTGCCTCAGGTGGGTGTGTTCGATACCGCTTTCCATCAAACGATGCCTCCTAAGGCTTATATGTATGCTATTCCTTATGAACTTTATGAGAAGTACGGCATCCGTCGCTATGGTTTCCACGGCACTTCTCACCGTTATGTAAGTGCTCGTGCCTGTGAGTTCTTGGGGATTGCTGCAGAAGGAACAAAGATGGTGACCTGCCACATAGGTAATGGCGGTTCTATCGCTGCTGTGGTGGATGGTAAGTGCATAGACACTTCTATGGGTCTTACACCTCTGGAAGGTCTCGTGATGGGTACTCGCGCAGGCGATATCGACGGCGGAGCGGTGACCTTCATTGAGAAAAAACTTGGTCTTGACGCAGATGGTATGAGTAACCTGCTCAACAAGAAGAGTGGTGTGGCTGGTATCACAGGTGGCTCCAGTGATATGCGTGATGTAGAGAATGCAGCAAAGAGTGGTGATGAGCGTGCTAAGTTGGCTCAGGATATGTATTTCTATCGCATAAAGAAGTACATCGGTGCCTACGCTGCAGCTATGGGTGGTCTCGATGTTATTGTCTTCACCGCTGGTGTTGGTGAGAATCAGGTCAGCATGCGTTCTGAAGTCTGCAGGGGCTTGGAGTTTCTGGGTGTCAAGTTCGACGAGTCGAAGAATAACGTCCGTGGCGAGGAGGCTGTTATTTCTGCAGATGATTCTAAGGTAAAAGTTGTCGTTATTCCTACTGATGAGGAATTGATGATTGCTACCGATACGATGAATCTATTATAAGAATAGAAAATCCATTTTTAAGGGCGACCTGTCAAAAAGGTTGCCCTTTTTTGTTGAAAGTAGGAATAAGAGTATAAAAAACAATTGTTTTTATGCAAAAAAGATGAGCGAAAGTGTATCGAATTACAAAAAAATAACTAATTTTGCAGCGGAAATCGTAAACTCGAGTCATAAAGTCTGGATAATATTAAGAATTTAAGTATGATAAAGAAGGCATTTTTTTCTTTGATGGTATTAGCTTGCCTTTTCTCGTGTAGTTCGGATCAGGAAGAAATAGAAGATCGTATAGCTCAGTTGGAAAAGGAAGGACAGACCCTGAAGGACAAGGAGAATGAGCTGAAGAAAGAAGGTGATCAGTTGCAGGAAGACATTGATAACACCCAAGGTCAAATCGACGATCTAAATGATAAGTTGGATACGGCAGAGTTGTTGTCTTTTGAGTTCCTGTCATCCGATAATAATATGCAGCTTGTTGAAGATGCGAAGTGTGTGATACTCGATGGCAATATTGTGGATTGCTGGGTTTCGAATATTATGAGTGACAAGACGTTGATTCCGCGTTTTGAGTATTTTGGTGAGAGCCTGACATTGGATGGTCGGAACGTAGAGAGCGGTAAAACGGTTGTTGACTTCAGCAAACCGGTTACTTTAGTCATAAAAGGTAAGCAGAAATCTGTCAGCTATACTGTTTATGTGCATTCTTATACAGGTCTGCCCCTCTTGTGGATAGAAACTGCTGGCCGTGCCGACATCATTAAGTCCAACTGGTATTATAATGCCCATCTGAAACTGGTTGAAGATGTGAAGACACGAGCAGCAGGTGATGTGATAGAGACCGATATGAGAATCAAGGGCATTAATCCCGTTTATTATATCTCAAAGATTCATTCTTCAGGCCAGATGGCCAAGAATGACTATGTAATCAATTTGAACAGCAGCATGTCGTTGCTGGATGAGGCAGCTGACACAGACTGGGAGCTGTCGGCTAACAGAGATGACAAGACATTGATTCGCTCACAGGTAGGGCTTTTCATGGGCAGCATCAGTAATCTGGACTTTACGCCTAAATTCCACTTCGTTGATCTCATGCTTAATGGCCGTTATTATGGTTGCTATAGACTGGGTGATCGTCTTGAAGTGTCCAGCTCGAGGGTAAATATCGGAATTGATGGTTATCTGTTGAAGGTTGATGAGTCAACAACGGGCATCTATATGGGATATAGCACGCTGGAGCAGCC
Organism: uncultured Prevotella sp.; assembly: GCA_946183415.1. GTDB lineage: Bacteria > Bacteroidota > Bacteroidia > Bacteroidales > Bacteroidaceae > Prevotella. Next base: position 9,669 of record CAMHAM010000062.1, read on the forward strand.
TGTCAGTATTCTGGCTCCTTCAGTAATGACAGGTGATTCGAAATATGTCTATATCCGCCAATTTTTGAATGGTGCTGAGGAGGCTTTGTTCTCTACTGCGTTTACAACGAGTCAAATGGGTTGGCAGAAGTATATGGATATCGATTCTTTTGTCGACTGGTATCTCATCAATGAGATTGCTAAGAACAACGATGCAGCTTTCCAGCATCATTGCTACATGTATAAGAAGAATGGTGAGAAACTGAAAATGGGACCGCTTTGGGACTTTAGGAACGGGTTTGGAGCTGGTGAAGACAATAGTGTGGATGGCTTTGTCGTGAAAAAGGCCAAGTGGTTTGACCGCCTTTTCCAGGATCCTGCATTCGTTGCTAAGGTGAAAGATCGATTTACCTATTTCTATGACCATAAGAGTGACATTATGAAGGAAATCGATGAGAATGCGCAGTATCTGAAGTATTCTGCTCGGGAGAATAATAACAAGTGGGAGATTTATGAATCCTATGGTCCTACCGAGAATGGTATGAAATATTTTGAGAATGAGGTGTCCACCATGAAGAAATGGCTGGATAGCCGTATGGATTGGTTGAAGGATGAATTTAGCAAGATGTAAGTGATGAAGAGATTTTTGTATATAACGATTGTCGTACTTGGTCTGGTATCTTGTAGTAAGGACTTGACAGAGTTTTATGACCGTGCTGATCAGATTGAAGCGGCCAATAAGGCTCAGACCCAGACGAACAAAGAAATGGAAGCTGCCAATGCGGCCCTGAAGCAGCAGGCACTTCGCTTACAAGCCAGGCTTGATAGTCTTGCTAATGTCTATAAGGATCTGCCACAAGCAACGGCGTTAGTGGCAATGGCATTCTCTGCTGCTGAGAACCCTTCGCTGACAGAAGATATAGAATGTACAATATCCAGCAACGGTACTATTGAGTGCTGGCTTCCCCAACTCTCAGGCAGTAAGGAGTTGATTCCTCGTTTCTCATTTCTTGGGACAGAGGTGACTATCAATGGTCAGAAGGCTTCGAGCGGCTCTTCGAAATACGACTTCTCCACCCCTGTGCAACTGACTGTGAAAGGTGTTGATAAAACGGTGGAGTATACAGTTTATGTCTATACATTTACAGGCCTGCCTATTATGTACATTGATACAGAGGGCGCTGCTCCAATCAAGAGTAAAGAGGTGTATCTGAATGCTCACATGAGACTGGTTGAAGATGCTGTGACGCGTTCTCCAGGTGAGGTAACAGAGGCAGACTTGCAGATCAAAGGCCGTGGTAACTCCACTTGGGGACAACCAAAGAAGCCTTACCGTCTCAAGTTTAATGAAAAGATTCGTTTCTTTGGGGAACATAAGGATAAATCATGGGTACTGCTTGCCAACTACTCAGACAAGTCGATGATCCGCAACGACTTAGCACTGACTATGGGTAAGAGGAGCAATCTCGACTGGACACCAGGTGGACATTTCGTAGAATTGATTCTTAATGGTCAGTATGATGGTACTTATATGCTGTGTGAGAAGATAAAGATAGATAACAATCGTGTAGCTGTAGGCGATGACGGATTCTTGATCGAGGTCGATGAGAGAGCGGAAAGGGATTCCGGCTGTGTCTTTACTTATGCGCCACATATTAATTATTCTATAGAGATCAAGGAACCAGAAGATGTGTCTTTTGGTGATGAGAATTATAATTATATTACCAATTTCCTGAAGATGGCGGATGATGCCCTGTTTTCTGAAAATTTTACTGACCCTAACGAGGGTTGGCAGAAATATATGGACATCGATTCATTTGTGGATTGGTATATCATCCATGAGATTTCAAAGAATGAAGATTCTATGTTCCACTTCAGTACATATATGAATCTACAGAGGGGAGGAAAACTGAAGATGGGACCTATTTGGGACTTTGATATTGCCTTTGGTAATGTGAAAGAGGCAGGAACGACGGCGATGTTACCCGAAGGATTCATGCTGGAGTGGTCTCTGTGGTATCAGAGACTGATGCAGGATCCTGCCTTCTTATCAAAGTTGCGTAATCGCTTTATCTATTTTTATAATCATAAGGAAGATTTTCTCACCTATATTAACAATGATGCTCAGTATCTGAAATATGCAGCTCAGGAAAACCAGAAACGTTGGGGTACGTTCTACCACTATACTTACAAACAGTATGATATCTGGGGAAGTTATCAGAACGAGGTGCAAAATTTGAAAGAGTGGTTCAACACGCGCATGGAATGGATGCGAAGGGCCTATGGAATATAAAATGAATGCCGGAAGTTCTCTGCTTCCGGCATTCTTTTATGAGATATGTTTGTAAAGAGTCGAGGTGTCATATCGCTGTTCCATCACATCCAGGATTTCATCCTCTGTTGAAAGATTAAAATCACCAGGGATGGTATTTTTCAGGGCTGCGGCAGCCAATGAATAGTTCAATTGTCTCTGTTTGTCATCGGGGAAAAGACTGATGGCGTGAAGCCAAGCTCCCATGAATGCATCACCTACACCTACAGGATCAATCACATCGGGAATATCGATAATGGGTGCCTGCAAAAGTTTTCCTTCTGTCCAAAGCAGGCATGTCAATGTGTGGTGGTTTGAACTGACAATATTGCGCATACCCATCATCCAGTTCTTCAGACGGGGAAAGCTGGCATGGAGCTCATCAAACCACTCGCCATATTCTTTCATCTGCATCTGGAAATTGGAATCTGTTGCCGTAAATGGTGGCTGGGGATGTTGAGAGAGCCACTCAAACTCAATGGCGTCGCCAAACATCATGTCACAGCGTGAGAGCATCTGACTGAGTGTCTTGCGAGGTTCTGCTCCTTCGTATTTCCATAAGTTCTTGCGATAGTTGATATCAAAACATACAGTTACTCCCATCTCGTCTGCGATGTCTAATGCCTCAAAGGTTGCTTGTGCCGCTTGTTGGGAAATAGCAGCAGTGATGCCAGAAACGCAGAAATAGGCACAATCCTTCAGAATCTCTCGCCAAGGAATCATGCCGGGCTTCAGGTCATAGTAAGCAGAATTACCTCTGTCATAGATGACTTTTGCAGCACGCATACCTGCAGCGGGCTCAAAGTAGTAGGTGCCAATACGTTGACCGCCATACAGAACTTGACTGGTGTCTACTCCCAATTGGGATAGGTTCATAGCCCCAGCATGCCCCACGGGAGTATCTGGTAAACGTGTGATGTAGGTGACGTTTTCGCCTTGTGTGGCTAATGATACAGCTACATTTGCTTCGCTGCCACCATATTTACTGGTAAACATATCGCCCTGAGTCAATCTGAGTTGCCCGGGTTTAGAGAATCGGAGTAGCAGTTCTCCAAAAGTTACAATTTTCTTTCTGTTCATATCTTGTTTCGTTTTTGTGTTAGGGGCGGCTCTCGCCTTCGATGTATTGCGACATGAGGAGATGATCACCATCCCATACAACGTAAGTGAAATGAGTAATCCAATCACCAAGAATAATCATTCGAGCTTTTTTGGTCAGCTGAAGGTCTACCTCAATATGACGATGTCCATAGATGAAGTAGTCGACATTAGAGTGATATTGGATATATTTCTTGGTAAAAAGCACTAAATGCTCGCGGTTTTCACCCATATAAGCAGGCTCTTCTCCATCAAGTCGTTTCATCCGGGAATGCTTGGCCCAATTCAAGCCAAACCACATCCCCCATCGCGGATGTAAGCCTGAGAAAGCCCATTGGCAAACCTTGTTATGGAATATGCTTCTGATGAGTTTGAATTTCTTGTCAGGATCACCCAATCCATCACCATGTGCCAGGAAGAACATCTTGCCATAGATCTCGGTAGTCTCTGGCTTTTTATGGAGAATGACACCACACTCCTTTTCTAAGTATTCGTAAGCCCAAATATCGTGATTCCCTGTGAAGTAGTGAACTTCAACCCCCATGTCTGTCAGTTCTGAAAGCTTGCCTAAAAAACGTGTATAACCCTTGGGCACAACATATTTGTATTCGTACCAAAAGTCAAACATATCACCTAAAAGATAGATGGCAGCGGCCTTTTCCTTGATAGAGTCCAGGAAGCGGACAAGCCTTCGTTCCTGCATCCTACCGTGTGGGATGGCCAGTGAGCCTAGATGGGCGTCGGAGAGGAAATAGATATTCTTCATAACGATGGACTAAGCATTGCAACCAAAAGGCTAATCAAACCCCAATTCTACTCTTGCCTCTTCACTCATCATGCTCTGATCCCAAGCGGGTTCGAATACCAGATTGACGTTTGAGGATTTCACACCTTCAACGCTTTCAACTTTTGTGCGTACGTCTTCCAGAATATAGTCTGCCGCAGGGCAGTTAGGTGCAGTAAAGGTCATCTCCAACTCTACAGAATAATCATCCTGCACGTCAATCTTATAAATCATTCCCAAATCATAAATGTTGACGGGAATCTCAGGGTCATAGACAGTCTTCAGCACATCTACGATCCTTTCTTCTATCTTTGTTTTTTCTTCTTGTGTCATAATCGCTGCAAAGATAGTATATTTTGAGCAAAACACCAAACCTCGGAGCCTGTTATTTGTAATTTGTTAGCATTTGCCTTGTTCATGAAAAGAATAGTAGCTGCCATCAGTGATAATGATATGGTCCATGAAGTGAATGCGCATTAGCTCGCAAGCCCTCTTGATACTTCTCGTCAGTTCTTCATCGTATTTGCTGGGGTGCAAATTTCCTGAGGGGTGATTATGGCAGGCAACGAGAATGGTCGTGTTTGCTAAGATGGCCTCACGCATGATGATACGGATGTCTACGGAAGTCTCGGTGATACCTCCATGAGATATACGTACTTGTTTGATAAGGCGATGATGCTGGTTCATAAGCAGCACCCAGAACTCTTCGACATCCATATCCTGCATTCGGGGGTGCATGTGGTTATAGATCCTGGTGGCGGTACCAAGGTCTGGGCGATCTTCAGGTCTCTCCATTTGACGCCGTTTCCCCAGTTCACAGGCTGCAAGAATTGTAATAGCCTTCGCTTCACCAATGCCATTATAAGCACAGAGATCGTGAATATTAAGCTTTCCAAGAGTGTTCAGATTGTTGTTGCAATCGCCTAAAATACGTTTCATAAGATCTACGGCACTCTCTTTGGTTGAACCAGAACCGATGAGAATAGCCAGTAACTCTGCACTCGTCAATGCTCCTGCACCAAGTAATGCCATTTTCTCTCTTGGGCGATCTTCTTCTGCCCATTGTGTGATGTTGAGTTTCTCCATAGTTTTAATTTAAGTTTGTATGTTTGTTATTTATAGAATGTTTTTTCAAAAGCTTGAAATTCGTCTTGCTTGAGTATACATCGTTTCCACCAGCTTTCAATAAAGCCCAAACCGTAGCCCATCAATTGGACAAAGGCTGCAGGAATGCTGAGCAGACCGACATAAAGACTCTTGTTCTGCAGACTTGAGTCAACGATAATCAGAATACTATATATTATAATAGGTACAAGCGCGATAGGGCAGAAGCATGAAAGCAGAAGCAGTCCGATGACCCCAATCGTAAAGACTGTAGGCAACAAATGAACTAATTTCATGGTTCCTGGGTGACGTTTCTCAAGGTTGATACGGGCGATACCGCTATTGTAGACCTGACGGAAGAATTTCCGGAAGTCTGTGCGTCGCTTATGCCAAACCCATGCCTCTGAGAATAGCCTTGGTTGATAGCCTGCTTCTACAATCCGATAAGAGAAATCAATGTCTTCGCCAAATCGCATTTTTGTGAAACCTCCTAATTCAAGATAGACATCCCTACGTATACCCATGTTGAATGAACGGGGGTAGAACTTGTCTAATTTCGCTTTCTTGCCGCCACGGATGCCTCCTGTTGTGAAGAAGGAAGTCATGGAGTAGCTGATGGCTTTCTGTATGGGGGTGAAGGAAGGATGGGCTGCATCAGGTCCTCCGAATGCTTCACAGGGATTTTGGGATAGCCCTTCTTCTACAGCCTGTAGGTAATTCTGTGGCAAAACGACGTCAGAATCAAGGATGATAACCCAATCGCCTGACGCACGCTCTACACCATAGTTCCTGCTCTGCCCCGGACCACTATTGTCTTTAACGTAATAATGCAAAGCAAGGATGGCTGCGTATTTGTCGCAAACATCCTTGCAAGGCTTTATCGAACCGTCTTCAATAATCAGGACCTCAAAGTCTTTGACCGTTTGTTGGCAAAGGCTCTCAAGCAACTCGTCGACCTCGTCAGGGCGATTAAAGACAGGAACGATAATCGAGTATTTCATTATTCCTTTACGCGCTGGAGGTAACTGCCATCACGAGTGTCAACCTGAATCAGGTCACCTTCATTGATGAACAGAGGTACGCGTACCTCAACACCGGTCTCAAGTGTTGCAGGCTTCAGGGTGTTAGTGGCAGTATCCCCCTTGATGCCAGGCTCTGAGTGTGTTACGCGGAGCACAGTCTTAACAGGCATTTCTGCATAAAGAATTGTTCCGTCTGTCGTGTCAGAAACCACTTCCACGATATCACTCTCCTTCATATACTCATGACCGATAACGAGCTCATTGTCGATAGGAATCTGCTCGAATGTCTCCTGATTCATGAAGATACGTCCGCTCTGATCCTCGTAGAGATACTGATATGGGCGACGCTCAATGATAACGTCCTCCAATTTCTCACCGATGTTGAAACGACGCTCCAATACTCGACCGTCGGATACGTTCTTCACCTTGATAATCATAATTGTGTTACCCTTACCTGGCTTTCTGTGCTGGAAATCGATGCACACCCAAATACCACCGTCCATGCGAATGGCGGTGCCTTTTTTAATGTCTTGTGAATTAATCATAA
>CAMHAM010000063.1 GCA_946183415.1 uncultured Prevotella sp.
ACACCACTGAGCATCGTACCCACAGCACGGTCGGTATTCTTGATGGCATAGTCGAGAGTTACCTCCTCGGCACTGTCAATCGCCTTCTGGGCAGCTCGGATTATTTCTTCGTCCTTCACACCTTCAACCTTGGTGTATGCGCCACGATCCCAATAGAGTGCCCTTTCTGTCTCGGGCTTGTGCAGCAGTCGGGCAAAGTCGATGGTGCGCCACTTCTCTGAGGCAACACTCCCCTCGTCCTTTAGAGAGGGGTCGTGAGTGAGGTTCTCAATGAGCTCGGTGTGGCCAATAATCTCCTTCAGCGAGCGCACGCCGATCTCAGACAGATATTCGCGTACCTGTTGAGCCAGAAAGGTAAAGTAGTTCACCACATATTCTGCACGACCCTCGAAGTGCTTGCGCAACTCGGGATTCTGGGTAGCTACACCCATCGGACAGGTGTTGGTGTTGCACTTGCGCATCATCACGCATCCGAGCACGATGAGCGGCAGCGTGCCGAACGAGAACTCGTCGGCCCCCAGCATCGCCATAATGATGACATCCTTGGCGGTCTTTAACTGGCCGTCAGTCTGCAGCCGCACCTGGTTGCGCAGCCCGTTCATCACCAGTGTCTGCTGTGTCTCGGCCAGTCCTATCTCGGGCGAGATACCCGCGAAGCGCATCGAACTGGCAGGGCTGGCTCCCGTACCACCCTCGGCACCGCTGATGACAATCAAATCGGCCTTAGCCTTAGCCACGCCTGCGGCAATCGTTCCCACACCGCTCTCGGCCACAAGTTTCACACTCACGGCAGCCGTCGGGTTGATGTTCTTCAGGTCGAAAATGAGCTGTGCCAGGTCTTCGATACTATAGATGTCGTGATGAGGTGGCGGGGAGATGAGCGAGATGCCAGGAATGGCATGACGCGTCTTGGCGATGATGTCATTCACCTTGAAGCCAGGCAGTTGGCCGCCCTCACCGGGCTTAGCACCTTGTGCCACCTTGATCTGTATCTCTTCGGCATTTACCAGATATTCGGCTGTGACACCAAAGCGACCTGATGCAATCTGCTTGGTCTTGCTCGAAAGCGACACACCGTCAACTTCTGTGTGATAGCGGGCATTGTCCTCGCCACCCTCACCAGTATTGCTTCGGGTGCCGAGTTTATTCATCGCCAGAGCCAATGCCTCGTGGGCCTCAATACTCAGCGCACCAAAACTCATGGCACCTGTCACGAAATGTTTCACAATGCTCTCTACGCTCTCTACCTCATCGATTGGGGTTGGCGCAGAAGCCTTCTTCCAACCAAAGAAGTCACGGATAAAGATGGGGGAGTCTTTCTCATCAACGAGTTTTGCCCATTCCTTGAATTTCTCGTAGCTGCCCTGACGCGTCGCCAGTTGCAGCTTAGCAATCGTCTCTGGGTTCCAAGCATGTTTGATGCCGTCCTTCCGCCATGAGAATTGCCCGTGGTTTTTCAGTGAAGAGTGAGGAGCGAAGAGTGAAGAATCTTCTTCACTAAATTTAATTTGGTCGCGGGCTATCTCCTTCAAGCCGATACCGCCGATGGTGCTCGTCTCTGTACCGAAATAGCGGCGCAGCAAGTCTTCGCCCAATCCGATGCTTTCGAAGATCTTCGCTCCACGATACGAGCGTATCGTCGAGATGCCCATCTTCGACATAATCTTCTTCAGACCTTTGTCCACTGCCTTGATATAGTTTTTCTCGGCCGTCGCGTATTCTTCCTGAATCTTTCCACGCTTCACCAAGTCGTCGAGGATGGCGAAGGTCATATAGGGACACAGTGCGCTGGCACCATAGCCCAACAACAAGGCCGCATGCATGGTCTCGCGAATCTCGCCGCTCTCCACTATCAGTGCCGTCTGCACTCGCTTGCCTACATTAATCAGATAGTGGTGTACAGCCGAGACGGCAAGGAGAGAGGGGATAAGACCTCCCCCACCCCTTTCCAAGGAGGGGAGTTCCTTGCGGATTTCCTCTTCGCGATCGGTCAGAATGATATAGTTAAAACCATCATCAACAGCCTTCTCAGCATCTTGGCACAACTTATCCAATGCTGTCCGCAGGCTCTCCCCTCCTTGGGAGGGGTTGGGTGAGGCAAACGCAATTGGGAGCTTCTTCGTCTTGAAGCCCTTGTACCTTATGTTACATAATATATCGAGTTGTGTATTGGTCAAAACAGGTTGCGGCAGGCGCACCATCTTACAGTTCGAGGCATCAGGCGTCAGGATGTTGGTACCTACGGCACCGATATATTCTGTCAACGACATCACCAATTCTTCGCGAATGGGGTCGATGGCAGGGTTCGTCACCTGGGCGAACTGCTGGCGGAAATAGTTGAAGAACACTTGTGGACGGTCGCTGATCACAGCCAGCGGCGTATCATTACCCATGGCTGCTACGGGCTCCTGTCCCGCTGTTGCCATCGGCACAATCGTCTTGTCGATATCCTCCTGACCATAACCGAATTGCACTAGCTTTCGCTGCAAATCACTCACACTGTTCTCCACATGACGGCCGCTCTTCAGTTTCTCCAACTGCACGCGGTTCTCAGAGAGCCACTCGCGGTAGGGATGGGCTTTCGCCAACTGCTCCTTGATCTCTCCGTCGTAGTATATCTTGCCTTCCTGAGTGTCTATCAGCAGAATCTTTCCTGGCTGAAGGCGTCCCTTGCTGACAACATCACCAGGTTCGAAGTCCATCACGCCCACCTCTGAGGCGACCACCATCATGCCTTGCTTGGTGATGGTATAGCGGCTGGGGCGAAGGCCATTCCTGTCGAGCATACCGCCCGCATAGCGGCCATCGCTGAACAACAGGGCTGCGGGACCGTCCCAAGGTTCCATCAGGATAGAGTGATACTCGTAGAAGGCCTTCAGGTCTTCGCTGATGGGGTTCTTGTCGTTGAACGACTCCGGCACGAGTATCGCCATCGCCTGCGGCAGCGAGAGGCCGCTCATCATCAGGAACTCGAAGACATTATCGAGCGAGGCTGAATCGCTCATACCCTCCTGCACGATGGGGCGCAGATCACGGATGTCACCCAGCGCCTCACTCGAGAGCACACTCTCACGCGCCTTCATCCACCCACGGTTGCCTCGGATGGTGTTGATTTCACCGTTATGCGCCAGCAGACGGAAGGGCTGTGCCAGCTTCCACTTAGGGAAGGTGTTGGTCGAGAAACGCGAGTGTACCAATGCCAAACCACTCGTAAAGTAGTCGTTTGACAAATCAGGGAAATAGCGGCGCAGCTGTCCGCTGGTCAGCATACCTTTATAGATAATATTCCTATTCGACAACGAGCACAGATAAAAGTCCTCATCATCGACACGGTTTTCTATGCGCTTACGCACCTTGTATAATATACGGTCAAACACGGGCACACGCTCGTCGCTCACACCCGTCACAAAAATCTGCTTGATGTCAGGCTCCACCTCACGAGCTGCCACTCCCAACACTTCAGGGTTGGTGGGTACGGTGCGCAGGTGCATCAGCGTCAATCCCTCGCGCTCTATCTCTTCAATCATCACGCTCAGTATCTGCTGCTGTGCCTGCTCATCCTTGGGTAGGAATACTAAACCTGTGCCGTACTTGCCTTTCTCAGGCACAGGGATTCCCTGCAAGAGAATAAACTCATGCGGAATCTGTACCATGATACCAGCTCCGTCGCCTGTCTTGTCGCGTGTCTCAGCACCACGATGTTCCATGTTCTCAAGCACCTTCAGTGCATGGTCAACCAGATCATGACTTTTCCCTCCATGGATATTCACCACCATACCCACACCGCACGCATCGTGCTCATAGTCGCTCTGGTAGAGTCCTTGGTTGTCTAGTTTGCAATTTGCCATATTATCCTTACTTTTACTTTCACTATGTTTGTTTTCGGCTGCAAAGTTATATCATTATGTTCAAACAACAAAGCGTTTGCTTACTTTTTAATCCTTCAATTCGTTTCTTTCTGACACTTTGCTCAAAAACAGCCCAATTTGCTTTCTTTCTGAAATGAATCAGACCGCCTCATTCTTTTTAATCTTTACAATTTGTCATTTCATCCCAAAATCAAGGGTGCTGTGAACGGGCACAACAGTTGTTTCTGCCTGTGTGTGCGAACACAAAAGCAGAGTGAGTGACATTTTGTAACAAGATTGGTATGTTTTCAGTCAAAGTGTAAACAAATGTCCATAAAACGCCTCTCTTTGAATGTCATTTTGATAGTTCAACGATGTTTTAACAATCAAAGTGGAATAAAATTATATCGAATTCGGTCAAAATGCTTTAATTTTGCATTCGATAATTATCAAAATGAAACCCAAAGAGAGGGTTAGTATTAATTAATAAGGTAAAAGAACAAAACGTATGAAAAGGATTGAAGCAATTATCAGGAAAACGAAGTTCGAGGAGGTCAAGGAAGCCCTACTCTCATCAGACATCGACTGGTTTGAGTACCATAACGTACATGGCATCGGACAAAGCCGACAGGAGAGAATCTATCGTGGTGTGCAGTACTCTACGGATGTAATCGAGCGTGTGGCGCTCACCATCGTGTGTCGCGACCCGTTGGTGGAGCCTACGGTGAAGGTCATCCTCGATGTGGCGCATACAGGAGAGGTGGGCGATGGTCGCATCTTTGTAAGCGACATGATCGACACCTGGAGCATCCGCACGGGTGAACACGGTGACACCGTCTTGAGAGACAAGAAATAGTAAGGATAACAACACAAACACAAAAACTTTTAGGATATGAACGAAATTGGATTATCACTCGATACTGTATGGATGCTATTGGCAGCCATGTTGGTTTTCTGGATGCAGCCGGGCTTCGCCTTGTGTGAGGCGGGCTTTACACGGGGTAAGAACACGGCAAACATCCTGATGAAGAACTTTGTCGACTTTATGTTCGGTTCGCTGCTGTTCTTCTTCATAGGCTTTGGATTCATGTTTGGCAGCGAGGGTGCCGGATTCATCGGCATGCCCAACTGGGGCGATCTCTCTTTCTATAAAAGCGATCTGCCCGTAGAGGGCTTCCTGATTTTCGAGACCGTCTTCTGCGCCACCAGCGCCACCATCGTCAGCGGAGCTATGGCCGAGCGCACCAAGTTCTCGATGTATCTCGTCTATTCTGCCTGCATCTCACTGTTCATCTACCCCATCGAGGGACATTGGACGTGGGGCGGCGGCTGGCTCTGCAACGATGCTGAGGATAGTTTTATGATGCGCACCTTCGGTGATGTGTTCCACGATTTTGCCGGCTCTGCCATCGTGCATAGCGTAGGTGGTGTGCTGGCCTTGATTGGCGCATTGGCACTGGGGCCTCGTATCGGTAAATATACGAAGGATGGAAAAAGTCGTGCTATTCCTGGTCACAACCTGGCGCTGGCTTCATTAGGTGTGTTTATTCTCTGGATGGGGTGGTTCGGTTTCAACCCAGGCTCGCAGTTGGCTGCCTCTGGCGAGGTGAACCGTATCGCCATCAGTCATGTCTTCCTCACCACCAACCTCGCTGCTGTGGCAGGTGGAGTGGCAACCATGTTCCTCACATGGCTGAAGTACGGTAAGCCATCACTTTCATTGACGCTCAACGGTGTGCTGGCCGGACTGGTGGGTATCACTGCCGGCTGTGACCTCGTGTCGCCCTTCGGAGCGGTCATCATCGGACTGGTCTGCGGCACCGTGCTAGTCTATGCCATCGAGTTCATCGACCATCGTCTTCACATCGACGACCCCGTGGGTGCTTCCAGTGTACATGGTGTCTGCGGCATCCTGGGCACGCTGATGACGGGTCTGCTCTCTACCTCGAATGGAGCTCTCTATGGTCACGGCTGGGGATTCTTCGGTGCAGAGCTGTTCGGTATCCTGGTCATCGACCTCTGGGCTGCTGCCTGCGGCTTCGTGCTGTTCTACGGCATCAAGCGCCTGCATGGTCTGCGCGTGGATAGCCGTATCGAGGAGGAAGGTCTAGACATCTATGAGCATGGTGAGGGTTGCTATAACTAAAATTCAGGAAAGTATGAAAAAGATTGTTTTATTGGCAATGGGTCTGGTGCTCAGTAGCACCGCCCTTGCACAGGATAAAGTAGAGACGACCATCAAGGCCGACTTCGTGAACGAATACATCTGGCGCGGCCTGAAGTGCGGCGACGTGTCCGTGCAACCGACATTAGGTGTGGGCTACAGGGGTCTGAGCCTGACGGCCTGGGGCTCGTACGGCCTGTCGAACAAGGACGACATGAAGGAGTTCGACCTGACGCTGGCTTACAGTACCGGCGGTTTCAATATCGGCATCACCGACTACTGGTTCTCTGAGGGTCTCGACCCCGATGCACGCTACTTCAAGTACGATGCTCACGGCACGAACCATCTGTTTGAGGCCAACATCGGTTACGACTTCGGTCCCGTAGCCCTGCAGTGGTACACCAACTTTGCCGGCAACGACGGCCTGAACAAGAGCGGCAAGCGAGCCTACAGCAGTTACTTCGAGGCCAGCGCCCCATTCCGCCTCGCCACTGTCGACTGGACTGCTACGGCAGGTGTCGTTCCATTCGCCACCTCAACTTACGGCACGACGGGGTTCGCTGTGACCAACCTGTCGCTGCGGGCGACAAAGGACATCAGGGTGACCGATTCGTTCTCTATCCCCATCTTCGGACAGGTGACGGCTAATCCCTGTTCGCAGAAAGCATACCTGGTTCTCGGTTTTACACTGCAACCTTAGTAAGCCCTGTACAGAAGGAATCTCTTTCCTGGATACCTACTTTTGATTAACCATTTATTTGCATGACTTTGCAGGTGCGCAATACTCAAAACCTCGTTTTTAGGTATTGTGCACCTGATTTATTTGCCGTACCTTTGCAGCGCAAATTGAAATCGACAAGAACGATGAGAGCAACTACAGCGATTCCCACAGAGATGAAGGTACTCATGAACCACATCTACGAGCTACATAAAGGTGTGCGCCACATGGTGCTATTCACCTGCAAAAAGAAGTTCAGTGAACTGGCCATTCAGCGGTTGGAGAGTCAGGGTATTCCCTATCTGTTGCAGCCTGCCGGACAGCAGAACCTGAACGTGTATTTCGGGCGGCGAGAGTGCCTGGAGGCCATCCGGCTCATCGTCACACGCCCGCTGAACCAGCTTACGCCCGAAGAAGACTTCATCCTCGGCACTATGCTTGGCTATGACCTCTGCGCACAGTGCGAAAGATATTGTAAGCGCAAGTGCAGTACAAGTCGAAAGCAAAGCCAAGCCTGCATCAACAGAAATTAATCACTTCTTTTTAATAAATCATAAAAATGAACACAACAATTGTAATCTATGGTTCCTCGACGGGAACCTGCGAGGCCATCGCAGAGAAGATTGCCTCGAAACTGGGCTGCGAGGCCCTGAATGTACAAGACCTGACTGCCGACATCGTGGCCGCCAACCAGAATCTGATTCTCGGCACCTCGACATGGGGCGCAGGAGAATTGCAGGATGACTGGTACGACGGACTGAAGATGCTCCAAGGTGCCGACCTCAGTGGCAAGACCATCGCCCTCTTCGGTTGCGGCGACTGCTCATCATATAGCGACACCTTCGTAGGCGGCATGGGCGAGCTCTACAACGCCATCAAGAATTGCGGTGCCAAATTTATCGGTGCTGTTGAGACCGACGGTTACACCTTCGATGATTCTGAGGCTGTGATTGACGGTAAATTTATTGGCCTGCCCCTCGACGACATCAACGAGGACGACAAAACCGATACCCGCATCGAGGCCTGGATTGCCGCCATCTCTCCAGAATTGGCCTAAGGTCGAACCTGTGTAGTGCGATTTTAAACAGTGCAACTATGGGGCCAGGCCCCAAGTTGCACGGGTTTTAAATACTTACAAGAGATTGTTTTGCCTCATCCACCTTCTACCAGATGGTGTTGCGCAATACAATAGAAAAATAAAGCACGGCACTCCGACTGTCAGAGCAACTAGGTATACTCCCATGACTTATCCTTTCTTTTTATCAGTTAATATTATTCCAACTCCCAACGACGTAAATGCGATAAACAATCCTAAAGAATAGATCAGCACTTTGTGATCTGTAAGGTCTTTAAAGAGTGAAGCTATCACTATACCAGTCATTACGTATTTTGAGATATCTATCAGATAGTTACTGAATTTCTCTTTTCGAGATTTCCCATCTTTATTAATGACTTTTACTTCCTGCGTTTCAAACTGTTTGTTGAGCTGATTCGCCTGAGCCTTAGCTCGTTCTCTTCTTGTAGTCATCGGCAAAGGTACGATAAAAGTTCGACACTGCAAAGAATTCTCCCTGTTTTTTTGTTTTTTTCCTTTTCATTGTATTACTGTTTAAGTTCAACAAATATGTATATCACCTGCAAATCTACAGCTTTTTTTTGAATTAACAAACTTTTCGGCCAATAATATGATTTTGGGGGCTAAAATCTGCTTGATTTTGCTATAATGCAACTCTGGGGCCAGGCCCCAAGTTGCATTCTCAAATAAAAATTTAATTTTTTGTCGAATTTTGTCGCGACTCAGCAAAAAAAAAATTCTTGGCCGAAAAATAAAATATTTTAAAAAATATTTGGCGATTACATCATTTTTGCCTATCTTTGCCCTCGGATTGTGCGAAAGCGCTTTCCAAGACATCGTGGGTAATAATTGGAGCGTTATGCTTGTCTGACAGTTGTAAAGCCTAGGAAACTTCACACAGAAAGTCCAGACGACGGCGTAATAAGCTTCCACGTTATGCGTGGGCTGCTATTACCGTATCTTGGATTTTCGGGTTTTCCTAGGGCCTTCAACTGAAGATGTGGTGCATATCAGTGCCACGCTTCTGCGTATTAAATGATTAAGACCAAAAGGGTTCCAAAGGCACTGGGGAGACTGGGAATTTGTAAATATGACAAACCAATTTATCGTTATTCACGGTTTTGCCGACACAGGGAAAACTACAACGTTGCGCCACGTTGTAGAATCATTGACAGGAATAAAGCTGCCCATGAAACCCCAGAACTGGCGTGTGGTGTTTAGTTATCATGGCTTAACAATTGCTCTTTCCACGTTTGGTGACAAGCCAAAGGACATCCAGGCGGCAATTAGAATTATCAATAGTATTAATATCTAAATAATGGTATTATGAAAAAACTAGGGCTTTTTGAAATGAAAAGGTTTTTGCGACTTTTGGCCTTCCTGATGTTTGGCATGCTCTTTGTAGCAGCCCAGACATCATGCCTTCATGGGACTGTTTATGGTCTTTCCGACTCGATTGATGATGGTGGAAATCAAGGGAGTTCTGGTGAATCCAGTAGTGGGGGAAGTGGAAACTCAGACATCTATCAACAGAATTTCGAGAAAGAATTTGGCAACATAAGCCCGTCACAGAACTGGAATATGTCTAAATCCGGTATGATTACTGTTACTACGCCTACATCTTCTACGATATACATCTATGGAACTGATAAATCAGGTAAATATGGATCCAAACTGCTGGCTGTATTTAGTGGAATTTCCGGAACTCAGGCACTGCCTTTTGATTGGCCATCTGGCCTAGGTAGTGTATATATGGTGATCAGTAATAGTCTCTTCACTCAGGGAAAGACTGTTCCAAACGGAGGTTCCATTTCATTTTCCAACACTGATGGCATAGACTTGACATCCTCCGTAACACCAAGCAAAAAGATCGTTACAGCTGACCCTACAATATTTCAGGTTCTCCCTGACGGAACCAACAATCAAGGAAACACGACTCAGAGTTCAAAATTCATTTCAGATGGTGCGGTCATTTCCGTGACACCCGTTTATAGCAATTGCTCATTCAACAACACAATTGGTGTTTATGTGCAAGGATCAACGCTACAGGAATACGACCTATGGACAAAGACACAGAACTTCACGTCTGGAGAAATGGAGATGCCAACATTCAATCTGACACTACCTGCTGGTGCCATTTTCGGATTCTACATCAAGAATAGTCTTGGGACTTTCTATACCGACGCTACGCTCAATCAGAGCAACGCCAAAGCTGCCAGTACGCTTACAGTCAACGACAAAACCTATGTCGCCTTTGAAGATATGCCTTTGAGTGGTGACATGGATTTCAACGATATGGTTATTCGTGTAACACCAGTACTGACAATCCTCGACAACGACCCCAACGAATGGATTATTGCAACAGAAACAGACAAGAATCCTGACTATGATTTCAACGATGTCGTCTTTAAAGTCACTTTTACAAAAGATGACGGTAAATTGCGATTAGTAATGCTGAATGTTGGCACACAGGAAGAGTTGGATCTCTACCTTGGCAATACACTCATTGGAGAGGTACATAACCTTGCTGCGAACACCCTTTCCTACGTCAGTATTAATGTCCCTAACGATTTCAGCCTCTCTGAGAATATGGGTGGATTCAATCTGAAAGCAGGCGATCGCATCATCTCACCATCCAACAGCGGTGATGCTCCAAGGTTCTTGCTTATTAAAGACGGCAACTGGAAATGGCCTGCTGAGGGTGTGAACATCAGTAAGGTCTATCCGTCTTTCAAAGACTGGGTCAGCAAGCCTGACACAAAGTGGTACTCTATTTCAGAAACCGAAATCGAGGATAAAAGCAGCCCCGATAAAGACGTAGACCAGGGTGGAACTAACACAGATGTGGAAGACGGACCAGTAAACAGCTATGGTGGTGATGGGCCGAATAGAGCTTCTTTGAGATTTGCTGATAAAGTGTTTAACACCAGCTATGTCGATTGGTATTGGGCAGCTCCTACTGATTACCCTTATGACGAGAATCATCAATACGTTGATAGTCAAGGTGGTATTCATCAATATGACGGCCATGATTATCATATTTTGTTCTCTTCATACGACACCCCCAAAATGTTAGATGCTGTGTATTTTAACGAGGGTACATTTGAAATACCTGACGAAATAACAACAATCGGCATCGGTTTTGAAGAGAAGAAAGCAGCCGAACTGCCTTTGGGTACTTATGAAGGCAAGAAATTTAAAGTTCTCATCTGGAATGAGCGCCAAGTGGGTACTTCTTACTATTTTGCATATTCACCAGATTCGTATGATTTCGCTTTATATTCTACTGCTAAGATGACCATCTCAAAAGATGGCGATGATTATGTCATTAATATTACTGATCTGACATTAAGAGGCGGGCCTATCGATAAAGACGGACGTGAGTTGGATCCTAAATATTATACCAATATCTCCTTTACATATAAAGGCCCTCTTCCAAAGTTGGCTGATAAGTATAATTCTGTTGTGGATTACTAATCCGATTAAATTTAAAATTATAATGATATGAGGCACTGGGTAATGAAATTTCTGACGGCAATATTGACGATATTAGCCATCGTTGTGGCAATGCCGTCACAGGCACGAGACAGGACTCTTCTGCTGACTCGTGATGGGGCTTTCTACGATGTGACAATTAAGAAGATTAGCCGTAATCGGGTCGTATTCTTCAACAATCGCCACAAGTCTCAAGGTAAGATCAAGCTCAATACCAAATTGGTCTATGCTGTCCTGGACGATAAGGGCTCCAACGTCTTTTTCGACGAGAATGGCAGACAGAGGATAATACCCTCGAACGGAAACGACCTGAAAGGTACAATTCTATTCCTCAAGAATTTTCAGTTTTTCCCTGTTTATGACTTGAGGATCAACAGCGAAGGCTTGTTCTATAAAATAAGTGATAATAAGAATTCTCAGTATTACAAGCAGGAACGCGAGAATGTATTCATGGTTAAGCATGAAGATATGCACGTTACGCTTTTCTCTTCCAAATATGTATGTGCACCAGGCGCTGAAATATATCCGTATGAAGAGAAATATGTGCCTGCTCCGCGTCAGGATGTCCACGCAAGTGTTTTCCAGCCTTCTATTTTGCAAGAGGCAAAACCCTTGTACGACTCTGTCTGTAAGGTCAATCCTTATACACTCTACAAGCCGGGCATTATGATGGAGTATGGATTCCAGAAAGAGGGTTATATTGAGGATGTTAATCGCGTATCTTATATCAGACAGCAGGTTGCAGATGTGAGAGCTAACAAGGGAATGATCGTTCCTTACGTGATGCAGATGATTTATAATGATAATCATGGACGGGTAAGAGGTGTTCCTTCTGATTATTATGAATATATGTTTCCTGTTGAGATAGATGGAGAAGGCAACTACCAATTATCTCATAATATTGTACAGGATTTGATGGAAATCAACAGCCGCCATGGATTTGGTGTATTGATTCCCGGAAATCTGCAACCTGGTCAGCGACTGGCTTGTGGTACAATTGTTAGCACAGGGAAATCCTTCTCAGGAAAAAAGATGACGGTACAATCTACATTTAAAGAGTGGCATGTCGTAGAGGAGGTTCCGATATTTACAGAGGCTGGCAAATTCAACTGTATGAAGTTGCGCGGACTTATTTATGAGAGTAAAGATGGTAAGAAACCAACCGTCTATAAGGTGGCCTGTTATTTGGCAAAGGGATTAGGTGTAATTTGTTATGACTCTCTGCCTTTGGACGGGAAAACAGAAGTTCCTCTTACGATGTGTGTGACACGTATTCAGGACAATTCAAAAAAGAAGTAAAACAAATAAAACTATATGAATATGAAAAAGTCTATTTTGATAGCAATCTTTGCTGTGGCTCTGGGTATAAATACGAATGCTCAGGTAGTGATTTCGAACGACTTTGGGACACCAGTGGGTAATGCCGATGATCTGAATTCTGATGTAAACTGGTCGTGGAATGATGATTATCATCGTCAGCGCGGTGGCTCCAATGTTTATGAAGATGATTACGATTATGACGATCCTTATTTCTATGTTGGTGCATCATGGTATCTTAACAAGGCCACAAACTCCTTTGGCATTAATGGTGGTTATCAGAGGTGGAATAATTTCGGTGGTGAATTGAATGTGATGACAGATCAATCATTTCAGGCCTTTTATGATTTCAACTTAGGAGTCAATTGGTCGTTTGGCTTATGGAAGACAGGAAGCAGCATGGGTATGCTGACATTTGCTATTGGGCCTTCGTTCTTTATGTATAAGGCAGAAGATGACAGTTATAAGAACCAAGTTGACTTTGTCGTAGATCCCCGTTTGGTTGTTCGTGTCAATCATATTCTCATCAGTGCAGGTTATCAGCAGCGCTTCTACAAGTTCAAACTCACAAAGGAGAATACGGCTGATCCTATGTTCCATCTTGGGTTAGCTTATTGCTTTTAACTATACTTAATAGTTACCTTATTAATGATAGTGCTCTCAATGTGTATTGTGAGCACTATCTTCTATTTAAAAAACTATTTGATTGCGATTTGCTTGCTCCACTCCATATATACGCTTGATATTGTTGTACAGTTTGCGAAAAATAAGATCTTGGCATAGGTATTCCATTGAACCTTTCTGTTGGTCATTAAGGTATAAACCGCCCAAAGTCCTTATTTGGTATCGAAACGTACCCTTATTTATGCTATCATTAATACACAATTCCACTTCCTGAACAAGTCCTTCCTTGCTCAGTCCGCTATTCCTACGCTCTGTTTGAGTTGTACAGGAATATAAGTTCTGTGGAGAAAATGATTGTGAATACATAAAAGATTATTGTCGTCCCAAACGCTATCATGTACATATCACCCACATACCATCATTATCTTTGCCTTCGCGTTCCAAAACACCAAGCTTCTGCAAAGCAGAAAGGTCGCGTTCGATGGTGCGCTGGCTTACCGACAAAGTCTCCGACATTTGTTTGCCAGTGATTGTCGGAGACACTTTGATGAGATTGAGGATTTTCTGTTGACGCTCAGTGAGTTTCGTCTCCGACATGTCTCCGTCATGGTCTCCGACATTCGGGGTGTCGGAGGAGGCGAAGATGATGGTCTGAAATTGGGTTGGAGTAGATTTGAATATAGGTTTTAGTTCGTCCTTATAACCTTCCAAGGCTTTGGTCTCATTACATATACGTGTGAGTCCACTGCCTCGTTTCTCCATGTAGTCAAGTTGAGCCATTACGTTTGCGAGAATAGGATTGCGCCTTTCAGAAGACACATCTTTGATGTCCAAATCCTGTATCAGCATTCCATTGTACATTCCACCAGGAGATGTGACAATAAGACGGTCATCGTAAATGTCAAGATGAACTTCACTCCCCATCACAGTATAATCGCGATGGATGAAATGGTTTACCATTGCCTCCAGAACGGCACGTTCCGCATATTCAGGTTTGTTCTTTCGTCCATCAGGCAGTTTCTCCCAGCCTCTCTTGGTGTTAGACTTCACAAAGTTCATGGCTTCACGAAGTAGCATGAGGACATTGCCTGTAAACTCTGCATCGTTTATGGCGTCGCCCTTTTCCTTTCCATCCCATCGGGTACAATATAGACGAGACTGCCACAGTGGACAATCATCGGCAAACAACGCTCCTGCATTTGTAAGAAGCCAAGCATTAGTGACAAGGCCAAATGAAAGGAGATACTTTTTGTCCCATTCTTGTTTAGTGCGGTCTTTGAAGGTGTTCGCCAATATCGTAAAGGAATAGTCCTCTGCTTTATAGTCTGTGTGAAGGGAATCAAAAGTTTTGTTGGACCCTTTCAGTACTAAGCGTACCATCTGCTCCGCCGTAGCAGGAAGACTCTCATCACCAACACGGACAAATGCTATGCGCTGACCATCCCCAACGTAGTAATACGGAGTATAATGCCCTGCATTGACTTTGAGTTGCAAAATGTGCAGACCATCTATATCATGGGGAATCATTTCCACATCTGGCAGAGGATCCATATAGTCACGAATCCTGCTACTGATAGTCTCGCAAACATGCTGCACATCATCAAGTCCTTTGACGATGCCATCATTATCAATGCCGAAGAAAAGGGAACCACCCAAGCCATTGGCAAAAGCGCTAAAGCTCTTCAACCAACTCTTAGGTTTCTTCTCTTCAAGCATTACCTTGAAGTCGTATGCTGTACATTCAGCTATCAGAGTCTTTAATTCCATTTTATATGAAATCTCTTTTTACCTTGCAAAGGTACTTATTTTTATCGAAAGTCGAGCATTTATTTAGCGTTTCGCGCGTGATTTAAGCAAATTTAGTCTAAAGAAATGCTGTGATATAACAAAAAGAAACGATTTGTGCTGAAAAATGACTACCTTTTTACCCACGAATCAGATAATTGGCGAATATGGCAACGAACAATCATTTCAATACCAAAAGGAAGGGCCTGGCCCCAGAGTTGCACTTCGACACACAAAGCAACTACGTCGATTACCTATGGGAAGTGCTGTATAGAGCACGGAATGAGGCACGTAATGGAGCATTGTCATAACAATTTAATACACTTTCTTCTGGTGTCTCAGAAAAAAGCGGTAACTTTGCACCCAAATAATTATCAGTTTCATTCACAACTTCTTGAGCATTTATGAAAATACTTGTTGTCGATGACGAATTAGACATCTGTGAGATACTCCAATATAATCTTGAGACAGAAGGATACGAGGTGGATACCGTTAATTCTGCAGAGGAGGCACTGGCGCTGAATTTGACGGAATACGCACTGATTCTTCTGGATGTGATGATGGAGAACATGTCGGGATTCCAAATGGCGCATAAGATGAAAGAGAATCCTGCCACTGCGCAGATTCCCATCATCTTCATTACGGCACTCGATGGGGAGAATCACATGGTAAAAGGGCTCAATATCGGTGCTGATGATTATATTGTCAAACCCCTGAGCATGAAGACCGTGAAGGCAAGGGTCAATGCGGTGCTCAGGCGGGTATATCCGCATGGAATACGAGACGGAATATCGGCAAAGACGATTTGCTATGAGGGTATTGTGCTTGATTTAAAGGCAAAGAC
>CAMHAM010000064.1 GCA_946183415.1 uncultured Prevotella sp.
ACTTATGAAACTATGTGCATGAACACAACCAGCTTTTCGGACTGAGCCGTTATTAATGCTGAGATGAATGAGAGTAAGGTGGAAGAAACTATGGCTTCTATCGGTACTGTTCTGGCTATCAATGTGGTTGATGCCTATCTCAAATCGAATCTTATTGTGCGTGATCACACTTTCTACAATGTGGGTGTGATCACTTACAAAGGAGATTTTAGAATCGTGTCGGTTGGTTTATTCAATCATGTTTTCACGATTGACAAAGAAACAGCCCGAGAAATAATCAAGGATAAACTGTCACTTAATTAAATCATTAAATCTGAATGATTTCCTAGTTTCTGTGAGTTGCAATGGAAGTGTAGATGGCTACAATGACCATAATAACGACAATGGAGATGATGGGGATGGGACTACGGCTTGTCGATTGTAATAATGTCCAGGCAAGAACTAGCGTGAGAAGCAGCATCAACAGGCTAGAGATGCGCAACATACGGATGCTGAGAGCGTAGTTACGTGGGGTCTTATGCTTTTCTGCTAAGTTGAAATATTTTGGGAAATAGCTTAAGATCATCATTATGATACCTGCTATCGTTATGATAGCACATGGAATGACGATTCTCACAGGTGAGCCCCAGGCATTGGGGTTACCTGAAGCATCGAAGTGTGTGGGAACAATGTCTGGTGCCTGTTTAACGAACCAGATAATCAGTCCCCATACTACAAGGGCTAGAATAAGGAAGGTAATCTCGAAGATGGTGCTCTCTTTTGTTCTGTAAACTTTTATTTCTTCTTTCATCTCTTTTATTGATTATTTTATTCTTTGTTGGTGTTTGGCTGTTTCTTCTTGGGCAAACGATTAGCTTTGCGCAAGGCCTCTGTGATGATCCACTGCAATTGGCCGTTGGTGCTGCGGAACTCGTCCGCAGCCCAAGCCTCTATCGCGTTCATTGTTTCTGTATCTACGCGGAGGATGAAACTCTTGGTGCTTCTTTCTGCCATTGATTAATGATTCAGTGTTCCTGTGTTCACCACCGGCTGAGCAGATTCATCGCCACAGAGTACTACGAGCAGGTTGCTAACCATCGCAGCCTTTTTATCGTCATCGAGCTCTACGATATTTTCATTGGAGAGTTTGTCAAGTGCCATCTTAACCATAGAAACTGCTCCTTCAACAATCTTTTCACGAGCTGTGATGATAGCAGAAGCCTGCTGGCGACGGAGCATCACGGCTGCAATCTCTGGAGCGTAAGCTAGATAGTTGATGCGAGCCTCTACTACTTCGATGCCTGCCAAAGTCAGACGTTCGTCGAGTTTCTGCTCCAGCTGCTCGTTGATTTCATCGGCACTTGAGCGAAGGGTAGGTTCATTATCCTTGCTATCCTCATCGTCGTAGGCATATTGTCCAGCCACTTGCCTTAAAGCTGCATCACTCTGCACACGGACGAAATTCTCCAAAGCATTCATGAGTCCTTTGGTATCCGATCCGACGGTGTTGGGATTAGATGCCATTGTCTGGGAGTCAACTTCAAAGAGCGCTTTATAAGTGTCTTTCAGCTTCCATACCAATACCAAACCAATCATCACGGGATTACCTGTCTTATCATTTACCTTAATTGGTTCAGCATCGAGGTTACGAGCACGTAGTGAAACCTTTTTGGTGCCATAGAATGGGCAGATCCAATAGAAACCGGTTTCTGCAAAGGTGCCGCTGTACTTTCCAAACCATGTTGTTACATTGGCTTCGTTAGGTTCTAACATCATAAGCCCGAACCACATGATGATGTTGATGGCTATCAGCATGATGCTGCCACCTAGTAACCAGCCCCCCTCGGTACCATTGCTGCCGTCAAGCAGGATAATACTGTAGACTATACCCGCTAATGCCAAAATCAGAACTAAGATATTAACAAACAACATGAGAAAGCCGTTCATCACTGTTCCTTTGAATGTATATTCCTTATTCTCCATAACGATAAGTATTAATGAGTTGATTTAAAATGATATCAATTTGATATTGCAAAGATATGATAAATTTTTCGATTGACAATGTGTTTTGGCAAAACTTTAACAATGTTTATAGATCGGCGGGGAGGGAGAAACAAAAAAAGAATAGACGATTGCCTATCCTTTTTGTGAGCCTCTTGTCGGATTCGAACCAACGACCCCGAGATTACAAATCACGTGCTCTGGCCAACTGAGCTAAAGAGGCGGGTGGACGAGCTGACTGTATCGCGCCGCTACAACCAAGTACCCTTGCTGCGTTCCCACCCTGGGGGATTCCGAGGGAGCTGGCCGTACAGGACTCGCCCGTGTTTTCATGCTGCCGATTTCTCGAAAGCGGGTGCAAAGGTACACATTTTAATTAAGAAATACGAATTGGGAATTAAGAAAATCACTCTTTTTAACTATTTTTTGAGGCAAACCACTCGTTATATGCGAGAAAATGCGTAATTTTGCACCTTGAAAGTGATAATTGTTAAAAATGACAGCACCAGAATATATACAACTGAAAGCTTTTGCCCGACAAGACGGAGCCCTATTAGCCCTGCTTTGGGTATCATCGTTCTTATTATATATAATAGGTATAACAAACGAGATGCTTGGTATGGCAGCTTTTATACTGATGGTATACACTCCTATCTTTGTTGGAAGTCGTTTGGGTAAGTTCCGCGATTTTGGTCTTGAAGGACTTATCTCCTTCCGTAGAGGTTATGCCTATAGCGTACTCGTGTTCTTCTACGGCGGCGTACTCTTTGCATTAGCGCAATATCTCTATTTCGCTTATATGGACAATGGCTATCTTCTGACGCAGTTCTCGAAAATGGTGTCATCCGACGAGGCTCGAAAAGTGTTACAGCAATATGGTATGACAGAGATGATGGATGAGAGTCTGAAGGAAATGTCTGCGATTCGTCCAATAGATTATGCTCTGAACATGCTCACTGTCAATATCTCTTTGGGGCTTATTTTGGGCATTCCCATCAGTATGGTCATGCAACGTAGTGTGGCAAAGGTAAAAAGTAAGAAAGATTAGAAAGAGAAAAATGGATATTTCAGTCGTTATACCTCTATATAATGAGGACGAATCGATTCCTGAACTCTACGCTTGGATAGAGCGAGTGATGAAGGAGAACAATTTTACCTATGAGGTGATTTTCATCAACGATGGTTCAACCGATCGTTCTTGGGAGATTATATCTGAGTTGAACCGTAAACAGCCTGATGTGGTGAAAGGTATCAAGTTCCGCAGAAATTATGGTAAGAGTCCTGCACTCTATTGTGGATTCGAACAGGCTCAAGGCGATGTGGTAATTACGATGGATGCAGACCTTCAGGACTCCCCCAATGAGATACCTGAATTATATAGGATGATTAAGGAGGAAGGTTACGACCTTGTCTCAGGCTATAAGCAGAAACGTTATGACCCCATCTCAAAAACTCTTCCCACGAAACTTTTTAATGCTACGGCAAGAAAGATCAGTGGTATTAAGAATCTTCACGATTTCAACTGCGGTCTGAAAGCCTATCGTAAGGCTGTCGTGAAGAACATTGAGGTCTATGGCGAGATGCATCGTTATATTCCTTATCTGGCAAAGAATGCAGGTTTCGATAAAATCGGTGAAAAGGTAGTACAGCATCAAGCACGTAAATATGGTTCTTCCAAATTCATGGGCTTGAACCGTTTTGTAAATGGCTATCTCGACTTGTTGACACTGTGGTTTTTGTCTACGTTTGGCAAAAAACCAATGCATGTCTTTGGATTCTTGGGTACAATCATGTTCTTCATAGGTTTTGTGTCTGCTTTATGGATTGGTGCCGATAAGTTGTGGTGCCTTGCTAACCATGTTCCCCAACGATTGGTTACGGATTCACCTTTTTTCTATATTGCACTGACTATGATGATGATAGGTACCCAATTGTTCCTTACAGGATTCTTGGGTGATCTTATCAGCCGTTCATCTAGTGGACGTAACGACTATCAAATAGAGGAAACATTATGAAGAAGTTCCTGTATCTGATGTTGGTCGTGATGGTGGCAGCCTGCTCGAGTATAGACTGTCCAGTCAATAATGTCGTAGAAACCAGATACGCCATCATGGATAGTGAAGGTGTAGAGTTAGAACTGCCTGATACATTGAATGTTTGGTCAACAACAGCCGAAGGCAAGGATACACTTATCTATAATAGTGGTATTGGTACCAAAAAATTCGCACTTCCTATCAGTTACTCACATCCTGAGGATATTCTCATTTTCTCATTTAGCAATACTTTTGTCGTTGACACGCTTGCAATCCGCGTTCAGGTGTTGGATACTGTATGGGTGAAGAAGGATGATTATCCAAATTTTGAATCAGTAGATTGCAAATCCGTCTTTTTCCACAATCTGACAGATGTACGTTATACGCATAACTACATAGACTCTATAGTGATCAAAAACCCATCAGTGACCTATGATCCAGAAACGGTTCATTTCAATTTCTATCCGAAGACTGACCTTTAGTCTGCTGTTGCTGATGGCTGCTGCGACTGCCTCGGCTCAGGTGAAGTTCTTCTCTTTTCAGAAAGACTCCATCCCAACATTTCGTGGCTTTGCAGTTTCGTTTGATTTGGTAGGTGCCGGACTTATGCTGTTTTCAGACAACGGGCAGTATGAAGGAGCCCTGCGCGTGAATCTCCATGATGAGTGGTTCCCTATAGTGGAGGCGGGTCTGGGTAGAGCTAATCATGATGATGAGGTCACAAAGATACACTATAGCACATCGGCTCCTTATTTCCGTATTGGTATTGATAGAAACATGCTGAAAGAGAAGCATGGACCGTATCGATTATACGTTGGACTCCGCTATGCCTTTACATCTTATAAGGTGGATATCTCTCGTCCCGATTTTCCTGATCCTGTGTGGAAATGGAACACAGGTTACGGCATTAAGGACTTAGCATGTAAGTTCCACTGGATTGAAGCATTGATAGGTGTTGATGCTAAGGTATTCGGTCCTTTGCATTTGGGCTGGAGCTTCAGATATAAACGAAGAATAGCCCACTCAGAAGGTGATCTTAATAAAACTTGGTATGTGCCAGGTTTCGGTCTTTATGGTGGCACCCGCTTGGGAGGTACTTTCAATGTGATTATTGATATTTGATTTCTGATAAAGAACCCTGATAAATCATGGACGAGAAACAGAAAAAACGATTGATGTGGCAGCTGCCATTCCTGACGCTACTCGTTGTTGGGACGGTTTTGATTATCCGTCAGCAACAGGCTATTCCTTATCAGAAGAATGCAGATTTCATCTTCGGTACTTCCTATCATATCACCTATCAGTGTGATTCCGATATGGCATCAGAAATTAAGGCTGAACTCTTGAAGGTTGATCAATCGTTGTCGCCTTTTAACGAAAAATCGATTATCACTGCTGTTAACCAGAATAAGGCGGTACAGCTTGATTCGATGTTTCTGGATGTCTACAATCTGGCTGAGCAAATTTCTGAGGAAACAGATGGTGCCTTCGACATCACGGTGGCTCCTTTGGTGAATGCCTGGGGGTTTGGCTTCAAGAATAGTACGATGCCATCACCTTATCAGGTTGACAGCCTTCGACAGATCGTGGGCTATCAGAAAGTTTCGCTAGAGAATGGTCGCATCAAGAAAAAGGATCCGCGTATTATGCTTGATTGCTCGGCTATAGCCAAAGGCTATGGATGTGATGTGGTGGCTAAGTTCCTGCGCAGTCGAGGAATTAAGAATTTTATGGTAGAGATTGGTGGCGAAATAGTGACAAGTGGGCTGAATCCCGATCGTCTGCCTTGGAAGGTTGGAGTGACGAAACCTTCCGAGGATTCGTTAAGTACGAGTCATGAGCTGCAGACTATTCTGAATGTGACTGATATGGCGATGGCTACCAGTGGCAACTATCGCAACTTCTATTATAAAGGTGGTAAGAAATATGCCCACACGATCGATCCTAAGACGGGCTATCCTGTGCAGCATAATATTCTTTCTGCCACTGTCATCGCCAAGAGTTGTGCAGGGGCTGATGCCTATGCAACATCTTTCATGGTGATGGGACTTGAAAAGGCCCAGAAGGTGATGGAACGTCGTCCCGAACTGATGGCCTATATCATCTATAGTGACCAAAACGGAGAGAACGCTATTTGGTATTCACCTTCACTTCGTAATAAAATCGTGGAATAGTATGCCGACGCTCCAGATATATGACCAGTTGCTGCAATTCCCATTGTTTCAGGGGATGAGTCGCGATGATCTGGAGATCGTGGCAGGACATACCCGCTTCGGCTTCACAAAGATGCCTGCAGGCAAACTGGTGATTAAGAATGGTAGCGCTTGTCAGCAGATGTATTTCCTCATTAATGGTTCGGTGAAGATTCAAGCGTATGCCGATGACAACGGCTACTCGGTGGAAGAGACTGTCTCTGCACCGTTTCTTCTGCAGTTGGAGTCTGTATTCGGCTATTATCAGTGTTACACGCACGATTTCACGACAACTACTGATGTGAATTTCCTACTTTTAGACAAAGAAGAGGTCGTAAGGTTGTCGGAGGATTTCCTCGTGTTTCGTCTGAATCTGATGAATCTGATAGCAACACAGACGCAGAAACAACTGCTGCAACTATGGCGACGGGTTCCTGCCTCTCTGCACGAGCGCATCTGTCGTTTCTTCATCCAGCGTTGTGTCTATCCAGCAGGTCCTAAGGTGTTTAATATACTGATGGAACGACTGGCTGAAGAGTTGAATGATAGTCGCCTGAACGTATCAAAGGCTCTGAACCAGATGCAACGTGATGGTCTGATAGAACTGCATCGTGGTCGGGTGGTTATCCACCAACTGGAGCGGTTGATGTTTTAAATAATATATATCATATCACATAAAGACAATGAGTGAGAATAAAGAGAGAATCAATCCATTCTTCCAACCTTATGAGACGCCCCACGACACGGCTCCTTTCGACAGAATCCGTCTGGAGGATTTTGAGGAGGCGATGCTCGAGGGTATTCGTCGTGATGATGAGCAGATAGAGAAGATTATCAATAATCCAGAGAAGCCGACCTTCGACAACACCATTATCAATGTAGACGATGAGAAAGATGGCGAGAATTATTACGATCTGCTGTCGCGTGTGTCTACCGTATTCTTTAATCTGCTTTCTGCTGAGACCAACGACGAGATGGATGCTTTGGCACAGAAGATGAGTCCGATTCTGACTAAGCATGCCAACGATATACGCCTGAATGAGAAATTGTTTGAGCGCATTAAGTATGTACATCGTCATCATCGTAAACTGACTCCAGAGGAGAAGATGCTGCTCGACAACTGTTATGATGGTTTCGTACGCAGCGGAGCCCTGCTCGATGCTGCTGGCAAGGAACGCCTTCGCCAATTGACGGAAGAAGCATCGATGCTTGGTTTGCAGTTTTCGCAGAACCTGTTGAAAGAGAATAAGGCTTTCACTCTGCATATTACGGATGAGGCCCAACTTGATGGTCTACCAGAAACAGCTCGAGAGGCTGCAGCCCTTGCTGCGAAGGAGCAGGAGAAGGAAGGTTGGATTTTCACGCTCGACTTCCCCTCGTATTCTCCCTTTATGACCTACAGCACCCAGCGTGAACTCCGTCGTCAGATGTATATGGCGAAGAATACGGAGTGTACCCATGACAATACGGAGAATAATATCGAGATATGCAAACGGCTTATAAACCTGCGCCGCGAACTTGCTCAGCTATTAGGGCATAAGTGTTATGCCGACTATGTGCTGAAGCATCGCATGGCAGGTAATGTGCGTAATGTCTATAAACTACTCAATGATTTGATTGTAGCTTATAAGCCCACAGCCAAGAAGGAAGTAGCAGCCATTGAGAAGATGGCAAAGAAACTCGAGGGTAGGGATTTCAAACTTGAGCCATGGGACCTCGGCTATTATTCTCATAAGTTGAAGCTTGAGAAATTCAATATCGATGCAGAGATGTTACGGCCTTATTTCGAACTATCGAAAGTGATTGGTGGCGTCTTCGGACTGGCTAATCGTCTCTACGGCATCACCTTTAAGGAGAACAAGGACATTCCCGTCTATCATCCTGATGTTAAAGCCTATGAGGTGTTCGATGAAGACGGTTCTTTCCTCGCTGTGTTCTATGCCGATTTCCATCCGCGCAAGGGCAAGCAGGGTGGTGCTTGGATGACAGAATATCAAGGCCAGTGGATAGAGCGCAAGGATCTGAAGAAGCCCTTCGGACCAGAAAATATGAAGAATGTGCGCCCCCACGTGAGTGTGGTGATGAATCTCACGAAACCGACAGAAGCGAAACCTGCCCTACTGACGCTGGGTGAGGTTGAAACTTTCCTTCATGAGTTTGGTCACTCGCTTCACGGTATGTTTGCCAATACGCGTTTCGAAAGCCTCAGTGGAACGAATGTGTGGTGGGATTTCGTAGAGTTGCCTTCGCAGTTCATGGAGAACTTTGCCATCGAGAAGGACTTCCTGCGTACTTTTGCCTTCCATTATCAGACTGGTGAGCCGTTGCCTGATGAACTAATACAGCGTATTGTGAAGAGCCGAAACTTCAATGTGGCCTATGCATGTATGAGACAAGTCAGCTTCGGACTGCTGGATATGGCTTACTATACAAAGAAGGATGCCTTCACTGATGATATTATTCCTTTCGAGAAGAAAGCTTGGGAGAAGGCGATGGTCACCCCGCAGCTGCCTGATACTTGTATGACAGTGCAGTTCTCTCACATCATGGCTGGTGGCTATGCTGCAGGCTATTACAGCTATAAGTGGGCAGAAGTGCTCGACGCCGATGCTTTCAGCGTGTTTAAGAAGCATGGAATCTTCGATAGGAAGACGGCTCGCAGCTTCAGAGAGAACATCCTCTCTAAGGGAGGTACCGAGAATCCGATGGTATTATATAAAAGATTTAAGGGTGGTGAACCCACTATTGACGCATTATTGAAGAGAAATGGAATCAAAACAGCAAAAATTAGATGAACGCTATCTGAGAATGGCGCGCATCTGGGCAGAAAACTCCTACTGCCAGCGCCGTCAGGTGGGAGCCCTCGTGGTAAAGGACAAGATGATTATCAGCGACGGATATAACGGCACGCCCAGCGGTTTCGAGAACGTCTGCGAGGATGATAATAACGTTACTAAGCCCTATGTACTCCATGCTGAAGCTAATGCCATCACCAAGTTGGCGCGTAGCAATAACAATAGCGACGGTGCCACCATCTACATCACCGCTTCACCCTGTATCGAGTGTGCGAAGCTCATCATCCAGGCTGGAATCAAGCGTGTGGTCTACGGAGAGAAATACCGTCTGTCGGACGGTATCGAACTTCTGGAGCGTGCGGGAATTGAGGTTATCTATATAGGATTAGAAAATCAAGATCATGAGTAAAAACAAACCAAACCGTTTTACCCCGTTGTGGATGGCCGTATGTGTGGTTATCGGCATCCTCGTGGGTACTTTCTATGCCAACCATTTTTCCGGCAATCGGCTGAACATCATCAATTCGAGCGGCAACAAGCTGAACAACCTGCTCCACATCATTGACGACCAGTATGTCGATACGGTGAATATCAACGATCTTGTGGAGAAGGCGATGCCACAGATTCTGGCGGAACTCGACCCGCACTCCGTCTATATCACGGCGCGCGAAGGCGAGATAGCCAACGACGACCTGCGTGGCTCATTCTTCGGGATCGGTATCGAGTTTGTCATCCGTCAGGATACCATTCGTGTGCAGAATGTCATCGGTAACGGTCCTGCAGAACGTGCTGGTATGATGGCTGGTGACAAGATTGTCGAGGTAGATGATTCCTCTTTCGTTGGAAAGATTTGTACTAACGAGGAAGCGATGCACCGCCTGAAAGGTCCTAAGGACACGAAGGTCAAGATAGGTCTCATCCGCTATGGTGAGAAAAAGGTGCGTCACATCACCATCACCCGAGGTGAGATTCCTACGAAGAGTGTCACAGCCTGCTATATGATCGACGACGAGACGGGCTATATCAAAATGAAGAACTTTGGTGAGAATACTTATCCTGAGCTTCTTATCGCCCTTGCCAAGTTGGCACAGCAGAGTTTCTCTAATTTGGTTATCGACCTGCGTGGTAACACAGGAGGCTATCTGGAGTCTGCAGTACAGATTGCCAATGAGTTCCTTTCCAAGGGACAGTTGATTGTCTATACTGAAGGTCGCAGTTTCCCGCGACAAGAATATCGTGCCGATGGACGTGGCTCTTATCAGCAAATCCCACTGGTAGTTCTCGTCGACGAGGGGTCTGCTTCAGCATCCGAGATTCTGGCTGGTGCTATCCAGGATAATGACCGTGGTACGATCATCGGGCGTCGCTCTTTCGGAAAGGGTCTTGTCCAGAAACCTATGGAGTTCAGCGATCACTCTATGATTCGTCTGACCATTGCCCGTTATTACACCCCGTCAGGCCGTTGCATCCAGAAACCCTATACCGATGGCAAGCATTATGATGATGACTGGCTGAGCCGTTATCAGCATGGTGAGTTCTTCTCTGTCGACAGTATCAAGCACACGGGACCTGAGTATCATACAGCTAATGGTCGTGTGGTCTATGGTGGCGGTGGTATTACTCCTGATATCTTTATTCCTGAGGACACACTGGGCATGACCTCTTATTATAAGGAGGCAACGATGAGTGGACTCATTCTGCAGTTTGCCTATAATTATACTGATGAGAACCGTCAGCGTCTGAGCGAGATGAAGGAGGTCAAGGATATGGAGCGTTATCTGAAGAATCAGAATATTGTTGATAAGTTTGCAAGCTTTGCCGATAAGAACGGCTTGAAGCGTCGTAATCTGATGATTCAGAAGTCTCATAAGCTTTTGGAGCGTTTTGTCATCAGTCGTATCATCTATAATATCCACAGCGAGCAGTCGTGGACGGAATATCTGAATCAGGACGATCCTTCGATTAAGGAGACACTTCGCTTGTTCAAGGCAGGAGAGGCTTTCCCACAGAAACCTGTTGCCGAAGAGAGAGACAAGAAGATCGCCCATGCTTAAATCAGAGCTGCGACAGCAGATGCGCACACTTAAGCGGCAGTTCACCCAGCAACAACTGGATGAATTGTCGCTTCCTGTTGTCCGTCGATTGCTGCCTCTATTGGCTGAGGCTCAAACCATTCTGGCTTTTTATTCCTTGCCTGATGAAGTCAATACGCATCTATTGATTGATGATCTTGTGGCTGAGGGGAAGACAGTCCTATTGCCGAAGGTGCTCAACGATGCAACGATGGAATTACGGCGTTACACTGGGCAGAACGATCTTGTGGAGGGTGCTTTTCATATCATGGAGCCCATTGGCGAACTTTTTTCCGATTATGCCAGGATTGATTTGATCTTGGTACCAGGTATGGCTTTCGATTCCTTAGGGCGTCGCTTGGGAAGGGGAAAGGGCTATTACGATCGTTTTCTCCGAGGGTTGGAATCATTACCGCATATACATACTGTCGGAGTCTGTTTCGATTTTCAAAAGGTGGCTGAAGTGCCAATGGATGAGCACGATATGTCTGTCGATGAGGTGGTTTAGTTGATTCTGATGTCAGCTATTACTTGACTGCCCACATGGGCATTCAGTTTCTTGACGAGTTCAGTCCTCATCATCATCAGATCTGCCCTTAAGGCAGGACTGGTAAGATGTACGAATAATGTCTGATTCTGGATGAATATCCCTTGGGTGTAACTGGCCACGAGCTCTCCAGCCACTTCTGACCACGAGTCGATGAGCCGTTTCTGCAGGAGGGGAGTCTCCAGACCTTGTGCCCGTAGGTTTCTCAGAATCAGGTCTCTTAGCTGTTGTACATCTTTTCTGAACATATTTTTTATTTTCTCTTGATTTCGTTTATCTCCCCATTCTCCACATGGAAGATGCGGTAGTCGTGCTCACTACTTGCCAGTATCTGGTCCAGGTGCTCCCTATTGGTATCTGTGATGAATATCTGTCCGAAATCGTCACTGCCAACGAGCTTGACGATCTGCTCTACACGACGGGCATCGAGCTTGTCGAAGATATCGTCGAGCAGCAGTAGGGGCGTCGTCTTCGAATTCGTACGCTTCAGAAAATCAAACTGTGCCAGTTTTAAGGCTATCACGAAAGTCTTGTTCTGCCCTTGGCTGCCTTCACGCTTCATCGGATGCCCCCCCAGCGCAAACTCCAGATCGTCGCGATGGATACCATGCAGTGAATAGCCTACGGCACGATCCTTGAATCGATCGCGCTGTATGACGTCCAACAGGCGGCCTCTCTGACAATGCGACGTGTAGGTAAGCGACACCTGCTCGCGATTCTCCGAGATAGTCTCGTGAATGTGCTGGAAGATAGGCGTCAGCTCCTCGATAAAAGTCTTCCGCCGCTCATAGATCTGCTCGCCCTCGATAGCCATCTGCTCTTCAAACAGGCTGATGACATCATTATCAGGCTCTTCCTCCAGTTTCAAGAGGGCATTTCGCTGCTGCAAGGCCTTGTTGTAGCGGTTCATTGCGTCGATATAGGTGCGGTCATACTGAGAGATGACCAGATCCATCAGTCTTCTGCGCTCCTCACTGCCGCCTTCTATCAGCAGGGTGTCTGAAGGGGCAACGACAACGATGGGTATCAGTCCGATATGTTCCGACAGTCGCTTATACTCTTTCTTGTTGCGTTTGAAGTGTTTCTTCGTGCCCTTCTTCATCGCAGCCGTAATCTGCAGATCCTCATCATAGCAGCCTTCGAGCATGAAGAAATCCTCACCGTGCCTGATCAGTTGCGAGTCGACGGGGTTATTGGCTGAGTGACAGAACGAGAGGAAATAGATGGCATCCAGCACATTAGTCTTGCCGACACCGTTCTGACCGATCAGACAGTTGATTTTTGGCGACAGTTCCAGTGTGGCTGCAGCTATGTTCTTGTAATTGATGATAGACAGTTTCTCGAGAATCATACTGCAAAGGTACGGATTTTTTTTGTTTTTCTTTTGTTTTTCACTTTTTTATTGTAACTTTGCAGCCGAATTTTGAAAAGATAATAAAAAATAGTAACAATAATGGCACAAACAACAAATCAACAGCAGGCTGCTCCCACTATGGAGGAGACCCTGAATCAGAGTGAAGCCTTCTTCCTGAAGTATAAGAAGGCAATTATTTGTGCAGTGATTGCACTCGTAGTGATCATTGCAGGTATCGTTCTTTATAAGACCTACGTTTCTGGTCCTAAAGAGGTGAAGGCCAGCACGGCTATTGCCAAGGGTCAGGAGTATTTCGCAGCCAATAATTTCGAGATGGCATTGAATGGTGATAGCGCCAGCTTCAAGGGCTTTGCCAAGCTTGCCGATGAGTATAGCAGCACTGCTGCAGGTAATCTTGCAAACCTCTATGCCGGACTTTGCTATGCCAAGCTCGACAAGTGGGAGGACGCCGTAAAGTATCTCGAGAAGTATGATGGTGCTGACGATCAGATGATCACTCCCGCTGCTGAGGCTGCACTGGGTAATGCCTATGCTCACCTGAACCAGCTCGATAATGCTGTTTCTCACCTGAAGAAGGCTGCTGAAAAGGCAGATAATAACTCTCTGTCACCTACTTTCCTGATTCAGGCTGGTGAGATTCTCGAGAGTCAGGGTAAGAACGATGAGGCGCTGAAACTCTATCAGACTGTGAAGGAGAAGTACTTCAACTCTATGGCCTATCAGACCATCGATGCTTACATTGAGCGCGTATCTGCAAAATAAGCTATGGCAACAAAGAATCTCTCCGACTACGACATTTCTAAAGTGCCCGATGCATCGAATATGATTTTCGGTGTAGTTGTTGCAGAATGGAATCCTGAGATTACAGGTGCTCTGCTCGATGGTTGCGTCTCTACGCTTGAGAAGCATGGTGCCCTGCCTGAGAATATCCATGTAAAGACCGTTCCTGGAAGTTTCGAGCTGATCTACGGTGCTCACCAGATGACGCTCAATGATGGTTATGATGCTATCATCATTCTCGGTTCTGTCATTCGTGGCGAGACACCTCATTTCGATTATATCTGTCAGGGTGTCACTGAGGGAATCTCCCGTCTGAATGCCACAAGCAACATTCCCGTTATCTACGGACTGCTTACGACCAACGACCTGCAGCAGGCAAAGGACCGTGCAGGTGGGCGCTTGGGTAACAAGGGCGATGAATGTGCTGTAGTCGCCATTAAGATGGCAAAGTTCTAAAAAATAATAGTCCCCGCTCGATTGAGCGGGGATTTATTATTCTATCCACTTTTTCAAATCTATTTTCTCCTTAAACTCCTGCGGGGCTATGCGGATATCTTTGGTGTCGATATCAGTCTTGTTGAGGAGGAATTTGTCGATGAAGGCTTCCACCTCCGGATATTGGCTCTCAGGCAACAGGCAGTGGGGATGCCCGCCATTGATGGAGTAGCCCATACGGTCAGCGATACCCAGCTTCTCCCACACCTTACGAGCAGCATTCAGCGAGACGTATGCACTCTCGTCTGCCAGCCATCTGTAGTCTGTGTTCCCCAGCACAAGCAGGGCTCTCGGACAGATCATCGTCACCAGCTCATGGTGATCGTAAGGCATCAGGAACACGCTGTCGCCATGAAACTTCTCGCGCATCGATTCCAGAAACCAGTGATAGTCTGTACGATCCAGATTCTCCACGCTGTCCACGTGGCAGTTATAGCGCCATGAGGCGGCACCTCCGCCACCAGGCTCCTGAGCGATGGTGAGTGCCACGCGCTCGTCGAAGGCACCGCAGAAGAGCGACATCTTGCCAGCATACGAACAACCGCTCACACCGATGCGCTTCACGTCGATTTTTGTTTTCTCTGCGCCCAGTTGCTCCAGTCCGTCGATGATGCGGCTCAATCCCCAAGCCCATTCACTGTAGGCTCCGTTGTCCTTCAGTTCTGGGTACAGACGGTCAAAGTTGTGCTCACCTCTTTCGTGATGAGGCTTCCATTGCGAGTAATCGTTCACTTGCGCCTCGTGGTAGTTCATCGTGGCGATGGGACGGCATTCTATGGTAAATTCCAAACATTTTTTGTTATTTAACTAAATATTT
>CAMHAM010000065.1 GCA_946183415.1 uncultured Prevotella sp.
TGATGGTAAAGTGGTATATAAAGCCGTTGCCGATGTCTTTGGCTTGCCTTACGAATCACTGGTGCTATAAGCAAAAACAGAGTAACTTAGGGAATCTTTTCCCTTGATTAGGCACTTCTCGTTAGGGATGTGGATTCGCAATACGTGGACTTATGGTAATGAGGAAAAGCGTATTGATGCTCTAGCCAAAGACTTGGGAGAAGATGTCTTCTGGGATGCTGATTCTATGTCTTCTGCAATTCTCGAGGGATATAAGAAATACCTAAAGAAGAGTTGTACAAAAGACAAAAAGTAACATAAGGTATGTAACATTTTTGATTTTTTGCATAATTTATAAAGAAAAGTTTTGTATCTTTGCAACAAAAATAAGATTATTACAAGATGAGGATCAAGGAATTTAGCATCGACAACCTGTATTACGAATACAACTTCAGTCACACGCTTGACGAGAAGGTGAATATATTTGTGGGTAATAACGGTTCGTTCAAGACCACCCTCTTACGGCTTCTGCGACATGCTATTACCTACGAGAAAAACAGTCAATTCTTCCAAAGTCGTCTAACAAAAGTCACTTTTAAGGATGGTATGGTTATGGAGTACCATGAGACAGAAAATTTGCTTTCCAAGGACAGGGATGGCGAAGACACATTGAAGAATGTCACTTCATGGA
Source organism: uncultured Prevotella sp. (assembly GCA_946183415.1). Lineage (GTDB taxonomy): Bacteria > Bacteroidota > Bacteroidia > Bacteroidales > Bacteroidaceae > Prevotella. The sequence goes on from CAMHAM010000065.1 coordinate 671, forward strand.
CACCGATGTTGGGCGGAAAGAAGATTCTGGAATCTGAATACAGGAAACTGGTGAAACTGGACTATGTTTCCACTTTCGATGTGAAAGGCGACGGCAAAAGCACACAGGACAGTTATCTTGACATTCGATTGGAGAAGTTGCAAAGTGATTACGGCTATTACCTCTCAGACCTGGTGAAGGAATTGACCGAACGCATCAACTCGAACAGTAGTATTACAAAGGCAGAACTTGACAAGATTAACGAGCGGAAGAATCTGTTCATAAGTCTTGTGAACGAGTGTTTTGCTGAGACGGGAAAAACGCTTTCAAATGACTCTACAAAACTCGTTTTTCTGAAAAATAACACTATCAGTATCTATCCCAAAGACCTCTCATCAGGCGAAAAACAGCTTTTGATAATTCTACTTACCGTTCTGTTGGAACGTGGAGAGGAATTCATTCTGATGCTTGATGAGCCGGAAATCTCCATGCACATCAGTTGGCAATACAAACTAATAGACATGATTCTTCGGCTGAATCCCGAAGTACAGATTATCCTCACGACCCATTCTCCGATGATTTTTGCAGACGGATGGGGCGACAAGGCCATTCGCATGGAAGATATAACCATTAATACTCGAAAGTAATGGCTGACGTATATAAAGAACAAGCACAGTTCTTTGCCAATGTGCCACTGATGCAAAGTGGTGTTGTGGCTAGCGTTCATTTGGAGGATGGAGACGATAAAGACTTCTGGAATGCCATGCTTCAGATTCATCATCCTGGACGTTATTACTTTATCACTCATAGTCGTAGTCCCAAAGGATTTGACACCAAGGGTTGTGAGCAATGTTTGAAATACCGTCCTTATCTGTCTAAGCGATTCTTCATCTGCATAGACAGTGACATGCGCTATTTGTTGCAAGAACAGGATATTGATGCAGCCAACTACATCTGCCAGACTTATACCTATTCATGGGAGAACCACTATTGTGAAGCATCTGCATTGCAGCAACGGTTTGTAAAGAAAAGCCTAGACAAAGTCGCAACATTCGACTTTCCGACATTCCTATCTGAACTCTCAAAGGTATTGTATAAGCCATTGTTACTTTTGCTATATTGCCTCAAAAATGATAAGTCTGGCTTTAATCTGCGTATGTTTTCCGCTTGTCTGCCAAACCAATGCAGACGCGCGGAACTGGCCGACAACGGAAAACTACTGCTAGAAAGAATCGCCAAAAACTTCGAACCTCATCTGAATAGCCCATTTGCCCAGTCGGTTGACCTTGAAGTTGAAAAGGTATATAGTCAGAATCTCGGCGTGGACGAGCAGAATGCCTATCTTCACGTAAGAGGTCATAATCTCTTCGACCTTGTAGCATACATCGGTGATTTGCTCTGCCGTGGAACCTCCATATCGTTCAGGAATGATGTCCTGCTATATGATCTGCCATTACAAAGCTATTGGGAAATCAAGAAAGTGGCATCTGATATTGCAGAAATAGTCACACCCTAGAAATCGGCAGTAACAGGGGGACAGGCACGGTGTTACTTGGCCCCTCTGTGCCCAGAATTAATACAATTCTTGGCCGAAAAATAAAATTATTGGTGTCCGATAAAAATAATAAAAGATAGACTCTATGACATCTTATCTCATTCTCTTCTCCGCCAACCTGGCATTCATCCTTACAAATCTGTATGGATGGTTGCTGAAATGGTTCTACAGGCCGCGAGCATACGACGAGGATTTTCTGCGCTTGTTCCCTGCACAGCGAGCAGTGGGATGGCTCTATCTGCTACAGGTGCTGGAACTGCCTTACCTGCTCAATATCGGTCAGGCGGACGCACTGCTTTACGTCAATGCCTTCTCCGTGCTTGTGTTCTCACTGCAGATGCTGGTCATGTGCGAGGGTTATTTCTTTCCCGAGATGCGCCACCGGCTGAGCGACTACTGGGTATTCCTTCCGCCTCTTGTTCCCTTACTTCCACTACTGCTTCAGGCCGTTGGACTTTTACATCTGCCTGAGTGGCACCGCACAGCAACCTTCATCATAGTAGGATTGTTGTTTGTATGGTACTTCTGGCGCACTATCTGCATGGCACTGCGCATCGGCCGGGCCGTGCGGCGTGCCAACGAGGACACCTATGCCGACAGCGACGACTTCCCCACCCGTTTCGGTGAGAAGATACAATGGCTGCCCACAGGCATCTGCATGCTGATGGCTGTCAACTTCTTCATCGACGACCCGACGGCGAAAGCCTTCCGCGATGTTCTCTTCACCGTGGTCAACATTTGGTTCTGTATCTTTACCCTCAACCCCTGGCGCAAGCCATTTGACATCACGGCAAAAAATACTGAGACGATGTCCGCAGAACCTGACGGCCTGTCCTCCGACGAAAAAGACGACACCACTGCTTCTGCCGACGAGACGCAGTTCCGACTTACCGATGACCGCTATACCGAACTGAGCCGTCGCCTGGAGTCACTCCTCAGCGACGAGCACATCTTCACAGAGCAGCACATCACTGCCGACACACTGATGCAACGCCTCGGCACCAACGCCAACTACCTGACTGAGGTCATCCAGCGCAGCGGATACTCATCGTTCTACGACATGATTTCGCAGCACCGTGTGCGCCATGCCATCAGCCTCATCCGCCAGCATCCCGACCGTCGTATGGCCGACATCGCATACGATTGTGGCTTCACATCCCAATCATCCATGACCAAGGCCTTCGCCTCACAAGGTAAGGAGTCGCCATCCGCCTATCGCAAGAAAGCGTAAAAAAGCCTACCGAAGTTTTTCATCTGAGCGTACAGATTTTCCTCTAAGCGTATTTTTTCTTTCCTCTGAGCGTATTTACGGCGAGAGGAAAGTCTTTTTTATGGACTTCCGCTATCTTTGCGGACACAATCAACAAAACGATAGCGCATGGAAGAAATCATCAAGACCGCAGGCATTGCCATATCGAGTGTCCTGGCGCTCGTAGTCCTCTTCGTCATCATCCGCTCGCAGTGGACCATCTGGCAGCAGGACCGGCGACAACAGAAGAATTATTCAACTAAAAACGAAGAATAACTATGAGAAAGAAGTTTTTCCTTGTGAGTGCAGCCCTCGCCACAACGGCAGGCGCACTAATCACGGGTTGCACCGACCAGAACGACAACCCTGCCAACAACAATCAGCCTAAGCCCAACGGTGACGGACGGTACAACATTCTCTTCATCACCACCGACCAGGAGGCCTATATGGAGCAGTACCCCGCAGGCAGCGACTATGCCGCGCGAGAGCGACTGCGACAATTGGGCACATCGTTCGAGAAGCACTATGCCTGCGCTAATGTTTCGACTTCGAGCCGCTCAGTCATCTATACGGGCCGCCACATCACCGAGACCTGTATGCTCGACAACACGAACTATGCCTTCCAGCCCAACATGAGCACCGACCTGAGGACCGTGGGCGACATGCTGCGCCAAGCAGGCTACTACACAGCCTTCAAGGGCAAGTGGCACATGTCGGAGGGCGACACCTCATTGGAGGAGTATGGTTTCAGCGACTGGACTGAGGGCGACATGTACGGTGCGGTATATGAAGGCTGGCACGAAGACGGAACCATCTGCCAAAACACTATCGACTGGCTCAAGGACAAAGGAAAGAGCCTGAACGAAAAGGGACAATCGTTCTTCCTCGCCGTGAACTTCTTAAACCCGCACGACATCATGTACTACAATGAGGACGGCATTGGCGGTCTGGCCGGTGAAGGGGTACCCGCTCCCGATGATCCTATTTATAAGAAGAGCTACAATATACCCGTCCCTGCCACATGGAACGAACCGTTCGACAAGGAAGGGCGCGTGGCAGCCCATGGCGAGTATGCCGGCAACTGGGAACGCATGGTAGGTCCCTCGCCGAAAACCGAAGCGGGTTGGAAGACGTTCCGTGACTACTACTTCAACACCATCCAGGATCAGGACAACCACATGCAGAAGCTGCTCAACTACCTGGCTGATAATGGTCTGATGAAAAACACCATCATCATCTACACCAGCGACCACGGCGAATTACAAGGCAATCACGGCCTGAAGGGTAAGGGCGGCAACATCTACGAGGATAACATCCATGTGCCCCTCATCGTCTATCACCCCGAACTGCAGGGCGGGCGCCACTGCCGTCACATTACCTCGCACCTCGACCTCGCGCCTACCTTCGTGGATTTCGCCACTAATGGCAACATCTCCAAGTTTACTGAAATTACCGATGGCCTGCATGGTCACTCGCTCGTGCCTGCCGTGAAGGACCCTTCCGTGGATGTTCGCAACGGAGAGGGAGCACTCTTCTGTTACGACATGCTCTCGATGATCGACAGCGAGTTCATCATCGACCGTACCCTCACGCCGGCCTATCGCCTCGACATCACCAAGCGCGGATTTGTTCGCGGTATCATTGCCGATGACTACAAGTTTGCCCGCTATTTCGCGCCCGTCAACTTCAATAATCCCACCGACATCGACGCTCTCTATGAGAACAACGACGTGGAGTTATACGTCTATGGCAGCGACGAGACCGACAACCTCGCTTGGCCCAAGGGCAACAATCAGACTGTCGTGGAGCAGATGAACCAGCGATTGAATACCCTCATCAGCCATGAGATTGGAACCGACGACGGCCGCGAGACCAAGACTTACTCACCCCTCGGCGTTCTGCCATTTGCCAAACCTGTTGCACAATGACGGAGACCGACGACCTGCGGCACTATGCCATCGAAGTGAAGCCCGTCGGTGCGGCCTGCAACCTGCGGTGCGAGTACTGCTACTACTTAGGGAAGGGGAGCGGCGATGCTGCTGCTCCCGCCCTGATGTCTGACGAAGTGCTGGAGAACTATATCCGCCAAGTCATCGCCATCCACGGACGCTATGCGGAGATAGAGTTCGCCTGGCACGGTGGCGAGCCGACGCTCTGCGGCATCGCGTTCTTTGAGCGGGCCATGCAGTTACAACAGAAACATGGCGCAGGCCGTCGCATCCTCAACACCCTACAGACCAACGGCACGCTGCTCACCGATGACTGGTGTCACTTCTTCCGCGACCACCACTTCCGCATTGGCATCAGCATCGACGGGCCGGAGCACCTGCATAATATATATAGGAAAGACGCGCGGGGAGAGGGTACTTTCGCCCGTACCATGCACGGTCTCGAACTGCTGCGAAAACACGGTGTAGCATTCAATACGCTCACCACCGTCAATGCCGCCAATGCCAGCCATCCTGCCGAGGTTTACGATTTTCTACGCCGTTACAGCGATTTTATGCAGTTCTTGCCCGTCGTGGAGTGTCAGCCGGATGCCAAAGTGGGAAACGTTGCTCTGCCTCCAGGCATCTACAGCCATCGGGCACAACAACTTGCCCCTTATTCCGTATCAGCCGAGGCTTACGGCCGATTCCTCTGCGCCATCACCGACCTCTGGCTGCAAAAAGACGTAGGCCGTAAGTTTGTGCAGACGATAGAAGCCGCCATCGGCAACCTGACCCGTCGCCCGGCAGGACTTTGCGTTCATGAAGCCGTCTGCGGCCATTGTGCCGTCATCGAGAAGAACGGCGACCTCTACCGCTGCGACCGCTACGTGTTCCCCGAATACCGCATCGGCAACATCCTCCGCACCCCGCTCTACGACATGATGCAGACCAACCGGCGTTTCGGCGAATACAAACTCGACAGCCTGCCCCACATGTGCCTCCACTGCGACGTGGCCGACCTCTGTTTCGGTGGCTGTCCCAAAGACCGCCTCTTGGAGCGTATGACTCTCAACGGTGTGGAGCGACGCAACTATCTCTGCGACGGCTACAGCATGTTCTTCCAACACATCAAGCGTATATATCCCAGAATCATCAAGCATTAGACTATTATGAAAGCAAAACATTCCATCCTCCTGCTGAGCGGCTTGCTATGCATAGCAGCTTGTAGCGACAATGACAATCCCGTTGAACCCGTCAGTGGCGAGTCGGAAAGTACTCCTTTCGTCCACAGTAACAGGGGGACAGGCACGGTGTTACTCGCGAAAGATTGAGATACTGGCAATAAACATAGAGGGATATACCTACTTCTGATTAACACCATCTTATAGGGTTCTCAGGTACGCAACGCTTAAAACACCGCGTTTTAGGTACTGCGCACCTTATGTATTTGAATCCTCGATTCGAGAGGAAATCCAATAGTAGAGGTAACACTTGAGAATGGTGTGATGGGCTGTGAAGCTTGTCTGCATTTTACAATAAAAACCCATCGTAAAAAGGCCAACGTATGCCACGATTATTGGAGTAAAGAAAGTAGCTTTTGACGATTTGTAACAATTTGACACGCTTTTCGGTCAAAGTGTTATCATATTGGCAGTATTTGATGCTTTTAAATTTACAAAATGTCATACCTTCAACTTTTTAACACTCAAAAAGAAAGGCAATCTACGGCAATTATGTCAAATTGCACTAATTTTGCAGTCGAATCAATACGAGTAAGGTAAAAGGATAATCATGACGCAAACTTCAAAACAACAGAATATGGATACAAAATACATCTTCGTGACGGGCGGTGTGGTTTCCTCGTTGGGAAAAGGCATTATCTCCGCCAGTATCGGCAAGTTGCTGCAGGCACGCGGCTACAAAATCACCATCCAGAAGTTCGACCCCTATATCAACATTGATCCGGGGACGCTGAACCCCTACGAGCACGGCGAGTGCTACGTGACGGAGGACGGTTTCGAGACCGACCTCGACCTGGGGCACTACGAGCGGTTCACCGGCATCCGCACCACCCGCGACAATTCGATTACGACAGGGCGCATCTACAAGACCGTCATCGACCGCGAGCGGCATGGCGACTATCTGGGCAAGACCATCCAGGTGGTGCCGCACATCACCGACGAGATTAAGCAGCGGATGCTGAGGAAGGGAGATTATGACTTCGTCATCACCGAGGTGGGCGGCACCATCGGCGACATCGAGAGTGCCCCGTTCATGGAGGCCATCCGACAATTGCGCTGGGAGTTGGGACGCGATGCCGTTTGCGTGCATCTGACTTACGTGCCATATCTGAAAGCTGCTGATGAGTTGAAGACGAAACCTACTCAGCACTCAGTGAAGGAATTACAGAGCATGGGTATCCAGCCCGACATATTAGTATTACGCACAGAACGCCACCTTGACAATGCCCTGCGCATGAAAGTGGCTTCGTTTTGTAATGTCGATCTGGAGTGCGTGGTGCAGAGCGAGGATATGCCCTCAATCTACGAGGTGCCCGTCAATATGCAACGACAGGGACTCGATGCCGCCATCCTGAGAAAGATTGGCATCCCGGTAGGAGAGACACCCGCTATGAAGCCTTGGCGCGACTTCCTTGAGAAGCAGCGCAACGCCACCCAAGAGGTACATGTGGCACTGGTAGGGAAGTACGACTTGCAGGATGCTTATAAAAGTATCCGTGAGAGCCTTAACCTTGCCGGTATCTACAACGACGTGAAAGCAAAAATACATTTTGTGAATAGCGAGGGCATTACTGGCGAGAACATCGGTGAGCGGCTTCAGGGCATGGCAGGCATCATCGTCTGTCCAGGTTTCGGCCAGCGCGGCATCGAGGGAAAGATTATCGCGGCAGAGTATGGTCGCACACACGACGTACCAACTTTCGGCATCTGTCTGGGTATGCAGATGATGGTCATCGAGTTTGCGCGCAACGTCTTGGGCTATCAGGATGCAAATAGTGCCGAGATGGATGACCAGACGCCCCACAATGTCATCGACATAATGGAAGAGCAGAAGAATATCACAGAGATGGGCGGAACAATGCGACTTGGTGCCTATGAGTGCGTATTGACAGAAGGTAGCAGGGCATGGGAGGCCTATGGTAATCATCATGGAGACAAGATCCTTGAACGCCATCGACATCGTTATGAGTTCAACAACGCCTATAAAGAGGAGTACGAGGCTGCTGGCATGAAGTGTGTGGGGATTAACCCAGCTTCCAACCTCGTGGAGATTGTAGAAATCCCGGAAAAGAAGTGGTATATCGGCACACAATTCCATCCAGAATATTCCTCGACGGTACTTCATCCCCACCCTCTCTTCATGAGTTTCATCAAAGCATGCATCAATGGAACAGCTAAAGCATGAATGCGGCGTGGCGATGATTCGCCTACTGAAGCCACTGAGCTATTACGAACAGAGATATGGCACCTGGCGCTATGGACTGAACAAACTCTATCTGATGATGGAGAAGCAGCACAATCGTGGGCAGGAAGGTGCAGGCGTGGCCTGTGTCAACCTCGATGCTCCTGCAGGCGAGGAATATATGTTCCGTGAACGCGCAGAAGGTAAGGATGCCATCACAGAGGTATTCAAGCATGTCGACAAGTCGTTTGCCGGCCAGCTCTACATGGGCCATCTGCGCTATTCGACCACAGGCAAGAGCGGACTGCAATACGTGCATCCATTCCTGAGAAGAAACAATTGGCGCGCCAAGAACCTCTGCCTGTGTGGTAATTTCAATATGACTAACATTGATGAGGTTTTTGAGTTTCTGACAGCTCAAGGGCAGTCACCTCGTATCTATGGTGATTCATACATCACGTTGGAGTTGATGGGTCATCGCCTCGATCGTGAGGTGGAGCGGCTTTATAGCGAGGCTCGTCAGCAAGGACTGGAAGGCACTGACATTACGCGCTATATTGATGACCATGTAGAGATGGCCAACGTGCTGAGAACCACAATGCCACACTTCGACGGTGGTTTCGTCATGTGTGGCCTGACTGGTTCAGGAGAAATGTTTGCCATGCGCGATCCTTGGGGCATCCGCCCTGCATTCTGGTATCAGGACGACGAAGTAGTGGTGCTGGCCAGTGAGCGGCCTGTGATTCAGACAACCTTTGATCTGCAGGCAGAAGATATCCATGAGTTGCAGCCTGGACAGTCGCTGATTGTTCGTAAGAACGGTGAGAGCGGATTGGAGCAGATCCTGCCAGCACAGAAACCTGCAGCATGTAGTTTCGAGCGCATCTATTTCAGCCGAGGCTCTGACAGAGATATTTACATCGAGCGCAAACGATTGGGCGAGCAGCTCACCCCAGTCATCATGCAGGCCATCGACTACGATGTTGCCAACACCGTATTTTCATACATCCCCAACACGGCAGAGGTTGCCTTCTACGGTATGACTGACGGAATCCGACACTTGGACCATGACGTACGTATTGAAAAGGTCGTATGGAAAGACATCAAACTTCGCACTTTCATTTCTGACGGAGCAGAGCGCAACGACCTTGCCGCCCACGTCTATGACATCACCTACGGTTCGTTGCGGCCTTTCGAGGATAACCTCGTCATTATTGATGACTCTATCGTAAGAGGCACTACACTGAAGGAGAGCATCTTCAAGATTCTCGACCGCCTGCACCCCAAGAAAATCGTCATGGTATCGAGTTCACCACAAATCCGCTATCCAGATTATTATGGTATCGACATGTCACGCCTGGAAGAACTCTGTGCCTTCCGCGCTGCCATTGAACTCATTAAAGAACGGGGCATGCAACAACTGATAGCCGATACGTATCGACTATGCCTGTCGGCACCCATGGCAGCCAACCACGTGAGAGCCATCTATGCGCCATTCAGTGTCGATGAGATCAATCGTAAGATTGTGGAGATGTTGCGCCCTGAGGGCATGCAGGCACCTATCGAACTGGTATATCAGAGTATCGAGGGGCTGCACGAAGCCTGCCCGAATCATCCTGGCGACTGGTACTTCACAGGACATTATCCCACCCCAGGAGGTATTCGCATGGTGAACCAGGCGTTTGTGAACTATATAGAACAAGTTTTAAAGTTGCAATTATAAAATGAAGACAAGAGCAAAACTCATCCTCGATGACGGTACGCAATTCTGCGGCTGGGCTTTTGGCGCAAAGAAGAACGTATCGGGCGAGGTGGTGTTTAACACAGCTATGACGGGCTATCCAGAGAGTCTGACTGACCCCAGTTATGCTGGGCAGATGCTGGTAATGACCTACCCGCTGGTAGGCAATTACGGTGTGCCCTCTACAAAAGCGGCTGAAAACGGCTTGCCACAACTGATGGAGAGCGAACGCATTCACCCCACAGCATTGATTGTGGCTGATTATAGTGAGACCTATTCGCACTGGAATGCCAAAGAATCGCTCGATTCATGGCTCAAGCGTGAGAATGTGCCTGCCATCACAGGCATTGATACCCGCCGTCTGACCATGTTGCTCAGGGAACGTGGCGTGATGATGGGCAAGATTATTCTTGAAGGAATGGAGGACACCATTACACCAGAGGCCTATGGCAACGTGAATTGGGTTGAGAAAGTGAGTTGTAAGGATGTCATCACCTATCGGCCATCAGGTATAAAGTCACATCGTGTCGTGTTAGTGGACTGTGGCGTCAAAACCAATATTATCCGATGTCTGTTGAAACGTGGCATCGAGGTCGTTCGTGTGCCTTGGGATTATGATTTCAATGAACTGGATTTCGACGGACTTTTCTTAGCCAATGGCCCTGGTGATCCTGAGCGATGCGAGAAGACAGTGACACACATCAGAACATTCCTTCATCAAAAAAACGTTCGTCCGTGCATGGGCATCTGTCTCGGCAATCAGTTGCTTGCAAAGGCTGCAGGAGGAAAGACTTATAAGCTGAAATACGGCCACCGTTCGCACAACCAGCCAGTACAGAGAGTAGGTACTACGCAGTGCTTTATCACCTCACAAAATCATGGCTACGCGGTGGATGCCTCCACCCTACCCCCCGACTGGGAACCGCTATTTGTGAACATGAATGACGGTTCGAACGAGGGAATCCGCCATAAAGAGAATCCCTGGATGTCAGCACAGTTCCACCCAGAGGCCTGTAGTGGACCAATAGACACAGAGTTCTTGTTTGATGAATTTGTAAATATGTTAGGATGATGGAGAAGAAAGATATAAAAAAGGTGCTGCTGTTAGGCAGTGGTGCGCTGAAGATAGGACAGGCAGGTGAGTTCGACTATAGTGGAGCACAAGCCCTGAAAGCCCTGAAGGAAGAGGGCATCCACTCTGTACTCATCAATCCCAATATCGCAACAGTACAGACTTCAAAAGATGTGGCAGACACCGTATATTTCCAGCCTGTAACACCTGAGTTCGTGACACGCGTCATCGAGAAGGAGCGCCCTGACGGGATTCTACTCTCGTTTGGTGGACAGACGGCTCTGAACTGCGGTGTGGAACTCTATGAGAAAGGTGTGTTGGAGAAATACGGTGTAAAGGTGCTGGGCACGCCCGTTCAGGCCATTATCGACACAGAAGACCGTGACCTCTTCGTAAAGCGTCTTGATGAGATTGGCGTAAAGACTATCAAGAGCGAGGCCTGTAGCACCATCGAGGAAGTGCGCCAGGCAGCAGCCGACTTAGGCTTCCCTGTGATATTACGTGCAGCTTACGCTTTAGGTGGATTAGGCTCAGGATTCTGCGACAATCAGGAAGAACTGGAGGCACAGGCAGAAGAAGCCTTCTCTTTCTCGCCACAGGTATTGGTGGAAAAATCGCTGAGGGGCTGGAAGGAGATAGAGTACGAGGTGGTTCGCGACTGCTATGACAACTGTATCACCGTTTGTAACATGGAGAACTTTGACCCACTGGGCATCCATACAGGTGAGTCGATTGTGGTGGCACCCAGTCAGACGCTCTCTAACAGTGAGTATCATAAGCTACGCGCTCTCGCTATTAAGATCATCCGACATATCGGCATCGTGGGCGAATGCAATGTGCAGTATGCATTGGATCCTCAATCTGAGGATTACAGAGTCATTGAGGTGAATGCCCGTCTGAGCAGATCATCGGCACTGGCCTCGAAGGCTACTGGCTATCCTTTGGCTTTTGTTGCTGCCAAATTAGGATTGGGCTACGGACTCTTCGAACTGAAGAATTCTGTAACCAAGACCACCAGCGCCTTCTTCGAGCCTGCTCTCGACTATGTGGTGTGCAAAATTCCCCGTTGGGACCTAACCAAGTTCCAAGGCGTAAACCACCAGCTTGGTTCTTCGATGAAGAGTGTGGGCGAGGTAATGGCCATAGGGCGCACGTTTGAAGAGGCTTTACAGAAGGGGCTTCGTATGATTGGCCAAGGAATGCACGGTTTCGTTGAGAATCACGAGATCAAGATTCCAGACATCAAGAAATCACTCCATGAGCCAACGGACATGCGTATCTTCGTGGTATCGAAGGCACTGAAGATTGGCTATAGCATCGAACAGATTCATCAGTTGACAAAAATCGACCGCTGGTTCTTGCAGAAGCTGAAGCATATTGTCGACATCGACCTGCAACTGAAGGAGTATACACACCTTTCTGAAATCTCTGAGTTTATGGAGCCGAGCGAATTCAAGGAATATCTCCAGTCGCCTGAAGTTGCCTCGCTTTTACATGCAGCCAAGGTCTATGGCTTCTCTGATTTCCAGATAGCACGTGCGATAGGCTTGGAACATCGTATGAAAATGGAACAGGCTGGGCTCACCGTTCGCAAATGGCGGAAAATGCTGGGGCTTGTACCCACCGTCAATCAGATCGACACCCTCGCGGCGGAATATCCTGCCCAGACCAATTATCTGTATTTGTCTTACCTTTAATATATTAGAATATGTGTGGAATTGTTGCTATACTGAATGTAGATAAGCAGACACATGAGCTGCGTGAGAAAGCATTGAAAATGAGTCAGAAAATCCGTCATCGCGGACCTGACTGGAGTGGTATCTATTGCGGTGGAACAGCCATCCTTGCCCATGAGCGACTAAGCATCGTTGACCCAGAATCTGGTGGACAGCCCCTGTTCTCTCCTGATCGCAAACAGGTGTTAGCCGTCAATGGGGAAATCTACAATCATCAGGAGATTCGTCGTCGTTATGCAGGACAATATGAGTTCCAGACAGGCTCAGACTGTGAGGTGATCCTGGCGCTCTATCGCGAAAAAGGCATTAACTTCCTTGAAGACCTGAGCGGTATTTTCGCCTTTGTGCTCTATGACGAGGAACGCAATGAGTTCCTCATTGCCCGAGATCCCATTGGCGTAATTCCTCTTTATATCGGCTACGACAGTGACGGAACTGTCTACGTGGCTTCCGAACTAAAAGCCCTCGAAGGACAGTGCGAACGTTACGAACCCTTCCTGCCTGGTCATTACTATTGGAGTGTGTCGCCTGGTGTGAAATGGTATTACCGTCGTGACTGGATGCAGTACGATGCCGTCAAAGACAGAAAAGCTTCTGTACAGGATATTCATGACGCACTCGAAGATGCTGTGAAGCGCCAGCTGATGAGCGATGTGCCTTATGGTGTGTTGCTCTCAGGGGGGCTCGATTCAAGTGTCATCTCTGCCATTGCAGAGAAATATTCCGAGATGCGTATTGAGGACGATTCGAAGACCAAAGCCTACTGGCCCCGTCTCCACTCGTTTGCCGTAGGACTGAAAGGTGCGCCTGATTTGGCAAAGGCCAAACTTGTGGCCGATCATATCGGCACTGTGCACCATGAGATCAACTACACTATTCAGGAAGGTCTCGACGCCATTCGTGATGTCATCTACTTCATTGAGACCTACGATGTGACCACCGTCCGTGCCTCTACCCCCATGTACCTGCTTGCCCGTGTCATCAAGTCGATGGGTATCAAGATGGTACTCTCTGGTGAGGGTGCTGATGAGATTTTCGGAGGCTATCTCTATTTCCATAAAGCCCCTTCAGCAAAAGATTTCCATGAGGAAACAGTGCGCAAACTCGGCAAGCTCTACCTCTACGACTGCTTGCGTGCCAATAAGAGCCTATCGGCTTGGGGTGTGGAAGGTCGCGTGCCATTCCTCGACAAAGAGTTCCTCGATGTGGCCATGCGTACCAATCCTGAAGCAAAGATGTGTCCAGGCCAGACGATTGAGAAGAAAATTGTTCGTGAGGCCTTTGCCGATCTATTGCCCGAGGAAGTAGCCTGGCGCCAGAAGGAGCAGTTCAGTGATGGTGTGGGCTATTCATGGATCGACACCCTCAAGCAGATCACCGCTGAAGCCGTCAGCGACGAGCAGATGGCTCACGCCGCAGAGCGCTTCCCCATCAACCCGCCAAAGAACAAGGAGGAATACTATTACCGCTCTATCTTCGCCGAGCATTTCCCCAGCG
>CAMHAM010000066.1 GCA_946183415.1 uncultured Prevotella sp.
ATGGACAAGGCTGCCGAGATGAAGAATGGCAAGGTGTTCAACATGATTGTTCTCGGTGGTCTGCTGAAGGTGGCTCCTGTGGTGAGCGACAAGGGTGTGGAGAAGGCGCTCTTCAAGACACTGCCAGAGCGTCATCACGGACTCATCCCCCTCAATATGGAGGCCCTGAAAGAAGGTGCTAAGATTATAGAGGAGATGAAATAGATAAAATTAATCCCCGCTGATTGGCGGGGATTAATTTTGTTTATTGTACTGTTATATCTATAGATTTCGATAGCTTCAGTTTTTCATCCGTCACTTTCAGGGTCAAAGTGCCAGATTCCTTTGAACTGCGAACAACTACTACGAGTTGACCATTGAAAAGCTTCATGGTGGGCTGCTTGAACGATTCCAGACTTGTGGCATCGCCGTTGCAGACAGCCTCGAAAGTGCCAGCTCCAGTCACTTCAAAAGTCAGTTGGTCATCTGCTTGCGGAATCAATGTACCATCGGCGTCTGTCAGTGAGACAGTGATAAAGGCAAGGTCGTCGCCGTTGGATTTGAGGAGTGAGGAGTTCTGCGTCCAAGCTTCAAGTTTCAGAGCTGCTGGTTTGCCAGCGGTCTTCACTGTCTGCTCACCAGCCTTATTGCCTTGGGCATCGTAAACCACCACTTTGATCTCACCTGGTTCATATTTCACATTGTTCCAGCGCAGACGATAACGGTCAAGTCTTTCTGTAGGATTCTTGGAGATCTTACCCTGGCTCTTGCCGTTGACGAAGAGCTCACCCGTAGGATAGTCGGTATAGCAATAGACAGGTGTTACTTTGCCGATACGGTTTCCCTTATCTTTCTTGGAGAGTCCCCAGGTCCAATGGGGCAGGAGGTGGATGGTGTGCTCATCCTTATTCCAGCGTGAGCGATAGAGCCAGTAACGGTCTTTCGGCAGTCCGGCAAGATCGCAGATGCCAAAGTAACTGCTGCGCGAAGGCCAATATTCATCGTAGGGCGTCGGCTCTCCCAGATAGTCATAGCCCGTCCACACAAACTCGCCAATCACCCAGTCTTTGTCATCCTGCCACACCCAGTCATCATCGGGCAGATTACTCCATGAACAGTACTCCAGATCGTAGCTTGAACATTGGCCGTCGGCCTTCAGGATGGCCTGTGGGTCATAGCTTGGAGCCCAAGATGCATACTGCGAATTATCAGTTACCTCTACAGGGAATTTATACACGCCACGTGAACTCACTGTCGAGGCTGTTTCTGATCCAAGAAGGAACCCCTGTGGCAGTTGTCCAATACTGTTCTGATATTTATGGACGCGGTAGTTGAAACCAGGAACATCCATCGTCGTAGCTACACCACTCTTAATGGAAGCCTCTGCATGGTCAAGTCCCTGTGTCACAGGACGTGTGGGGTCGAGGGCATGACAGGCGTTCTGAAGGTTCTCGGAAATCTCCTTGCCTTGGGCACTGCCCTGCTCAGGAATCTCGTTGCCTATCGACCACATGATGATACTCGGATGGTTGCGGTTGGCGAGTATGAGGTTCTCGATATCTTTCTTCCACCAGTCTTCAAAGAAGCGTGCATAGCCGTTCTTGCACTTCGGATAGAGCCACATGTCAAAACTCTCGGCCATCACCATCATGCCCAGTGAGTCGCAGATATCCATCTGTATTTGGCTCGGCATGTTGTGCGACGTACGGATGGCATCGCAGCCCATGTCTTTCATCGTCTTGATCTGTCGGATCAAGGCAGCCTTGTTTACAGCAGCACCAAGGGGACCTAAATCATGGTGCAGGCAGACACCTTTAATCTTTCTGGTGACTCCGTTCAGCTGAAAGCCACCTTCCTTAGATACCTTCACGGTACGGATGCCAAACTTCTGCGTGACCTCATCGAGCAACTGACCGTTCTGCATGTATTTGATGTGTGCCGTATATAAATAAGGTGTCTCGGGCGACCAGAGGTGAGGTTCCTGGATGGTGAACGACAGATTAGCCTCACCCGAATCGCTGATTTCAGAACAGTGCTCATGACCTACGAGTTTGCCTTTTGCATCGCGCATCTCGATCTCAAAGCCCTGATAGCCTTTCAACAGACTGTCTGTGCCAACAGTCACGTCTACCTCAGCCTTATGGCTGCTGAGTTGTGTCGTGCGGATAAAGGTCTTCCAAGGATCTATCCTGTTGTCGCCTGAGGTGATGAGTTTTACGGGGCGGTAGATGCCTGCTCCTGGATACCAGCGACTGCTCTCCTCGACATTCTTCAGGTGTACTTCCAGCAGATTTTCACCTGCCTTCATAAGCGGGGTGATGTCTACGCGGAAAGTATTGTAGCCATAGGCCCAATATCCAGCCTTCTGACCGTTCAGATAGATAGTGGGCTCGGCCATCGCTCCATCGAATACCAGTTCTGCATGTCTGCATCCTGCCGGAATCTGGATAATCCGCTTATAGTGGCCCTCACCGATCCAGGGCAATGCCCCTGAGCGTCCGCTCTTTTCGGTAGCCTCTTTCTCGCCGTTCTGTTCGATACGTACCTTCTGCAAGTCCCATTTCTTGTCAAAGGGGCCTGCGATAGCCCAGTCGTGTGGCACACAGACGTTTTGCCATGTCTGCTGGTCTTGCGAGAAGAGCCATCCCTCGGTGAGTGTGGTCTCTTGGCGAGTCTGCGCCAATGATGTGACAGCCATCAGACATGCCAGTGATAATAGTTTCGTTCTCATGATAAATGTTGTTTTAGTGACTATTTTGCTGCAAATTTACGAAAAAAATTCGAAATAGTTGGCTATTTGACGAATTTAGTGTAATTTTGCAGCTAAATTTCGGAATTTAAATACTTTATGATATGAAGCATCAGTTGAGAAGTGCAGTCTGCACCGAAGGCCGTAGAATGGCTGGCGCCCGTGCCCTTTGGGTGGCCACAGGTATGAAACAGGAACAGTTCGGTAAACCTATTATTGCCATTGTGAACTCTTTCACCCAGTTTGTGCCTGGTCATACCCATCTTCATGAGATTGGTCAGATTGTGAAAGCTGAAATTGAAAAAATGGGCTGTTTTGCAGCCGAATTCAATACGATTGCCATCGACGATGGTATCGCCATGGGGCATGACGGTATGCTCTATTCTTTACCCTCACGCGACATTATTGCCGACAGCGTGGAGTATATGGTAAACGCTCATAAGGCTGATGCCATGATCTGTATCTCCAACTGCGACAAGGTCACTCCTGGTATGCTGATGGCCTCGATGCGCCTGAACATCCCGACGGTGTTTTGCTCGGGCGGTCCGATGGAGGCTGGCAAGTGGCGTGGTGAGAATGCCGACTTGATCACAGCAATGGTGAAGGGTGCCGATCCTTCTGTTAGTGATGAGGAGATGCTGGAGATTGAGCATCGTGCTTGTCCGGGTTGTGGCAGCTGTTCTGGCATGTTTACAGCCAACTCGATGAATTCACTCACTGAGGCTATCGGCCTCTCGCTGCCTGGTAACGGTACCATCCTTGCTACCCATACCAACCGTGTGGAACTCTTCAAGGCAGCAGCCCGTCAGGTGGTGAAGAATGCCTTTGCCTACTACGAGGATGGCGACGAGAGTGTACTGCCTCGCAGCATCGCTACCCGCAAGGCCTTTATGAATGCCATGGCCCTTGATATTGCGATGGGTGGCAGCACCAATACCGTGCTCCATTTGTTGGCTGTAGCCCAGGAGGCTGGTACAGACTTCACGATGAAGGATATCGACGAGCTTTCGCGCCGTGTGCCCTGTCTGTGTAAGCTCGCTCCTAACACCCAGAAATATTCTGTTCAGGAGTGCGGACGTGCTGGCGGTATTCTCGGCATTCTTAATGAACTGAATAAAGGTGGCCTGATTGATGGCTCTGCAATCCGTGTCGATGGTATGACGCTGGCAGAGGCTATCAAGAAATACAGCATTGTCGACGGCCCTGTGGATGCAGAGGCTAACCGCATCTATCAGACCGCTCCTGGCAACCGCTTCTCTACGAAGATGGGTTCGCAGTCGGAAGAGTGGGGCACACTCGATACTGATCGCGCCAATGGCTGTATTCGTGACCTTGAACATGCCTATACGAAGGATGGCGGACTCGCTGTGCTCTTTGGTAACATCGCTCAAGACGGCTGTGTCGTTAAGACAGCTGGTGTCGATGAAAGCCTGTGGCACTTCGAAGGTCCAGCCGTCGTCTTCGATTCTCAGGAAGATGCCTGTGATGGCATCCTCGGTGGCAAGGTGAAGAGTGGCGACTGTGTGGTGATTACCCACGAGGGACCGAAGGGAGGTCCTGGTATGCAAGAGATGCTTTATCCCACAAGCTATATCAAGTCGATGCATCTCGGCAAGGAGTGTGCGCTGATTACCGACGGACGCTTCTCGGGTGGTACGAGTGGCTTGAGCATTGGTCATATCTCTCCAGAGGCCGCTAATGGTGGTAATATCGGTAAGATTAAGGATGGAGATATCATCATCATCGACATCCCTTCACGCTCGATTAGCGTGAAGTTGAGCGATGAGGAACTGGCAGCCAGACCACAGCAGCCGCTGAAGCGCCAGCGCCCAGTGTCGAAGGCCCTCCGCGCCTACGCCCAGAGCGTCAGCTCCGCCGACAAAGGCGGCATTCGCATCATCGACTAGAGACTAGAACAACTAGAAATACTAGAAATACTAGAATATGCTTAAAGACAGAATTACAGGATCGAAAGCGCTGATGAGGGCGCTGCAGGCCGAGGGCGTGAAGACCATCTTCGGATACCCAGGCGGTAGCATCATGCCCGTATATGATGCGCTCTACGACTATACACGAGGTGAGAAAAAATGTTTCGACCATATTCTGGTGCGTCACGAGCAAGGCGCTACCCATGCCGCAGAGGGCTATGCCCGCGTCTCGGGTAAGGTCGGTGTGGCCTTGGTGACCAGCGGGCCCGGAGTTACTAATACTCTGACGGGTATTGCCGATGCCATGCTTGATTCCACGCCGATTGTGGTGATTGCAGGTCAGGTGCCCATCTCTGCCCTGGGTACTGATGCCTTCCAGGAGGTAGACCTCGTGGGTGTGGCTCAGCCTATCTCGAAGTGGTCGTATCAGATTCGTCATGCCGAGGATGTGGCTTGGGCCGTCAGCCGTGCGTTCTACATCGCCCGGACAGGTCGCCCAGGTCCTGTGGTGCTCGATTTTGCTAAGAATGCCCAGGTAGAGGAGATTGACTGGGAGCCGATACACGTGGACTTCGTACGCTCTTATGTGCCCTATCCTAAACTCAATCAAGAGGCTGTGCGCCAGGCTGCCGAACTTATTAATAACGCAAAGAAGCCACTTGCTCTCGTAGGACAGGGGGTGGAACTCGGAAACGCCCAAGCCGAACTGATTAAATTTCTTGAAAAAACAGGCATCCCCGCAGGTCGCACGATGCTGGGACTTTCGGCTCTGCCATCGAACCATCCGCTCAACGTGGGCATGCTCGGCATGCATGGCAACTACGCTGTGAATCTGAAAGAACAGGAGTGCGATGTGCTCATCGCTATCGGCATGCGTTTCAGCGACCGTGTGACGGGTAATCTGAAGACTTATGCCAAGCAGGCGAAGATCATCCATCTCGATATTGACCGCAGTGAGATCGATAAGAATGTGAAGACCGACGTGGCGGTGGTAGCCGATTGCAAGGAGTCGCTACCTGCCCTCACGGCCCTCGTCCACAAGAACGACCACCGGGCTTGGCGTGACTCTTTCAAGCCGCTCGACGAGCAGGAGCGCGTCAAGGTCATCGAGCCTGCCATCCATCCGAAAGAGGGTCCGCTGCTCATGGGCGAGGTGGTGAATGCCGTTGCACAGCAGGCTCCAGACGATGCTGTTTTGGTGACGGATGTCGGTCAGAACCAGTTGTTTGCGACCCGTTATTTCAAGTATCACCATAAGCGAAGCATCTGCACCAGCGGTGGTCTCGGCACGATGGGCTACGGCATGCCCGCCGCCATCGGTGCCACGTTTGCAGCCCCTGAGCGTTGCGTCTGCTGTTTCATGGGCGATGGTGGTTTCCAGATGTGTATCGAGGAGCTTGGCACCATCATGGAGCAGAAGAGTCCGGTGAAGATGATTGTGATGAACAACCACTACCTCGGCAACGTTCGCCAGTGGCAGGACATGTTCTGGCTGCGCCGTAAGTCGTTTACGAAGATGATGAACCCCGACTACGCGCTGATAGCTCAGGGGTATGGTATTGCCTATGAGAAGGTGAGCGAACGCGAACATCTCTCCGATGCTGTTGCTCGGATGCTCAGCACCGACGGCCCGTTTATCCTTGAATGTTTGATCAAAGAAGAGGACAATGTGTTGCCGATGACTCCCCCGGGAATGAACGTTAATGAGATGATGTTGGAGATATAGAAGTGAAAAGTGATGGAAGATAATAAGAAGAAGCTATATACATTGTTGGTGTATTCAGAGAACGTGGCGGGTATTCTGAATCAGGTGACGGCCGTATTTACGCGTCGTCAGGTGAACATTGAGAGTCTGAACGTGTCTGCCTCCAGCATCCCTGGTGTGCATAAGTACACCATTACCGCCTGGAGTGACGAAGATCAGATTATCAAGATTGCCCGTCAGATAGAAAAGAAGATTGATGTCATCAAGGCCAACTATTTCACTGACGATCAGTTGTTTATCCGTGAGTCGGGTCTTTACAAGCTAGCTACGCCGATGGTTTTGGAAAATTCTGAGATCTCGCGCACCATCCGCCGTTTCGATGCCCAGATTATTGAGGTGAACCCCACCTATACCATCGTGATGAAGCACGGCGTCACCGAGGACATCATCTCCCTCTTCCGTGCCCTCGACACCTTCGGCTGCGTGCTCCAGTACACTCGCTCTGGCCGCATCGCCGTCACCCGAGGCATGCAGGAGCAAGTCAGCGAGTTCCTCGAACAGCGCGAACAAGAACAATAACAAACAAAAATCCCCGCCAACCAGCGGGGATTTATTGTTTGAGTATCACTTATTCTTCACCTAATTTGTAAACCTTTCCAGAAACAGGTTTTGTATACCAATCTGTAGATGTGACAGAATTCTGTCCCCAGTTGTTAAACTCTGTGTAGGCATTTTTGATGCAGACTTTCTCCAAGGGGTACTTGAAGTCCCCAGGAATCATGATACCATGAGGATCCTCACCGATTTTCGACATCTTAACTTCTTGCCCTTTTGTGTCGTCATAAATATAAGGTGCCGTGCTCGGATCTGCAAGTTTGAACTCAGCGCCAACAGTCTTAGTCACTGTAACAGCCGGATATGAAGTGCCTCTGTTTTCAGTATTAATAAATGTCTTGGTGTCAGAAACTCCGAAAAGGCTATGCACCTCAGCATCATCTTTAATCTTTCCAGCGTTGATGTTCTTGACATAGAGCTCATCGTATGCACCACAGGCAACGATAGAATACTCGACTGTTGTTGTATTCTTTCTTTTAGCCTTAATGACTACGTCGTTCAAGTCGTAGTCACCTACCTTTGTATCCTCAAAGCAATAGGTGTAGGTCTCGTATTCCGGCTCAATGGGAATTTCAGGAACTTCTAGGCCACATTCTATTTCTATAATGACATCGTTGAAATCCCTATCAGTACCTGATTCCCAGCACATGTACTTTCTGCCGTTAAGGGCCAGATATGCCAGACGGGGACCATCGGTACCAAGTTTAGAACTCTTGAAATTGCATTCCGAGTAACTATTAATATCATTGTTCAGGCGGCCGTCGCCGTAGAGTTCACCCTGTTTTCTGGGTTTCCCATTTTCTTTGAAATCAGTCTTCGCACGAACCATAAATCCAATCTTATAGCCTTTTGGGAAAATATAGTCACCTTTAGTGCCGACTTCGGGTGTGCCGTCTCCGTAATAAAGGAGGGCGTACGAAGAACTTTTTCTGATGACATCATCCTCTGTTTCTCCGAAATAATCTTTAAAGGCTAAGGCCTTGTATTTTGGCAGACTCTTCAGGAAAGCTACTTGGTCTGAAGCTTTTGCCAAATCCTCTTCCTTAAAATAATAATAGTAGAGGTCTGAATTCCAGACTTCGTTTCCATACGTTGTAGCCTTGTCAGATTTATATACGGGCGAAATGATGATGGGCTGGTGTCCTGTGGTGAAAGGATAAGCCTTGTCATTATAATAGTCGCTAGCCTTTACCAAAGGTAGGTTATTAGCCTTGTTTACGAAATAGGTGAAAACCATAGCCCTGAACGTGGCTGTAAATTCATCACTATATCCTTTAGCTTCCATTGCCTGATCTCCGTAATTGTCCATGTAGTAGAGCTGCTCACCTTTATTCCAACCTCTTTGGCTGGCATAAGACTCTACACTGCCAGCAATCTTGTATTCTCCAGAGGGCAGGGTCAGATTAAGTTCTTTAGTCAGATCCCAATCTTCACCTCTTGTCTTAGGAGCATCCGCTATGTTTGCAGTATTTCCCTCTACCTTCTTGAAAATCTTCTTGTTGCCGTCGATGAAAGCTACAAAGATGCCGAGATTGTCTTTGGGGGCTTCATAATTCAGCGTGATGGTAGTTGCGCCATTCAACTCAGCCTCATTCATGATATTCATCGAGGTGACCGTCTCGCCATCCTCATCTATTTTACTTACATAGACGAGGACTTGAACCTTCTTAATCGTTGAGTTGGCGATAATCTTCACTTCACCACTGACGGTACTGTTCCAATCGTGATTGGGGTCGAACGTAACGCCGAAGACTTTCTGTACATTGGCATTGATGTCTTCTTGCGTAATCTCAGGCTCTGCAGGAGTAACAGGGGTGGGAATCTCAGGCTCCACAGGAGGCTGGTACAAATCTGTCGATTTCGAGCAGCTGGCCAGTACTAAAAGGCCGATGGCTGCAAAAGTTGTCATCCTTTTCATATACATTTATGTTAGTTGATAAACATCTACGCTATAACTCCGCAAAGTTACGAAGAAACGTATGTTTTTCATATATAGATAATCAATAATTAAGAAATATTAACCAAAAATGAGACCAAATGCATGCCGCATAGCCTGAAATTGATAATTAAGTGCCGCTTATCCGACAAGAAGTGGCTCTTAATTCTGAGAAATAGCTTTGTTTCTTTGAGAGAGAGGCATCTGTGACTGGTATCATGGACTCTCAAATCTGACAGATGACAGTTGACAGTTAGCGATGCCGAAAATGCGCTTCGGATGGAAATTGAATAATATGTTAATTGTATATTGTTGATTATTAGTTAGATATATAATATTTTTTAAAGTAAAAATCCTTATTTCTTCAGCAGCTGGCAGAATCGAAAAGTGAAACTGTCAACTGTCATCTGTCATCTGGGATGGAAAAATATAAAAATGGAGGATGTAAATTTGGTATTTTGCACGAATTGCATTACCTTTGCAGGCATTATGGAAAGTAAACTCTTAAAACTTGACCCTCCTTACCATATTATATATGCAGGAGGAAAGACAGGCCGACATGTGGCCACGCTGATGATGTGGGAAGAACCAGAGCCAGGCAGCACCATGTTGCCCTATACTGCCAGCTACCCAGTAATCGCTCAGGGCAACCAGATGCCTCAGGGTAGCTTGGTGGGCGACAGTATTCTTGAAGACTGCCGAGTAGTTTGCCGTGAGGATAACATGCGGATTACCCTTTATAAGTTTGCTGAACTTGTAAAGTTTGACTTCGAACAGCTGAATCCCGTTGAGGCTGGCCATCTGTGGGATCAGCTGGTCGGTCTTGGCGTAGAGATGGATTTCCCCAAGAGCAAGGAATCTGGCGAAGAGAAGACAGAATTCGAAGTGTGCCTCTATTTCTTCGGCACTCAGCGTCATTTGAAGGTGGACAGTAATCTCAGTACGGGATTCTGTTTCCATGCCGAAGGTAGTGCCGAGGAGGTGTATCAGCAGTTGCATTATCAGCATCAGATCTATGAGGCGATGTTCTACTCAAGGAATCTCGTGATTACTTTCGAGACCAATGACGGTTTTGAGATGGAGCAGGAGATAGTGGATCGGCTGAATCAGCTGCACGAGGATTAATAGGATGTCTGTACCTATGGAAGAGAAACAGTTACTCCCAGCTATTCCCGTTGACTTCGTGGTGACAACGGGGCTGAAGGCGAATGCTACTGAGGCCAAGCGCCGACCATACATCTCGCTTATCACCGACTGGGCCCGCCATGAGGGAATGGCTGAGGCTTCTGAGTCATACATCAGCAGGCTGAGGCTTGAGGGTAGCCAAGTGGCCCAGCTGAATGAACAGGCTCTCAAGGTGTTGCTGAAGCCTAAGTATCGCGATGTAGAGAGCATCGCGCTGCTAAGGCAAATACTGGCGGAGGTGGATATCAGAATCAGGCAGAATCCAAACACTTGGACTTGGGCTCATGTGATGCGGGTGATGAGCGATGGCGGCATTCTCTACACAAACATTAATTCGCAGTTTGACAATCTTGTGTGCAGCCTGGTTCCTGGCAAGAAGAAAGACTCTGTGAGAAAGAACGGCGATTACATGATTATGAAGCCTACAGCCTCGTGGGAACGCTGGGGAGGCGACGGGCGGCACGTGCAGAATGAGGCTCATCACTACATGATGTGCAAGGAGATTTATCAGGAGTTCAAGGGGCTGATAGAGCGACAATAATTTCCAAGTCTTTCCAAATTTTTCCAAATCGCGCTTTGCGGTTTGGATTTACCTTGTTTTGACCTTAAATCACCCGTTATCGATGGCTCTAAAGGCACTCTCCAAGGGGCTTCGCGGGGGGCTCGATTTTTTTTATTACCTTTGCAGTAGTGAAAATCGTAAGAGAAAGCGAAAACGGATTATTAATCAAAATTATTATATAATGACAAAAACAACAATCTCAATCAATGCAGCCCTGAATGCTCCACAGAGCAAGGGTTATGTGTACGAAACGTCACTCGACAAGTATTTCGAGCTGACAAGAAATGGACAGCTGGCTCAGCTGGTCGGCTTGATCCGCCAGACGGCGGATGTGTCTCAGCGCCGCGAACTGAAGCAGAACCTTCCTATCCGCTGTCCTCACTATTTCAGGTTCAAGGATAATCGTCGCAATCAGGCGTCGATTATTCCAGAAGCCTTTACTTTCCAAACCAGTGTCGATATCGACATTGTGGAACAGGTGGAACCTGCTCTCAGTCGCGCGTACCTTCTTAATAATAAGGAGGGCGGCCAGTGGCAGGGACATCTGCTCCATGCAGAGCGATCGGCTTCGGGTAAGCTCCACCTCGACATCCGTATCCCTGTGGGCATGACCATCGAAGAGGCGCAGCGAGCCTACACGGAAGCCCTCGGCGTGGAATTCGACACAAACTGCATCTCGCCCGAGCGTGCCATCTACATCACTGATGCTGCCTCGCAGTTGTACACATCAGACGACTGGTATGCCCAACTTCCTGAAGAGGAGTTGGCGCTCCGCCGAAAGGCATACACTGATCGAGGGCTCGACATCGACGGGCGTCAGCGCCATTCTGCACTCATGTCGAATCTGGATAATCCTTCCATGTGTTCGCATGAATCCAAAATCGGATTGGTGGCTCAGGAGTACCCTATGGAGTATAAGGGTATACCTTATTCCATGATTATCGACGAACTGACCAAGGTGATGAACGGCAGCCCAGTGCACGGCGAGCGCAACTGCTTCATCTACCACATGGCGTGCCATCTGCGTGCTATCTGTAATGGAGAGTCTGCATGGATCCGTCAGATCATGCCCGACTTCGGCGAGGATCGTAAGCGCGTGGATGAGACCATCGAGAATGCCTGCACCTATTCAAAGTCGATGACGATGAGTAAGGAGCTGAAGCAGGCTATCTGGCAGGCTGGCGAACAGATCCGCACAGACAAAGGGCAGAGCAGTAATGGCCTGCATCTTCAGCCCCAGATGCCGCCCGTGCTGCCGAAGCCTCTGGATATCGTGGTTTCGAAAGCACCGATGATTTATCATCCTGCCATTGCAAACCACTCGTTTACCTCCTTCGCCACCTACACGGGAGGCCTGAAGTTGAGGTACTACGACAAACGTATTATTGAAGCCACTCAAATCAACGGGTTCGTGGCTGCCAGTTCATCAGGAAAATCGTGTATTAAGGAACCGCTGAAGGCCATTGTGGGTCCCTTGAAGGAAAGGGATTCCGTGAATCGCGAGAGGGAACGTCAATGGATAGATGAATGTGAACGCCTTGGATCCAATAAGGATAAGCCGGAACGTCCTGAGGGCCTTTTTTATCAGTGTGTAAAATCTGATACGACGGCAGCGGCTTTTGTGAAACTGTCAGATTATGCAGAGAGGGCTGGTGACAAGGCACTGTGGATGATCTTGGATGAGGTGGATATGTTCTACGATCTGGCTGGAGGCAAGAAGACGAAGGTGACACAAATCTTGCGCCGTAATTATGACACTGATGAATACGGACAGGAGCGAGCCGGTAATGAATCGGTGCGCGCAGATACCATCCTTCGTGCTAACATCTCGTTTTCTGCAACAGAAAATAGTGCAAAAGGCTTTTTCAATGGGCAGATCGAGAACGGCACCTTATCACGTGTCAGTTTCAGTACCATTGTCAATGATGATCCATACGATTTGCCAATGTTTGGTAACTATGATGAGAAATACTTTGCCAAGCTCCAGCCTTACATAGAACGTCTGGAGAAGGCCCATGGAAAAATCGTTGATTGCAAACAAGCAAGGGATCTGGCAAAAGAACTGATCTTCCTCGTGATAGATCGTCATAGTGTGATGGAAAGCAATGCTTACAAGGCTCTGGGGCTCCGTAGTGTGGAGTCGGCTTTCCGTAAGGCCTGTCTGCTCTACGTGATGAATAATTGTAAGTGGAATCAGAGCATCGCAGACTTTATGCGCTGGACTTTTGAGTACGATATGTGGGTGAAGATGAGGGTGTTTGGCGAGATGGCAGCAGAGGCATTCGGTGACATTGCAAGCCCCAAAGTGCACAAGGGCCCAGCGAATCTGCTGGAGCAGTTGAATGATGCCTTTTCGATAGACGACCTGTTGAAAGTCCGTAACAAGGGGACATCGCCAGATCAGGTGGAAAAAGCCACCAATCTGGTGAGTCAATGGAAAAAGCGAGGTTTCATAGATTATGTCGTCAATGCCGATGGCACGAAGGACTACAAGAAGACCGAAACCTATCTCGCTTCCCGGCAATCCGCAGCCTAAGGCTTTCAGCCCTTCTTCTTCACCCGCTCCTCGAGGGTCTGGAAGAGTGGCTTTTGCCTTTTTTCCCGCCACACGACATGACACAAAGTGCCATGTCGTGTGGCAAAAAAGCCTATGCTTATTGATCTTCTCATAATAAAAATGTTCTTATGTTGAATAATCTGGCTACAAATATGCAAATAATCCTAGAAAAATTACTAATTTTGCACCCAGTTTTAGGATTGTTTATGAAGATAGTATGGATAAGGTAGGAATATACGAGTTTATGGCAGAGCCGTTTCATTGCGATTTCTCGCAGCGGCTCTTTATGGGACATCTGGGGAACCACATGCTGAATGCGGCGGACTTTCACTCGACAGACCGAGGGTTCGGCATGCGCTACCTGATGACCATCCAGCGCAGTTGGGTGCTCTCACGACTGGCCATCGAGATGGAGGAAATGCCTAAGATGTACACGAAGTTTAATGTGGAGACATGGGTGGAGAGTGCGATGCGCTACTTCACGAGTCGTAACTTCCGTGTGGTCGATAACGAGGGTAAGGTGTATGGCTATGGTCGCTCGATTTGGGCGATGATCGACACGGAGACCCGTCAGCCGACGGATATCTTCGCCATCGACAACGGAGCCATCAACAACTGGATTGTGAAAGACAAAGAGTGTCCTATTGAGAAGGGTGGGCGCGTGAAGATGGACGAGGGTGCCAAACTGGTGCGCACCATCGATACCTATTATAACGATGTAGACATCAACGGGCACATCAACTCGGTGAAGTATATCGAGCACGTGCTCGACCTGTGGGATCAGCAGTGGTATATGGCGCACCGGATCAAGCGTTTCGAGATAGCCTACGTGGCTGAGGCGCATCAGGGCGACAGGCTCTCTTTCTTCCTTCAGCAGACGGCTGAACATGAATACTGCGTGAGAATCTGCAAAGACGGCGACAAGGAATGTTGCCGCAGCAAGGTGGTCTTTTCACCCTGGAAATGAAAGAAAAATGATTTTTTTCTTTGCGTTTCGCACGATTTTCACTACCTTTGCAAGCGATTTCAAAGGTTAATCCCTCGTCGAGGCTTCGCGAAAGCCTTGAGTGGACTGATAAGACGACGGCTCTCGGGCAGGGCTGGCATAGTACGCAAGGGATATGTATAACAATTTAAAATAAAAGCTAATATGGCAGAAATGAATTTTGGTGGCGTGATGGAAACTGTAGTCACCAGCAAGGAGTTCTCTTTGGAGAAAGCACGTGAAGTATTGAAG
>CAMHAM010000067.1 GCA_946183415.1 uncultured Prevotella sp.
CCGCAATGGTGCTGAACCTAACGACGACCTGACAATGATGTGTATAAACATTAAATCGATCAAGGGGACAGGTCGTTGATCTTTTATTTTGAAAGGGGAAGGGAATCGGGAGTTAGAGCGACTTCCGTTTTTCGTGCGCGATCAATCCCTTAAAGATCCTTCCATATTTTACGCCAATTCGGGATAAATAAATTTAAAGATTCTACAAAACGCCGCAAAGATACATATGAATAATGTAATTCGCAAGTTTTTATGGAAAAAGATCAATGACCTGTCCCTCTGATCTATCCCTCTGATCTATGAATCTCTGATCTAAGGAGTCTATTTCCCTACTTCTTAGATATAGAATTCCGATGAGTCTATCAGTCCTGCCCGAAGAGCGTACTTAATCACTTCATGGGCCGTGTTGACGCCGAGTTTGCGGAAGATGTTCTTGCGGTGGGTGGTGATGGTGTGGACGCTTGAGAAGCGTTCGTTGGCTATCTCCTTCGTGGTCTTGCCCTGGGCGATGGCCTTCACGATTTCCGTCTCTGTCTCCGTCAGGATGCTGGGCTGGCTCTCCTCTTCCAACTGGTGATTGATAATGGTCTCCAGTGCCCGCTGACTGATGTAACGCTGATGACGGTTCACGGTCTGCAACGCCTCGCGCAGTTCACTGAGTGGGCCGTCTTTAAACACGACACTAAACTGATGCGACGAATACACTACTTGGCGCAGGAACTGGGGCGTCAGTTCGTCACTGATGAGTATCCATTGCGACAGTGCAAAGCGCTCACCGATAATCAGCAACTGATCGGCATCGGCAAAGTCAAACAGGGTATAATCGAGCAGCACGATGGCATTCTCGTGCCGCTTCAACAACTCTACAAGTCCAGTCTTATCACTGGACCTGTAGATGTCGTCATTACCCTTATCACGAATCAGGCTTTCCAGCGCATACCGCGTCAGTTCCTGATTGTCTGCGATAATATACTTCCCCATGAATCATCATTAAATCTGATCAAATGCCTGTGACAAATCGTCGATGATGTCGTCGATGTGCTCTGTACCTATACTCAGACGGATGGTCGAAGGCGTGATGTGCTGCTCAGCCAGTTCCTCAGGCGAGAGCTGTGAGTGGGTGGTGGTGTAAGGATGGATCACCAGGCTCTTCACGTCGGCCACGTTTGCCAGCAGCGAGAAGATCTGCAGTGCGTCGATAAACTTCCAAGCCTCTTCCTGTCCGCCCTTGATCTCGAAGGTGAAGATCGAGCCACCGCCATTGGGGAAGTACTTCTGATAGAGCTGATGGTCGGGATGACTCTCGAGTGCTGGATGATGAACAGCTGCCACCTTCGGATGATTCTTCAGGAAATCGACAACCTTCAGCGCGTTCTCTACATGGCGCTCTACACGCAGACTCAACGTCTCTACGCCCTGCAAGAGGATGAAGGCATTGAAGGGTGAGATGGCAGCACCTGTATCACGCAGGATGACGGCACGGATGCGAGTGACGTATGCAGCTGCACCTACAGCGTCGGCAAATACGATGCCATGATACGAGGGATCGGGCTTAGCCAGTGTGGGGAACTTGTCAGGATTAGCCTTCCAGTCGAACTTGCCACCATCTACGATGACACCACCCAGTGAACTTCCATGACCACCCAGGAACTTCGTAGCCGAGTGAACCACGATGTCAGCACCATGCTCCAGCGGACGAATCAAATATGGTGTGCCAAAGGTATTGTCGACGATGAAGGGGATGCCATGCTTGTGGGCTACAGCAGCTACGCCTTCAAGGTCAAGCACATCACTATTGGGGTTGCCGAATGTCTCAGCATATACTACTTTTGTGTTGGGTTGGATAGCAGCTTCAAGGGCATCGAGGTCGTTCACGTTAATGATGGTATTACTGATGCCTTGTGTAGCCAGTGTATGGGTAATCAGGTTGTAGCTTCCACCATAGAGGTTATCGGCAGCCACGATATGTTCGCCAGCCTGTACGATGTTCTGCAGGGCATAAGTGACGGCTGCAGCACCAGAGGCAACAGCCAATCCGGCTACACCACCCTCGAGAGCAGCCACGCGATCCTCGAATACACCCTGTGTAGAATTGGTCAGACGACCATAGATGTTACCTGCATCACGAAGTCCGAAACGATCGGCAGCGTGCTGGGAGTTGTGGAACACATAGCTCGTGGTCTGGTAGATGGGCACGGCACGTGCATCTGTTGCGGGGTCAGCCTGTTCCTGGCCTACATGGAGCTGTAAAGTCTCAAAACGGTAATTCTTCTTTGTACTCATAATCTTATCCTTTCTTTATTTAATTAATAATATGTTCTTTTGTTCTTATGTCTAAAATAGTTATTTTGTTACTCTGTCTTTAACTCGTTATTTTGTCTTATCGACGGTGCAAAGGTACGGAGTTTAGAATTATTCACCAAATTTACACGCAAATTCAGAAGTTTTAATCCATATTCATAAATTTTACAGAAGATTGTTCCAAAATCAACCACACAAAACCACTCTAAAAGAATAATATTCCAAGATAACACATTTTTCCTTCCGTTTTTGTTGCAAATTCCCCAGAAAAGTTGTACTTTTGCGGCGTAAACGAATAACTAATGATACATTTTTATAATATGAAACGACTATTTTCTACCTTTTTCGTGCTTTTCGCCTTCATCATGGCGACAAGCGCCCAGAAGCAACCGCTTCTGAAGACCCATGTAGAGACGGGTGACGTAGAGGGAATCCTCGATGGACAGCTTGCAGTTTATAAAGCTATTCCTTACGCAGCTCCGCCAGTAGGCAATCTGCGCTGGCGTGCGCCACAGCCCGCCAAGTCTTGGGAAGGTGTGTACAAGGCTGATCATTTCGGTCCCTGGCCTCCACAGCCCACACGACCAGGTCGCACAGCCGACATGATGAGCGAGGACTGCCTCTACTTAGGCATCTCCACTCCCGCCACTTCTACCAGCGATCGCCTGCCCGTCTTAGTATGGATCCACGGCGGCGGATTCCAGACTGAGTGGTATGGCGGCGACCTTTGGAAGTACCTTGCTATGCGCGGCATTGTCGTGGTGAGCATCGAATACCGCACAGGAGCCCTCGGCTTCATGGCTCACCCCGAACTGACGAAGGAGGATAAGGACGGCCACTCAGGCAACTACGGTCTGCTCGACCAGATCTTTGCCCTCCAGTGGGTACAGCGGAACATTGCCAGCTTTGGTGGCGACCCAGCAAAGGTTACCATTGCAGGCGAAAGTGCTGGTGCCATCAGTTGCAGTCTGCTCTGCGGTTCTCCCCTTGCCAAGGGACTCTTCCGGGGCTGCATCAGCCAAAGTGGAGGCTCGTTTGCTCCTTGGAGCGACAATCCTCGTTCGCTGGGAATGGATGCCTCGCAGAAGGGTGCCGAGCAGCAGGGACTCGCTTTCCAAAAGCATCTGAAGAAGAAGTCGCTGAAACAGCTGCGACAGATGGACGCGATGTCTCTCTGCGATGGTAACGTGGGCTTTGGCGGCTTCTGGCCTTGTGTCGACGGCTATGTCATCTGCGATGACCAATATCGTCTCTACGAGCGTGGCGAGTATAATGATGTACCCGTAATCGTCATGACCAATTCCGACGAGGGTGCCCTTTTCTCACCGGGCAACATGACAGCCGAGAATTACCAGAAAAGCGTGAAGGGCATCTTCGGTGACATGGCCGACGAGGCTTTGAAATACTATCCTGGCAGTACCGACGATGAAGCTTGGCACGGATTTGGCGATACCTTCCGCGATCTGGGTTTCGCCTGGCCCAGCTATGCATGGGTCAGCCTGCAGGCCAAGACGGGTAAGAGTCCTGCCTATGCCGCCTACCTGGCTCAGCCTTCTAACGTGAGCTTCTCTCAGGATCCCCGTCGTCGCGGTGTCGCCCATGCTGATGATATCATGTACCTCAATGGCCAGTTCCTGAATCAGCCCGACGAGCATCCCACAGAGGCTGCTGTTGCCGAGATCATGCAACAGTATTGGGTGAACTTCATCTCGACTGGGAATCCCAATGCCAAGGGACTCCCCTACTGGCCTGCCTTCGACGACTCGAAGCCCACCACGATGCAATTCTCCAACGGTGCATCGCTCATCATGCGCCCCAATCGCGAACAGGTAGACTTCATCGACCGTTTCTGCAAGGCCAAGCGCGAAGCGGCTGAAGCCTCTCGCAAATAACACCAACGATATGGATACATTAGACGAGACCGATCTGCAAATACTCAGGACACTGCAACGCAACGCGAAGCTGACCACCAAAGAACTGGCCGACGCTGTGCACCTGACCCCTACCCCTGTGTTCGAGCGCCAGAAGCGCCTCGAACGCCAGGGGTATATACGCAAGTATGTGGCTGTGATCGACCCAGAGAAATTAGGACAGAGCCTTCTCGTGTTCTGCAAAGTGAAATTACAGCAGATTAACCACGAGAAGGCTGATGCCTTTGTGCGCCGCATCATGCGCATCCCCGAGGTCACCGAGTGCTATAACACATCGGGAGCTTACGATTATCTTCTAAAGGTACGCGCGCAGGATATGAAACATTATCAGGAGTTTGTACTCAACAAACTGGGCGACATCGACAACATCAGTGCCATCGAGAGTACCTTCGTAATGAGCGAGATCAAGCAGAACTACGGCCTCAACATCTGAATCGGAATTCTACCCGATACTGTCAATACGAAGCTTGAGCAGTCCGGCAGGCACCCTCACTTCGACGATATCGCCCACCTTCTTACCCAAGAGAGCCTGTGCGATAGGCGACTTGATGGATATCTTGCCTGCACGCAAATCAGCCTCGTGAGGACTCGCGATGGTATAGGTCATCGAGGCATTATTACCCAGATTGGTCATCGCCACCTTACTGAGCAACTGTACACCGTCGCTATGGAGCAACGAAGTGTCGATGACGCGCGCATTCTCAAGCACACGCTGTTTGAAACGAATCCGCCCTAACAGCCGTGCCTGCTCGCGCTTAGCTGCATGATACTCGAAATTCTCGCTGAGATCGCCCTTGTCGCGCGCCTCGGAAATGGCATCCTTTACCTGTGGCAACTCTACGTTCACCATCTGCTGCAATTCGGCTACGAGCTTATCGTAACCCTCCTGTGACATATATTCAATACTCATTGTAATCTTGCATTTGGGGCGCAAAGATACACATAATAACTCATATTTCAATAGAAATATGCATCATAGACGACTATTTGCTGCTTAATTAACAATATTTATGGGGTAATTGAATGTAATTACAGCATTTATTTCTTATCTTTGCTACCGAATTATGTTACGATTCTCTAAATTAATCGCCAGAACCTTATCAGTACGAATCAGTCTGATGATCGTGTTCTCCATGGCTATTCTGTTGATGGCATCATTAGCAGTCATGCTCTACCATTCCAGAAAAGCTGTCAAGGAGGAGGCGACGCAGAAGGCATCGCAGACGCTTGAGGGGGCCACCCAGCGTATTGACAATGTGCTGCTGAGTGTAGAACAAGCTACAGGGAACGTATTCTTCAACATGCTGCCACACTTGAACGACCCGGAGATGCTGTTTACTTACAGCCGTAAACTGGTGGAGTCAAATCACTATATTGCCGGCTGTGCCATCGCCTTCAAGCCCGACTATTTCAAAGATCGCAAATACTTTATGGCCTACGTGCATCGTGGCGACAGTGCGGGGAAGGCTTATGCTGACTCAGAACTCGTAACCGACGAGTTCTTTGGCCACCGGCGCTATACAGAGCAAGACTGGTACAAGAAGCCCATGACATCGAGTATGGCAGGATGGCTGAACCCTAACACCAGCGAGGAAGCCCAGCTGGAACCCATCATCACCTTTTGCCTGCCTATCAGTGCCAAAGGCGGTGAGCCTGTAGGCGTACTGGGTGTAGACATCTCGCTCAGCCTGCTCTCGAGAATCGTGGAAGAAGCCAAGCCCTCGGCCAACTCCCATTGTACGTTACTCGACAAGGAGGGAGCGTTCATCGTCCACCCTAACAACAACAGACTATTGGGAAAGAATGCCCTGACACTGTCGGATGCGTCGGCACAAGAAGCTGCCCAGGCGATGATTTCTGGGAAAACAGGCTACAAGCCATTCCGGCTGAACGGCAAGGACTATTATGTGTTCTATAAACCCTTTAAGCGTACAGCCATACCAGGACGACTGATAGAGGATCTTGGTTGGAGCGTCGGCATGATCTACCCTGAGGACGATATCTTTGGCGACTACAAGAAGCTGACGTACTATGTCATCGCTATCGCTTTGTTCGGGCTGTTGCTGATGTACCTTCTCTGCCGCTATATCATCCACCAGCAGCTGCTGCCTCTGGTCATGCTGACAGAAAAGGCCCAGCTTATCGCCAAGGGCAACTACAACGTGCATATTCCCGAAAGTCAGCAAGTGGACGAGATTGGCCGTCTGCAGGACAACTTCCGGCAGATGCAACACTCACTGGCCAACCATATCGGTGAGCTGGAAGCACTGAAGACTAAGCTACAGGAACATGGCGAAAAGCTGCAAGCTGCCTACAAACAGGCACGAAAGGCCGACCGCATGAAGACAGCATTCCTGCACAATATGACCAACCAGATGATTGCACCGGCAGAGGCCATCTACAAAGACGTTCACGAACTGAGTGACGGCGAGAGCCCTGATATGATTTCCCTCACTAACGATATCGTGATAAAAGGCAACGCCATTGCCAATCTGCTGGACAATCTGATAATCGTTTCCGATGAGGATTTCGTGAAAGGAGGTGGGTCATGATCAACATCCGCAAGTCATTCACCCAGAAACTCGTTCTTGGCACCCTGGTGCTGGCAATGATCATCTTTACTGCATCGCTGGGCATCCTCTTCTACCAATCGCGCCGCCTGATTCGCGTAGAGGCATTAAACCGCTCAAGCAGTGTGCTGAACACAACCCTTCAGCGCCTCAGCCGCAACTTGCAAACAATTGAGACGGCTACCAACACATGCAGCTGGATGATAGAGCAGTCGTTCGAAGCTGACTCCCTGTTGGAACTAACCAGTCGCATCGTCAGACTGAACTCCAACATCGACGGCTGCTCCGTCAGTGCAGAGGCCTACACCTTTCCTGAGCACGGTCGTCTGTTCTCAGCCTATACCATCAGGAAGGGCGACAGCATTATTTCCGATATTGAACGGCCTTACGACTACTTCCGCAAGACCTGGTACCAGACTCCACGCGAGAAGGACGAGGCCTGCTGGGTGGTCTACTTCGACGATGCCGACTCTCTGAATGTCGTTTTAGAAGGCATGCTGGCCTCTTACTGCAAGCCCCTCCGCAGACACGACGGCAGCGTGCTGGGCATCATCTCCACCGACCTGTCACTCCTACGCCTTTCAGGAATCATATCGGAAGTGAAGCCTTACCCCCATTCCTATTTCGTCATGCTCGACGAAGAGGGGCGCTACATGATTCATCCCGACAAGAGCAAGCTCTTCTACACGACCATCTTCACCGGTACCGACCCACGGCGTCAGCGAGACATCATCGCACTGGGACATGAGATGATAGCCGGCAACAAGGGAAACCTGGCTGTGAAGATTGACGGTAAAGACTGTCTCGTCTGTTATCAGCCTGTACCTGGCACAGAGTGGAGCCTCGCCCTCATCTGTCCCGACAGCGACGTTCTTGCCGGCTATCATCGGCTGACCTTTGTCATCGGGCCTCTGCTCGTATTCGGTCTGATCGTCATTCTCGTTCTCTGTAACAGGACTGTCACTCATGCCATCCGTCCAATCAACGACCTGCTGGAGAAAACCCAGGCCATCGCTGCAGGAAACATGGAGATACACATACCGAAAAGCCAGCAAGAAGATGTCATCGGCTCCCTGCAGAACAGCTTTGCGTCCATGCTGAATTCACTCAACTTCCACATGGGCAGTGTGCGCTACACCAGCGAACAGACCAAGCTGCGCAATGAAGAGTTGGTAAGAGCCACTCGACTGGTGGAGAATGCCGACAAACAGAAGACCGCTTTCATACAGAACCTGTCGCACCAGATCCGTACCCCGCTAAACATCCTCATGGGCTTTGCGCAGATACTCCGCGAAGCAGAGAGTCCTTCGGACGACAAGTTCATCCGTGAGTCATTGACCGAAGAAGAGAAGAAGAGTATTACGGACATGATGAGCCACAACGCCAAACAGTTGAGGCGGATGCTACTGATGCTCTTCGACAGCTCTGAGATAGGACTCAACGAGGAACTCAAAAATCTACAGTTGGACAAGCTCTCTTGCAACGAGGTGGCACAGATGGCTATCTGCGAAGTGAAGCGCTACTTTCCCGACCTCAACGTCAACTTCAAGTCCAACGTGCCTGATGACTTCTCCATCCATACCTGCCGCATCTATCTGAAGCGCAGCCTGCGCGAGATCCTATACAACGCCGCCACCTATTCCGACGGGCAGCATGTGTCGATGTATGTAGAGCAAAA
Source organism: uncultured Prevotella sp. (assembly GCA_946183415.1). Lineage (GTDB taxonomy): Bacteria > Bacteroidota > Bacteroidia > Bacteroidales > Bacteroidaceae > Prevotella. The sequence continues at coordinate 8,481 of CAMHAM010000067.1, forward strand.
GGGTGACAGCATCTGCTTTATTGTCGAAGACAAAGGAAAAGGCATCACAGAGTCGAATCGTGAAGACATCTTCAGATTCTTCACCAAGGTCGACGACCTCTCAGAGGGCCTCGGACTTGGGCTCCCCCTTTCCAAGCGTCATGCCCAGACACTTGGAGGCAACCTGACACTCGATGCCGACTATCATGAGGGCTGCAGGTTCATCCTTGAACTCCCACTGACTAAACAGCACTAAATTTACAATCAAGATATGTGGAATAAACCCTGGACAATATTAACTTAGAATTGCAGGCGTCATTCTCCCTTTTTCACTATATTTGCACGCAAATTACTAAACACTCATTTCAGTTTTATGGTAAGAAAAGCTAATCGCAGCGACATCAAGCGCATCATCGACCTGCTGCATCAAGTGGATATGGTGCATCATGTAATACGTCCAGACTTGTTCAAGCCGAACACGTCGAAATACAACGAGCAACAACTTGAAGCCCTGCTCGACGACGACAACAGCCCCATCTTCGTCTACGATGACGACGGACAAGTGCTGGGCCATGCCTTCTGTCAGATTTCAGAGGTCAGAGGCCATCATCTGCTGCAAGATGCCAAGACCCTCTACATCGATGACATCTGTGTCGACGAGAAGGCTCGCGGCAAGCACGTCGGCAAAGCGCTGTATGAGTTCGTCCGCGACTATGCCAGGTCGATAGGCTGCTACAACATCACGCTCAATGTCTGGGAAGGAAACGACCCGGCCCTGAGCTTCTACAGGAGCATGGGCATGCAAGTACAGAAAACTGGCATGGAGACCATTCTATAGAAGCACATCATTACTAATCCGCCGGCAGTGTCAGCACGAAGCGGGCGCCGGTGGTGTAGGTGCTGTCGAGGGTTAGCGTGCCATCAAGCAGTTCTGCTGTACGACGGGCAACGGTCAGGCCAAGGCCTCACTCCTAAGAGCAGGCGTTGGATGAGAGCAAACAATCTGCTATAAAATTCCAATTTGGAATCTTGGAGGGTTACACTCCTCTTATATCTAATAGTGGGACGGTACTTTTGCTATCGAAGTGACGTGATAACAAAAGTACCGTCCCGCTGTTAGTTTCGATCATTTATTGTTTGTCCTTTTTGAAATAGAAACATCTCTTAAAACCCTTTCTTTTCGTCATTTTATGCACTTTTTCGCCAAAACATTTGGAAATTCCGATGAAAACATGTACCTTTGCAACCAATAGATCCCGCCACCGCTTCTCGTCCGCAAGGAATGCAGCGTACCAGGGCGGGCCATTTTTTACTTAAACAGCTATGGAATATACAAAACAACTTCTCACACTCGATCAGCAGATTTCTATGCTGAAGGGGCGTGGCCTGAATATCGCTGATGAGCAAGCAGTGGGCGCAGAAGTTCCAGTCCTCTATGCGCCCTTCATCCAATACTGACGCTCTTGTTCTGAGAGTTTTTCGATGGCGTAGCGGAGCGTGGTGCGAGGCATCTCGTGGGCATGCTGACGAAGGAAATCACGTAACAAGTCGGTTGAGACTCTCTTTCCCATCTCGCGAAGCATCCAGCCAACAGCCTTATGCATGAGGTCATGGGGATGGTGGAGGTGGATTTCGGCATAGCGCAGACACCATGATGGATCGCCCATCTGCGAGGTCTTCCACGAGCAGACCATGCTCATGCGCTGTTTCCAGAGACAAGGACTCTGGGCAAGTTCGTCGAGCACATTTATCTTATAGTCTCTATCACCCAGGTTAGACGGCAACAAGAGCCAGTGACCGAGGATCTTGTGGACGGAAAGGTCGACAAGGTCCCAGTTGTTTGCCCGCTCTGCATATTGCAGATACATCGAAAGGATCTCATCACGGGCTTTAATAGCCGATGGGGCGTTTTCCAATCGCTTGGTTGCCAGTTTTTCGAATTTTGACACCAGTACCAACAGCCCACAGAGGCGTACTTCATGCCAGCGATTCATCAGCAATTCCGGAACTTGGCTCAATGGGAAATCTCTCGGTATGGCTTTGACCACCTCTCGCGTCTGCGGCACCTTCAGTCCCAGAAACTCGTCACCCTCGCCATATTCACCAGGACCCGTCTTAAAGAACCCCATGAGTATCTGCCGTTGCTCGTCATTCTGCAACGATTCCATGTGCTGTATAATCTCTTTTGCCGTCATCTGTCGGGAGTACATACCTACTCGTAATGGCGGATCCTGACGTCGATGCCGTCAGCCTGAAGTGCTGAGGGCACGCCGCTCACGTCGGTCTGTCCGTAGTGATAGGGGAACAGCACTTTCGGTTTGACAGTCTTGGCAGCCTTTATCAGCTGTTCTGTGGTCATCGTATAGGGTTGGTTACAGGGCAGGAAGGCGATGTCGATATCCTTGATAGCCGACATCTCGGGAATGTCCTCCGTGTCGCCTGCGATATAGATTCTCAGCCCGTCGATAGTCAGGATATAGCCATTGTCGCGCCCCTTGGGATGGAACTGCGTGCGACCCTCCGTCGTATTATATGCTGGAACGGCCTCCACCGTAAAGCCCTCGGCAATCTGCAGCTTGTCGCCATTGGCCATCACCTCACCCGAACCGTACATGTCAGCACAGCGCTGATTGGTGACGAAACGTGTTGTCGCGCCAGACAGCAGTTTGATGGCCTCCTTGTCAAAGTGGTCGCCATGCTCATGGGTGACGAAGAGATAATCGGCCTTAGGCATAGCGGCATAGTTGAGCACCTTGTTACCCAGTTTTGTCACGGGATCAATCTCAATCTCCTTCCCGTCATACTCAATACGGATACTGGCATGAACGAGGGCATGGAACTTCACAGTCTTCCCGCTCTTGGTCGTAAACTCATCTACCTCGTATGTGTCAGTAGCAGGTTGTTGGCCGCAGGCAGTTGTCAGCCCGAGCATCGCCAACAGGAAAGTAAAAATCTTCTTCATCATTATGCTGTTATAATTTCTATTTTTCGCCAAAATTAAGGATAATATTTCTCACCACGAACCCTTTTGTCAAAACTTTAAGAATGATTAACTCAGAGCAGCGCGCTTGGCCCGCTCACCGGGGATTTTCTCCGACGGTGCAAAGGTACGACATTCAGAAAACCCGTTGACCAACATTGACCAACTTTGACCAACATTGACCAACATCACGTGAATTTTTTCGTGTTTAGAGCCTCCGTTCGGGGTGTTTGGAGCCTCCAAAAGGGGCGTTTGGAGCCTCCATTCACCCCGTTTGGAGGCTCCAAACGTCCCTGACTTTGCCGTGGTTTCTCCGCTCCTGTGGTTTCGTCATGCCCCTCTGGGTGAGCACCCCCTCGTCATACCCCCCTTCTTAAGGGGGTATAGAGGGGGGTACTGCTCACCCTGCAGGAGGCATGACTTCCACGACGCGGAGGTTGCGGTCCTGAGCCATCTTGACGCCCCCCTGCTCCACGGCCATCGCGAAGCTACAAACGCTCTCGTTCGGGCTTTGCCGCGCCTATCGTGCCTCGGAAGAGCACCCCTCATACTATAGCCCCTTTTTTATATACATAAAAAGGGGCATGTATAGAGGGGATAGCTCATCCTTCAGGCAGATAGGCGACCACCCAAGCTGAGCTTACTTAAATATATTTTTACGCTATTTTATTTGGAGAATTGAAATTAATCTCTATCTTTGCACTCAGAAAGAACATCGGAGACTTGTTCTCCATTAGCAGAAGACTCCTTGAAAGCAAACGGGCGCTTTATTTCGTCAATACTTTTGAGGAGTTTTTGTATGCTTATGGGGGGGGCAATGCAAGATCGTAATTAATGACACACAGGGACAGGCCCATTGTGCGCTTGGTCTATTGTCTCACTCCTAAGAGCAGGCGTTGGATGAGAGCAAACAATCTGCTATAAAATTCCAATTTGGAATCTTGGAGGGTTACACTCCTCTTATATCTAATAGTGGGACGGTACTTTTGCTATCGAAGTGACGTGATAACAAAAGTACCGTCCCGCTGTTAGTTTGTGAAAGGAAACCACGTTTCTTCGCCCGGTTTCAGTTAATTATTGTCAGTTTTTTCATCGGATAGCGAAATAATTGCAAAATAAGTTGTATATTTGCACTCGGTTTTAATAACAATCAATATGGCAAATACAGCATCAATGCCCGCAGAGGGCCAGATCTTGGTCAACATCGAAGACATGTCACTGTTGAAGGACATCAAAAAAGCTATTAGTATGGTCAAGGGTGTAGGGAAAATCACTGTGCCACGCCGCCGCATGACTTCATACGAACGTTCGCTGCGCGACCTCGACGAAGGCCGTGTGTATGAGGCAAAAGACGTAGATGATCTCTTTAAGCAGTGTTTAGGATGAGTAACTCGATGTACACCATCCGCTTTACAGGAGAATTCAAACGCCAGATGAAACTTTGTGAGCGTCGCGGCTATGATATGGAGCTGCTTCGCACCGCAATCCGAATTCTCTCCACCGAGGGTAAGTTGCCAGAAATGTATCAGCCCCATTTGCTTCATGGCAACCGCGAAGGGCAATGGGAGTGTCATATCCAACCCAACTGGCTACTCGTATGGGAACAACATGACAAAGAACTGGTGCTCGTGATGCTGAATACGGGCACCCACTCCGACTTGTTCGGCAAGAACAGGAGGTAATATATACAATTGTAACATCAAGAAAAGGTTCCTGGCCCCATTGCGCCCCCCAAAGTTGGTTTGGACATATCTCTAACCTCTTCTCTCATAGATTAATATTTTATCACGATTGGCAGACTCTACAGCAAAGGGCAGCAGACAGCCATCTTCTACTAAGTCGATGCGACGGCCTGTGCTCTTTTCCAACTCGCCCATCATGTGCGAGATAGTAAGTAATGATATACGTGCATTCTTGTCGTATTCCACAAGTATATCCACGTCGCTGTCCGCAGTTTGTTCACCTCTGGCGAAAGAACCAAAGAGCCAAGCCTTCAGAACGGGTTGTGTCTTGAAGTATTCAGCAATCTGTTCTATCATAGCCTGTGTACTCATAATAGCTTGAATATATAATTTCTGTGGGCAAATATACGAACTATTTTTGAAACATCCAAAATTATTGCCTTTTTTATGGATTATCGTCTTGAAAAAAAGGGCGTAAAGGTTCCTGGCCCCATTGTGCCCTCTTCTGCTTTGGTTTCTCCGCTCCTGAGCCTTCTTGACAATACCCTACTCTTACGCCTGATACAGGATGCTGTAATCATACTCAAATCATAAAGATTTAAGCCAAAAAATCATATTTTTGCCAAATAATTTTGTCAAGTGAATAAAAATCAGTAACTTTACACCCAAACTACGAATCAGAATGACTTGTGAGACGTAATTTGCATAATATTAGTGTTCGTAGAGTAGAAGAAAACGGCTCAGTCCGAAAAGCCGGTTGAAAACATTCTTTCTTTTGCAAAGAAAT
>CAMHAM010000068.1 GCA_946183415.1 uncultured Prevotella sp.
TTGCACCTCTTGATTCTCGTCAATTACAAAAAAGACATATACCTTATTAATTATATTATCCAAGTTTCGCATTTGCATTACTCTTCAGCTTGTACCAGCCTCCAAACATTTTCCTTCGCCTACCCTTACCCTAGCCAGCTTCGAAGCTACCCCTACCCTGCTTCTTCCCATACTCTAAGCATACTCATGAGTAAGCCTAGAAGCAGCCTAGAAGCAGCCTAGAAGCAGGCTAGAAGCAGCCTAGAAGCAGGCTAGAAGCAGCCTAGAAGCAGCCTAGAAGCAGCCTAGAAGCAGCCTAGAAGCAGGCTAGAAGCAGCCTAGAAGCAGCCTAGAGTATGGCTACACCTTGGGTAGAGCTTGGGTGATTCGATCGCTTGAGCTTTTTGAACCCTAAAGACGTTAATTTCTGATAAAACGATGAATATTGACAGAAATTTCAGTATCTTTGCACCCTAAATAAATAATGCATTAAAAGAATATGTCGACAATATTACATATAGAAACCAGCACGGACATCTGTTCGGTAGCCGTATCAGAAGACTCACACGTGATTTTCCATCAAGAAGATCACAGCGGCCCGAATCATGCGGAACGTCTTGGGACGATGGTTGACGAGGCGCTCTCGTTTACCGACAATCATGCCATTCCCTTCGATGCCGTAGCAGTCAGTTGTGGCCCAGGCTCATACACGGGTCTACGCATTGGCGTGTCGATGGCAAAGGGCATCTGTTATGGTAGGAATCTGAAACTCATTGCCGTTCCCACCTTAGAGTTGCTCTGTGTACCGGTATTGCTGCGGGAGATTCCCGAGGAGAATGCTTTACTCTGTCCGATGCTCGACGCCAGGAGAATGGAAGTGTATGCAGGTATCTATACCCGAGCATTGAAGCCTGTCAGAGAAATCGGTGCCGACATCGTGGATGGTGACACATACAAGGAATACCTGGACCAGCAACCCGTCTATTTCTTTGGTAACGGTGCCAAGAAATGCATGGAGACCATCAATCATCCGAATGCCCACCTGATAGATGGTATTGAACCGTTGGCCAAGTGGATGCAGCCACTGGCAGAGAAACGCCTGCTCAACGACCAGACAGAAGATGTGGCTTATTTCGTGCCCTATTACCTGAAAGATTTTGTAGCAAAGCTTCCGAAAAAGCTTTTATAGTGAATAGTGAAAAAAAATGAATAGCGATATGGATATAAAAGGATTAGATTACAACACCAAACGAGAGAAACTTCTGATGCCAGAATACGGCCGTGAGATCCAGAAGATGGTAGATCACGCCGTCAGTCTGCCCACTAAGGAAGAAAGGCAAAAGTGCGCCTATACTATCATCCAGCTGATGGAGACAAAGGTACCCCAGCTGGTGGATAGTAGCGACTACGAGCAGACGCTCTGGGACCATCTGTATCTCATGAGTCACAAACAACTGGATATCGACTGGCCCTACGATGTATCGGAGGCAGAGAAGATTCTCAGCAAACCGAAGCCGATGCAGTTGCCCAAGGACGAAGTACACCTGCGCCATTACGGCAAGCTCGTATGCGAACTCTTTGAGAAACTCAAGTCTATGCCTGCCGGAGAAGAGCGTGATGCCCTGACTTACTACACAGCGAACCAAATGAAGCGCGACCTGGCCACATGGGGGCACGGCTCTGCTGAAGACGAGCGCGTGGCCAACGACCTGGCCCGCTTTACCGATGGCATCATCCAACTGGACCTGAACAACTTCAAGTTCGAGAAATTCACTGTTACCGACGAGAGCAAGAAAACCAAGAAAAAGAAGTAACAGGAATGGCATCATTCATTATTGAAGGCGGACATCCGCTGAAAGGAACCATCACACCACAGGGTGCAAAGAACGAGGCTCTGGAGGTGATTTGTGCTACCCTGCTCACAGAAGAGGAAGTGACCATCCACAATATCCCCGACATACGCGATGTCAACAATCTGATACAGCTACTGCGCGACGTTGGGGTGAAGGTTTCGAGGAAGGAGGAAGGAGGAACGAGGAACGAGGAGCGAGGAGCGAGGAACGAGAATACTTATTCCTTTAAGGCGGACGAGCTGAAGCTCGACTATCTGGAGAGCGACGAATTCGTAAAGAAGTGTGCCGAACTGCGAGGAAGCGTCATGATGATCGGACCGCTGCTGGCTCGTATGGGGAGGGCAGTCATCACCAAACCAGGCGGTGATAAGATCGGGCGCAGAAGGCTCGACACCCATTTCCTCGGATTCCAGAAACTGGGTGCCAAGTTCAATCGCATAGAAGGTCGGGGTGTCTACGAGATAACCGCCAAGAAACTGAAGGGTACCTACATGCTGCTCGACGAGGCTTCTGTGACGGGAACCGCCAATATCGTCATGGCGGCTGTCTTTGCCAAAGGCACTACCACTATTTATAATGCAGCCTGCGAACCATATCTGCAGCAACTCTGTAAGCTGCTGAACCGGATGGGTGCCAAGATCAGCGGCATCGCCTCTAACCTATTGACGATTGAAGGCGTGGATAAGCTGCATGGTGCCGAGCACAAGCTTCTCCCCGACATGATCGAGGTAGGCTCGTTTATCGGCATGGCCGCCATGTGTGGCGACGGTGTCCTCATCAAGGATGTCTCTCTCGGTGACCTCGGTATCATCCCAGACACCTTCCGCAGACTCGGTGTAAGAATCAAGACGATAGGCGACGACCTTTTCATCCCCCGCCAGAGACATTATGAGATACAATCGTTTATCGACGGCACCATCATGACAATCGCAGATGCCCCCTGGCCGGGACTGACCCCCGACCTGCTTTCGGTACTGATTGTCGTGGCTACTCAGGCACGAGGCAGTGTACTGTTCCACCAAAAGATGTTCGAGAGCCGTCTGTTCTTTGTCGATAAACTGATTGACATGGGTGCACAGATTATCCTCTGCGACCCTCACCGTGCAGTTGTCGTTGGTCACGACCATAAGATCACGCTCCGAGGCGGCCGGATGTCGAGTCCTGATATCCGAGCCGGTATCGCCCTGCTGATAGCAGCCATGGGTGCTAAGGGCACAAGCCGCATCGACAATATCGAGCAGATAGACCGTGGTTATGAACATATCGAAGACCGTCTTAATGCCCTCGGTGCGAAGATTGTAAGGAGTTGAGGAGTGAGGAGTGTGGAGTGAGGAGTGAGGAGTGAGGAGTGAGAAATGATTAGGAAAGAAGACGTATATAGGATAGGCAAGCTGGGCAAGACGCACGGCGTAAGAGGGGAGATCAGTTTCCTCTTTGATGATGATGTGTTCGACCGAGTCGATGCTGACTATCTGATTCTCAGCATCGACGATATCCTCGTGCCTTTCTTCATCGAAGAGTACCGCTTCAAGACCGACAGCAACGCCCTGATGAAATTCGAGGGCATCGACACACAGGAGCGTGCCCGCGAACTAACAGGTTGCGAGGTCTATTTCCCCCATGAACTTGCCGACAGCGATGAAGACGCCATCTCTTGGGCTGCCATCGTGGGGTTCGACATCACAGATGCCGACAGCAATCGCACCATCGGACGTATCGCCGCTGTCGACGATTCCACCATCAACATCCTTTTCGAACTTGAAGACGGGCGCCTGATTCCCGCCTCAGAGGATCTCATCACCGCCATCGACCAACAAGCACACACCATCACCATGCGCCTGCCAGACGGTCTACTCAATCTTTAGTAAAAGAAAAAACGATTAAAAAGTTTTGCTTTTTCCAACACTTTTTGTATCTTTGCACCGAAAACTGATAAACAAACTATATGAAAAGATCTATTATCAAGGCTTTTGAAGAGATGGAGAGCAAGCTCTCGGGCATTGTGGCCGTTGCCACCTACCGCTATATGCAGCTCTGCGTCAAGGCCGAGGAAATGGCACTGCTGGCCGTAAGCTTCAACATAGAGACAGAGGAGAAATACATTGAGGAAGTGGCGAAAGTAGCAAAGCCGGATGACTATACCTTCATCGTGATTCCCAACTTCGACGAGGACATGCCGGCCATCAAGGACGGCATCGCCAAGTATTACCCAGACTTCAAGCAGGAGACCGGCCAGAAGGACGTGGAGGTGAGCGACGGCGAGCACGGCCCGCAGCAGATGAAGGTGAACTACCTGAAGCTGACCATGCCCCCCGTAGACGACAAGCGCCTTGGTGAGCTGAAGGAAAAAGCCGACAAGATATACAAGGAGTGCAAGAGCCAGATGGACCAGGCCCTCCCCTTAGCCCAGGCGGCCCTCACGTCGCTGGCCCAAAGCGAGAGCCAGGCTGTCAAGGACGTGGTGGCAAGAAGTTTCGAAGACACCAAGAAGAAATGGGAAGCCCACCGTGACAAGATCTACAAGGACAAGAAAGACGAGATTGCCGAAGGCAACGAGAAGTGGAAGTACGAGCAACAAAAGGAACAACGAAAGGAATCATGACAGGAAATAAGCTATCGGTCAAGAAGACAGGTACGACATTGTATATCTATCTGGGGTATCAATTGTCGATTGAGAATGCACCTGATTTGCAGGAAGAGCTGAACGCCTATACGAATCAGGACATTGAAGAGATTGTGTTCGATGCCACAGACCTGGTACATCTCTCCAGTATCGGCATCCGTGTCATCATGTTTGCCCATAACAAATTCAGGAAAGAGCCCAGGATTGTCTTTGTCAACTGTGCCAAGGCCATCTACGACACGTTGGACCTGGTTGGCATCACCAACCTGATACGCTTTGTAGAGCAAGAGTCCGGCGACGAGGAGTCACCTGACAGCGAATGGAAGGAGAAACTGGAAGAACTGAGACGCCAGGACCTCGAAGACTTTGCAGCCCATAACGACGTGGTGGTCTATCAGATGAAGATGGGCGACAACACAGAAGAGTAACAAACTACAAACCAAAATACACAAGACTCCCCTTATACATAATATAATATGGCTTTAGAATCAAAGATTTATTTCGACTACGGGGTGAGAAACGCCCAGAAGATGATGAAGGTAGTTGACTGCAGGCTGGTGATGGACCGCGACTACGACAAGCAGAGCCCGAAGAGCGACATGCGGCTGACGAGGCTGGATGTGACGGTGTCGCCGGATGTGGACGACATGTATCTGCACAAATGGTTTGCCGACAAGAACAGCATCGACCTGCTGTTACAGATTGTGCTGATGAATGACTTGGGCGAGGAGTACCAAGAAATCTTGCTGAAGGGGGCGGCCTGCTGCGGGCTGACGGAGCGCATAGACAAGGTGAACCCGAAGAAAGAGAAACGGCGAAGGCTGCTGACGGTGGGCATACTGGCGGATAAGGTGACGGTGAACAACCTGGAGCTGAAATACATCGAGCCACAGGAGCCCGAGGTAGAAGCCAGAAACCAGGCACCCGCCCAGCAACAGCCAGTGGTTCCAGCTGGCAACCAAGCCAACCAACAGGTGGATCCGGTAGGTTTCATGGCGAGCATGCTGCCGGACACGCTGACTAACGAGGAGAAGCGGGCCATAGCGGCGCATAACATAGAACTGGCGAAGCGCCAGAACCTGCCGCTGAGGAAGCCCATGAAACACGATGAGGCACGGAAGACGAATCCGCGCCGGGTGGATGAGACTATCCCCAACGTGAACAATGTGCACGTGATGAAAGAGGTGGAAAAGAAGGACAAGAACGGACGCATGATAAAGGTGAAGAAGGATGTCATACCGCTGTATATCAAGAATCCCGCCTATGATGAGAAGAAGCACGAAAAATTCAACATTAACTGCACGACTTGTAGCGTTACCTACGCAATGCGCCTGCAAGGTTTTGACGTGACGGCGAAGGGCTTTAGCGAGAAAGACCACACGTCTGATATCGCGAAAAACGATGAGGCCTTCAAGATATGGAAGAATGCCGACGGAACAGAAGCAAAGCCAACGATGGTGAAAGACTGGATGAAACATAAGGGATATAACCGAATGAACAGGGAACGCTATATGGAATTTCTTGAAGAGAACACGCAGGAGGACGGTTTGTATATGTTTAGCGTGGAATGGAAGGGGCAAAAAGGCGAACCAGGCAGTTGCCACTTCACCACGCTGCGGCGATGGACTGACGAGAAGGGGACACATCTCAAAAACATCGAGACCCAGACAGGCAATGACAAACGTCCGAGCAAACTATGCGGCTTGTTAACACCCTGGCCAGACTCAACCAGAGGTATCATGCGAGTGGACAACAAACTGTTCAATGGGAAGTATGCTGACATATTCTATAAATAGAAAGGTAGAAACAAAAAGGACTTAAAATTATTTTTGCATCATGGCAGACAACAGAAGAGAGAATACGGAAATCCCACAAGCAGTGAAAGACGAGGTTAAAGGCCTGCTGGTGGAGAAGGGAGGCGAAGTGACGTATATGGGACTGTACAGGGATCACGAGGCGTATCAGTTTCTCTTCCCTGAAGTCCAGAATACGGGCTATCCTATCATCATCCTCTACCTGCGGGAAGCTGACATGGCCTATAAGGTGCCCGCCAGCGACTCGCTGGAGGTGCTGGCAGAGGTCTATGGCGAAGAATAGGGAGAGAACAAAGCGGTAAGTAACAAGCAATAAAAAAGAGGGAAGATGACAGACTTTGTAAAGGGTGTCGTGATACTGGACGACATTACAGAAAATGGGTTCCGGGTGTTGGGGGAAAACCAGCTCAACGCCATGCTGGAGACATTCGAGTATGACTTCGAGATGCCAGCCAACGGGGCGGGTAGGACTTTCGGGGCGACGGAGCCGTCGGTGCTGGAGTTCAGCATCCGCCTGCACAGCGCACTGCACGGCAAGACATTCTACACGAGCGGCTACACCAACGAGCTTCAGAAGCTGACATTCCTGTTCGGGCACGAGTTCCAATTCTTTGAACCGGAAAAGATAAAAAGCTACAAATACGGCTTGGTGGCCCACGGCTATATCGTCCACCTGGAGGAGGAGTTCCACAGCGGCAAGGACAGCCAGGGGCTGGAGCGCCAGACCATCATGCACGCGAAGATGCTGCTGACTTCGATACGCCACATCAGTGGAATGAAGGGGAAAATCGTGCAGGAGACAAGATTTGTCAATGTCGCAAAAAAGGACCGCCGGAAAGAGTTCGTGAAAGGGGACAGCGGCATCAGGCTGAACATCTATGAGGAAGAAGACAAAATCCTCTTGTCGGTAGCCGGCGCAACAGCAAGCCTGATGGATTCCTGGGATATCAACAAAACAGAGTATGTCTTCACGCTCCAGTATATCAGTTTCACCAAGACATTGAACCGTCCGAACGAGATCAAGGCACGGCTGTATATCTTTCCGACTGCCTTCAAGCCAAAGCGCTACTCCAGAAAGTTTTGGGAGAAACAGTTTATAAACAAACGCGCGGAGCTGATGGTGGACGAAATGGTGTCCGTATGCGATAACTACTACGTGGAGAAGGTGGTGCCAACCTATTGCGAAAACGGCAGCGTATACTTGGATCTGACCATCTACAGCCCAGACTACCTGCTGACGAAGACACAGGGCTGCAAGGCATACGTAGGCAAGCGCCTAAGCGACATCGTGAAGGAACTGGCGGACAACTGCCACATGCCATACGACGAGAAGAAGACGCTGGAATACGCGGACATGACGAAGACGATGCACCAGCTGGTCACCACCGACGGCAAAGAGCACATCGTGCCCTATCTGGTGCAGTATAACGAGAGCAGCTACGACTTCCTGCGGCGTACCGCCAACCGCTGGGGCGAGTTCATGTACTACGAAGGAGTGCTTACTTTCGGCTATCATGACATCCACAGCAATATCAAAAAAGTGGATTTTGGCCCTGCCAATCTGGATCAGCTTGAGACCATCTCATACTGTCACTCCATATCATTCGATGGGCCATCGACGCAGAAAGACGCCGTCGAGCCGCTGGGCGACGTCAGCCTGGAGGCGGCGCAGGAATTCCTGGACGATGTGCTTCACAAGGATGTGTATGAGGATCCGCTCAACGAGATAGACTCGGTGAAGAACAACGAACGTGGGCACGACAAGTATGTAATGAAGAACCTGGGGCGGGCCTTCACCACAGCAAAGGACATGCCGACATGGGCATCAGACTCGCTGGTGGCAGACCTCGTAAGCTACGGACAGGCCAAGCGATACACCGATGCGCTGAGGGCCCAGTTCAACGATGTCTATTTTGTCAATCCGAAAGACGAGAAGCAGAAATACGCCCAGCAGTTCGTGAAGGAAAACAACGTGAACAGCGTCTTCAACGAATTCACGGAGACCGATGCGACCTTCAGGGCCTACGACATAGAGAACTATCCGAAGGTGCTGGCCCAGGAACTCAGCCGGAGCAAGGGGACCCTCGTGATCGACTTCGACACGCTCTATCCGAGAATGGGTTTAGGCAGTAAGTTCACTATAGGCAATGACGACGAAACCTTCTATATCGTGACTGAGATCACGATGGAGCTGAAGGACCAGCGCCCCAAGTGGCAGGTGAAAGCTATCAAGGGGATCACCAGCGAGCAGCCGGAGCCACAGGCGGATGCACAGGCTAACGGACAAGCAAATGCGCAGGCGAACGGACAGGCGAACGCGCCGGCGAACGGACAAGCAAACGCACCGGCAAATGCGCAGATGCCTGACCCGCGGAAGGCGAAGTTTTATCCTCCCTACCTGCCCACTGGGCACACGCGGAAGAGCGGGATGCTGAAGGCAGAGGTGGTGGATGCCGACGACCCGATGCGGAAGAACCGCGTGCGCGTCAGGTTCGAGTGGCAGACGGAAGACAGCGACCCGACCCCCTGGCTGTTAGTGGCCCAGGACGGCACCATCCCCGGGGCTGGCAGCCACGTCAGGCACTACAAGGGCGAAAAGGTGCTGGTGGATTTCATCGGTGGCAACGTGGAGCGCCCCTACGTGGTAGGCTCCATCCAGGAGCAACTGCCCCTGAAGGACAGCTGGGACAGCCCTATCGATGCCATCCTCAGGACTCCCAACGGACAGCGGCTGCAGATGAGCGACGGCACGGGCAGGGGGCTTGCCGCCTTCCGCACCGCCATGAGGCCGGGACTCGCGGCGATGCAGAGCCTTTCGCCGGACATCATGCCCCTGAACGCTATAGACTTCTGGAAAGACGACACGAAGCAGGAGAACAAGCGCTTCGAGGGCAGCGTGGAGATCAAGGACTACTATAACATCTACCAGATCAAGTGCTCCACCAACGACCGCCAGGTCAGCATCAGCTCGCCCTGGGGCAATGTGGACATCAATGCCTTCACAGGCATCAACATCAGCGCCCCCAACGGCGACATCAGGATTTCGGGCAAGAACGTGACCATCGAGGCCGGCAACAACCTGAAGCTGATCTCAGGCACAAACATTCAGAACAAGTTCATACCCGAAGAGGGAGCGAAGGCCTTGGGCAATAACCTGGCCATGGAAGCAGCTGCCAAGGCACTGCTGGCCTTTGACGAGAAAGGAGCCATCGACTTTGCCATGCTCAGGCATGTCCGCGACATGTTCATCAAGCCCGTGGAGGGCGTGCTCGAAGTGCAGTCGAACAGATTCCTGAAGCTGGAGGCCGACGGTGCCATAACAGGCTATCCGGCATCAGCCTACAAGAGCATGAGACTGCCCGACAAATCTCAACGGACTGAGGAACAATGGTATCAGATGGGCGATGGCATTGCGAGCCTGATCGAGGCATCGTGGGCAGCTTTCTATGATAAATACCGAGATTACTGTCAGGCCTTCAATAGTGCACAGGTAGACAACAACGCCTTCATCGCTGCGGTTGATGGCCTGAAAGTCTGGTCAGAGGCAACAGAAAAGGCTATGGAGACTACGCGCGTCTGCAACCTCTACCCAGAACTGAAAAGCAAGCTCCTGAACAATGACAACGGAGAACTGAAGGAAGAAGACATGGGATTTGTAAACGACCTGGTAGGTGTGGATAAAAACGCCAAGACAGACCAATGCCAGGCAAGGAAGCAAGGCTATACGGCTGAGACTATCATTGAGAACCGCAAAACCTTCAGAACCGTTGTCCTGGGCTATGCGAATGACCTGTTGACGGCAATCCGTAACATGAAAGCGTGCCAGTTTGATTCGCAGAAAATCGGCATCATACCATCAGAGAGCTATAATCACCTGCCTGAGGACTATAAGGATATCGTCAAGAAAGCACTCTCAAAAGAAAAGTGCGCTCAATCGGAGCTTTACAAGACCATGACAGACCTGAAGCGTCCTGACCTGGAAGAAGAGAAATACAAGAAGCTCGCTGATGACAGGGACAAGGAAACCCAGGAGCAACTAACCGCCCTGAAACACCTCATCGCACTAAACCTGCTGGAGGGACTTGGCTTTAAAGCAAAGAAGGACAATCAGAAGATGGAAATCAGCGAACTCGTCAAGTCTAAGGAGGACTTGCTGGACAACTGGAACAAGACCGCAGGCTACATCGACTATGAATTCGATCCCGTCAGCAGCAGCCTGGCTTCATTCAGAAGGATGAAAGTGCACGAGAAGGACGTCTGGAGCGAAGCCAAGAACGGCCAGATCCTGATATCCTCGGGTACTCCATACACACTGGGGAAAGAAACGAAGCCCGTCTATCAGAAGGCTAACGAGGTGGATACATCAAAACTGGTCAACGTGCTCTCTGACCCCATCAAGAAGGCGATGGAAGTCAGTGCTATTGAGAAAATAAACATCAGTGACAGTGCCACGAGTACAAATGTTGAATTAATAAGCAGGATGCAGCAGTTGGTTACCAACCCCAAACCAGGAAAATAAGGATTAGGCCATGGCAGATTTTGATGAGAAGGATGTACAACAGTTCTTGCAGAAGCATCATATAAAGGACGATGACGATCTGGGAGATTTCTATCTGAATCACTTATACGACAAAAGTGACTTGGAGGAGAAAGAGAAAAAGGTATTAGAACTACTCATCAGAAGGGGGGTGCCTCATAAAGACACGCTTAGGAGCATTATCGCCCAAAAGTCTCAAGGGACTGGAAGTCAGGAAGTCAAGAAGCAAGAAGGCAAGAAGCCGCAAGCCGTGGCAAACTTCAGCGACGATGACGTACAGACGTTCTTGAAAGATCACCAAATAGCCAATGAGAATGATCTGACGGACTTCTATCTGAATCATCTTTTTGATGATGACATGACAGATAAGGACAAGCAGATCTTCGGGATGCTGGTGGAAACCGGTGTTCCGCAGAAGGCTCAAGAGAGGAAAGAGGAGCACCAACAGGATAAGCAGGCCGCGCAGGCCGGACAGACTGATGCCGAGAAGCAAAAGGATGAGCAGAAGAAAAAAGGAGAAGTTGTAAGCGTTACGGACAACGATGTACAAACTTTCTTGAAAGATCATCAAATAGCCAACGAGGACGACCTGATGAACTTCTACCTCAATCACCTCTTCGATGATGATCTGACAGAAAAGGACAATCAGATCTTCGGGATGCTCATGGAAACAGGTATTCCGCAGGCGACACAAGAAAAGCAAGGACCTGCCAGTCAGCAAGGACAAGGCAGTCAACAAAATGTTGGCAGCCAACAGAACGCTGACAGTCAACAGAACGCTGGCAGCGAACAACAGCAGGCCAATCATGCTCTACAAAATGGCGAGAGTCAGCAGGGAAACAACAACCTACAGACCAACAATACTCAGCAAAGTCAGAATGTTCAGCAGAGCCAGAATGGACAACAGGGACAGAATGCTCAGCAGAATCAAAATGTTCAGCAGAATCAAAATAGCAATGCCCAGCAGGTTAATAACAGCCTGCAAAATGTTGACGGTCAACAAGGACAAGGCACTAATGTTCAGCAAAACAAAGACTCTGGTGTTCAGCAAAACAATGCCTCTGGTGCTCAGCAGGGCCAAGGAAAGAACTCTGCTGCGAAGACTGCAGCCATAGCTGGAGCTGCTGTAGTCGGAGGAGCCGCTGTTATCGGAAGTGCTGCTGCCATCAAGGGCGCAGGCAGTCCACAAAATGCAAGCAACCAGCAAGGCCCAGGTAACCAACAAAGTACAAACAGTCAGCAAAGTACAAACAGTCCACAAAGTACAAGTAGTCAGCAGAGTTCAGGCAGTCAGCAGCAAAATGCTACTGGTCAGCAGACCCAAGCCAATAATGCACAGCAGGCTCAAAACACGAATTCACAACAAGCCCAAAACACAAGCGGCCAGCAAAGCCAGAGCACGAACAGCCAGCAGAGCCAGAGCACGAGCAGCCAACAGAGCCAAGGAACGCAACAAACTGACAGCAATCAGCAAGGCAACAACAATCAGCAAGGTTCAGGCAATCATCAAGGTTCTGGCAGTCAGCAAAATTCTGGCAATCAACAAGGTTCTGGCAATCAACAAGGACAAGGCAATCAACAAAATATTGGCAGCCAACAGAACGCTGGCAGCGAACAGCAGCAGGCCAATCATGCTCTACAAAATGGCGAGAGTCAGCAGGGAAACAACAACCTACAGACCAACAATACTCAGCAAAGTCAGAATGTTCAGCAGAGCCAGAATGGACAACAGGGACAGAATGCTCAGCAGAATCAAAATGTTCAGCAGAATCAAAATAGCAATGCCCAGCAGGTTAATAACAGCCTGCAAAATGTTGACGGTCAACAAGGACAAGGCACTAATGTTCAGCAAAACAAAGACTCTGGTGTTCAGCAAAACAATGCCTCTGGTGCTCAGCAGGGCCAAGGAAAGAACTCTGCTGCGAAGACTGCAGCCATAGCTGGAGCTGCTGTAGTTGGAGGAGCCGCCGTTATTGGAGGTGCTGCTGCCATCAAGGGCGCAGGCAGTCCACAAAGTGCAAGCAACCAGCAAAGTACAAGTAGTCAGCAGAGCTCAGGCAGTCAGCAGCAAAATGCTACTGGTCAGCAGACCCAAGCCAATAATGCACAACAAGCTCAAAACACAAGCGGCCAGCAAAGCCAGAGCGCGAACGGTCAACAAAGCCAGAGCACGAACAGCCAGCAGAGCCAAGGAACGCAACAAACAGCCAGCAGTCAGCAAGGCAACAACAATCAGCAAGGTTCAGGCAATCAACAAGGTTCTGGCAATCAGCAAGGACAAGGCAGTCAACAAAATGTTGG
>CAMHAM010000069.1 GCA_946183415.1 uncultured Prevotella sp.
CCACAAGTGTGCTGGCCTTTGCCATCAGCATGCAGAGTTCGAAACTGTAGATATCGAACACAATCGGCGAGAGCGATCCCATCACAAGGCCATCGTCGAAGTGGAATGTGTCAATAGACCACTCGATAAAGTCGAAGAAACTCTTATGATTGAGCACCACACCCTTTGGCGTTCCTGTGGAACCAGATGTATTGATGATACATGAAGGATCAGTGTCGATAATCGTCGACAGCCTCCCCAAAATGTCTGCGGCATCCACCTCTGCTGCCTCATCAGCCTCATCAAGCAGGAAAACCTTCATCGTAGAGGGGATGATCCCTTCAATGGGCTTGATCTGACGGGTTGTAGAGATGATAGCAGCAGGCTCTACCAGTTGCAGGATATTGCGAATACGTTCTGCCGGTGTCTTGATGTCGAGGTTCATATAGAAGTCTCCTGCATAGAGAATTCCCAGATCGGCATAAACACTCTCTATGGACTTGTCGAGGAAGACACCCACCGGCTTGTTTTGACCAATGCCCAAAGTCATCAGCGTAGAAGCAAGCTGAAGGGATTTCATGTGAAGGTCAGAGAAAACAATCTCTCTGTCCTTATCAATCACAGCCACCTTCTGCGGACACTTCTTGACCGTTTCTTCAAATAACTCTATCAGACTAACCTTCATGTTCTTATACCTTCGTTTATCAGCAAAGAGCACAAGGGGTCAAACCCTTTGTGCTCTCTTTTCACTTTTCACTCCTCACTTCTTAAAAGTCCATATTGTCGAGTGAGTCGCTGAAGTCTTTGGGTTCATTGTTCTCCTTTGGAGCCCCCTCCTGATGCTCAGCATGCGGGCGATGCTCACCACGGTCGCGACGATCACCGCGATCACGACGGTCACCACGATCAGGGCGACGATCACCGCGGTCGCGACGCTCGCCACGCTCTGGACGCTCGCCACGCTCTGGACGCTCACGGCGCTCACCACGGGCAGGACGCTCTACGTAGTTGGCAGGTTTCTCGATCAGCACTCGGTGAGAGAGCTTGTACTTACCTGTCTTAGGATCGATCTCAAGCAGCTTCACCTTGATCTTGTCGCCCTCCTTGATACCAGCATCCTCAACCGTCTCGAGGCGCTTCCAGTCGATCTCAGAGATATGGAGCAGGCCATCCTTGCCAGGCATGATCTCAACGAAGCAGCCGTAAGGCATGATTGAGCGAACGGTTCCCTCATAGACCTCGCCAACCTCAGGGATAGCCACGATAGCCTTGATCTTGCCAATAGCGGCATCGATGCTCTCCTTGTTAGGAGCAGATACCTGAACTTTACCAACTCCGTCAATCTCATCGATGGTGATGGTAGCACCTGTATCCTCCTGCATCTGCTGGATAATCTTACCACCAGGGCCAATCACAGCGCCAATGAACTCCTTCGGAATCTCTATCTGAACGATGCGTGGAACCTGAGGCTTCAACTCTGCGCGAGGCTCAGCGATGGTGTCAGTGAGGCACTTCAGGATGTGCTCACGACCAGCCTTAGCCTGCATCAGAGCCTTCTCGAGAATATCGAACGACAGGCCGTCGCACTTAATATCCATCTGAGTGGCTGTCAGACCGTCCTTCGTACCAGTGGTCTTGAAGTCCATATCACCCAGGTGGTCCTCGTCGCCAAGGATATCGCTGAGCACAGCATATTTATCTTCTCCAGGATTCTTGATCAGACCCATAGCGATACCAGAAACAGGCTTCTTCATGGGTACGCCAGCGTCCATCAGAGCGAGGGTACCAGCACAAACAGTAGCCATAGAAGATGAACCGTTAGACTCGAGGATCTGGCTAACCAGACGAACCGTGTAAGGGAAGTCCTCGGGAATCTGGCCCTTCAGTCCGCGCCATGCGAGGTGACCGTGCCCGATCTCGCGACGGCCTACGCCGCGCTGAGCCTTAGCCTCACCCGTACAGAACGGAGGGAAGTTATAGTGCAACAGGAAGCGCTGATAGCCATGCTCCAGCACATCGTCAACGAGCTTCTCATCGAGCTTCGTGCCCAGTGTACAGGTAGAGAGCGACTGAGTCTCACCACGAGTGAAGATAGAACTTCCGTGAGGCATGGGCAGCGGAGAAACCTCGCACCAGATGGGGCGGATCTCATCAGTCTTACGACCATCGAGACGGATACCCTCATCGAGGATGCAACGACGCATGGCATCGCGCTCTACATCGTGGTAGTAGCGATCCATCATGGCCTCATACTCGTCCTTGGAGATTTCCGAGTCGGCCGTAATCTCCGGATGAGCCTCGAAATACTTCTCCTTGAAGTCGGCCAGCAGCTTGTCGAAGGCATCGGCACGATCCTGCTTTGGCAGAGCCTGCTTGGTAATGTCATAGGCAGGCTGGTAGAGCTCCTTGTTCATCTGCTCACGCAGCGCCTCATCGTTCACCTCGTGATCATACTCGCGCTTCACGTCCTTGCCCAGCTCCTTTGAAAGCTCAGCCTGCAGTTCACACATAGGCTTGATAGCCTCCATAGCAGCCTTCAGGGCACCGATCATGTCCTGCTCGCTCACTTCCTTCATCTCACCCTCCACCATCATGATGTTCTCAGCAGAAGCACCAACCATGATATCCATGTCGGCATCCTTCATCTGCTCGAAGGTAGGATTGATGACATACTCACCGTTCACACGTGCTACGCGGACTTCCGAGATAGGGCACTCGAAAGGTATATCCGAGCAGGCCAGAGCTGCAGAGGCAGCAAAACCAGCCAATGCATCGGGCTGATCAACACCATCGGCACTGAGCAGCATGACATTTACGAATACTTCTGCGTGATAGTTACTTGGGAAAAGTGGACGAAGCACACGGTCCACCAGTCGTGATGTAAGGATTTCATTGTCTGAGGCTTTGCCTTCGCGCTTGGTGAATCCACCAGGGAAACGGCCAGCGGCACTGTACTGCTCACGATAATCAACCTGCAGAGGCATGAAATCGGTTCCGGGAACTGCATCTTTTGCGGCACAAACGGTGGCCAGCAATACGGTGTTGTTCATTGTCAACATGACAGCACCATCGGTCTGTTTTGCCACTTTCCCGGTTTCAATGGTGATGGTTCTTCCATCGGCCAGTTGAAGGGTCTTTGTAATTACATTCATCTTTGTTTAAACATCTAAAAATAAAAATCGGCGCAAAGTTACACATTATTATATAAATAAACGAAGAAATGGTGATTATTTTTCGTTTTTTTTGTTTTTTCCGCTCTAATTCGTATGGAAACGCTACAAGGTAGGCAACACCCGAGGCTACCACCTCCGCCTCCGCAATACGGCACGCTAAGGGCACAGTTTTTATCACGTCTACAACAAACATAGCCGCAACGAACTACCTAATTACCAGACGGATATAGTACAAAGCGGCACAGACGGCTGTGTTTACAAGTGAATTCTATTAACGACTAATGATACCCTTATTTGTCAATAGTATCACCCCCAGCGTCATGCATTCTGTAACAGGAACGGCGAGCCACATACCTTGAGGATAAATGAATTTAGGCATCAGAATGAATGCCGGTATAAGGAATATCAGTCCTCGGAACAACATATACAACGTGGCCCGAGTATTCTGCTCGGTGGCTTGATAATAGCCAATAATGGCAACATTCATTGCAAAGAAGATGGCAGAATAAGCGAACAAAGGAAGCCCACCTACTGCAATCTCATAGGCACTGGTGCCTGCTTGCAGGAAAAGGCTGACAAGAGGTTTGGCACACAGGGTGAGAAACGTTGTTGCCAATACGCCACAGACGGTAGCGGTACTGAGGCTGACCCTGAAAGCTCTTCGCACACGATAGCGATTGCCTGCACCATAATTGAAACTGATAATAGGCTGGGCAGACTGTGCCACAGAATTGTTGACCATGAACACGATAGGATAAAGATAGCAGGCCACACTGAAGGCAGCTACACCATCTTCGCCCAATTCGCGTATAAAGACGTAGTTTCCGGTAAGCAACATGACGGACATGGCCAGTTCTCCCAGCATGGAGGAGAAACCACTACGAGCCATATAGCCGACATTGCGCGCTGTCAGATAAAAACTGGTAAGACTGAGCTTTAGCCTGCAGATCTTGACAGTCTGTGCCTGGAAGAACATATACCAAACGACCATTCCTGCGGCAGCGGCACAACTAATCGATGATGCAATGCCACTACCCGCAATCCCCATCTGCATTGGAAATACAAACAGCCAATCCAGAAAGATGTTCAGTAAGCCTGGAAAAACCTCCAATGAAGCTGCAAACTTTGGAGATCCGTCGAGCCTGATGACGAAAGCGCCAATCATCTGGATGACGATGCAAACACAGCCAGGAAGAATGGGTAGAAGATAATCCTGACATAATGGCAATAGTGCATCGCTGCTTCCCAAAAGCCGCAAGAAAGGAATGCGGAAGAAATAGACAGCAATAGCAATAATGGCCATCAGGAGCGTAGCCACTTCGAAGGCTTGGGTTATGTTGATATTTGCGGCTTTTTGATTGTTTTGAGACTGATGGATACTTGCCACGACTGACACGCCCACACCGAACATCAGCGAAATGCCCGTCGTAATCAAAAACAGTGGTGAGACAATATTGATAGCCGCCAGCGCATTGCTGCCCACTCCCTGCCCAACGAATATGCCGTCTGCAACCGTAAATAGCGATGCAAACACCATTGACAACAGCGTAGGATAGAAAATGCTGTTGAACAGCGGACCAATCCTCGACTTTCCAAAGTCTATCTTGTCTCTTTCTTTGTCTTTTATTCTCTTTGCCATATTGCTTGGTCACCGCAAACTCCCGACCGTGCCGAATCAGGGATATACATTTTATGAGTGCAAAAATACGAATAATAATCGAAAGTCGCAAGAAATAAGCTGTCAAATCTATAATAAAAATGTGATTTCCTTTTTTATTTCGGGTAAAATCACTACCTTTGCACCCACAAAACGAAAAAACAACATTGAATATGAAACATATATGGAAAGCGGCAGCCCTCTTCGTAGCTGCCATTACAATTGCCTCATGCAATGAGAATAAGTTCACGGTGGAAGGCCAGATCACCAACGCCAAGGACTCCTTGCTCTACTTTGAGAATGTAGGATTGGAAGGTATCAACGTGGTCGACTCCGTGAAGCTGGGCGACAACGGCGAGTTCTCCTTCAAAGAGGAGGCTCCGAAGGCTCCTGAGTTCTACCGACTCAGAATCTCCAACCAGATTATCAACGTCAGCATCGACTCTACGGAGACTGTTGTCATCAAGGGTGAATATCCAGGTATGGCATCGAACTATACCGTCAGCGGCTCAGACAACTGCGAGAAGATTAAGGAGCTGACACTCAAGCAGATGGACTTGCAGAAACGTGCCATCGCTATCCAACAAAATACAGCCCTCGGCATCAATGGCATCAACGACAGCATCAACAAGATTCTGGCTGCCTATAAGGACGACGTGAAGAGAAACTACATCTACAAGGAGCCCTTCAAGGCTTACTCATATTTCGCACTCTTCCAGGCCCTCGGCAACTGGCTTATCTTCAACCCCCGCACTGACAAGGACGACATCAAGGCCTTTGCTGCCGTAGCCACCAGTTGGGACACCTACTACCCCCATGCGGAGCGCGGACAGAACCTGCATAACATCGCCATCGAGGGCATGAAGACCCAGCGCATCGTCGATGCCAAGAACCAGGACATCCAGATTGAGGCCAGCAAGGTGAATGAATCAGGCGTGCTCGACATCGCCCTGCGCGACAACAAGGGACAGGAGCGCCACCTGACGGACCTGAAGGGAAAAGTGGTGCTGCTCGACTTCCACATCTTCGCCCTCGAGGATTCGCCAGCCCGCATCATCATGCTGCGCGAGCTTTACAACAAATACCACGCTCAAGGACTGGAGGTTTACCAGATTTCACTCGACAACGACGAGCATTTCTGGAAGCAGCAGACGGCTGCCCTGCCTTGGATTAGCGTACGCGATGAGAACGGTATCAATTCTCAGCTCCTGATGCTGTATAATGTGCCCGCTGTGCCTGATTTCTTCCTCATTGACCGTGGCAACAACATCGTGAAGCGTGCTGCACAGATCAAGGATATCGAGGCTGAAGTGAAGAAATTACTTTAAGCATTTCCTATACAAAAATAAGTGGCACTTATCGCTCGGTAAGTGCCACTTATTTGTCGCTAAGAGCCGCTTATTCAGGATTAAAAGCTTTGTAGCCAGGCCTGAAGCTCGAATATCACGTGATAATGGTACGCAAAGCTCTCGCGATAGCCCCATCCGTGTCCGCCTGAAGGATAGATATGGATAGAGGCTGGCACATCGTGCTTGTAAAGCTGCTCATAGTAATTCAGACCATTGGCAGCAGGCACGGCCTTATCGTCGTCGCTCAAGGCAAGGAAGGCTCGTGGTGTCGTACGATTCACCTGAAGATCGTTGCTGAATTCGGCCTCCAGCTTACGCAGCTCCTTCTTCGAGTGGCCATCGCCCAGGAAGTTGTCGTGCGAGCCTTTATGGGTAAAGCCCAGATCCATCGTAATCACAGGATAGAAGAGAATCTGGAAGTTGGGCGCAGCATCGCCAGTAGCATGCGTGGCGATGGTAGAAGCGAGGTGACCACCTGCCGAAAAGCCCATGATACCGACATTATTACGGTCGATATGCCACTCCACAGCATTCCTGCGCACAGTCCTGATGGCTTCTTCAGCGTCAGAGATGGGAACCATGCGATCGCCATGAGGCATACGATACTTCAGTACGATAAGCGCAATACCATGATTATTGAAAAAGGTAGCCCACTGATGCCCCTCGTGATCCATAGCCAGATGAGAGTAGCCGCCACCAGGACAGCAGACCACCGCACGGCCTGTAGCCTTCTTGGCATCAGGCAGATAGACCGTAAGCTCAGCTTTGTCCTTAGCATCGCTGCTGGTATACTTAGCTCCCTTGGGCCAGAGTTCCATCGTAGTTCCTTTCTGTGCAAATACCGATGCCGTGCACGTCAACAAGAGCATCGTCATAATTGTTTTCAGACTTCTCATTACTTTAATTATGTTAATCGACGGTGCAAAGATACAAAAAATAAAATAAAAAACGTATCTTTGCAGGCATAAACTTAATATAACGGAGAAAATGAAGAAGATTCTGACAATTCTGGCACTCACGACACTGACGCTCAGCGCACAGGCCAAGGTAAGGTTGCCCCATCTGATTGGCGACAACATGGTATTGCAACAGCAGACAGACGCCCGCCTCTGGGGATGGGCACAGCCTGGGAAGACGGTGAAAGTCAGCACATCCTGGAGCAAAGAGACCGCCAGCGCCAAAGCTGACAAGCAGGGGAAATGGCTGGTGAAAGTCAAGACGCCTAAGGCCAGCTACGAGCCATTGTCGATTACCTTCGACGATGGCGAGCCGCTGACGATCAAGAATGTCGTAGCAGGTGAAGTATGGGTCTGCGCAGGACAGTCGAACATGGAGATGCCCGTCAAGGGTTTCTGGATGTGCCCTGTGAAGGATTACAACCAGGTTGTCATCGACGCTGCCAACCATCAGGGTGTGCGCTCCGTGAAGATACCCAGCGTGATGCGCTCAGAACCTCAGGACGATGCCCAGTGCGAGTGGCGCGAATGTTCTCCCAAGACCGTTGGTGAGTTTTCGGCCACTGGTTATTTCTTCGCCCGCACCATGCATCAGGCACTCGACATTCCCATCGGACTGATAGAGGCAAATAAAGGAGGTACGCGCGTAGAGAGCTGGCTAACGAAGGAGAACCTGCAGAAATACACCAGCGATCCTACTGATTCTGTGGAGATCTGCAAGAAATGGGACAAGTGGGACTATCACCGTTCGCTGCTTTGGGGTAACGGCACGTTCAATCCCATTCTGAACTTCACCGTGAAGGGAATCCTCTATTATCAGGGCTGCTCGAACGTGGGCGATCCTGGCGACCAGTACTCCCAGCGCATGAAACTGCTGGTGGAGCAGTGGCGCTCACAGTTCGGTTTGGGCGAGATTCCTTTCTATTTCGTTCAGATAGCACCTTATGAGTACGACGGCAACGTGAATGCCATCAGTGGAGCCTTACTGCGCGAACAGCAGTACAAGGCCGCTAAGATTATTCCCAACAGTTCGCTGGTATGCATCAACGATCTGGTCTATCCCTACGAGTTTACGCAGATTCATCCCACTCAGAAGCAACAGGTGGGCGAGCGTCTGGCCTATACAGCGCTGAATCGTGATTACGGCTTCGAAGGACTGATGTACAAGAGTCCGTCTTTCAAGGACATGCAGGTGAAAGACGACGCCATCTTCATCCATCTGGAGGACAACTACCATACGGATGCACCTTTCGAGGGCATGGAGGGCTTTGAAATAGCTGGTGAGGACAAGGTGTTCCATCCTGCTACCGCGCGTCACTTCTGGCAGGAAGGAGGCGGCTATTGGGACGAGGCTATCAAGATCAGTTCACCTGAAGTCAAGCATCCTGTCGCTGTGCGCTACTGTTTTAAGAACTTCCAGATCGGCAACGTGAAGAATGCAGGCAACCTGCCACTCTTCCCTTTCCGCACTGATAACTGGTAAACCCATGAAGAATCATCCATTAGAACTATTCCATTACTGTCCGAAGTGTGGCAGCGAGGATTTCGAGATCCATAACGAACTGAGCAGGCATTGCGCAAATTGCGGTTTCACGTATTATCAGAACCCTCGAGCCTCTACAGCAGCCTTTATCCTAAACGGTAAAGGCGAACTGCTGGTGGCTCGTCGCGGCAAAGAACCAGCCAAGGACACACTCGACCTTCCTGGCGGTTTTGTAGACAATGAGGAGAATGCCGAACAGGGGATTGTGAGAGAAATCAAGGAAGAGACTGGCCTCAGAATCAGTGCTGATGACGTGAAGTATCTCTTCTCCATTCCCAACGTATACCGTTACTCAGGGATGGACATCCACACGCTCGACTTGTTCTTTATCTGTCAGGTAAACGATGATGCGGACATCAAAGCAGCCGACGACGCAGCCGATTTGTCGTGGGTTCCTTTGAGAGAAGTGTACGTTGAACGCTTTGGACTACGCTCTATAAGGCAAGCTGTACACCGTTTCTTGGCGCAAAACTGTTAATAAAACAAAAAATCCTCTATATAAATAAGGTGGGAGTGAGTTTTTTGTTTACTTTTGCAGCCCGTAAGAAATAAAACGAGACAGAATATGCAAAAGAACTTAGTGATTGTCGAGTCTCCTGCCAAAGCGAAGACCATCGAGAAATTCCTGGGAAAGGACTTCAAGGTCATGTCGAGTTACGGACATATCCGTGATTTGAAAAAGAAAGAGTTGAGCATCGACGACCAGACACTTGAACCGGAATACGAAATTCCTGAAGAGAAGACAAAACTTGTTGCCGATCTGCAAGCCAAGGCAGACAAAGCCGAGAAAGTATGGCTCGCATCCGATGAGGACCGTGAAGGAGAAGCCATCTCCTGGCACCTGTGTGAGGTGTTGGGACTGGACAAACAGAAGACCAATCGTATCGTCTTCCACGAGATTACCAAACCCGCTATTCTTGAGGCCATTGAGCATCCGCGCCATGTGAATATGAACTTGGTGAATGCCCAGCAAGCCCGTCGTGTACTCGACCGTCTGGTAGGTTTCAAACTTTCCCCCGTTCTTTGGCGTAAGGTGAAGCCAGCTCTTTCTGCAGGTCGCGTACAGAGTGTAGCCGTTCGTTTGATTGTTGAGCGTGAGCGCGAGATTCAGAACTTCAAGAGCGAGGTTTACTATAGTGTCAATGGCGTGTTTGCCATTACCAATCCTGACGGTTCAGCCTCAGAGGTTAAGGCACTGCTTGGCAACCGCTTCAAGACCGAAGCAGAGGTGATTGCCTTCCTCGAGAAATGCAAGGAGGCCACTTTCACCGTGGAGAGCATCCAGAAAAAACCTGTGAAGCGTACGCCAGCACCCCCATTTACCACCTCAACCCTGCAGCAGGAAGCAGCCCGCAAGCTTGGCTTCTCTGTCAGCCAGACCATGATGGTGGCACAGCATCTATATGAAAGCGGACAAATCACTTATATGCGTACCGACTCTGTCAACCTCTCTAAACTTTGTCTGGGTGCCAGCAAGGGGGAGATTGTCAGACTCTATGGTGAGGACTACAGCAAGGTTCGTCAGTATCACACCAGCGCCAAAGGTGCTCAAGAGGCTCACGAGGCCATTCGTCCCACCTATATGGAACAGACTGAGATCGATGGAACAGCTCAGGAAAAGCGCCTGTACGAACTCATCTGGAAGCGCACAATTGCCAGTCAGATGGCTGATGCTGAGATTGAGAAGACAACGGTCAATATCGAGGTCAGCGGCACCAATGAGACATTCGTAGCCCAGGGCGAGGTCGTAAAGTTCGATGGTTTCATCAAAGTCTATCGTGAGTCATCCGACGATGATGAGCTGCAAGATGAGTTCAGCCACATCCTGCCTCCTCTGAAGAAAGGACAGACACTGACCCGTCGCGATATCATTGCCACAGAGCGTTTCAGCCAGGGTCCGCAGCGATACACTGAAGCCAGTCTCGTCCACAAGATGGAAGAACTGGGCATTGGCCGTCCTTCCACCTATGCGCCCACCATTTCCACCATTCAGCAGCGCGAGTATGTGCAGAAGGGTGACAAGAAAGGTGAGGAGCGTTCTTACTCTCTCTACCAGCTGAAGGGTAAGCAGATCAGTCAGAAGACGCGCAAGGAGCAGATCGGTTCTGAGAAAGGCAAGCTGATTCCTACAGACATCGGTACCGTAGTCAACGATTTCTTGATGGAGAACTTCAAGGAAATCATGGATTATAACTTCACCGCAAAAGTGGAGCAGGACTTCGATAAGATTGCCGAGGGCGATGAGAAATGGACGGATATGATGAAGACGTTCTACAAGCATTTCGAACCCACAGTGGAGAAGACCATGAACGCGCGTCAGGAGCACAAGGCCGGCGAGCGCCAGTTGGGAAAAGATCCTAAAAGTGGCAAGCCCGTCTTCGTGAAGATTGGCCGTTTCGGTCCTGTCGTACAGATTGGTACCGCAGAGGATAAGGATAAGCCCCAGTTTGCTCAGATGCCCAAAGAACAGAGCATCGAGACCATTACACTCGAAGAGGCACTCGAACTCTTTAAGTTGCCGCGCAATCTGGGCGACTACGAAAGCAAGCCCGTTACCATCGGAACAGGTCGCTTTGGTCCTTATGTGCTCCACGACCGCAAGTACACTTCGCTTCCTAAGGATTGCGATCCGATGACCATTACCCTTGACGAAGCTATCGCCCTGATTCAGGACAAACGCCGCGAGGAGAGCCAGAAGCACATGAAGTTCTTCCTCGAAGATCCGAAACTGGAGGTGATGAACGGACGCTACGGCCCATATCTGGTTTACGACGGTAAGAACTACCGTCTGCCAAAGGCGATGCACGAAAAGGCTAAGGAACTGACCTACGAGGAGTGCATGAAGGTTATCGAGGCCACACCTGCAAAGAAAGGCTGACATGACGCGAATCATCCTAATAGGCTATATGGGTGCCGGCAAAACCACCGTCGGCAAGGCGCTGGCGAAGGAGCTCGGCGTCATCTTCTACGACCTCGACTGGTATATCGAGAGCAGGATGCGCAAGACGGTGGCGCAGATCTTTGCCGAGCGCGGTGAGGAAGGATTCCGTAAGATCGAGTACAGCATGCTGCACGAAGTGGCAGAATTCGAGGATGTCATCATCAGCTGTGGCGGTGGAACACCCTGCTTCTTCGATAATATGGACTATCTGAACCAGCAGGGGCAGGTGGTTTATCTGAAAGCCGAGCCAGAGGTGCTCTACAAGCACCTGGTGATGAGCAAGAACGATCGTCCGTTGCTCAGGGGTAAGACGCCAGAGCAGCTGATCACCTTCATCCGCGAGCAGCTGGAGAAGCGTGAGCCCTTTTACACCAAGGCCAAGTACATCCTGGATGTCAGTCTGATGGATAATTACGAGAAAATCAGAATCAGCGTCGAGAAGATTCGCGAGCTGCTGAAAGTATAATAAACCTAGACAACTGCAAGAATGAAGAAATGGACCATTGAAGATTCGAAGGAGCTCTACAACATCAACGGTTGGGGCACTTC
>CAMHAM010000070.1 GCA_946183415.1 uncultured Prevotella sp.
ACACTCAGAAAAACGGCAAGGGAAAGGCAGAAGTCTTTGCCAATGCCATCAAGCATGACTTCAAGAGTAAGAATCCGACGACCCGTTGGAGTGATGTTATCAAACTCAAATAAACAGTATTAGACAATGGCACTACCTAAGTTTATCATCACAATGGATGGATATTTCCGTCTTGGTATGGTCAATCAGCATAAAGACCTGCTGAAGCCAGAAGATCAATGCATCGGTGGCGGCTATTATCATTTCGATTACACCACCAACCGCATCCTGCTCGACAGGGAATCCTACGACTTCGGCAGACCGAAATGGCATCTGCTTGATACGTTGAAAGTGCCGTCAGTCTATCGTGGATTGCGGCTTGTCTATACCTACGATGATAATTTCCACGACAACATTGACATCAGCGAGGAATTGAAGATTGAGTATTATGACTGACTTTGATTCCATCTGGCGCACTCAGGATGAAATAAGGACGGTGGTTAACGCTGTTCTGGGAGAATGTATCTGGAACCTGAGCTATAATGAGCGACGGATGGCCATAGAACTGGAGTTGACCAAGTATCTGGAGGAGGAAGATGCCGATGCGCTTATCAATCAGTTTCCAGTTCCGGCAGACTATGACGGTGTAGGCTCGAAGGGAACAAAGTTCGTGTTTTATCTTTGATTCTTCGACCATCGGAGATACCTTGTAACGGGGCGAGACTCTTTGTGAGGCTTGTCCCGCAAGGCTGCGACCAGCGACGGGAGCAGCCGACGGACTGCGAGGGAAAAGAATAATGCCCGACACCGCTACCTCTCTCGATAGCCATGCCGGGCTGTTGTTTCATAGTGCAGATTTTATTTCTTCAAGAACTCATAGCCAAAACGACAGCGAAGGCACTGATGCTTGTTGCAATACTCGCGCTGAAGTTGGATTAACGACTGCGAATCCCCTGCGCTCATTGACCTCACACCCAACTGCTCCCAATGCTTGGTAATCTCGTTCCGCTCGGCCTTGCACTGCTCCATCAAGTCGAAAGCAAGGTCGCAATAGTCCTCACGTGCCTTGACTCGCCCATAGGCAAACAACGTCGGCACCACGGCATTGATGACTATGAGGTTCAGCCGCTCATCGGTCAGTTCACGCTCACTCTTCTTGATAGTTTGCCCAAACTGGTTGTGCATCTGCCAATATGGGGTAGCCGACACTCTCAGCATGTCGTGGATGGCCTTGGCCGACTTGCAGCCAAGCATGGTCTGCAGGGATGTCTTTCGCTGGTAGTACATATTTGCCAACCAACTCAGTGTGACGGGTAACGATGCCGTGCGTCCGCTGCCCATCGGCTCCCACAACTTGCCGTTTATGGGTCGTAGCGAATATTTGTGCGACAGATAGATATATTCATTGCGCAACTTGGCAAAATAGCCCTCCATCAGCAGATCGTTGTGGAACTTTTCGGGGATGATCTCAAGTTCCAGCAAGCCAGCCTGCCCGATAAACAAGGCTTCCAACTGAAACAAGTCGTCGGCATGACGGTCGAGCACCGACAGCGGCAGAGACGTTGCAAGCCGCTCCATAAATTCACCATTCACGCCCATACCGAAACACCTTGCGACAGTCACGAAATAGGCAGCATCCCAGCCACCGCACTCTTTCGCTCTGCGTCTCACTTCGTCCGTTTGCCATTCCATCCGTTCCGTCTGCAAGGCACTCTGCCAAGCCCTTATCATCAGTGAAGAGCAGTTTTCGCTTGCTTTCTGATGGCAGAGTTCCTGCCCCTCGTCGCTCATCAGCACCTTGTAACGCTCCATCACCCCCTGCGGCACCCCCATCTGCATCACCGCCACTTGTTGTCCCTGTGAGGTCAGAATCTCCGTGTCAGCCACACCAGCCACGACCAGCACCACGTTATCATAGACCTTCTTCTTGTCCATCCCCTTGACATACCAATTGGATGCCTTGTCAGTCACCACGACATTGCCCACCCACAGCGTCCCGTTAATCCTCACTTTCGCATTGAAAAAGTCGGGTGCATCGGCTTGTCGGTTATGTAGTCCCTGGTCAATGACAAACACCTCCTTGCCGTCCGTTGTCACTCGATTCTCCTCTGCCGTCAGCTTATGCTTCCAGCAGTATTTCAGCAGTTCATTATTCGTTATTGCCGCTTGAAAGATGTCGATACTCTTACACATAATGATATTTTTTAATGTTACACGTTTCTTTGAAAAGCCTCCCTATTCTCACGAACCGAGAGGTCGCCTAACAATATGCACAAATTGATGTGCAGACAGAAAAGTTCAATCAATAGCCGTACATCACTGCGTCGTACACCTCGCAAGGCTGGCCGAACTCAGGCGTCAGAGAGAAATGTGGCTCTTGGCATGTGTCCCAATCGACGCTGCATCCACGAGGGAAAGTAGAAGCCATAAAGCCGTCAATCAGCTCGATTTCGAGGTCACTCAGCCCTGTCGGGTCGTCGTTGGCGATGTAGGGTACTGCATAAGCAGGAATTTGATACGTGTCGCAATGTCTCATATTTGCTATCTATTTGAGGGTTTAATTTTTTCCCTTTGGTTTGGAGCCTTTGCTCCTTGCCGTCCGGGGTTTGATTTTACGATGCCCGCAAAAGGTAGCCGTGCGGCGCATGACAATCGGAAGGTGTGTTGCCAACTGCCTGAAATACGCTCTTAGCCCGAGGCCAAGAGGAAGATTTTCGCCTGTTGGCAATGAAAACCGAGGCCATCCGACGACGGCTTCATACCTTTGCATCGGAAAGTCATCTCCTGAACGCCAAGGAGTGGCTGTCAAGAACATCGGAACACCTTGCGGAGCAGCTTATGGCACGACGGAAAGGGCAAGTGGAACGATGACAGAACCGCCAGCAGAGCCTCTGCCAGCAGTCAGCGGATTTCTGTCACAGGCTGAGTCATCGACCATCGGGAGTGCAGCCCGTGCGGAAATCCTGCCGACTGGCCGACAATGGCTCGATGACCTTGGACGGAACCTTAGCCTGCAACCCGCCGATGTAAGCAAGGCCTTGCCTACGTCAGCAGGTCGCGGGCTGTGGTTTCGTCCCGTTTCCTTCCAGTGATAAGGGCAAAGAACAGTGTGGCCATCGGCGATACTGCTGTCCCGAAGCAGTGTCTGCGGCTCGTCCGCTGACTCTGAAATTGCCCCGTGCAATTTGGCTCCCCCTGGACGGAACCTTTGCCTGCTGCCAGCAAGCCGTAAGCCGTCAGTCAGTGCCGACTGATGAGTTATCCGTGCAATACTTGTACTGCACAGATAGCGTAAGGAGTGTGCTGACCGACGGCCTACGGCAGCGGCAGTGGGTAGTGGTTCCGTCCCACATCTTCCCAAGCAATCCGTAGCCCTCCCAAGGATAAGGGCAAAGAACTATCGACCATCGGCGATACCTCTTTACGGGCGAAGCAGAACGGTTCGACCCGAAGGATGCGACCCATAGGGAGCATCCGACCCGACGAGGAAAAGGATGGAGAAGCCCTAAAGCTTCCCCACCTCATGATAACTGTAATAAGCCCCATCGGTCACTATCACATGGTCGAGGAAATGAATGCGCATCACCTCACATGCCTTCTTGATGGCCATCGTCAGCATATCGTCGCACTTGCTCGGAGTCAGGCAGCCCGACGGGTGGTTATGAACAGCCGCAAGAATCGTTGCATTCGACAGCACCGCCTCGCGCATCATCACGCGAATGTCGGCACAAGTCTCGGTAATACCTCCCTGGCTGATACGTACCGACTTTATCAGCCGGTAGTTCTGATTCATCAGCAGGATATGAAACTCTTCCGTCTGCAGGTCGCGCATCCTTGGAAACATATAGTTGTAAATCCGCACTGCCGTACCCATGTCGGGCTTCGGCTCCGCTGCTGCCATCTGCCTGCGCCTGCCGAGTTCCACCGCTGCCATAATCTTACAAGCCGTCTGCACGCCCACGCCCTCGATGTCCTCCAACTCGTCGAAACGAGCCTTGCCGAGCGCATTGAGATTATTGCCGAATTTGCGCAGGATGTTGTTGGCCACGTCAACGGCACTCTGCTGAGCCGTGCCGCATCCCACCAGCAGGGAAATCAGCTCTGCATCGCTCATCTGCTCTGCGCCGAGGTTCTGAAGTTTGTCACTTGGGCGGTCTTGTGGTGCCCACTGCTTAATGCTAAGTCTTAATGCTGCATTCATAATCAGTTATAATATTGTTTGGTTCTACGATAATTCTTTGTCTTGGCGAGAAAGAGCGTCATGCGCACGTCTGCCCCTGCTGCCTGCATCTGCTCGATGAAAGCGTTAGCGGTCTGACAGGTCGTGCAAATGTCATCTATCAGCAACACCCGCTTGCCTTGAAAGTAGTCGCTGTCTATCTGCACATTGCTCTCCGTCTGCTTGCCGTGCTTGCGGCTGATATGCACCTTTTCGCGCTTTCCTACCACTTGGATATGCTCAAAGCCGTTGATGGCTCCGCACTTGGCGCACACGTCAGCCGAGAACCGCTTGTATCTGCGGTCGTTCGTGCGCTTGCAACTGGCAGGGATGCAAACGATGATGGTATTTGTCAAGTCCATCTGCGAGAGAGCCTTGCTTACAAGCTTCGTAGCCCAATGGGTAGCGAATCTCTGCCCTGCCTTGAACCCAAGCAGAAATCGGTCGGTCTCTTGCGTCTCGAAGTTCGCCTTGCGCATGTACCGCTGCGGAACGTAGTCTAAAAGTGCAATTTTGAGCATCTTGTATCTGAGTTTTAATCTTTTCCCTTTGGTTTGGAGCTTTTGCTCCTTGCCGTCTGCGGGACTTGTTTTTACGATGCTCACAAAAGGTGGCCGTCGGCGATAAGGCAGTCGGAAGATTACGTTGCCAACAGCCCGAAATACTCGTTCACCAAAGGGGAAAGGAAGATTTCTGTCTGCTGGCAATGAATACCGAGGCCATTCGACGACAGCCATTTACCTTTGCATCGGAAAATCTGGCACCGCCGACGGCCAAGGTGTTCAAAGACAAACAGGAAACAAAAAACCCACTCCAGTTACGAAGTGGGAATGAATATCGAAGATAACTGTCTCTACATGTTTTTCAGACTTTTCTTTTATAGAGGAAGACTCGATAAATTTTCTTCTATAGGAATCTCATAATTATCCATTTCTGAAAAATCAATCATTCCTTCATTTGCAAATGCACCACAATCCTCACGGAAATCCAGCAAGAAATCACCGACAGGTCCTCTTACGTTCTTTGTAATGAAGATCTGAGCCTTATTATGGAGATCTCGCCCGTAGCCATCCTCATAGATTTTATAAACAGACGGACGGTTGACTATCATAAGCACATCAGAGTAGCCATCTATGCTTTCTCTGTCATTGAGTTCTTTAATAGTTGGGTGCATCTTCTCATAATTAGATTCACCAACAACACCATTCATATAGGCTGTAATGAAGATAGGAACGTTCAATTCGCGAGCAAGTTGTTTCACTCTGCCGACCATTGATGTTTCAAAATGATGATGATGATATACCAATTCTATGCCATCAAGGAATATTGCTTTGAGATGATGCTTTTCCACAGCATTCTTGCACATATCGCAGATTGGTCCTTCTTCAAAATGAAGGGAATCTTCAATAATAATGGGAGCTTGTACTAGTTTATCCATCTTGTCATTAAGAATTGACCATTGCCTGTCATTTATATCTCCATTAAGAAGGTTCCTAAGCGGCAATCCTGCTTGCAATGCAATCAACCGGTCAACACTTGCTTCCTTGACGTATCTTAATGAGTAGAACAACACGGGGATTTTATTCTCCACAGCCATATTCCTCATTATGGACATCTCCAATGACAACCTACCCATATTTGACCTGCCTGCTATCGTTATCAGTTCACCTTCTTGAAATCCACACACCGCTTCATCCAATCTATAGAAACCTGAGTGCAAGCCGGGTGTCCCTGAATTCAAAGCAGCCCTTCGAATAAGTCGCTCCAGCGATCTCTTGGTACAAGTACCAACATGTAGCAGCTCTTCCTGCCTATTCTCATTTGATTTATTCATATGCAATATCGTATTTTTAATGATAACTTTTGAAGTAAAAACCTCACGGCCTTCACAGGAGGTGAGGGAATGCATAATCTGATTAATCGTATGAACTAAAAGATATTATCCTGAAAAAACTTAGTACCTTAATACTAACCTATTATATCTTGACCATAGCCGACTGGCTGCGACTTGCAAGCTGGCCTATCTCCGTGCCATAGCTCTGCTGGAGTGCTGATCTCAGTAGCACCTCCTTCTCAGCTCCGCCAGTCAGCCGTAGGTATCTGATACCCATTTCCGGCGAGATTTCCTTGTCGGGCAAGTCCACTCCATTCAGGCGAGCCCACACCATGTAGTCGCCATTGCGGGTTTTCTTGATTCCACTCTCATTGAAGTGTAGTGTCTCGTTCAGTCCTTCGTTCAGCGGACTCGGCTTCAGGGCGAGTTCATCCCTCGACTCCATAATTAGGCTTTCTTCAATCAGCACGTCGTCCGCCTCGGAGAGAACCTTGTCCACCTGATTGATGTTCAGCATCACCATCGGCACGACGAGACCGTTACCAGCGTCCCTGTCCCAAAGCTTCAGATGATACTTGCTGGCCATCGACACAGCATCATCACCAAGAGCCTCGTAAAAGTCCTGCTGCTCCGTCAGCACATGGTCGTAGCGATACTTACTGAGGAAAGAGTTGTATTCCTCCATAATATCATCCGTCTTCAGCTGCCGCTGCATCTCCACGGAATCGTAGTTTAATAGCGTGTGCTTCACATCTTCGAGTTGTGCATTCAGCATATTACCCGTACTGATGATATAATCTCCACCACCAATCATGTTCCATTCCTGGCCATATACTAGATTGATGGTCTTGCCGCTTTCTGTGAACAGATTGACGCTTCCGCGACCATCGAAATCGACGAAGCATATATTCTCTGTGGTGTCAATGTCGCCGTCTTTCGAGTAGATGGGGAACTTCCCAAGATTTACGATGGCATGAACATTGCGGTTAAACTGAAGCAGATAGTCCAAGGTCTGCTGAGCCAAAGAAAGCCTGTCGGCCTTATAATCCTCTTCCGATGACCATCCGGCAACATTGATTTCAGCGTGTTTCCAGAGACTGATGGGATTCAAGTCTGTGAGCAACAATGCTTCTCTGCCCTCATCACTAAGACTCATCCAACTGATGGCACCTTCATCCATCAGCTTCTCACTCGTCTGCCACCCCAGCACTTCAAAAATTCTGTTGGCATCATCGTCAAAGACAAACCAATTGTCACCATTCGGGAAAATAACAATGTCATCACGCCAATTCTTTATTCTCGCGCGCTCTTTTCTCAAAGCCCGGATGTCATCCGAGAAAGTCTCGTCATAATCGACGGTATTCATTCTTTCCTGTGTCATAGTAGTTATGGTAACGGAAACTCGATAGTCTTGATAATCACACCACCTTCCTTGTCGAAGAAGAACCAGCGTTCAGCGCGGTAGTCCATTTCGTGCCCGCCTTTTGCCTCGTAGTCAATCTTCACCTTCCATCCGTTCCATTCGCCTTTCTTGTCGCACTCGAACAGCATTCCTCTCAGGTCTGCATTAGCCCTCATCTGACGTTCAGCCAGGTTGATGACATAATCATCACTGGGGTCAAAGGTTTCCATGTTGTTCGTGCGGCTCATTATCTGCTTCGTCACCTTCTGCATTGTGGCCATCACTGCTTTCTTCTCTTCCGGTGACAGATAACTTGTCCCGAAAGTGGAGTCAGGCTCAGACACACCGAGGATTTTCATTTCCATACTCTCACCCAGGGATTGGCAGAGACTGATCTCCGCCAAATCCTTCATCTGCTGTTTCTTGTCTGAGCATGCTGTCATTCCAAGCAGGACAGCCACTGCTATCATGAGTTTCTTCATTATTCTGCAATTTAAATTCTGATTACCTGATTCTCCTTGTTCAATCCAAGGCGCTTGTAGTAAATCGTGCCGTCCTCCTTATACAGTTCCAGCACCTCCTTGGTCTGTCTATCCTCACATATCTGTCTGGCTTCCTCCACAGTCACCTCGTGACCCGATATGTTCCGCCAGATAGAGAAGTTACAGGGATGATCCTTATCTTTGTAGTTACTGCAATTATAGGCTTTCATACCCACATGTATCTCACCGCCACAGACAGGGCACTTGGTTATCTTCGACTCCAAGGACACACTTCCTTTCTCATTCAGCTGAAGCGTGGAGGAGAACATATGTCCGTCGTTCGTGGAAAAACCATCGAGTGTCAACCGCTCACCACTGAGGAATCTCTCCACTTCCTCGTCCGTAATTTTACGGTTGCAGATGATTCCCATCATATAGAAGTCGCAGGTAGGGTTTGGCCCGACATGGTTCTCACAGGCATAACCCTTACTCGTTTTCTTCACTCTTCCACCGCATATAGGGCAGCGGCCTTCCATATAGTGAGACACAAAATCCAGATGCACTTTACCATCCTCGATGATGAACATGGCCAGGAATGGCTGGTTCTTCTTGTTCTTCATCTCCATGATGCCCGTCCTGCCCTCACTGAGCAGCTGACGGCAAATCTCCTCCGTCATCTCCACCCCATGCATCTTGCGGTGGATGACGAACTGACAACGCCGACCCTCCTTGGTCGTGCCGTTGCAACAGAATCCCAATGGCGACTCCATTACGTCGCCACCACATACGGGACATTTTCCAATTACATTCTTTTCTGTCATTTCTATCTTTTCTCTTGTCATATTGTTAGTTTCTTCTTCCATCCCTTACAGATACTGCCAATCGTATATCAGACCTTCCACGATAGCCTTACCTGACATGACCGATGCCCAGCCTACAGGGTCAAGCCCGTACCAGAGGTCATTCCAAGAGTACGTCCTGATCTGCCATGCCAACAGCCAAAGGTCGGTATTGATGCTCTCCAGCTTAGTGACTACCTCGTTGGCAACATAGTACCGTTCAGCCGAGTTCAGTAGGTTCACCTTGTGTTTCTTGTTCACAGGATTGCCCTTCTCGTCGTAATCCGATACGTTGTAGCTGCCACTGGTCACCAACTGCTTCATGAACGGATAGAGGCTGGCCATCTGCGTAGCTGCATCCGTTAGCTCATCTGATACCAGTATGGCGATAGCCGTACCCTTCAGATGACCAGGCAGTGACTTCTTCACAAGATTCATGTTCTGCGGAATCTCAGTAGTCACCAGTTCTGCAGCCCTCTTAATCTGGTAGAGGTTCTGCATGGCTCCCTGCGCATTCGATAGGTAATCCAGCATCTGATCCTCCACCTTGTGCATCCTGTCCATTGCTACAGTTACAGCCGTCTCTGCAGCGATAATCTTCTTCTGTGTCTTCTCACGCTTGCTAAACAAGCTGTTCAACATGGCACTTTGTGCGCCAACCGCTGCCGTCAGGGTAGGGTCGGTCTGCTGTGCAAAACACTCATTCGAGAGTACCAAAAGGGAAATGTAACAAATCAGTTGTCTTTTCATCGTCTTTCCGTTTTTAAAGTTTCATACCTTTAGCCCTGTCCTCTGCCAGCTTCTCGTTGCGCTGGTACTTGTTGGCCAAAGCCATCGGCTCCATCGGTTTATTCATGGCCTGGTCGTTCCAGTCCTTGAAAGCCTTGGCAGGCTTCCACTCAGCCACACGAGGGTTCACCTCCATGAACTTGGCCAGTTCGTGTATCGATGCCGTTGCTGCATCCATCACATGCTCCTGGCCTTTGACAGTCAGATGAACCTCCTCGTTTGTCTTTGAAATATTGAAATGAACGCCGTCCATCAGCCCTGCCATACGGATGCCATAGATACGTCCGTTCAGATCGTTGTCACAACAGTCAACCGCCTTAGCCAGACCATAATGACGCATGATGCCAGAAAACTGCTGATTGGAGAACGAACCACCAAGCGACACAAAAACGGAACTATCCTTCTCAATCTTCTGGCGGTTGAGTTGATAGAAAGCCATGATGTCGTAGCCACTCTCCCCGAAAAATACGTTCTTCACGCTATCGGGATTACCATCTGACATATCCACGATCCATGCGGCAGAGGAAGAATTTGTTCCGGCGGCCTTGCTCTTATAGCCCTTATAGCCTCGAATCTCATAACCAGCCACTTCATCTGATCCAGGCACCTTGTAAGGAAAACCAAGATTGAAGTTGTCGTAGTTCTTGGCCTGAAGGTCTTTGACACGGACAAGGTAAGGAGCGAACACCTCCACTGTTTCCTGACGGATGCCGCGAGGCTCGAAATAACTCATCATATGATGCATGTGTTCCGTTGCAGGAGTCACCTCCCAGCGATTCGGGTCAAACGGCTGGTTGTCCTTGTAACCAGCTTTCTCCAGATACTTGCTGTCACCATAGTCGGGAATTGGCTCATTGGCAAATTTTGCCATCACCTTCTGGGCTTTCTCCCATTTGTCCTTCCCAGATTCTGAAAAACTATTGATATTCTCCATAATCAAGTCTACAACATCACCGCCTTTTGCTCCACTCCGATGGAAATAGAGCTGGCTGACCTTGGATTTCGGATTGCTGATAACCAAGGTGTCAGAGTTACCACCCCTGCCGTCTGGCAAGGCCATCTCAATATACTTGCCTACGCCAGCCTCTCTTTTCAGTCGGTAGCCCAGGGAATAGGCGATGTCATCCACGCCTACTTTCTCTTTGAGGGCCTTGAAACTTGCTTTTGTCATACTCCTCTAAATTTCAGTTAACCTACTTTATAACCTCTTGTCTGGTGCTGAGTCAGCTTACTGATGTCAGCGGCATAGCTGCTGTTCAGAGTCGTGGTCAACAGCCGTTCCTTCTCCTTACCTTCCGGCAGAGAGAAGTAGCGGATGCCTATCTCACGGGCAATAGGCTTCATCTCCAGTTCCGTACCATTCAGCGAGGCGCGGGCTGCAAATTCACCGTTCTTCTGCTTCACGATGGCAGCGTTCTCGAAGTTGGCACCTGCAGGCTCCAGCTTTGTACCCTTCCTGTCAAGGACGGGAGTCTCACCGAGGGCAATCTTCTGCTCATCAATCTTCTCCAACAGCATGTTTGAAGCCTTGTTCACATCAGAGAGAATACTAAGAATGATCTTTGGGTTCTCCCGCAGGTTCTGAATCCACCCTTGGATATAGGCGGTGTTGTTATCGAGGATGCGCTTGTCGAAGCCTAGAGAGTTACCGACAACAGCGGCAGTCATTTCAGCTACATACTCCTCATGACCATACTGCTTGTCACCGAACTGCTTACCCTTGACACGGTTCAGGCGCTCAGGCGTACCCGTCGAGTGAGTGGCCTCATGGAGAAACGTTGAGTAGTATTCCATACCATCCTTATAGATCTCCTCCGGCGTACTACTGATGTTGAACTGTGACTTCATCGGAATGACGATGCGGTCTTTCGAGGGAGAGAAGGATGCACCAGGAGCCATCTGGTCAAACTGCACCGGGCAGAGCCATTCCTGACGTTGGAGCATACGGTCAATAGCTGCATTGACGTACATTCCCTTGTCATCACGCAGTTCGGGAGCCTTGAAACGCTCCTGAAGCTTCGCATATTTCTCAGGATTGACCTCTGCAAGATTCGTCTGATCGACGTTGAACTCCTTATATACACGGAGGATGGGCGTAGATGTGAGTGCATTACGCTCCTCCTTGGTCATCATGTCAATGTCGCTGCGGTCAACCTTCTTGCCGTTCTGGTCTTTGTAGAGCATGTCCCAGAAGATGACAGGCATGGACTCCGCACCTTTGTTGATGCGAAGTCCCATGTTCTGTGCTTGCAGGAAAGTCATATAGAGCGGCATCTTGTAGCCGTTTATGGCGGTGTCGAGCTGGAGGAAGAAGGAGTTGCCACCATTCAGGGTTCCGCTGGCGATGTTCTGCGGAAGGCCGTAGCCTCCTGTTCCGTCAATCCAACCCTTCTTCCAATGGCTCTCCTTCATTTCCTCCATCCGGGCTATCATCATGTCGGCAAACTTCTCGATAGCAAGCTGCGTCTGCGGCTTGCTGTCGCTATGCTTATGATAATTCTTTCCGTTCT
>CAMHAM010000071.1 GCA_946183415.1 uncultured Prevotella sp.
CACATTTCTTTGCAAAAGAAAGAATGTTTTCAACCGGCTTTTCGGACTGAGCCGATATTTGGGCGCGTGATTATATGCCGATACAGGTTGCTCTAAACAAGTTTGTGGCGTTCAAATATCTCCCAGACTATCTCCTAAATCCGAAGTATAGAGATTTACTAACAGAAAACGCTGCTGATATTGCTCGCAAAATTGTAGGCGATAAAGCCGAGGTGATAGACACAGATATAATTGTTGATGGCGGAAACGTAATCAAGTGCGATAATGCTGTTATCATGGTTGACAAAGTAATTCAGGCTAATCCTCACTATTCTGCCAGCAAACTTCTTGCAGAATTGACTCGATTGTTCGGCTGCGAAGTTTTCCTCATACCTTGGGATGATGAAGAAGGCATATATGGTCATTCTGATGGAGTCGTAAGATACTTGTCTGAAGGTAATCTTCTTTTTACAAAATATCCTGACCCCAAATATATGAAACAGTGTCAATCTATGTTGAAGACTCATTTCAACAAAATGCACAATTTCTGGATGCCTTCGGGTGGAGCCAAATGTCGTGAACGATTCCAATGGGCTTACATCAACTATATCCGCACAAAGGACTATATCTTCATGCCTGCACTATCCAAGAATGCGGATTGCATAGAAGACACGACGGTTCGCCGCCAGTTTGAACTTCGTTTCCCAGAGTACCCAAAGGAGAATATAATCCCTATATACGCACTTGAAGCTCTCAAACAAGAAGGAGGACTCCATTGCTGTTCTTGGAATATTCTCAAATAACATTACGATTTATGAAACAGCATACAAGCCATAATATAATATGTTTAGAAGCGGAATGGGAATATAGCGAGCAAAACCCGAAAAACCGCTTCAGCCTTAACACCTTGCCAATGCTTAATTGGTTAAAAGAGGCATACGATTGTGAGGTGATATATAGAAGATTTAGAACAAAGTCTGACCTGAAGTACTATCTTGACTACTTTCGTACTCATGCAAAAGGTGATGATGAGGAGGAAAACTTCAACAAGTATGATATTATATATTTCGCCTGTCATGGTGAAAAGAAAAGCTTGTGGATTGAAGGACAATCGGTACCCCTCACTACTTTAAGAAAGTGGGCAAATGGCTTTTTCAAAAACAAGGTCATTCATTTTGGGTCTTGTAGAACAATGTCTAATAAAATCGACTCAAAACACTTCAAAAGAGAGTGCCAGGCCTTAATGGTGAGTGGTTATCAAAAATCTGTACCAGCGATGGATTCAAGCATAGCAGACATTGCGATAATGAACGATTTGCTTTCTCAGGAAGAAATTGAAGTCGAAAGATATACAGACAGAGATAGTAAGTTCTACCAGAAGTATGAATCGCTTTTAAACGACCTAGATTTCCATGCATGTTAATTGTTGAACAAATAAACTTGTAAGTATGAAAAGAATATTTATCTTATTGTTGGTGTGCGTTTTAAATGCTGCCACGTTCGCACAATCAGTAGATGAAGCTGTGTATTGTACTGAAGTAACCTATGAAATAAAGAGCTATAAAGGCAACTCATATACCCCGCTCATGTATCTTTGTCAGGATACCAAGACAAAAGAGTATTATCATCTATCAAATTATGAAGACTACTCCGATTCCTGCCTTGTCTTCTACTTGGGCACTCTTGATAATACAAAAGTCATATACAAGAAAATTAATGAGTATATAATTAGCGGCGACTCCACTTTGAATGCAACAATAAGCGATGCAAAAAATAGGAATTTCAAGCTACTGGCGCCTCAGGAAGGAAAACGAATTGGTACATTTGTAATAATACAAGAAGAGGGGGCTGATAAATGGGGCATTATATCAAAGAACCACATTCGCAATTTTACTAGAGTTTTTCCCGAAGACTGAGATTCATTTTATCAATATTGACTTCAAAACAAGCGAATCCACTGCTTTTTAGCTGACAAGAAAT
Organism: uncultured Prevotella sp.; assembly: GCA_946183415.1. Lineage (GTDB taxonomy): Bacteria > Bacteroidota > Bacteroidia > Bacteroidales > Bacteroidaceae > Prevotella. Next base: position 1,960 of record CAMHAM010000071.1, read on the forward strand.
CAAGGGGTCGGAGAATGTGATCATTTTCTCCGACCCCTTGATTTTTAAGACTGACTAAGGCATTATTCCTGCATAGAATAAGGAAAATATCACAAAAGAGATGTATTATTTGTTGGAAAAGGAAAACGTCATTATAGTCTCAATCCGAAACGATAGTTTTTGGAGGAGGAGTAGGGTAAGGTTTAGAATGAATTGTGCAGGATACAATGAAGCAAAAAGATATCTGAGATAGCTTGTAAAAATACGAACAAGACTTGTATGATAAAGAAAGTCTTGTTCGTATTCTTTTGGACCGTTAAACTTAGATGTTTGCTCTTATATACTCAATATCGGTTGTAAAAGACATTATTCTTATCTAAATTCTGATGCCTCTTTTCTGCTCCTGTCCAAAGCCAAACTGTTCCATAAACCATTGGGTAATGGGTGTCTCGTTGATGTGTAGAAACAAATTTCGCTTCTCGTCCCTTATCACCTGTGCCGTAACATTATCAGCAAGGACATTGCGCCTGTAATCATTAGAATGCAGCAAGCCACTATAATTGACGGCTTGCCCGTGTAACAGTTTGTCGGTCTGTTCTTCACTGAAACCACATTGCAGCCAATCAAGGGGACAGGTCATTGATCTCCACAATCCGCTAACACAAACCATCTGACGTGGACCTTGATAACAGGGGGACAGTTTTTGATTGAATTAGAAAGCGCCATCAAAAACTTGCCACTATGACAACCATTAAACACAAGCGAAATACCTGAAGATGTAGATGCTCCTGGACTGAAGGAAGCACGTGAAAAACTCGTCATCATGCAGATGAGCCGTGAGGAGCAGCATGCCAAGAAAGCACAGGAAATCGCCCGTAAGATGAAAGAGCAAGGACTTCCTGAAGAGAGCATCATTGAAATAACAGGCTTAACTACAGAAGAATTATCCAATCTTGTCTGATGGCTCACATAGTATTTTCTTAGTCCGTCAGAGTCGGACTGCGAGTTCGCTCACTTTGGACTGCCAGTCCGAAGCCATCGGACTGATAGTCTTCATTAATCGAACTGATCGCAAGTCTTCAATGAAGCAAATGCGAACCTTTGATGAGACGAACGCCTTTACGATTTCTGAGTTAACCTCACCATGAGGGTCGGAAATCTTTTGCAGAAGGGATTGCGGCGAATGAGATTGGGAGTTTTAACCTCACCCGAACCTCACTTCAACCTCACTCGAATTTCACAATTGCTTCATTTGAATTGTTAAATGCGTGTCTTTTTGGAGGAAAAACTTGCAACCGCAAAATAAATGTTGTACCTTTGCATTGAAATTAAAGAAAGGAACACGAATCAAGGAAAAGAAACTGTAAAATCTAACTTAAAAAAATCTTATTTATGGAACAAAATCTTCTCATTAACGGAGAGGCTCTTGGGGCCTCTCAGAAGGGAATGCTCGCTACTGAGCTGTACCTCATTACTCATTATCTCTTCCGCCGAAACGTGCTGAAGGGTAAGGTGGAGTACGCTGTGAAACCTACAGAGGGGCAAGTGCCTCTGTGGAAACCTTTGACACTGAGCGCTCTCAACAGTATCATCATCCGTGCTAAGCGTGAATGTATCTGCGAGAACGGCTCACCGAAGGCGGATATTGTAGAGTATGTCAACTCTGACGAGATTGGCACCTTTGACCCTATCGCCGACTATCTGGAACATCTGCCCAAATGGAATGGCGAGAATCATGTGGCAAAGCTCTTCAATCAGTTGCCTGGGGTTGACTCAGAACTGATGGGCTATCTGGCTACTTGGCTGCGATCGGTGGTGGCTCACTGGCTTCAGATGGACTCCATACACGGCAATGAATGTGTACCGACGCTGATTGGTGCTCAGGGTTGTGGTAAGACAACATTCTTCGTGCGCCTGCTGCCTCCACATCTGCGTGAGTATTACCTAGATCACCTGAACCTCTCGAACAAGTTCGACAAGGAGATGGCTCTTACGAACAACTTGCTGGTGAACCTGGATGAGCTGGATGCCATCCGCCCCAGTCAGCATGCATCGCTGAAACAGACGCTGAGTAAGAGCAAGGTGAACGGGCGCCCTATCTATGGTGCCTCCCAGGAAGACCGGCCTCGCTATGCTTCGTTTGTGGCTACGACCAACAATCCCCATCCGCTGACGGATGTCACAGGCTCACGCCGCTATATCTGCTTAACGATTCCAGAGGGCAAGTACATCGACAATACGAGTGAGATAGACTACGATCAGTTGTATGCGCAGGTGCTCTATGAACTGAGGGCTCAGAAGTCACCCTATTGGTTTAACAATGATGAGGTGGCCCGTATCCAGCAGTTGAACCAGAACTATCTGGAACAGAAGGATATTGCCGACATCGTCCGCATCTGCTTCCGTAAGCCGGAACCTGGCGAGTTGGCACAGTCGATGAACTGTGAGCGCCTCTTGGAGATTATCACCAAAGAGTATCCGTCGGTCAAGGCTACTCACGGCACGAAAGTGTATCTTGGCAAAGCGATGCATACACTTGGTTTCGAGAGTACAGATTGCGGTCACGTGGCTCATTATAAGGTGATTCCGCTCAAGGCTGCATGAGATTGAAGTGAGGTTCGGGTGAGGTACGGGTGAGGTTAAAACCACTCAACCTCACTCGCCTCAAACACTTTGTAGAAAAGGATTTCAGAAAATATGAGTGAGGTTAAATTATTAATTGAGAAAGCCAAGGATGGCTACACGGTTTGTTATGTTGATGCATGTCCGTTGCGCAATCAGTGTCTGCGATGGCTCGTAGGACAGCACATGCCTCAAACCTATAGTTCTTACAGGTGTGTGAATCCGCACTTCGAAGGCGTGGCGGCTGTAGGATGTCCGATGTATCGCAGCGATCAGAAGGTGCGCTTTGCCAAAGGCATGACTCACACCTTTACGGGCGATATGCCTAAACGTCTGGAGCCTGCGGTACGCTATGGCATAATAGGTCTGACCAATCGCACCTACTACTTTGAGTATCGCAATGGCAAGCGTCTCATCCCGCCTGCTTTGCAAGAAAATATCCGCAAGCTGTTCCGCGACAATGGATGGACGGAGGAGGTGATGTTCGATGGCTATGTAGAGGATTACGACTGGTGAGCAATGAAATGTAACACAAAGAAAAAGGCATCCATCTGGATGCCTTTTCATTACTTGCACATGATGCCGCGCTTGGTATTCTCAAGGAACTCGATAATCTGCCGGATCTCAGGCCCGTCGGGCACCTGATCCTTGATCTGATTGATCACATCAAATACACTGGTCTTACCATGGAACAGTAGACGATAGGCATTGGCGATGTGCTTCTGCACCTTCTCGTCCATGCCAGCCTCGCGCATCATCGTGGTGTTTGGACCGCCATACGCAATGGGTTTGCCACCGGCGACGACGAACGGAGGCACGTCGTACGACAGCGTACAACCGGCCTGCACCATGGCCAGACGCCCCACACGGGTGTTGGCATTCTGGATGGCTGAACTGGAGAAGATGGCACCATTGTGAACCTCACAGTCGCCCGCAATCTTCACGCCGTATCCGAACACGCAATGGTCGCCCACGACGGTATCGTGGCTGATATGCGTACCTTCGAGCAGGAAGTTGTTATTGCCGATGACCGTACATCCGTCGCGATGGGTACCGCGGTTGATGACGACATTCTCGCGGATGACGTTGTTATCACCAATTTTCACGTATGACTTCTCGCCGCGGAAGTTGAAGTCCTGCGGCAGGGCGGCAATCACGCTGCCCTGGTGGATTTTGTTGTTCTGGCCGATACGCGAGCCGTCGCAGATGCTGACGAAGGGGAAGATGATACAGTTGTCACCAATCTCCACGTCGTCCTCGATATACACGAAGGGGAATATCTTACAGTTGTTGCCGATCTTTGCCTTTGGCGAGATCTCGGCCTTAGGGGATATTTCGCTTGCCATAATTATTCGCTTTTCACTATTCACTTTTCACTATTCACTCCTACTTCGCTCCGCCTCCGAGGGCCAGATAGAGGTTGACGACGGCTTGCATCTTGTTGAACTGATCAGTCACCTCGGCTATCTCGGCGTTAAGCAGATTACTCTGGGCCGTGATGACCTCCAGATAGGTCGTGTTACTGCTCGACTCCATCAAGCGTCTGGTATCCTCGACATTCTTGGTAAGCACCTTCACGCGCTTGCCGTCGAGTTCAGCCTTCTCTGCGGATGAGTTATAGGTTACGAGCGCGTTCGACACCTCGTTACCAGCCTTCAGTACTGTATTCTGCCAGTTGTTGTAAGCCTGCTCATACTTAGCCTTTGCCACTTTCAGGCCGGCCACGAGCTGACCGTGCTGGAAGATGGGCTGTACGAGTGAGCCTACAGCAGAGAGTAGCCACTTGCCTGGATTGACGATAGCGCCGCCACCACTATTGGTGAAGGCAGCTGTTCCTGTCACCGTGATGTTCGGATAGAAACGGCTACGGGCTGTCTCCACATCATAGAAGCACTGAGCCAATGCCATCTCCTGGGCATGCACGTCTGCACGGTTGTTAAGCAACTGTATGCTCACACCAGTAGCCAGATCCGCAGGAAGACTTTGGTTAGCAAAACTGCCGCGCTGGATGGTCTGTCCCTGCTGCCCTAAAAGCAACGAGAGCGAATTTTCGCACTCGCGAATCTGGCGGAGCAGATCGACCTTCTGAGCTTGCACGCTATAGTAGGCTGCCTCTGCGCTCTGCACAGCAGTAGAACGGTAGCCGACGCGGTTCTCATGCATGAACTTCATCTTCTCCCACGTCTCTTTCGTCAGCTGTTCCATGTCGGTGACAATCTCCACCTGACGGTCAAGCATCAGTAACGTATAGTAGAGGTTCGCTATACCAGAGATGATGTTGCACTTCACCACCGTCTGATAGTCCTTTGTGGCGATGAGCTGCATCTGGGCACTACGCTTCACGCTGAGCAGATTGCCAAAGAGATCGACGTTCCAGCTGGCACTGACGGGCAACTGATAAGTCTGCGATGCCTTCGCACCATCAAACGAAGCTATAGTTCCTTGAGGACCCAGTACGAGTGAGGGCAGGAAGGCCAGACGGGCCACCTTGAGCGCCTCGTTCACCATCTTCACGTTCAGCGCAGCATTCAACAGGTCTGGATTGTGATCGAGACCTTGCTGGATAAGTTCCTGCAGCTGAGGGTCTGTGAACACGCTGCGCCAAGGCATGTTGCCAAACGATGTTGTATCTGTCACGGCGAGCGTATCCGTCAGAGAGACAGGATCACGGACAATACCGTCAGTCTTCACGTCAGGCCGCTCGTATTTGTTATATAGTCCGCAGCTCGACAGCAGCAGAGCTGCAGACATGAATATCATCAGTTTCTTCATAAACTTTTCACTTTTCACTTCTCTAACTCATAGTCTACAGGTTTCGAATGAGCATACTGTGCCAGCTCAGCTGCTACATCCTCATTCTCCTCATCCTCGAACTTCAGCGGCGATATCTTCTCCTGCAAAGACTGGAAAATCACAAACAGCGTCGGAACGACGAAAAGCTGCAGCACGGTTCCAATCAACATACCGCCTACGGCAGCGGCACCCAGCGTCTGGTTACCATTCTTACCCACACCTGAAGCGAACATCATCGGAAGCAGACCGATCACCATAGCCAGCGAGGTCATCAGAATCGGTCGCAGACGGGCAGCAGCACCAAGGACGGCAGACCATGAGATGGCCATACCAGTGTGGCGGCGCTCCAGAGCGAACTGCACAATCAAGATGGCGTTCTTGGCCAACAGACCGATCAGCATGATCAGTGATATCTGCATATAGATGTCATTCGCATGCCCGAAGAGCTGTGTGAAGAGGAAACACCCTGCCAGTCCGAACGGTACAGAGAGCACTACTGAGAGCGGCAAGATGTACGACTCATACTGTGCCGACAGAATCAGATAGATGAAGATGAAACAGAGCAGGAAGATAATCGCGGTAGAGTTGGTAGCCTTGGCTTCCTCACGAGTCAGGCCCTGATAGTCGTAAGTATATCCCGTAGGCAGCATATCGGCAGCCACTTCCTGAACAGCCTTGATAGCCTCACCCGAAGAGTAGCCGTTGGCCACCGTAGCCGTCACCGTGATAGAGGTGAACAGGTTGAATCGGTTGATGTTCGACGGGCCATAGACACGATTGACACTACAGAACTCCAGAATAGGCGACATGCCCGCAGGCGTGCGTACATATATACTATTAAGCGACTCGAGCGTCTGACGAGTCTCAGGCAGACCCTGGATCATCACGCGATAGAGCTTACCGTAGGCATTGAAGTTAGAGGCATAGAGGCCACCATAGTAGCCCTGCAGGGTACCGAGCACCGTGGAGGGCGAGATGCCACTCTGCTTACACTTAGCCACATCTACCGACACCATATATTGCGGATAATTCGGGTTATAAGAGGTCTGGGCAGTCTGAATCTCAGGCCGCTTGTTAAGCTCAGCCAGATAATCCTTCACGATATTGTAGAATTTGGTCAGGTCACCACCTGTTCGGTCCTGCATCACAAGCGAGATACCCGAGTTGGCTGAGAAGCCGGGGATCATAGGGGGTGCAAAGGCCAGGATCTGAGCATCCTTGATATGAGCCGTCTTGATAAATATCTGGGCAATGACACCCGTAGACTCATACGGATTGAGGAAGAAGCGATAGATGCCATCGCCCTGCCACAGTCCACTGAGCTTCCAGAAGAATCCCTTCTGACGCTCAGAGAATGGCTTCAGCTTGATGATAAACGTGGCCTGGTCGGAACCGGCACCGGCTATGAAGTTGTAGCCCTGAATCTGCTCACGGCTTTGGATGGCAGGATCAGCTCCGAGGATAGAGTCCACCTGGCTGATAATCTGTCGGGTGCGAGCCACTGACGTTGCAGGCGGCATGGAAACGGTACAGAACACGGTACCCGTATCCTCGTCGGGCACAAGACCTGACTTCGTGGTGAACATGGTGACAACCAGCACAACGATACCGACAAGCACCGTCAGGACAACAGCCACCGGCTTGCGCACCAGTTTCTCCAGAATACCTTTATACTTATTGGTAGTGGTGGTGAATGCCGTGTTGAAGGCTGCGTGGAAACGGTCAATGCGCGACAGCTTCTTGTGCCCCTCCTTGTCATGGGGCTTCAGGAAGATGGCACAGAGGGCAGGCGACAGTGTCAAGGCGTTCAAGGCTGAAATCAGAATAGACACAGCCATCGTGACACCGAACTCACGATAGAACGTACCCGACGTACCACCGATAAACGATACCGGCACGAACACGGCAGCCATCACGAGCGTGATAGAGATGATAGCGCCCGAAATCTCGTTCATGGCATCGATAGAGGCCGTCAGTGTCGATTTGTAGCCCTGGTCGAGCTTGGCATGCACAGCCTCAACCACCACGATAGCATCATCGACCACGATGGCGATAGCCAGCAGCAGGGCGGAAAGTGTCAGCAGGTTGATGGAGAAGCCCATCACGCTGAGGAAGAAGAATGTTCCCACCAGTGACACCGGCACGGCAATCAGTGGAATGAGCGTTGAGCGCCAGTCCTGGAGGAATACATAGATTACGATGAACACCAGCAACAGCGTGAAGAAGAGTGTGAACACTACCTCCTCGATGGAAGCATAGAGGAACTCTGTTACGTCGTAGTTAATCTTATAGAACATGCCAGGGGGCATCAGCTTGGCCTGGTCCTCAAGCTCAGCCTTCACCTGCTTGGCAATCTCGTTGGCGTTAGAACCAGCAATCTGCTGCACCATACCCATCACAGAGGGGATGTTGTTGTTCTTCATCGACACAGAGTACTGCTGACCACCAAGCTCAATCTTTGCCACATCCTTCAGCTTCAGGGTCGAACCGTCGTTATTGCTTTGGATAATGATGTTACCAAATTCCTCGGCAGTTTTCAGACGACCCGTATAGCGCATGGCATACTCGTAAGCAACGTTCGACTGCTCACCGAGTGTACCAGGGGCAGCCTCGATGTTCTGCTCAGCCAGCACACCAGAAATGTCGGATGGCATCAGGCCATACTGCTTCATCACATCAGGCTTCAGCCATATACGCATTGAGTAGGTCTTCAGACCCGGCGACTGCACGTCGCCCACACCCTGAATACGCTTGATGGCTGGTATAATATTAATATTGTTGTAGTTTGTCAGGAACTCATCGTCATAACGACCGTCAGAAGTCAGGGTGAACATCAGCACCTGTGAGGTCTGACGCTTCATCACCGTCACGCCAATACGGGTAACCTCCGCCGGCAACAAAGCCTGAGCCTGCTGCACGCGGTTCTGCACGTTGACGGCACACATATCAGGGTTCATACCCTGACGGAAGAGCACACTGATCTGAGCCGATCCCGACGAAGCCGATGAGGAGATATAGTCCATTCCCTCCACACCGTTGATACTCTCCTCGAGCGGCACGATGACGGAGTTCTTCACAGTCTCGGCATCGGCACCAGGATAGCTGGTATACACCACAACTGTAGGCGGCGCAATGTCTGGATACTGCTCAATTGGCAGCGATGCCAGTCCGATGAAGCCCAGTAGCACGATGAGGATAGAAATCACCGTAGAAAGCACTGGGCGTTTGATAAATGTTGTAAAAGTCATATTTCTTAACTCTTAGCTCTTAATTCTTAACTCTTAACTAATTCTTCATCGCCCCAACGATATCACCGGCACTCATGGCCTTGGCCTGATCTTGAATCTTCTGCTGATACTTCTCAGGGGTGATAGGAACAATCTCCATACCGTCGGATAGCTTGGTGATACCGTTAGAAATAAACTTATCGCCGGCTTTCAACCCCTCTGTCACGATATAATTGTTGCCATCGTTCTGCGGATCGACCTTAATCTCCGTATATTTGACCTTGTTGTCCTTTCCTAAGGTGTAGACGAATTTCTTGTTTTGCACTTCAGACACGGCAGCCTGAGGAATCACGATGGCCGTTGAGTTGCTGTGAGGGATAATAATAGTTGCAGAACCGCCACTCTTCAGAAGCTTCTCCGGGTTCTGGAAAGCTGCGATCATCTGGACAGAACCTGTAGCTGGGTCAATCACACCACTCATCTTGGTCACTGTACCCTCAAGACCATATATATTGCCATCAGCCAGCTTCAGCTGCACGGCAGGCATCTCTTTCAGAGCACCATTCAGGCCTCCGGCATTCTTGCTCATCGCCAGGACATCCTTCTCTGTCATAGAGAAGTAAACCTCCATAGAGCTGATATTCGAAACAGTGGTCAGCGTGTTACCAGCACTTACGAGAGTTCCTACTTTATAAGGCAACGAGCCAACAACACCTGCAGCAGGACTCTTCACATAGCAGAAGTTAAGCATCTCCTTGGCGGAAGTAAGCGCTGCATGGGCCTGAGCCAGACTGGCTTTGGCCTGTTCAAACTGATTAGTTGCCGACTTGAGCTCGAAGTCACCAATCACACCGTTCTGGTGCAGCTTCTGAGAATTCTCGAAGCTCAACTTTGCAGTATTGCAGGCAGCCTCAGCTGTATTCACCGAAGCCTGAGCCTGACGAACCTGTGCCTGATAAGTCACATTATCCAATACGAACAGGACCTGCCCGGCACTGACCGTCTGACCTTCCTTCACATTAATCTGGGTAATGAATCCCTGTACCTTCGGATGGA
>CAMHAM010000072.1 GCA_946183415.1 uncultured Prevotella sp.
ATGGCGAGACATGACATTGATGCTCAGCACGAGCATCATCTGCGCAGCCGTATTATGGCTGTGATGGCAATGGCACAATCGAAATGGGAGCCTTTTGCATCTGCAGAGGTCTTCAACAACATGGGAGAACGCTTCACCATAGACGAGATTCGGCTGACTGCCGGTACGGGATACCATTTCAGTCCGCGCCATTCAGTCAACATCGGCTATATGCTTAACCTGATGAAATCAACTGACAGTCTGGACAAAATGCTCCATGCACTTACTACGGAATACATTTACAATTTATAACGCGCAGATATGAATACCTTATTTCTCGGAATAGTTATATTCCTGATTGTACTTGCAGTGTTCGACCTCGTGGTCGGGGTGAGCAATGATGCAGTAAACTTCCTGAACTCTGCCATCGGTGCCAAGGTGGCGAGGTACAGGACGGTGGTGACGGTGGCGGCCGTCGGTGTGTTTGCTGGAGCGGCGCTGAGCAATGGCATGATGGATGTGGCGCGACATGGCATCATGACACCCGCCTACTTTTCGTTCTATGACGTGATGTGTGTCTTCTTGGCGGTGATGGTGACAGACGTGGTGCTGCTCGATGTATTCAACACATTAGGTATGCCGACATCCACCACCGTCAGCATGGTTTTCGAATTGCTCGGCGGTGCCTTTGCCATCGCCTTAATACAGATATCGGGTGGCGCTACGACAGAAAGCGGCGTCCTGCTCACATTAGGTGATTTGCTCAATACGGAGAAAGCCATCTCGGTCATCCTCGGCATCTTCCTGTCTGTTGCCATCGCATTCGTACTTGGAACCATCGTACAATGGATAGCACGCATTGTCTTCACCTTTACCTTTCGTGTAAACGGAAGGACTACTGACCAGTCGGGCAAAATGGGCGGCAGGCTCTCCTCGTCGTTGAAGATTGGCATCTTCGGCGGACTGTCGGTGACGGCCATCGTCTGGTTCCTGCTTATCAACGGACTGAAGGGAAGTACACTGATGACTCCCGAGGTGAATGAGATGATTAGTCAGAACACATGGCTGATTATCGGCGGCGGCATGGCTGTGTTCTCGGTGCTGATGACACTGCTGAGTGCCATGAAACTGCCCGTACTGAAGTTCGTGGTGCTGCTGGGTACCTTTGCCCTGGCGATGGCGTTTGCTGGTAACGACCTCGTGAACTTCGTGGGTGTGCCGCTGACGGGACTTGAAGCCTGGCAGGACTACACTGCCAACGGCAATGGCGACGCGCAGGGCTTTATGATGCGGTCGCTGATGGAGAGTGCCCATACGCCCGTGCCCTATCTCATTGCGGCAGGCGTAGTGATGGTGCTTGCCCTCATTTTCTCGAAGAAGGCACAGAACGTAGTGAAAACGTCGGTAGATCTCTCCCGTCAGGACGGTGGTGACGAGATGTTTGGTTCAAGCGGTGTGGCACGGACGCTGGTGCGCACATCGAGAAGCATGGCAAGCAGCCTAGCGATGGCTGTGCCTCCTTGTGTGTCGCGCTGGGTTGACTCGCGTTTCAATGCCGATGCAGCGGTGTTGAAGCCGGGAGCCGCTTTCGATGAAATTCGCGCCGCTGTCAATCTGGTACTTGCCGGTGCACTGGTGGCATTGGGTACGTCGCTCAAACTGCCGCTGTCCACCACCTACGTCACCTTCATGGTAGCTATGGGAACGTCGCTTGCCGACCGTGCATGGGGGCGCGAGAGTGCTGTGTTCCGAATTACGGGCGTGCTGTCTGTCATCGGTGGCTGGTTCATCACGGCTGGCGTGGCCTTCATCTTGTGTTTCCTTGTAACTGTCGCCCTATTCTTCGGGTCATTTGTGGCAATGGCGGTTGCCATCGCATTGGCCATCTTCCTGCTCGTTCGCAGTAACATGAAATACCGAAAGCATACGATGGAGGGTGAGGCCGACAAATTATTCACAAGAATCGTGCATTGCGGCGACAAGGAAGAATGCTGGACATTGCTCCGAGAATATGTGAACCAGACTATCAAGGACCATGTCCGTATGGTAACAGATGATTACGAGACACTGACCACGGCTTTCTTCTGCGAGGATTACCGCCATCTGAAACATGTCACTACAGATGTGGAGAATCAACGCAAGGAACTGAAACGCCAACGCCGTAAGCAGATTATAGCCTTGCGCCGTTTAGACCCGATAGTGAGTGTGGAAAAAAGCACATGGTATTTCCTTATAGTCAACTCATTATCTCAGATGTACTATTGTCTGAAGCGCATGGGTGAGTCGTGCAGGGAGCATGTCGGCAACAATTTCAGTCCCGCTCCAAGCGAATACGCCAATGAGTTTCTTGTTTTGCGAAATGAGATTATGCGTTTGTACCTTCGGTCTCTCGATAGCGAGTCGGCATCCCTGATACGCAATGATGCAGCCATACTTCAATCATCACTTTCCGATTATCGCAAACGCATCATTCACGACATACAGACCCGCCAACTCAACATCGAAGCCATGACCGTATTCCTGAGTGTTGTCCAAGAGTCTCAAGAACTCCTCAGCGCCCTTCGCCATCTGATGAGGGGGGAGGGCAAGATTGGAGAATGACCGTATAATATCAATCAAAAAAGGCAACGACATCGCCCACTTCGGTCGAGAGTCGTTGTCTTTGCTATATGCCAACTCTCTTCCTGCTGCCTGTGATGGTCGTCAAGTGTCTGTTTCTCCTGTCCCAGCCATTGGGTATGACTGTTTGCTTTCAAGGAGTAAAGTTTCACACTGCGGCGCACGGGGTGAAATAAATACCTGCATTTATTTGCGGGGGTGAAAATAATTGATTACCTTTGCCAGCTATATGATCGAGATAGCAATAAATTAAGCATAGTTCAAAAAATAAGGATAGCCTTTGTGAGAAACACATTAAAATTTCCTAAATTTTATTCTGTCATCTGTACTGGTGTTCCGTGCGCGGAAAAGCGCTAATTTTCGAATGCCGATATTTGCCTCGTGTTTTAACAAATTAAACTATCCAAAAAAAATGACAGAACAACAGTTTTATGGTGAGATCGCCAAAATGATCATGGAGGCATTGAAGAGTTCAGACGACAAACGTGGGATACTGCGCCTTCGGCAGGAAGCCCACTTCAGCCCGAAGATGCTGAACGAGGCGAATATCCTCCACCTGTCGGGACCTAATCTGGTGAGACTTTTTCTTAACCTTGCTATGGAACTCACGAGACTTGAGTTCATGGGTTGTTGCTTGAGAATCGCCGTCTTCATCTGGAAGGTTGGCGACGCCTCTGACCACGTAGCCGAGAACATCAACAAGAATCATGCGGGCTCTCCCGTCAGTAACCATCAAAATCAGCCAGCATTATGAATGAAAAAGCATTTGAGAAAGTAGAGCAGGACCTCAGCCTTGCAGTGGGCGAGACGAAGATCACGCCAGAGTTGATTAAACTTGACAGATTCAGGATCACATCGGAGTCGGAGATCCAGCCGAAGGAGTACACGATGGAGTTTCTTGGGAGACCGTGTTTCCCGAGGAAGGACTTGTCGGTCTTTGCCGGTGTGGCCAAGACGGGTAAGACCTTCGTCACGTCGATGCTGATGGCGGCTGCGACCACCAGCGAGGATGAGCCGAGCGTGCTGGCTCTCAAGCGTATCCGTCAGGAGCCGCTGAAGGTGATGTGGTACGACACTGAGCAGAGCCTCGAGACGACCAAGGAGATCATGGTGAAGCGCATCGCGAAGATGGTGGGCGGCACCTTCCCCGACACCCAGTTCTTCGTGTTCAACGTGCGTGCCATGACCTTCGAGGAACGAAAGAAGATGCTGGGCGTGGCCATCGAGTCGTATCGTCCTGACATCGTCATCGTGGATGGTATCGCCGACCTGTTGGCCGACATCAATGACGGCCCGAAGGCCATCGAACTGATTTCGGAACTGCTCAGACTGGCTGATAAGAATAATTGTAACATCACCGTGAACATCCACCTGAACCGCAGTGGTGAGAAGAGCAATCTGCGTGGCTGGCTGGGTTCGATGCTGCTGCAGAAAGCATTCGAGGTATTCAACTGTGCCAAGGTCTTCAAGACCGATGTCCTGTCGGTTGAACTCTTCATGAGTCGTAAGGTTAACGAGAGTGTTACTTTCTATTACAAAATCAACAACCAGGGCATACCTGAATCGACTGAGGAACCCGACACACAGCAACGTGATGAGAATGGCAGGTTCGTCAGTCAGGAGGCTCAGAAGGGTAGGGCGGGCTTGAAGTTTAATTCCGATTACCAGCGGGATGATTCAGACTCAGACAAGGGCTGGAGCTGGGACTTGAGGAGGCTCTTCAGCGATGCCATGCAGAACAGTGCCGTGATGGGCTATGACGACTTAAAAACAAGGGTGATGAAACTCGGAAACATCATAAGGAGCAGTTACTACGAAACCGTCTTCGCGATGGCCGAGGAACAGGGCTTCGTCAAGAAGACTCAGGACCGCAACCTCCGCGTCGTGGTAGTCATGCCTCCTGCAGGGTGAGCAGTACCCCCTCTATACCCCCTTATAGTAAGGAGCCCACTGAAAAAGTGACTCTTTTTGAAGCAGGGTTACATAAATTAACATCTCGATAAGGCCTTGATATTAAAAAATATCAGGCAAAATCGAGTAATGTATAACATTTTTACTTTTGAAGAGCTTTTGGGAGCAAAATGGGTGATATTTCACCCATTTATCCCTCAAACTTCATAATTTTCTGGATATTCGACATATAGATTGCCACAGCTGTCTGCATCGTCATACTCTCAATGCCGTACGAGATGTTCTGTTTCAAACCCAAGTCATTCTTAAGATGTGCATTCAGCGGTTCTATCCGTTTTCGTTTTTTCATTTTCTCTTTAAACTCTGGCGTTTTTTCAAACTCGATTTGTTCTTTGTGGGTATCTGAGAGAATCGTAACACTATAAGACTTGTATCTACCTGTTTTGTAGCACCCTTCACGGAGTGGACAGTCCTTGCACTTATCACCATCGAAAAAGTAAACCATTCTGGCATTTGTATATGATAGTTTTGGCTTGCCATTCTTGATACTTTTCTGTATACGTTGTTGATGGTACTCTTTCTTTATTGCAAGTTCACCTGCAGGGCAAACATACATATCAGCATCTTTATTATAATGAAAATCCGATATCTCATTTCTTCGGTTCCCTTGAGTTATAATGGGATTTACAGGAGCTACGATTTTTGTTTTATTTTTCAAAGAATCCAGGTTCTTCTTGCTTGCATAGGCTGCATCAGCAATAGCATTTTCTATCTCAAGGCCATTCTGCTTTGCCTGCTCTACAAGAGGTACGAGATAATCTCCATCAACGACTTCTCCAGATGAAACGGCTGCGGCAACAATTATACTCTCAGGAGTTATGCCAATATGAGCTTTGTAGCCGTAGAAGGATTTGCCAGGGCCTTTACTGCCAAACTTAGCATCCTTATCTTTAGCTACATATGAGAGGTGTTCCAGGTCTTCAAGACCTTCTTTCAACAGATTGACTTTGTTACCAACGGCAGGAATCTGGGCAATGCCGCATTCCTCAAGCGCATTGATCAGAGTAACACTATAGTCCTTCATTTCTTGGACGTTAGCGTCCTTTGCACATGTAGGGAAATCTTCTCTGTGGAAAGCTTCATTATAAAATGGCTCACATGCTTTGAGTATCTGCCCCACCATCTTCCTCATATAGTCGACAGGTTTATAAATGATAGACTTTGCCAACTCATGAGTGGCATCGACAATAATATCGCTCTTACGTTTGATAATGCCTTTCTCTATGGCCATTGCAACACTCTTGGATATCAGCAGGCTCAGCAAGTCTATGTCCTGCAGACGCTGTCTGCGAAACTTTGATAGCAGAGACGGATCTATCACATCATCTTCGGGATTAAGACCAAGAAAGAACTTGTACGACATGTCTGTGTACGCACGCTTCACAAGATCCTCATCAGAGGCTGGATGCATAGCCTTTAGCATCAGGTACTTGAACATCCGGACAGGATCCTCTGCAGAGCGGCCCATGCCGGTGGAGTATTTATCCTCAAGTTCTTTGCGGACAAAGGAGAAATCAATCTCCTCATTCATGCGACGGAATATGTGGTCGCGCGGTATGAGTATGTCATAGATGCGTGCATATTCGCTCAACCGGGTTTGCTGATAATCTCCTAGCATAGCTGAATTTTTCTGCTAAGGTACTAAAAAACAGTGAAATACGCAAATATTTAACGTTAATAATGTGTAATAATTTGACAATTCTAATATCCCTACTACCTGAAACCACTGTTAATCCATTTAACATTCTGGACTTTTTCAGTGGGCTCTATAGTAAGGGGGGTATGACGAGGGGTGCTCACCCAGAGGGGCATGACGAGACCACAGGAGCGGAGAAACCGAGGCGCAACAAAACAGTATCAAACGATGAAATGGAACGATGTATTCTGTAACACCTTCAAGGCTATGACAGCCCAGCTGGGACTGCCGCCGGAGGATAAGAGCCTGCCCGAGATCAGTCGGGCAGACGACTCAGACTTCTGTCAGGAGATCCTCAGCCAGGGCTGGCTCAGCGAGGAGCAGTTGCATCGCGCCGCCCGTCGTTATCAGCTGGGTAAGAGCAGAAGCGGGAAGTGCATCTTCTGGATGATCAACGAGATAGGTCAGACCGTAGACGGCCATATCGGCAGCGGTTGGGTTTCGACGATGCTCAAGCAGCGCTATCCCGCATGCAGCCGGTATATCAGTCCCGAGCACTGTCTCTTCGGTCTGCATCTGGCCAGTGAGGACGAGCAGCGCCCGGTCGCCATCGTCGAGTCGGAGCGCAGCGCCGTCATCCTCTCGGAGCTTCTGCCCAAACAACTCTGGATGGCCACTGTTTACCCCTGTAACTTCAACCTCCTCTCGCTGGCCCCACTCCAGGGCAGGCGGGTCATCCTCTATCCGCGAACCGATCCTGCCATGGAGCATTACCTCGCCTGGCTCGAAATAGCCGATCAGGCCCGACGGAAGTATCAGCTCGACATCACCGTCAGGAACTTCCTCGAAGAGCAGGCTACGCCTGAGCAGAAGGAGCGGGAAATTGATCTCTGGGACTATATCAGGGAGTGCGTTTAGAGCCTCCAAACGGAGTGAATGGAGCCTCCAAACGCCCCTTTTGGAGCCTCCAAACGCCTCGGATGGAACCACCAAAAAATAACAGAAAAAAGTAACTATGAACAAGTCGTATTACAAATCAGAACTGGCCGAACTGGCCGACGTGTCTTATTCGACCTTCAACCGGTTTTTGAAAACCCATCGGAAGGCACTCGAAAAACTGGGCTCCAGCCCGAAAGCCCATACCTTGAGGGGCAAGGCCCTGGAATATGTCTGTCGGGAATTTGACATCGACCTGCCCGAAGAAGAGCCTCCGACAGCGAAGAAGCACGAAAAATTCAAGTGATGTTCATCAATGTTCATCAATGTTCGTCAGTGTTCATCAATGTTCATCAACGGGCTTCCGAAATGTCGTACCTTTGCATTGTCGGAGAAAATCTCCGGTGAGCGGGCCAAGCGCGCTGTCCCACTCTTCACTTTTCACTTTTAACTTCTAAATTATGCCAGTATTGATTAAAGTATCTCAGAATCAGATCAAGGACGCCAAGTCGTTTGGTAAGTTCTATGGCCACGTGGTCTCTACGAAGACCATGACCTACGCAGAGCTGTGTAAGCACATGGCAGAGCACAACTCCGTCTATGGCGAGGATGTCTGCCTCGGTGTTGCCAACAAGTTGCAGAGCTGTCTGCTCGAACAGCTGCTCGAAGGCAAGAAGGTGCAGTTCGGCGACCTCGGAACCTTCTACCTCTCAGTGAAGGGTACCGGTGTCGACAAAGAGGAGGACTACAACATCGGCGTCTGCATCAACGGCCTCTTCCTCCGTTTCGCTCCGAACCGTCAGGACGTGAACGACCTGTCGTCGAAGACCCTGAAGAAGAAGGCTACCCTCGTGAACGTGAAGGATCTTATCGAGCCGAAGGCGAAGAAGCCTGGCGATGGCGAGGATCAGGGTGGCACTGACGACCAAGGCGACGGCCCTGTCAACAATGATGGTGGCGATGCACCTGTCAATCCTTAACCGATAAGGGGAGAGTAGGGTGACGTCCGGGGTGATGCCAAGGCCAAACAGATGACTACGACGTCATGACATTGCCAAATCACGGCCTTGAAGGCAGCCTGCGCACCCTACTTATTCTTGAAATTGTTTACAGTTTAAAGATACGTTAGTTTTAAAGTTTAGAGTTTATGGTAAGAATCAATTGGACAAAAGCCTGGAAGATACTGAAGTTTTTGGGAACCGTTATCACTACTATTGCAGGCACGCTCGCCGTACAGAGCTGCGGAGTAACCATGTTATAGTAGAAACGATAAGGTATGAGTAGGATTATCACACTGATTGTCATACATTGTTCTGCAAGCCGTTGCAACCAGCGTTACACGGTCGAGATGCTCAGGAAGGATCACAACGCGCGCTTCCATCATCAGGGTGTAGGCTATCACTACTACATCGAGCGTGACGGACAGCTCTATCAGACGC
The DNA here is from genome assembly GCA_946183415.1 of uncultured Prevotella sp. Classification (GTDB taxonomy): domain Bacteria; phylum Bacteroidota; class Bacteroidia; order Bacteroidales; family Bacteroidaceae; genus Prevotella. Next base: position 8,581 of record CAMHAM010000072.1, read on the forward strand.
GCAGTGAAGCCGAGGTCGGCATTCATGCCCGTGGCTACAATGCCAACTCCATCGGCATCTGTTACGAGGGTGGGCTCGACGAGAACGGGAAAACAGCCGACACCCGTACCCCGGCACAGAAGGCGGCTCTCATCGCCCTGCTGCGATCGCTGAAGGTGGACTATCCCGATGCCGAGATCAAAGGGCACCGCGAACTCAAAGGCGTACACAAAGACTGCCCCTGCTTCTCCTGCCAGGAGTACAGAGACTACTTCGCTCAACTCTGGGGCCAGGCCCCAAAGTAAAGTGCTTAGGGCGCAGAGGTTCCAGGAACCTTTGCGCCCCTATACATATTTGGATTATGCAAGAAAATTATATTGTTTGAGGCTTCGCATTTATTTGAGCCTATTTCTTGCGGAATTGGGATTTTTATATTAACTTTGCACCCCGAAATCCGAAAGTAAATGAAAAAAGAAGAGATATGAAGACCAGAAAAATCATGCAATGGGTGCTCGCCGCCACCCTCATCAGCGGCGCAAGCGTATTCACATCGTGTGTTGACAATTCAACAGACAACCCGGTAGTGCCAGAGCCTGTAGTGCCCGCCGTGCCAGACCACTTCATCAACGAGGCATTGATGGACAAGACCGTCAAGCCCGGCGACGACTTCTACATGTATGCCCTGGGCACCTGGTTCAATTCACATAAAGAGGGCGACCCGGGTTACATGAAGTCTTACAATGCAATAAACACCAATGAGGTTGAAAAGAGCCTGTTTGCCTCCGACAACCCCCTGGCCCGGCACCTCGTGCGGAATATTGAGGCTCCTGCGCCATCATTGAATGAAGACGTGAAGGCCGTACTCGACTATCTGGACATCCAGAAGCCGACGGGAATCGGCATGCTGCTGACCGAAATCGGCAAACTGCAGGACAAGGGGCTGAATCCCATATTCTCGAAAAAAGTGGATATACATATGCAAAGCCACTCCTGCCAGGAAATAGTGAGCAGAGGCATCCAGACACAATTGGTAGAAGCTTTGCTGGGAAATAAAATGACAGACTTGCTGAAATCATCGTACATCAAGAACATACTGACGGCCATCGACAACGTGGCAGATCCGGAGCGCACGAAGGCGGCAGGCTATGAGGCGGAACTCGAGGAGCGCGTCAGCGCGATTCTCGCCGAGGAGCAATTGATTTATGCGACAGCCCATGGTGGCGGCGATACCTCCGACTCAGACCGTCAGGGCTTGTGGAACGTGCGCGACATACCTGAATACACCGAGGCCGGAAGCTTCGCGCGGAGTCGTGCCACACGTGCCGGGGGCGGCGTCGAAGACGAAGTCACCCAGGAGACGCTGTGGGAAGCATTCCATCCGATGGCTGGTGCAATCTTCGACGAATCCCCCGCCTTCAAGAAATACATGGAACAGAAAGGCGGCATCACGACCGTGCTGAAGACGATGGACAACTGCTACGACTACCTGAGATACTATGCCGTCATGAGCGTATTCAACTACATGAAGGCTAATTATGCCGAAGGAGACGCCAAGAGTATTATCGTAGCGGCATTGAAACAGACAAGCCCCTTCCTGATGAACAAGTTGAATGCGGACGTACTACGGAAGATGGGGCAAGCCGGGGCAGACCGCTGCCTGACGATGCTGGAGAAACTGCGCACCGTGTTCCGACAGCGCATCGAAACGCTCGACTGGCTGAGCGACGCCACGCGCCAGGAGGCACTGAAGAAACTGGAGGCCATGCAGTTCTTTGTCGGCGTGCCCGACAACCTTAGCGAAGGCGAGTTCACCCTCGACGAGGGGAACACGCTGGTCGAGGACGCCCTGTCCATCATAGCGCAGAATGAAGCCATCAGGCATAACATGTGCGGAAAACAAATTGAGCAGCAGATCCGCACCTTCATCGACTATGAAATCGATTATAGCGTACTGAACGCCTTTTATGGTAGCGAGATGAACTGTCTGGTCATCTTGCCGCAATTCATCAGTGAAGGCATGTTCCCTGCCGATGATGAATACACCCAGTACGTTGTCGCTACAGTCTTCGCCCACGAGATGACCCACGGCTTCGATGCCAGGGGGGCAAAGTATGACAAACAGGGATACCTGACAGACTGGTGGTCATCAGAATCCCAAGCGAAGTTCGAGGCCAAGCAGCAGGAGATGATTGCGCTCTACAACCGTATGGAGGCCTACCCCGGACAGCCGGCCGATGGCAAAAAGACGCTGGCGGAGAACATGGCCGACTACGGCGGCATGACGCTGGCCTACTCACTCTTCAAGCAGAAGAAAATGGATGAGGGGCTTCAGGGGGCTGCCCTCGACTATGCCTGCCAGGAGTTCTTCCTGCACTATGCAAAACTGTGGCTGGGATACCCCACCCTTGACCAAAAGAAGTCGTTGTACCTGACTGACGTCCATTCAATCCCCCAAAACCGCGTCAATGTCATCGTGACACTCTTCGACGACTGGTACAGACTCTTCAACGTGACTGACGGGAAACTCTATCTCGCACCAGAGAAGCGCGTGCAGATCTGGTGATATATATTTCATAACAGAGGGACGGTTCTTTTGTTATCGTGCTGTGATAACGAAAGAACCGTCCCCGTGTATGTTCTGAACCAACAGGAGCCCAACCTCAAGTGTTTTGTAGAACCCTACACCACCATTTGGTCTGAATGGCCGGTAATAAATAATTAGCACCCAGCCCCTTCCGAGGGGCGGGGTGAATCAAGGGGACAGGTCTTTGATCCAGGCCTGGATCAAAGACCTGTCCCCTTGATTAGACTCAAATTCAGCATCTTCCATTGGTTTTCTTTCGATATAGGCCAACATTTGTAAGTATGAGCTTCTAGCAATGTGCGAAGAGGAGCAAAACACTACACAATTTCACTCCAGTCCGTCGTACTGACGGATAGCCTGGCGCCAG
>CAMHAM010000073.1 GCA_946183415.1 uncultured Prevotella sp.
TTCAGCTGACTGATTTGACCGTCCGAATTGACTGAACATGCTCCGATTTAGCTAGTGTCCTCATGAATCTACATTATATTATTCGTTGTTTCAGTATTCACAATGTTTAAAAGATTTATTAAATCTTATGAATGAAGAGTATAAAAAAGCAATTATAGATATAGCGACCGATGACAAGAATGTCAAATCTGTCCTTGCTTTGTATAAAAATGAACATAGAATAAAAAAAAGAATAATTGATGATTTTGTTGATATTCTATGTTCAAAAGCGAAAGAAATGGGTTTTGTTATAAATGTGGATGATAAATTTGGTGATGATGCCGAAACGTTTATATCATTTTGTATCCCAAAACAATCTGATAAGTGGGCTTTGTTTATTGGAAGCGATAAAAGGTATGCGAAAGATGTTTATTTTGGTATATACCTGTTAGCCGATAAATCATCAAGAATTAAAAAAGCAGACTTGACAAACATTCCTCGCCTTTGGACAGTATTTGAACAAGAGAAAAGTTGTCCATGTGGTTGGAGCTATTTTTGGAGTCGCTCAGGAGAAAAGTATTCGGGAAGATGGTATGATTGGTATGACAATGAAACCATAGAAGCTATGATAGATAGAAGTCTACTAGATTTTATTGTGGGAAACATTTTTTCACCGATAATAAATAAAGGTGTTTTCAAAATTCTAAATCGATATTGATAAGAACACTTAAACTATTTGCCATTGTCAATGAGCATCACAACTCAACTCAGAAAACGAATGACTCTTGATGCCAATATGAACACAAATGACATCGAAGATCGTTTTGAACAAATAGCAAAGATGCTGTTTGAAAGTTTTGCTATTCAAAAGGGTGAGAAGAAGTATCTCTTTAAAGACATTGAATTTTATTTCTACAATAAGAATCATCGCGATATTATCACTCATCCACGTGTGTCAAAACCTTTATGTTGGTATGTTAATGACTTTGGAGGTATAGACCTTAACTTTGCTAGTAGTATTAAACGTGAAAACAGAGTAAATAGCAAAAGAAAGAATATTGAGAAATATGTACTGGATGATAGTGCATACTTTGGTGGAATTCTAATTCGTCAGTTGATAAGTGAAGATAGCAGTGCGATTTTAAGCGGTCCAATTGCTTGTGCAGAATTATTTAGATGCCATGATGCTACTGGTGTTGATTACGAATTTCCTATTCTCGTGGAGCAGAATAATGACGTAATGAGTTTTATTCGTAAACCTCGTATTAATCTAATTAGATCAAATCAGTCAGTTGAAGCTAAGGTCAATAATATTCTTTACCCATATCATGATAGTGTACAACTTGACAAGGATACTTTATACCAAGATTTTCTGAATTTTAGAGATAAGCCTTATGGATATGAACAACAAATTGCTGCACGATAAAGATACAAACCTTGTGTATTTCTCTCCTTGGTTAAAAGACAATAAAGAAGGACATCCAGAGTTTTATAAGCGTCTGAAGGATGTGCTTAATGAAATGGGAATTGAGTCCAAAGAACTGAAATCTACAAATGATTATTGGGCTCGCGATTATATGCCGATTCAATTGGGCGAAAATGAGTTCTTGAAGTATCGCTATTATCCTGATTATCTTGTGAAGAGCAAGAATAAAAAAGATATTGAGACAATTACTGATGCTACCAAAGTGTTACGAGGTATGGGGATTAGCTGTCGTTCGACTGACCTCATCATAGATGGTGGTAATATGGTACCATGCGGTACATATATTGTGATGACTGATAAAGTATTTATGGAAAATGGACGTGAGAAAGGAGATACAGATTTCAAGGTTTTGCTGGAATCTGAAATTGGGCATCCTGTTATCATTATTCCTTGGACTCCGCATGAAGATGATGTGTATGGACATTCGGATGGATTCATCAAATGGTGTGGCGATAATCGAATACTGATGGGTAATCATGGTGACTGCTATCCAGATGAAGCTGCATCCATCCGTAGGATTCTTGAAAGTTATGGTTTTGAGGTAACAGAAATGCGTTTCAAGGATAAAGTTGATACACCTTGTTGTGATCTCAACTGGGCTTATATCAACTTCCTGCAAGTTGGCAAAAACATCATAATGCCTAAATTCAACATTGAAGAAGATGCAATAGCTCAACAATACATTCAAGAAGCATTCCCCGATTGCTGTATTCGTCAAATAGAAATGGCAGAAGAAATTGCAAAAGAAGGTGGCGCTTTACATTGTTTAAGTTGGAATGTATATCTTCCAAAATCACATGTGAAAACGTAAATCACCACCTATGAGATATTTTTGTTCCTCGGCAATTTTCGACTATCTCGGGGGACAGATGGGGGACAAAATGGGTGATAATCTGCAAATATCGAAGTTAAAAATCAAAAATCTGCAAAAATAGACGAAATTTTAAATGCTTGAAATTTAGCGATTTATGAGCTATATTTGCAGATAGTATGCTTTTCTTTGCAAAAAATCACTTTCCCACGCAAAAGTGAGTAAAGATATTTCTGAGGACTTCGTTTGGGGTAATTTGACCGCCAGTGATTTCTGCGAGAGTGTCTAAGGCTTGGCGGAGGTCTTCGGAAAGGAGGTCTCCACTTAGTTGTATCTGCAGACCGTCGATAACACGCTGAATATGGTCGTGGGCGCGGGTGAGAGCGTCGTAGTGACGGGCATTGGATATGATAATGTCGTTTTCCTGAATGGAGGGTATGTTGGCGGCTTGATAGATAGACGATTCCAGATTACTCAGGTTCGTGCCGAACTTGGCGCTTATGGATAAAAGATGAAGGTGGAGTGCAGAGAGGCGAGCGGATAGTTCTTTAACGGAAATGTCTGTTTGCTTGTCTATCTTATTGACAATGATAATCAACGACTTGTTTATACAACGCTCTTGCATTTCTTGAATCTCTTCTGAGGTGGGATCTGTATCGATGAGCCAGAGGACGATGCGAGCTTTTTCGATGGCGGCGTAGGTACGTTCGATACCTATCTGCTCTATCTCATCGGAGGTTTGGCGGATGCCTGCAGTGTCGATGAAGCGGAAAGTGATACCGTTGATGTCGATAGTGTCCTCGATGGTGTCGCGTGTGGTACCGTGAATGTCGGAGACGATAGCGCGATCGTCTTTTAAGAGGGCATTCAACAGGGTGGATTTACCCACGTTGGTTTTGCCGACAATGGCCACTGGGATACCTTGTTTGAGGGCTTGTCCTGTCTCAAAACTACGAGCGAGTCGAGTGACGTGATTGTCAATAGTTTTTGTTAGTTCTAAGAGCTCACTTCGATCAGCAAACTCAAGGTCTTCGTGGTCGGAAAAGTCAAGCTCCAGTTCTAATAAAGAAGTGAGTTTCAGGAGCTGTTCACGCAACAAAGCCAGCTGGGAAGAGAAATGTCCACGCAACTGACTCATCGCCATCTGGTGGGTGGCTTTGTTGGAGGAGGCGATCAAGTCGGCTACAGCTTCAGCCTGTGAGAGATCCATCTTGCCGTTGAGGTAGGCTCGCTGGGTAAACTCCCCGGGTCCAGCCTGCCGACATCCGTTTTCAATTAGCAACGCCAGCACCTTATTCAGAATATAGCGTGAGCCGTGACAAGTAATCTCTGCACTTTCTTCGCCCGTGTACGAGTGGGGCGCGCGGAATACGCTCACCAGCACTTCGTCTACTACCACCTCACCATCTTTAATGTGGCCGTAGTGAATGGTGTTGCCATCGGCTTCCGTCAGATTCTTGGTGAAGACACGCGAAAGAATCTCAAGCGTTTGAGGGCCTGAGATTCTTATAATTCCGAGTGCTCCACCTGGAGCAGTTGCTAATGCACAGATAGTCATTTCTTCTTTGTCCAGGTATTGGCAATGATGATGCCGACGAAGATTATAGCGAGAAAAATGCCAGCAGCCGCCAATAGTGAATTCTTATTGTCGCCGATGAGGGGCACAATGGCGCATAAAATGGCAGTAATCACCATCAAGATGGCCATAACTATTCTTAGTCGCTTAATATCAACTTTTTGCTTTTCTTCTTCGCTGGCGGCATTGTAGCCTGCAATGAGCATATCGCCCTTGCCCATCAGGAAGATGACGGCAAGGACGAGAAACATAATGGCAAATACGATACAGACAATCATATTCTATCTAATACTTTCTCGATGAGTGTGTCGATGGAGTTCTTATACTCAGTATTCATCTCGGTGGTGTAGCGGTTGGCAATCACCATACAACAGGTCATGGCGCGATGGCCCAGGATGGAGGCGAGACCTGCTACGGCAGATGACTCCATCTCGAAATTACAGATCTTCATGTCGTCGTATTCGAAGGCCTCGATCTTTTCGTTCTGCTGTGGATCTGCGATGTCTGCACGAAGCACGCGCCCCTGAGGACCATAGAATCCTCCGCAAGAGATGGTGTAGCCGCGTACCATATCGTCCTTGGCAATTTGTTCGATAAGTTCCTCGTCGGCGATAGACACGTATGGGGCGCCCTTGATGGGATCCCACTGCATGTGCTCGCAGAAGGCACGCTCCATATCGATGTCGCAAACCACATTGCGTCCTGCGTAATAGTTCAGCAGACCGTCGAAGCCTATACTCTTGACGCTGGCGATGAAGCTACCCGTTGGCGTGAATGGTTGCAAACCGCCACAGGTACCGATGCGTACCATTGTCAGTGTGCGATGCTCATCTTTTTCCTCACGCGTGTTATAGTCGATGTTGGCGAGAGTATCGAGTTCGTTCACCACGATGTCGATATTATCGCAGCCGATACCGTGACTCTGACAAGTGATGCGCTTGCCTTTATACATACCAGTGATGGTGTGGAACTCACGACTGCTGACCTCGCATTCTTTCGAGTCGAAGTGGGCTGCAACGGTGTTAACACGGGCAGGATCACCCACCAGGATAACCTTGTCGGCCAACTGCTCTGGCTTCAGATGAAGGTGAAAACAAGAACCATCGGTATTGATAATCAGTTCTGATTCAGGAAAAATTCTCTTACTCATAGACTTGTATTTTTTAGTTGATAACTTTGATTTCTGTGTTACGTGCCTGCTTTTCGAGGGTCTTGACGCGATCAGCAAGCTGCAGTACTTCTTTCTCTGCAAGAAGAATTTCTTTCTTCAATCCCTCACGGTCGGACGCATTGGCTTTGGCAAAATCATCACGAGCACTGTCGAGTTCTTTGTTGATCGTGCTGAGCTGTTTGCGGGCCGTGACGAGCTGTTCGTAAAGAGCAGCAGCCTCGCGTGAACGGAAATCCTTGGCACTGGAGTAGGTGAGGGCGTCACTGATGACCAGCAGCTGGTCTGTGTCTGTAGTTTTTGCAGTCTGTGTGTCCTTGCCTGCTGCTCTTAAATTCTTCAGACGAGCAAGTGCTGCCTGGCGCTCTTTGCCGTCACCCCATGTGTCTGCGATACAACTGATGGCAGCAAAACCGCGCATCTGCTGTTCGGTATAGGCTGAGAGATCATAGGTCTTTCGGCTGTCAGAAGGCACAAAGACATAGATGCAGACCTTCCCCTCTGGCTGATGACGGTCGCTAACGAAATAGCCGATGCGGTTATACTCATCGATAGCGTACATATAGTCATTGGCCTCAGAGTTGAAGGGCATGCCTATATTCTCAGGTTTCAGGAAACGGCTGCTGTGAGAATCGTAGCGGGTGAAGAAGATGTCGTAGCCTCCGATGCTCTCTTCACCTTTGCCGGCGAAATAGAAGGTGATGCCATCGTTGAGCATGAAAGGGTAGGCGGCCTGGCTGATACCCTCGCTGATACCTTGAATAGCCATAGGCCGACTCCATTCACCACCCAGCTTATCGATAGTATAGAGTTGCTGGTACAGACTGTCATCGGGCAGGCTGAAATAGGCTTTGTTACCCATCTCGTTGATAAAGACGCTGGTGCTGTCGTCTTGACTCTTATTGAGGAATTGCTTGGGACACATGATCGTACCTGACTCATGCGATACACGCAAATGGGTTAGGAACTGATTCTTGTCCGTTACGATGCTATCGACGAAAATGATCTGTTGTGTCATCTCACGCATGTTCGTGATACGAGGATCCTCTTTCTGTACCTCCACTGCGGGCTTCTTGACAACACGCTTCTTTTTCTTCTGCGCGCACAGTGCGAGTGGCAGAAGCAGAATCAGTGTGAGTGTGGTAACCGTTCTTAGTTTCATCTGTTATTCTTCAATCAGTTTGTTTTCTGCGTTCAGGGCTCTCCAGATACTGTAGCGGGCTTCTGGGTTCATTTGCTCGATTTCATCATAGAGACGCTTGATATCTGTTCGATATGAGTTAGTCTCATAGGGGCAGATTTTCTTTTGCTTCTGATAACCTTTCATCTTTGCATAGGCCTTGATGTCGGATTCCTCTATCATGCATAGAGGACGGATTATCGTGAGTGGCATCTTGCGCATTTTCAGGCGTGCAGGCATCGTGTCGAATCGTCCTTGGAAAGTCAGGTTCATCAGCGCAGTGTGCAGCATGTCATCCTGATGGTGGCCTAAGGCTATCTTATTACAGCCGAGTTCCTGAGCGAGGTTGAACATCTCTTTGCGACGCATCCATGAACATAGGAAACAGGGCTGTTTTTGCTTGCGCTTTATTGAAGATTGGATATTTGAAATTGAAGATTCATCCAATACTTCAAAGCTTGTCGTCTTGACGTGTAGCCTGACATCCAGATCGTCGCAGAACGCTTGTAGATAGCTCGTGTCCGTCTCGTAATGGATGTTCTCCATCCTTACGTGCAGGGCCTCTACGCTGAATCGCGGATGATCAATCTTGGCTCGATTTGCCAGCAGTTCTGTCAATAGGAGTGAGTCCTTGCCACCAGAGAGTCCCACAAGGATACGATCGCCATCATCTATCAGATGATAAGTAGCCATCGCCTTGACGAACCGTTCTTTCAAACGATGCTCAAGGCGACGGCTCTCATTATTCAGATTAGGCTTCTCCACGCAGATGCTTGTCCATGTTCAATGCAGCGCGACGACCATCGCCCATAGCGAGGATCACCGTAGCACCACCACGGACAATATCGCCACCAGCAAAGATTTCTTTGCGCGATGACTGCATCTCCTCAGAGACAGCGATGGTGTTCTTGCGACCTAATTCCAAACCTTGGATAGACTTTGGCACGAGTGGGTTGGGTGATACACCTACAGCCACAATTACCTGATCGACATCGAGGGTGACTGTCTTGCCTTCAACGGGCACAGGGCTACGACGACCAGAAGCATCGGGCTCACCAAGCTCCATCACCTGAAGCACAGCCTGCTTAACGGCTCCCTGTTCGTCGGAGATATACTCGATAGGATTGTGCAGCGTCAGGAAGTTGACACCTTCCTCCTTAGCATGCTTCACCTCCTCAAGACGGGCTGGCATCTCTACCTCAGAACGGCGATAAACCAGCGTTACCTCTGCCCCCAGACGCTTGGCTGTACGACAAGAGTCCATAGCAGTGTTACCACCACCTACTACGAGTACGCTCTTTGCAGGATTCAGCGGCGTATCAGTCTTGGGATTAGCAGCATCCATCAAGTTTACACGAGTCAGATACTCATTAGATGACATGATGTTGATACTGTTTTCTCCTGGGATATTCATAAAGTTAGGCAGACCAGCACCAGATCCTACGAAGATACCCTTAAAGCCTTGTTGCTCAAGCGTTTCAACGCTGATGGTCTTACCAACGATGACGTCAGTCTGGAAGTGAACACCCATCTTGGCGAGGTTCTCAATCTCCACGTCAACAATCTTATTCGGCAGACGGAATTCGGGGATGCCATACTTCAGCACACCACCGATCTCGTGCAGGGCCTCGAAGACATATACATCGTAGCCCTTCTTCACCATATCACCAGCGAACGAAAGACCAGCAGGGCCTGAACCCACAACGGCAATCTTGATGCCGTTGGCAGGTGCAATCTCTGGGAGAGAGATGTTTCCACTCTCGCGCTCGAAGTCTGCGGCAAAGCGCTCCAGATAACCGATAGCCACAGCGGGCTCGTTCATCTTCAGGTGGATACACTTGCTCTCGCACTGCTTCTCCTGCGGACAAACACGTCCACAGACAGCGGGTAGGGCAGAGGTGTTTTTCAGCACCTTGGCAGCCGCCAGGAACTGACCACGCTCGATATTCTTGATGAACGACGGGATATTGATATTCACAGGACAACCCTCTACGCAACTTGGTTTTGCACAGTCCAAACAACGTTTGGCCTCTGTCATCGCCATCTCCTTAGTCAAACCGATGTTGACTTCCTCAGTACGGGTAGTGGCACGATAAACGGGATCGAGCTCGGGCATGATGACGCGTTCAATCTGCGTGCGCTCCTTTGGTTTCATCGAAGCACGGAGCTCCTTACGCCACTCGGCATCACGATCAGTCAATACCTCGATGGTATCGTTGGTAGGATCGCTGTCCATGACAATGTCTGTCGTCTTTCCTGTGCCAATATTGATATCAGCTTCAATGCTATCCAGATGCTCCTCGAAGTGAGCCAACTCCTCCTGCTCTTCGCGCTTGAAGGTCCCCATACGCTTGAACATCTCATCCCAATCCACGAGGGCACCATCAAACTCAGGACCATCGATGCAGACGAACTTCGTCTTACCACCGATTGTCAGGCGGCAGGCACCGCACATACCCGTACCATCCACCATGATGGTGTTCAGCGATACCTCACAAGGAATATTGTGCTTTTGGGCAGTAAGGTTCGAGAATTTCATCATGATTGGAGGTCCGATGGCGAAAACCTTATCTACGTGTTCCTGTTCGAAAAACTTCTCCATACCGACGGTTACCACACCTTTCTCACCATAGCTACCATCATCAGTCATGATGATCACCTCGTCAGAACTCTCGCGCACTTTATCTTCAAGGATAATTAAATCCTTTGAACGACCTGCCATTACTGAGAGTACACGGTTTCCAGCAGCCTTCAAGGCTTGGATGATGGGTAGCATTGGTGCTACACCAAGTCCACCACCAGCACAAACCACTGTACCGTATTTCTCGATCTTGGTGGGATTACCAAGTGGTCCTACGACATCTGTCACATAGTCACCTTCGTTGAGGGCACAGAGCTTCTTCGATGAAAGTCCCACCATCTGCACAACCAGAGTGATGGTGCCTTTTTCGATGTCTGCGGCGGCGATGGTCAGTGGCATACGTTCACCTTTCTTGCCTACGCGTACGATGACGAAGTTGCCAGCTTTGCGGCTCTTCGCAATCAGTGGAGCCTCGATCTCAAAAAGGAAAACCTTCTCAGAGAACTGCTCTTTTCTTACAATCTTGTTCATAATATCTGTTTAGTATTGTTTAGTCGATGATGTCGCATCCCATATAGGGCACGAGGGCTGCAGGAACCTTGATTCCGTTTTCTGTCTGATTGTTCTCCAGCAGGGCAGCCACGATTCTTGGCAGAGCCAGAGCTGAGCCATTCAGCGTGTGGCAGAGTTCTGTCTTCTTGGTATCCTCGCGGCGATAACGGCACTTTAGACGGTTGGCCTGATAGGTGTCGAAGTTAGATACAGACGACACCTCGAGCCAGCGCCCCTGAGCCTCAGAGTAAACCTCGAAGTCGTAGCAGATGGCACTTGTAAAGCTTTGATCTCCACCGCATAACAGCAGAATTCTATAGGGAAGCTCCAACTTCTTCAATAATCCTTCTACGTGGGCCAGCATCTCCTTGTGGCTCTCCTTCGAGTGCTCGGGTTTGTCGATACGGACAATCTCAATCTTCGAGAACTCATGCAGACGGTTCAGACCACGAACATCCTTGCCATAAGAGCCTGCCTCGCGACGGAAGCACTGTGTGTATGCACAATTCTTGATGGGCAGATCCTTTTCATCGAGGATCACGTCGCGATAGATATTGGTGACAGGCACTTCGGCTGTTGGGATGAGATAGAAGTCATCTACTTCGCAGTGGTACATCTGTCCTTCCTTATCGGGTAGCTGACCTGTACCATAACCAGAGGCCTGATTTACTACCGTGGGAGGCATGATCTCCGTGTAGCCGCTCTTGCGGGCTTCGTCGAGGAAGAAGTTGATGAGTGCACGCTGTAAGCGGGCTCCCTTGCCGATATATACGGGGAATCCGGCACCAGTGATTTTTACTCCCAGATCGAAGTCGATAAGGTTGTATTTCTTGGCGAGCTCCCAGTGGGGCAGAGGATTGGCGATACCCAGTTTGGGGTTTACGTCCCAATTTCCGACTGTATCACTCTCTGTGCATTCCTTGAGGTTCGACTTTACCACTCGGTTGTCTTCTGCAGCAGCGCCTTCAGGAACCTCGTCGTAGGGTATATTCGGTATCTGGCAGAGCAGGGTTGTCATCTCGTCCTGCGCCTTAGCCATTGTCTCGTCGAGCTGCTTCGATTTCTCCTTGAGCTCAGCTACCTGTGCCTTTACCTGCTCAGCCTCGTCTTTCTTTCCTTCTTTCATCAAACGTCCGATCTGACCAGACAGCTGCTTCTGCTGATTCAGGCTCTGGTCGAGCTCCTGCTGGGCCTCACGGCGCTTCTTGTCTACTGCGAGCACTTCGTCGACAGCCTCCTTAGCACCCTTGAAGTGCTTTTTTTCAAGACCGCGAATGACACGCTCGGTTTCCTCATTAATAAGTTTGAGTGTTAACATGTTAAATACGTATTTATTTG
>CAMHAM010000074.1 GCA_946183415.1 uncultured Prevotella sp.
TGTCTGGTTTGAGCGATGCTGCCGACGGCGTAGGTTCTTACCTTCCTTATGTTCAAGGTGTGTGTTATGTGATAGCTGCCGTGATAGCCGTTGCAGGAGCCATGAGCATCTATCTGAGTATGCAGACTAATCCCAATCAAATCAGGAAGAGGATGATGATGACTGTTGGCAGTTGTATGTGCTTCGTATTGATGGCTACTGCCTTACCGCAGTTCTTCGGAGTAGATGGAAGTGGTTCTTCAACAGGAGGAAGTAACAGTTCAACTACAAGTAGTGGAACTTCAGACGGTTTCCTTGCTTCTGACAAAGGAGGTATCTCCCAAAGTGGCATCAACACGGAAATCCCATCCTTCCATGACAAAAGCGGAAACTGGATATCTTTCCCTCCTGAAACGAATATGACAGTAGCAAATCACCTGATGGACATCTATGACCACTTCGGTTCAGGTCAAGAAGGTTCGTATGGACGTACTCTTGATTACATTCACACTGCCTATCGTCAAGGTCAAATTGACCATGACATGTTTGAGCAGCTGATGAGAATATCGGGGAATCTCCCCCACAACTAACCTGTAACATCACTTCAAGTAATGGCAGAAACAAGCAACGATAAGTTATTCAAAACGAAAGTCTTGCCAATAATGGACAAAGTAATGCGAGACCTTCGATTAAAGCAGTCTGAAGAGATAGCCATCCATACCAGTAGCTTGCCATACATCATGGCTGGAGCTGCTGGGCCTGATGGTGGAATATCGGCACAGGCTGCCAGTCTTGACTCACTCAGATACACGGGAAAGTGGAACTCCAAGCATACGGAAGATTATATTCAGATGGTAAAGGATGAGCTGAAAAAGCAGCACATTACCGTCACTCCAGCGATAGAGAAGATGATGATTGAAAAGATGATTAAGGATCAAATTCCAAAGTCATCCATCGATTATATCCTACGCAAGGCAGCAACCAATACCATTTTCTATCTTCCCCAGGCACTTAACAAGTCACCATTAGAGAACCATATTTCGGCACAGGCAGAGAAGAGGTATAATCCATCCACCTTGGAAAAAGGAGCTGGCTATGTCTTGGGAGCAGCCGCAGACTATATGACAATGGGCGGAATTGGTGGCAGTTGGTCAGGTGCAGCCAAGTTCGTTGGTGTTGACCTTGCCTTGAACGCTGCAATCGACAAGGTGGGAGCAAAAGATACCGATGATGTTCCTTTGATTATCGCGCCCGAACATAGAGCCGAATACAAGGCTACTCAGGTAAAAAAGAATCAAGAACAACCTAAGCCAACTCCAAAACCAAAAGAAAATGCTCCAACAGTGGATCGAATAACGGAAACGCAGGAGCAGCAGCCTGTAAAAGAGCAAAAAGAAGACGCTCAGACTCAATCAGAGACACAGCAAGGTCAACCACAACAAACCAATCAGAATGGCTGGAGCGGTTTACTCAGTTCTGTTGGTCTGAACGGCATATCCGACATAGGTCACAATCTCGGATATGTACTGGCCATGTTACCAGATATGCTTGTGGGCATCTTCACAGGTAAGACGAAATCCCTTGGTCTAAAGGACAATATGCTGCCTTTAGCCAGTATCGTGGCAGGTATGTTCGTCAGGAATCCCATTCTGAAGATGGTTCTCATCGGTATGGGAGGACTCAACCTTTTGAACAAGGCAGGTCACGAAGCCTTGGACAACCACAATGGAGTCAGCTACGGACAAGGTGGAAACGCCAATATCCGTGGCAACTACAAAGTCTATGAGGATGAAGCCCTCAATGCCCGAATCTCGCAACCGCAGATTAAGGGCAACTGTCTGATTGCAACCATCGACAAGGTTCCATGTACCATCGCATTGCCGGACAGAGTGGTGGACGCATACAATCAGGGCGCACTGCCTCTTAACACCCTTGCCAATGCCGTACTTGCCAAGAACGACCAGATGCGACAGATAGCAGCTGAGAACTATGCAGCCAGTGAGCAACAGGCTCAGACCAGGACACTTGCACAACGATAATAAACCCATTAAAACAATAGAGATATGCAGGAAAAGAACCCACAGGAGAAAGCAGCAGCCGAAAAACAGGCTGAACTTCTCATCAATGCAATGGAAAGAGCCAAGGAGAATGGCGGCGTATGGTTGAACCCATCAGAGAAGACGGCACCCCGTTTCTATCCACGAGGTGTCAATGTCTCAGCCTTCAATGCCATGACAATGGCACTTCACAGTGACCAGAACAACTACAAGACCAACGAGTACACACTCTTCAGCGAAGCCAAGAAACGCGGCGAGTCAGTACAGTCCAAGGAAAAGGGAGTACCCTTCAACTGGTACAACTGGAAGGAATATGTCAACAGACACAATCCTGAAGATGTCATCAGCCGTGAAGACTACAAGGCTTTGGACGAAAAACAACAGGCCGAATACAAGGGAGTCAGAACCCGTGAAGTACGAGCTCTCTTCAACATCGACCAGACCACACTTCCTTTCGTTGATAAGGAAAGCTATGAGCAGGAAGTCAAGGCACATGGCACATCTGAGGATCGTGAGCACTCCAAATCTGAGAGTGACCACCTCCGTATTTCTGTCAATGACTTCATCCTGAAGACACGCGACAACCTTGTACCTATCCGTCTCGATGGTAGCGGTGTTGCCCATTATGATGCCAAGAAAGACACGGTATATATGCCAAGTGAGAAGGATTTCGAGTCTTATAAGGACTTCACCAACGAACTCATGCGTCAGGTGGTCAGTGCCACAGGCAATGCACAGCGTCTGGGTCGTAACGGCATGAACAACGGAAACACCTCTCCTGAAGATGCAGCAAAGCAGGAACGCCTTATTGTCGAGTTGGCTGCTGGTAGTAAGATGCTTGAATTGGGACTTCCTGCCAAGCTCTCATCCGAAAGTATGAAGATGGTCGATTACTGGCAGCGTGAACTCAAAGAGAATCCATGTCTCATTGATGTCGTGGAGATGGATGTAAACAATGCTTTGGATATGCTTCACAAGGCAGAGCGTGGTGAGAAGGTTGAACTGTCATCCCCACAGCAGAAAGAAGAAACTCAGGTAGAACAACCTAAGCACTACTTTGTAGCAGATGAGCTGAAGAACCTGCCCAACAAAGACACCAAGGAATTTGTTGTTGTTCGTGACTCAGAGGCAAAGAAAGCAGATGTCGTTCTCCCTGCAGGGGCATCCTTGGAAGTGGATAATGAGATACCAGGCATGAACAAAGGCCGAATAGAGAAAGCCTTGCGTAAAGAAGGCTTTGAGACCATTTCCTTTTTTAATATGGATGGCTCGCTGGGCTATCGTCCTGATGACAGTTTCTTCGCTGGTAAGGATGTTTCCGTTTCTAAGCTCAACAACTGGGAACTGCGAGACCTTGCCAAGCTCGATGTTGCAGAAGCCGTCAGCCGTTCCAACTCTGTTGCTTTCGACAAAGTGCTTATGTTGAGGGATGACGCTGGCAAGTGGGCAATGTTCCTGAAGCCAGAGAATGAGCCATCCTTTGCCGTTTATGCTGACAAGGCAGATGTCAACCGCTTTTTCGTGACCATGAAGCAAGGCAATGAAGAAGCCAGTGACCACATGCGTCTGGAGATGGCTTCCAGATACTATGCTATGGCGATGGAGAAGCCTGAGTTGAAGACAGACCTTTTCAAGAGTCAGGCTACTGCCGAGGAGTTGGCACGTATCGAGCGTGTAAACATCTTCAAGACCAAAGCCACCGACAACAAGCCGAGTGTCATTCTGTGCGTACCTACCATCGACGGCAACAGGCTTCAAGCCCGTGAGGTCAATCAGCAGCAGTGGCAGCGTATGTGGCTGGCAGATGACAAACAGGACTATAAGACCCACCTTGCAGCATCACTTTTTGCCGATGTGCTCCGTAAGGAACGTACAGATGCCGTAGCCGTTGGTACCGACAAGACAGAGCAGGAAGCACAGTCTGAGACCAAGGAGCAGACCAAGAATGTCGAAGTCCATGAAGAGGAAGACAAGAAGGAGGAACAGAAGGAAGAGCAGACGCAATCTGAGAAGAAACAGGAGGAAGAGAAGCGTCGTAACTCTCCTGAACAAAAGGAGAAAGAACGTAAAGAGGAAAAAGCCAAGGAGGAAGCCACCAAAGCAGAGACCAAAGCCGTAGCTGCCGTAGTCCTTTCTCCGATTATGAAGCAGTTCCTGGACTTGAAAAGCAAGCATCCAGACGCTCTTCTACTGTTCCGCACAGGCGATTTCTATGAGACTTATCAGCAAGACGCTGAAAAAGCCTCTAAGATACTCGGTATCACTCTCACTAAGAGCACCAAGCAGAAAGGGCCTGATGGAAATGCTGTAAAGATGGCAGGTTTCCCTTACCATGCCCTTGATTCCTATCTTCCCAAGCTCATCCGTGCCGGAGAGCGTGTAGCCATCTGTGACCAGTTGGAAGCTCCCAAGCAGACAGCAAAGCGAGGTATCTCAGAATTGGTGTCACCTGGTGTTGCCTCTGAAAAGGAACCAAAGGCTGAACCAGAGAAGCACCAAGCCTTTCATCGATAACAAAAATGAGTAAAGAACGTGACAGCATCAAGACAACAATACATTGAGCAGTATGCAGAGTATGCTATGGAGCAAATGCGCAGATATGGCATACCTGCATCTGTTACCCTTGCCCAAGGCATAATTGAGTCAGCTGAAGGAAAAAGTATGCTCTCCAGAACCGCCAATAACCATTTTGGCGTAAAGGGTGAGTTCAACGGTGCATACGTCCGTGCCGACGATGACAAGCCCAATGAGAAGTTCAAGAAGTATGATAACGTTGGGCAGAGCTATGAAGACCACAGTAAAGTCCTCATGGGTGAACGCTATCAGAAATACACCAGGAATCTCTCTGCTGACGATTACAAAGGATGGGCTGCTGGCATCAAGGCAGGTGGTTATGCTACCGACAAAAGATATGTCAGCACCATCGTTGGAGTCATTGAAGGTGCAAACCTGCAGAAATACGACCAGATGGTCATGGAGCAAGCCAAGAGAGAAGGAAAGAAGATTGGCACCACAGACTACCGCAAGGGGGATGTGTCTGCCACTCCAGCCCCAAGTGTTTCTACAAAGCCTACTCCCAATGGTCTTTATTCCCTTCCGTTGAAACGAGAGGAGTTCATGCTTGTGACTTCACCTTTCGGCAACCGTCGTGACCCTATGAACCATAACAATACACAGTTCCATAAGGGAATCGACATCAGTTGCAAGAATGAGACACTTCTTGCCACTGAGAACAATGGCAAGGTAGTAGGTGTGAATCACAATGCCAACACTGGCGGTGGAAAATCAGTAACGATTGAATATAACCGTGAGGATGGCAGTAAGGTACAGGCCACCTATATGCACATGTCGAGTATCGACGTGAAAGTTGGCGATACAGTCAATGCAGGTCAGAAAATTGGCGTATCAGGCAATACAGGCACCAGGACTACAGGGCCACATTTGCATTTTGAGGTCAAAACCATTGCCAATGATGGCACAAAACGCAACATAGACCCAGCTGCATATATCGCAGAGATAAGCCAGAAAGGTGGACTTCCTCAACAGCTGCTTCATAACGGAAAGGATTTGCTGACCAGTTATAAGGCTGCTAATCCTGTTACTCAGGAAACAGTAACTACGGAACAACAGATCGATACGAATATGTCGCCTGACGAATGGATGAAGAAGATCTTGTCATCTGAGGACAGCGGTATGAGCATGAACCCGAATGGTGACCCTGTGATAGAGATGGCCATGACACTTTTCACTTCGCTGATGGCACTGGCAATACAGATTGACAACAAGAGCGAAGAGGAAAAGATGCAAGCTGTCACTGATGCAGCAGCAAACAGGCAGATAGACCTAACGCCTCTCCTCCCCCACATGAAAGTGTGCAATCTCATCATTTCCGATAGCAGACCACTTCTTCAGGTGGATAACGGCACGGTGAATTTCACTCACGAAATCACCAATGCCGAAATGGCAAGACTCCAGCAAGCCTTGGGAAATAGCAACCTCACAGAGGATGACAAACGTCGAGCAATAGCCAGTGTAGTAAATGGCATTGTTGTTTCACAGCAGATGTCCCAGAACTTTCAGCAAGGCGTGGATGCACAACAGAATCAGGAACAATCGATTCAAAGAAAGTAAAATGAAAGAAAGAATCTTCGATAAGGTATTGACTTTTCTGATTGTAGCAGTCATCCTCGGCAGTATCATCTATGGACTTTATTGTCTGTTAGGTCTGGTCGGATGCATTATCTATTGTTCCGTCATGGTAGCCTTACTGTGTTGGATAGCAGAAGACATCAGACATGCAGCAACAGAAGACCAGCAACTATAACTTTTTCTTAATATCAACTTCTAATTTCAGCTTTTATGATTAAATGTAATGTAACAATTTGTGGTACCATCTCACGCACAGCGCAGATGCGTACAGGTAAGGAGGGTAAGCCCTTCATGTCATTAGGTATTAACGTGGTCATCCCTGCCAAGTCTGGCATCAACAAGACCGTAGAAATCAGCGTGGCCAAGGATGGCGGCTCTCAGGAGGAGCTTGCGAACTATCCTGTAGGCAATCGTGTCGAGGTGGTTGGCACTCTCACTTTCCACAAGAAAGGAGAAGCTTTCTATCTGAATCTCTCTGCAACAGGCATCAACACCTTCAGCGCAGGTTCTGAAGACAGCATCAAGGGTGATATCGAGTTTCGCGGCACTCTCGGCAATAAGATTGAGGAGAAGAAGGACAAGAAGGGCAATCCCTTCTGTGTATTCTCAGCCTTCAGCAGCGAGAAGAACGGCGAGAACTACGATTACACCTGGATCCGTTTCCTCCAGTTTGGCGAGAGCCGTAAGGACTGGATGCAGCCCAAGGCTGGCATCAATGCCAAGGGTGAACTCCAGATGTCTGTCTATAACGACCGTCTTGACATTGCTTGCCGTGTCAGTGAGGTGTCTAAGTGGGACAAGACAGCTAACAATCCTAACACCTAAAGCCTATGCGTAAGGATAATAAATATAACCATGCAGGGCCATCAGCCGAAGACAGAGCTTTGGAAAAGTTCGCCGAAATGATGATTGAGAAAATCTCAACTCTTCAGAGCGACTGGAAGAAGCCTTGGTTTACGGAGGGTGCCCTCACATGGCCAAAGAACCTCTCAGGCAGGGAGTACAATGGCATGAACGCCATGATGCTCATGATGCACTGCGAGAAAGAAGGCTTCAAGTTGCCTGTCTTCTGTACCTTCGACCGTGTGGTTGGTCTCAACTACGGCAAGGACAAGGAAGGTGGTAAGGTGCAGCTTACCGATGCAGAGGGCAATGAACTACCCAAGGTGTCCATCAACAAAGGAAGCAAGTCCATCCCTGTATTCATCACCACCTTCACCTGTGTTGACAAGGAAACGAAGGAGAAGATTAAGTATGATGACTACAAGCGACTTTCAGAAGAGGAAAAGGCAAAATACAACGTCTATCCGAAACTGTCTGTCTATAACGTCTTCAATGTTGACCAGACGAACCTGAAGGAAGCTCGCCCGGAACTGTATCACAAGCTGGAGGAACAGAATCAGCAGGTGCGTCCACAAGTGGCAGAGGGCGAAGAGTTCTCTTTCAAGCCTGTTGACCACATGATTGAGCATAACGAGTGGATTTGTCCCATCAAGCCTATTCATGGTGACAATGCCTATTACAGCATTTCAAAGAAGGAAATCGTCATACCAGAGAAATCACAGTTCAAGGATGGCGAGTCTTTCTATAGCAATCTTTTCCATGAGATGGCTCACTCTACAGGTGCTGAAGACCAGTTGGACAGGCTCAAACCAACATCTTTCGGCAGTAAGGAATACAGTACAGAAGAGTTGACGGCGGAAATGACGGCTGCACTTGTCTCACAGCGATATGGCATGACCAAGCATCTGAAGGAGGATTCCGCAGCCTATCTTAAAGGCTGGCTGGAGAGTCTGAAGGAGGAACCCACCTTCATCAAGACCATCCTGACAGATGTGAAGAAAGCATCACAGATGATTACCCAGAAGGTCGATGCCATTCAGCTTCAGTTGGACAAAGGTATTCAGGAAGCCAAAGACGAAGACAACGGTGTGAAGACTCCTGAGAACAATGAACAGAAGGAAAACAAGACTGAGGCTAAGGTGTCGGAGTCTTTGGCAGCTAAGGCTCCTCCTAAACAGGAAGAGAACACTGGCTATAGGTTTCATCGTTGAACATCCTCTATAAGAAGGTTGAAGGGCACTACTCATCACGAGCGGTGCCCTTCTTCGTTCAACAATCAAACTTCAAATCATAGAAAAAGAAAAATAACATCAAGAAAGCCTAAATTCTGGTTACAAGCACATAGCAGTCAAAACCAGGCATGATTTCCTTCTTGCGGTCAAAGATGCGTGAGAAATCACGTTTTTTCTCTCTGATGCACTGACGGCACAGAAGTTCAAGCACCATGCGTAGCTTGGCTACGTTTACATCAAAAGTCTCTATATACTGTTCGATGGCCTTGTCGTTCATGTTCAGTCTAAGCTCGTTTCTCTCCAGAGCTTCACTGATAAAGTGAACGCTGTCCTGTCCAATTCTCGCTTTGTAGAGGAATGGATGAGGAACACGAACAAGGTCACCGACACAAAGAGGTTCCCCGGCTTTTGATAGTGGACGGCCACCAATCAAATTACTACGCAGACGGTCTGCATTTTTCAGTAACTTGGTACACAGGATGGCAATTGCGCGCTTAGGCGCATTCTTGTTGCCAAAGGTACGAAAATACTCATCGACGGGCATCAGCAAGAGTTGCTGGGGGGTTATAGTTTCAATATCAATCATAATTGTATGTAAATTGGTTGTTATAAAGATTCTTTAGAAAGACAGCACTACACAGGTGTTTCTGTTTGCTTCAGCAGGAGAATACTTGTCTATGCCACCTGCATAGATGGTATATACCCGACTGTCATCAACGCCTCGGTCAAGAAGCAAACGGCGTATATATTCAGCACGTTGACGGCTCAGATTATCGTTGATGGACTCTGTTCCTGTAGCACTGTCAGCAGCTCCTATTACCTTCACCTGAAGACTGTGTTTGTTGGCTACTCTTGCGATCTCGTCGAGGTTCATCACCTGGTTCTTTTCTGTAAGGACATCTGTACCTAAATGGAAAAAGAAGTAGATGGGAGCACCTATGTATTCCTGACCATTGAGAATAGCATTCAGATAAGCATTGTCAGAAACGGCAGAGTTATTGAGAAGGCTATCGAGTGAATAGATATCATCTTTCTCTTCCACTCCATTACGTTTCTGCATAGCCCTTGGCATCGTATTGGGATTACCGTCCCATCCTCTATTAGCCAGACGTGCGCGAAGACTGTTCAGGCCAGAATAATCATTCTTAGGATATAGAGACTTCATTTTCGTATGCCTCTTGTCTGTCAGCCTGTCTTTGTAGAGGTCAAGCAAACCTTCTATCTCCAGTATCTTACGATATTCAGCCATGCACTGCTCATCCTCATGGACTCGTTTAGTCAGGTATCTGTTCCGGGATGACAGGCCATTTACGTAGTCCAGAAGCCATTCGTTCTGGCTCATATACGGCTTCGCATCGATGATTCTTTTATGGCCTACCTTGCCTATAGTCACAGACAAACCAGCGGACAATGTAAGCATATTATCCCCGAACCGACTGGAAGATCCTATGGCATCAAAGTTCTTCATGGTAGTCATGCCACTCAGCTCTGCAAGCAGATGCAGACGGTTACTGAGACGGTATCTTGCTTCGAGGCCGTAGGCAAGGGCAAAGGGATGGTTAGTGCCACTTCCGTTTCCACTTGACCAGTCCGAATTGTGAGCCATACCCACACCAAGGAATGGAATGACATCCCATCGGGATAGTCCAAGTTCATTCTGGCGGATGAAAGCGGTCAGGTTATACATGAAGTCAGCATGGATGAACTGGTACTTCATAGTGGCAAACTCAGCGTTCTTGAACAGGCACCCCTGAAACTCAATACGACCACCAACGGCTGGAGTGAACCATTTACCGATACCGACCTGCAAAGCTGGAGTGAGACGGTCAAACAAGTCTCCACAACCTATGGGCGAACCAAGGAAAGCAGATGTACCACCCTTGACTTCCAGGAACCAGTTTCTGTCCCAGCCTGAGCCTTCAGTGACATTTCTGAGATATGTGGGCTGCAGAGATTGCAGCATGACATCTGACGTGATGACAGGCTCCATATAGGAAGAGTCAACTTCATTTGATTGTCCAGATGCCGTAGCAGTTAGTGCCAGGC
>CAMHAM010000075.1 GCA_946183415.1 uncultured Prevotella sp.
TAAATGGTGCTTCGTTCTTTAAATATTTTGTAGCGAAGTATATACAATAAAAGAGCTGCCAAAGCAACTCTTTAAAAACGGGCAGTATCGATAAAGCCTTACCCTCACGCGGGAATGTTACCCGGATAGTCATTTCTGACGCTGCAAAGATAAGAAGAATTTCAATAACTTCCAAATAATTCTGCATTTATTTTTGTTTTTTCGCCCTTATCTTTGGTAGTCTCGATTATTTTTTGTAACTTTGTAGGCAGATAGAGAGGTGGTTTTGACCACATAAATAACCCTAATTATTCACCATTTAAAACATCGGAAAATTATGAACAAGACGGTAAAGACGATCCTTCAAGTGATCAGTTACATCATCACCCTTCTTTTGGGAGGTGCGGCTGGCAATGCCATGATGTAAAGGTAAAAAAGTAACAAGGTAAAAAATGTAAGAATTACGAACGCCATGGAAAACCAGAAAGGCTTCAAAATCTCTCAGTACGCCTGCGCGGTGTTGCTCATCGTGAGTAGCATCGCGCTGGTGGCGTATCAGGTGGTCAAGATCGACGACGTGGCTGGCGGACTGCTCTATTATGTGGCGCAGTCGTTCCTGCTCGCTGGCTCGATCTTCGGACTGGATCAATACATCAGAATTATTAACAAACATTACCATGAAAGAGAATCAAAATGACATGAACGCAATCGACGGCGTTCGCTTATCTCCTCACTTCAAATTGAGGGAGTTCCTGAATCTGAACAAATACCCCGAGAACATCCCCACGATGCAGGTCGTGGCAAATCTGACTTATGGCTGTCATCAGCTGCTGGAGCCTGCGCGGCTCATAGTGGGGCCGATCACCGTCAATTCGGGATTCCGTTGTGAGGCCGTGAATCGCCAGGTGGGCGGTGTCCGCAACTCCCAGCACCTTGTCGGTCAGGCTGCCGATATCCGTCCGAAAGACCCTGCCCAGTTCCAGACGCTCGTGGACTTCTTCAAGAAGTGGGAGTACACCGACCAGCTGCTGACGGGTAACGGCTGGCTGCACATCTCCTGGAACCCTTTCGCCCAGCCCCGCCACTATGTCCGCATCGGTTACTATCGATGATTTTTGCAACTCGGGGCCAGGCCCCAGCGCTTAGTTTTGGGGCCTGACCCCAGAGTCAAATGAATACTATATTTGCAAATGCATGCATTTTCATCTTAACGGATGGTTTTTCCAGCTTATTTGTTTGGAGTATTTGATTCTTTTTTCATACTTTTGCACTCGGTAAAACTATTAATAACTATAATCGAGATTGAAATGAAAAAAGCATTATTCCTTCTTTCCCTGCTGGTATCGGGAAGCTTGTCGTCCTATGCCCAGGAAGCAACGAAAATCGAGGCCGAGGCGTCTAAGTACGCTGATTGTAAACTGATTGAAGACAGTAAATATTCGGGGGGAAAGGCCCTGGAGCTTACAGACGAAAGTGCCAAGATAACCTTTACCTACAACGCAGCTGAGAGCGGCAAATTCACCCTCTATGTCTGCTATGATGCCCTCTATGGCGCCAAGGTCGTCAATGTCACCGTCAACGGAGCTACTACGAACCTGCAGACGGGCGACAAAGTGCTTGAGGAGGCTGAGGCTGGTACCTTTATTATGAAGAAAGGTGAAAACACGATTGAGATAACTCCCAACTGGACTTGGTTCCGTATCGACTATATCAGTATCGCCAGCGGCAGCTCTGCAGCCGTCGAGTTTAATATCTCCGATAAGCCTGTTGATGCCAAGGCCTCTGATGCTGCCAAGAAGGTCTACACTTTTCTGCGCGACAACTTCGGCAAGAAGACGGTGTCGGGTATCATGACGGGCGACATGACGACTGCCAACGGCGACGTGACCAAGCACGAAGATGTACAGGCTGTCTATAAGGCTTCTGGCAAATATCCTGCCCTTGTGGGCTTCGACTTCATGAATGCCACTGGCAAGGAAGAGGAAACCTCATGGTACAAAGATTATACCAATGCCTCGATAGAACTGGCCAAGGACCTCTATAAACGTGGCGGTATCCCTGCCTTTACCTGGCATTGGCGCGACCCGAGTCGTGCGACGAATGCCTTCTATGCCAACAATCAGGATCAGACACCGTGCACCTTCAAAATCTCGTCGGCTATGAATGCTGATGGCAGTTGGAACACGTCGTCGAGTGCCTATAAGAATATCATCAAGGATATCCATACCATAGCCGACTACTTCCTGGCCTTGCAGCAGTCGGGCATTGCCTGTATCTTCCGTCCGCTCCATGAGGCCAGCGGAGGCTGGTTCTGGTGGGGTACCGACGGGGCAGAGCGCTGTGCAATGCTTTATCAGCTGATTGTCGACGAGATGACAAGCGTGAAGGGCGTCCATAACGTAATCTGGGTATGGAATCCCTGCACGGTCAATGACAAAGACTGGAACCCGGGTGAGTCATACTATGATGTCATCGCCATCGATATCTATAACAACAATTTCGACTACTCCAGCAATTATGCCGCATTCGACAAACTGAAGACCCTCTCTGAAGGCAAGAAGCTTATTGCTCTCTCTGAGAACGGGCCTATCCCTGATGTCGACAAAGAGTTTGAGGAAGAGGCAGTATGGTCGTGGTGGATGCCTTGGTATCAGTCGTGGAACGGTAAATTCGTCGACAAGACCAGCTCTGCCGAGTGGACGAAGTGTATGAACGACTCCCGCGTGATAACGCTTGAGGATCTATCACAGGGCTGGGGAACTTTCGTAGATACGGCCATCCGTTCTCTCCAGAGTGAAGAACCTGCCGACGGTCAGATCTTCGACCTCCAAGGGCGACGGCTGGCAAAAGCTCCCTCCAAGGGTGTCTATATCATAAACGGAAAGAAGTATATCAAAAAATGACAAACAAAATTCAAGGCCTGCAGATATGCAAGCCTTGAATGCTGTTTATAAGTGTTTATCCGTTCATCGACATGAGGAACTCCTCGTTCGAACGGGTGGCAACCAGGCGGTCGCGGATGGTGTTCATGGCCTCGATGGGGTTCATTTCTGCTATGAACTTGCGGATGATCCACATGCGGTTGAGCGTGGTCTCATCATGCAGCAGGTCGTCGCGACGAGTAGAAGAGAGCACCAGGTCGATGGCTGGGAATATACGCTTGTTGGACAGGGAGCGGTTGAGCTGGATCTCGGAGTTACCTGTACCCTTGAACTCCTCGAAGATCACCTCGTCCATCTTTGAGCCGGTGTCGACCAGAGCGGTGGCGATAATCGTGAGTGAGCCGCCGCCCTCGATGTTACGGGCTGCACCGAAGAAGCGCTTGGGCTTCTGCAGGGCGTTGGCGTCAACACCACCAGTGAGCACCTTGCCTGAGGCCGGAGCCACCGTGTTGTAAGCACGGGCCAGACGTGTGATAGAGTCGAGGAAGATGACGACATCGTGACCGCACTCCACCATGCGCTTGGCTTTCTCGAGCACGATACCGGCAATCTTGACGTGGCGCTCGGCAGGCTCGTCGAAGGTAGAGGCGATAACCTCTGCATCGACGGTACGGGCCATGTCGGTAACCTCCTCAGGACGCTCGTCGATGAGCAGCATCATGATATAGGCCTCGGGGTGGTTGGCTGCGATGGCGTTGGCAATATCCTTCATCAGGACGGTCTTACCAGTCTTGGGCTGTGCGACGATGAGTGCACGCTGACCTTTACCGATAGGGGAGAAGAGGTCGACGATACGCACGCTGGGATTGGTCGTGGCCTTGTCGCCGCAGAGGGTGAACTTCTCTTCGGGGAAGAGTGGCGTCAGATGCTCGAAGGCCACGCGGTCGCGCACCTCAGAGGGCTGACGGCCATTGATCATCTTGACGGTGGTGAGGGCGAAATACTTCTCGTTCTCATGAGGCGGGCGCACGCAGCAGTCCACCACGTCGCCAGTCTTCAGACCATACTTCTTGATCTGCTGGGGCGACACATAGATATCGTCGGGCGATGAGAGGTAGTTGTAGTCTGAGCTGCGAAGGAATCCGTAGCCATCTGTCAGGCACTCGAGTACGCCATTACCTTCGATCAGATCCTCGAAGTCGTACTTGGGCTGATTGGTCTGCTGACGGGCAGGCATGACGGGATCGCCGGCCAAAGGCTGCTGTACCATCGGACGGTCGAAAATGTCGAGCGTAGGACTGGCGGCCTGGTCTTCGATGGGGATATCGAGGATGGTGATGAAGTCGGTACCGTCGCCTGGATCGCCCATCCAGACACCGTCTTCGTCGACCTCATCGGTCTCGACGTTTGTGGCAGGTGCCTGCTCTTTGCGTGCAGACATCTTCTCGCGCAGCTGGGCGATGGCATTGGCAGCATCCTCATCGGGCGAGATGTCGAAATTGGCAGCCTCGGGAATGACCTCCGACATGTCGTTGGCATCACTCTCCTCAGGTTCAGCCTGTGCTTCTGCTGCGGTTGCAGCTGCTGCGGCTGCTTCTTCAGCCTCCTTCTCAGCCTTGCTCTTACGGCCACGCTTCTTGGGAGCCGGCTCCTCGGCAGGAGCTTCGGCTACAGGCAGGTCGCCGAAGAGTGAGGGCGTCTCAACGGTCTTCTTCTTGCGATTAGACTTGCTGTCGAGATTCTCACCGTCTTCACCTTTGACGGTGTAAACCTTGCTGGTATCTTTTTTGGCGATACGTGTTCTCTTCTTCTTGGGAGATTCGTCGATGGCGCTGTTCTCGGCAGCCTTGTCGAGAATGGCGTAAACGACGTCTTCCATCTGATCGTTAGGGGTAACCTTAATACCCAACTGGTCTGCTATACCCACGAGTTCGGGTATATCCATAGATTCTAATTCTTCTTTTGTATACATAAAATACAATGTATGGGTTTTGATTTGTATTCAAAAATTTGATGAGGAATGCTTCTCGAACGGAAGCATTGTTTTGAAAAACGTTGCAAAGGTAAGCATATTTTTGATAACTACCAAATAAAAACAAAAAAAATTAGTACCTTTGCACCGAAATTACGAAGAATTATGGAAATTAAGAAAGCAGAATTCACCCTGAGTGCACCGATGGTGACGATGTGTCCGAAGGATAACAAGCCTGAATACGCCTTCATCGGAAGGTCGAATGTGGGCAAGTCGAGTCTGATCAATATGCTGACGAACCACAAGGGACTGGCCAAGACATCGGCCACCCCAGGCAAGACGTTGCTGATCAACCACTTTATTATTAATAATGAGTGGTATCTGGTGGACCTGCCTGGCTACGGATTTGCCAAGCGCTCGAAGAAAGAGGTGCAGAAACTGGAGCAGATGATCAGTGGCTATATCCTGCAGCGAGAGCAGCTGGTGAACGTGTTCCTGCTGGTCGACGTCAGGTTGGAGCCCCAAAAGATCGACCTCGAGTTCATTCAATGGCTGGGCGACAGTAGCGTGCCCTTCGCCATCGTCTTCACGAAGGCCGACAAGCTCTCGGCATCGAAGGTGAGCCAGAATGTGGAAGCCTATAAGAAGGTGCTCAGCGAGACATGGGAGGAACTGCCACCCATCTTTGTCACCTCGTCGGACAAGAAGCAGGGTAGGGATGAGGTGCTCGACTATATCGAGCAGATTAATAAGAGCCTTGTCGTTTAGAGTTTAGGTGGAGAGATGGCTAAGGAAATTCCATATTTGGATGTGCAACAGCTGACGAAATCGTTTGGCTCGTTGGTGCTGTTCAGGAATATCAGCTTCTCGATTGCTGAAAGGCAGCGGGTGGGGCTGATAGCCAAAAACGGTACAGGCAAGTCGACACTCCTGTCGGTCCTGTCGGGCAAGGAAGGCTACGACTCAGGAGAGATCATCTTCCGTCGTGATCTGCGCGTGGGCATGCTCGAACAAAGTCCTGTGTTCGACCCCAGCGAGAGTGTGCTCGATGCCTGTTTCAACCACCAGGGCGACCCAGAGAAGGTGCTCAAGGCAAAGCAAGTGCTCACTCAACTGAAGATTCGCGACCTGGAACAGCCGATGGGGCAGCTTAGCGGCGGACAGCAGAAGCGCGTTGCGCTGGCCAATGTGCTGATTACGGACCCCGACCTGCTGATACTTGACGAGCCGACGAACCATCTCGACCTGGAGATGATAGAATGGCTGGAAGGATTTCTCAGCAGAGGCAACAAAACGTTGCTGATGGTGACCCACGACCGATTCTTCCTCGATCGTGTCTGCTCTGTCATCCTCGAACTCGATGACCAGACCATCTATACCTATCGGGGTAACTACAGCTACTATCTGGAGAAACGACAGGAGCGTATCGACAACCGCAAGGCAGAGATAGCACGAGCCAACAACCTCTTTCGCACGGAACTGGAATGGATGAGACGCATGCCACAGGCACGCGGACACAAGGCCCGCTATCGTGAGGAGGCGTTCTACGAACTGGAGAAAGTGGCCAAGCAGCGTATAGAGGAAAGACAAATCAGACTGAAATCGCGCAACGTCTATATCGGCAGCAAAATCTTCGAGTGCCAGTATGTATCGAAAGCTTTCGACGACAAGGTCATCTTGAAGGACTTCTACTATAACTTCTCGCGATTCGAGAAGATGGGCATCGTGGGCAATAACGGCACGGGCAAGAGTACCTTCATCAAGATGCTGCTGGGGATGACGCCTCCCGACAGCGGGCGCTTTGACATCGGCGATACTGTCCGATTCGGCTATTTCTCACAGGACGGACTGCAGTTTGATCCACAGCAGAAAGTGATCGACGTGGTCAAGAACATCGCAGAATATATCGACATGGGGGGCGGTAAGTCGTTTTCAGCATCGCAG
Source organism: uncultured Prevotella sp. (assembly GCA_946183415.1). GTDB lineage: Bacteria > Bacteroidota > Bacteroidia > Bacteroidales > Bacteroidaceae > Prevotella. Next base: position 6,778 of record CAMHAM010000075.1, read on the forward strand.
TTCCTGCAATACTTCCTCTTCACGCCCGAGCAACAGCACAACTATGTGTATAAACTGAGTGGCGGTGAGCGACGGAAGCTGTATCTCTGTACGGTGCTGATGAAGAACCCGAACTTCCTGGTACTCGACGAGCCCACAAACGACCTCGACATCGTGACGCTGCAGATACTGGAGGAATACCTGCAGGACTTCCCTGGCTGCGTGATTGTGGTCAGCCACGACCGTTATTTTATGGATAAAGTGGTAGACCATCTACTGGTGTTCAAGGGCGATGGTGAAATCAAGGACTTCCCCGGCAACTATACGCAATATAGGGAGTGGCTATCGCTACAGCCAAAGGTGTCGGCAAAGCCTAAAGAGACTCCTGCTGCCAAAGAGACTAATCAGAACCGTGACAGTCAGCCTGTGGGTAAGCGCAAGATGAGCTTTAAGGAAAAACGCGAGTTTGAACAGCTTGAAAAAGAGATTGAGCAGCTTGAGAAAGAGCAGCACACAATAGAAGAGGCACTCTGCAGCGGAACACTCTCTGTGGAAGAACTGACCGAGAAGAGCAAGCGCCTGCCCCAGCTAAAGGACGAGATCGACGAGAAATCGATGCGCTGGCTGGAACTGAGTGAAATTGAGAATTGAAGATTGAAAGATGATACAACAACAATACCCATCACAACTACTGGAAAAAGCGGTCTCGGAGTTTGCCAAGTTGCCTGGCATCGGCAGGAAGACAGCCTTGAGACTGGTGCTGTGGATTCTGCGCCAGGAAGATCATGACGCAGAGCAGCTGGCAGAAGCCATCGTCCAACTGAAACAGGAGGTGAAGTACTGTCATATCTGCCATAACATCAGCGACACGGAAACCTGTCCGATCTGTGCTGACGAGAGGCGTGACAAGTCGACTGTCTGCGTGGTGGAAAACATCAAGGACGTGATGGCCATCGAGAACACCCAGCAGTTTCATGGTCTCTACCATGTGCTGGGAGGCATCATCTCACCCATCGATGGCATCGGACCTGGCGACATCGAGATCGACTCGCTGATCAGTCGTGTAGTCGAAGGAGGTGTGCAGGAGGTGATACTCGCCCTCAGTCCTACGATGGAAGGAGAGACGACCAACTTCTATATCTACCGTAAACTGGCATCCTACGATGTGAAAGTGAGTGTAATAGCCAGAGGTGTGGCTGTGGGCAACGAACTCGAATATACCGACGAGGTCACCTTAGGTCGCTCGATTATGAACCGTACATTGTTTGAAGCAAATTCATAAAACAAAAGATAAGATGAAAAGTATCAGTAAGTATCTGACATTGATTTACATATTGCTGGCAGCCCTGACGCTGGCTGTCATCATGGTCTTTGAGACTGAGATGCTGGAGTCGGGACTGATGGCAGGAGAGAATCAGTCGGAATTTATCTTCACTTTCGTGATGGAACTTGTCTCACTCGGTGCAGCCTTCCTCGGACTGAGACTCTTTAAGTTCAAAGCCGTTCACGACGACCTGATTGCGCGCCAGGAACCAGCCATGATGAAGTGGGGCACCATCCGTCTGCTGATACTTGAAGTACCGATGCTGGCAGACACCTTATTATATTATATGTATATGAATACGACGTTCGGTTATCTGGCCATCATCCTGTTGCTCTGTCTGCCGTTTGTATTCCCAAGCCTGAACCGTTGTCTGTCTGAAACTTCTGAAGAGGAATGAAACTGAGTATCGTCATCGTCAGCTATAATGTGCGAGGCTATCTGGAGAATTGTCTGCAGAGCGTGAGTCGCGCCTTGGAAGGCATTGAAGGCGAGGTCTTCGTGGTCGACAACCATTCTGACGACGACAGCGTGGAGACTGTACGCACCCAGTACCCATGGGTGCGACTGATAGAGAATCAGGAGAACATGGGTTTCTCGCGTGCCAACAATATCGCCATCCGAGAGGCTTGTGGTGAATATGTGCTGCTGCTCAACCCCGACACCATCGTCGAGGAGGCTACGCTGCGCGAGGTGTTACGCTTCATGGATGAACATCTGAAGGCGGGTGGGGCAGGAGTGATGATGCACAATGCCGACGGCTCGCTGGCACCCGAATCGCGCAGAGCCTTACCCACGCCCTGGGTGTCGTGTCTGAAGATGCTGGGATTTACGAAGCGCTATTATATGAGTCATCTGCCCTGGGACCAGCCTGGCAGGATAGAAGTAATCAGCGGCGCCTTCTGCTTTCTTCGTAAGAAGGCTCTCGACGAAGTGGGACTGCTCGATGAGGACTTCTTTATGTATGGTGAAGATATTGACCTCTCCTATAGGCTGCTTAAAGGCGGATGGGAAAACTGGTATCTGCCATATCCGATCACCCACTTCAAGGGGAAGTCGACCCAGAAGAGTGATTACCGTTATGTCCACATCTTCTACAAGGCCATGTTGATCTTCTTCCGCAAGCACTACAGTCATCTGAGCATATTCTATGCCTTGCCTGTAAAGATGGCCATCTATTTCCGAGCTGCTATAGCATTGACAGACATACTACGTAAAAAACTACATCTATGACAACAAGTCTACCACAAGTGAAACTAAGAGCGATAGAGCCAGAGGATCTGGACCTGTTGTATCGGATTGAGAACGACAGGAAACTCTGGAACATAGGTACCTCGAACGTGCCATATTCGAGGTATGCCCTCCACGACTACGTGGCCCATGCCTCAAGCGATATCTATACCGATCGTCAGGTGAGGATGATTATTGAGACCACAGAGGGCGAGAATGTGGGTATTGTCGACCTGGTGGATTTCGACCCCAGCAACCGTCGTGCAGAGGTGGGACTGATTATCCTCGACGCATTCAGAAGACTCGGCTATGGCAGGAGTACACTCACTAAGATTGCAGACTATGCCCTCGACGTGCTCCATCTACACCAGCTGATTGCTTACGTCGACCTGAGGAATGAAGCATCGTTACATCTTTTCAAGACGATGGGTTATCAGGTATCAGTCAGAATCAAAGATTGGCTCTACGACGGACGAGATTATCACGATGCCGTGATGATGCAGCTCGTATTTTAGGGAAAATTGCTGATTCCATCAAAAAAATCTCAAAAATATTTTGTGGTTTCAGAATTTATTCATACCTTTGCACCCGCTAATAAGAAAGAGTGCTTTCTGGTGCGTTAGTTCAGTAGGTTAGAATGCCTGCCTGTCACGCAGGAGGT
>CAMHAM010000076.1 GCA_946183415.1 uncultured Prevotella sp.
TGAAAATTTCTTTTAGAGAAAAGGATTTTTAGTTAAACATAGGCTTTTTTGATGCTGCGGCTCGCGAGAGTCGCAGCATCGTTCTTTTTATGAATTGCTATAGAAAGTGAAGGGTGTGTCAAATAGGCACACCCTTCTTTTTTTCACTGAAAAGTTTGGCGGTTTGGTAGAATTTAGTTATTTTTGCCAACGATTACGGGCTGAACCCTCAAACGGTCATTAATTATGTACGATCAGATCCGGGAAAATATCCTCTATATAATGCTCTACGCAGTAGTGACGGCTATGGCCATCATCGCAAGTTGCTATCTGTTGTTCCGCCGAGGCAATGCTTTTGCCCCTGACATCACGACGCCGGCACGCCTGCGCCGATGGACTGCGGCCTTCTTTGCTTCCCTGGCCTTGAACCACATGTGGTATATGCCGATATTTTTCCATATCTCAAGCGAGGATACTATGATGATTGACCTTACTGGCGGATTGCTTGACAGCATGATACTTTTCCCTCTGGCAATAGCCGTATTGCTCGCGATGCTTCAAGACAACAGGCGACCGCTCTGGCCTGTTGCCGTGATGGCGGCTCCGCTTGTCGTAGGAGGGGCACTCAGCGTCGCCAATCGCAGCTATGCCCTTCTGCCTATAGTATATGCCTATTCCCTGCTGATGTGCCTCGGCCTGATAATATATATGATACGCGCGCTGAGACGGTACGGTCGCTGGCTGCGCGACAACTATGCAGATCTGGAGCACAAGGAGGTGTGGCAGAGTTTCGTGGTGCTAGCCATCATTATATTGGTGTTCGGAGTCTATGCCTTCACCAGTGAAGGCCAGGTCTACCAATATTCCATGCAGGTGATCATCGCCATGTTTATCTGCTATCTCCTATGGCGGGTAGAGACATTAAGCGACCTGAGCATACCCCATGCCCAGCCCTTTCCTGCTGAAGAAGAAACTACTGCGCCTGAGAGCATAGAAAGCCATGCCCTATCGTCAGCTACCCACGAGAACATCAGCCAACTGCTGCAGCAGTACTGCGTTGACACGCAACTCTACCTGCAGCACGACTTGAGTATTTCACAGCTTGCCAAAGCTGTTGGCACCAACCGCTTCTATCTTAGCCAATATTTCTCTGGCAAGGGCATTACCTACAATGCCTATATCAACGACCTGCGCATCAGCCATTTCATGAGTCTGTATCGTGAGGCTATCGCTACCCAACGTTCCTTCACCGCCCAGCAACTGGCTCATGAAAGTGGCTACCGTAGTTACAGCACCTTCGGCATTGCCTTCAAGCAGCGCACGGGGCAGACCGTGACGGCCTGGATGCGCGACACAGCCAAGTAAGCGCTGGCTCGGTTTTTGAAAATCAGCAAAAAAGGTTTCAGAATCAGCAAAATCTGATGTCTCAGGTCATTAATGGTAAAACTGTTTTGGGGAATTTTGCTATCTTTGCAAAGCCTAAACGAGATGGCAACACCTAAAATATGTTTTAACCAAATAATTATCGTATAATGAGAAAGAAAAAGTGGATGCTTGCCGCCATCCTGATTTGCGGCGCAACGACAGTGCTCAATTCGTGTAAGGACAAGGACGACGACCCTGCCCCTGTGAACCCTGAGGATTCCAAGGTAACTGACTATTCACAGAAGAGTAGCTGGCACCAGATTCCAGAGATTACCAAGGAGTTTGACACGTTCTACATCCCCGCGACAAACTATGACGGCTACGAGGATGGGGATCCGACCTTCGTGCCCATTGACAACGCAGAATTCGTAGCAGGTGTAACTGACGAAAACGAGGCACATGCATCAGTGTATGCAGCCTCCACCAACGTGTTCGTCCCCTACTATCGCCAGAGCAGCCTGAAGTATGAGGAAGAATGCTGGAAGAAGAGCGGCAACATGCTGACGGCGCTTACAGGCACGCCCTACACCGACATCACAGCAGCACTCGACTACTACTTTGCCAACTATAACGGCGGCCGCCCGTTCATCATTGCGGGCCACAGTCAGGGCTCGGCCATGACGAAGCTCGTGCTGATGAACTATTTCAAGGAGCACCCTGACTATTACAGCCGCATGGTGGCCGCCTACGTTATAGGCTATGCCGTCACCAAGGAAGACCTTGCAGCCAATCCGCACCTGAAGTTCGCTACCGGCGAGAGCGACACAGGTGTCATCGTCAGCTGGAACACTGAAGGCCCAGCGAACGCCAATGCCCAGAACATGGTGTGGATGCCAGGTGCCATCAGCATCAATCCGCTGAACTGGAAACTCGACGACACATACGCCCCGGCGAGCGAAAACCTGGGGTCGTACGTGCTGAACCTGGAAACCCTCAAGCATGAGTTCAAGGACGTCAAGGCTGATGCACAGGTGAACGTAGACCGTGGTGTGGTGGTGACCAAGCCCGACTGTCCCTTCAACCCCCTTACCTGGCTTTTCGGAACGGCAAGTTTCCACGACAACGACTACGGACTCTTCTACAACAACATCAAGGAGAACGTAGCGAAGCGCATCGCAGCCTATAAAGCTGGCAACTATGACAAGTCGTTGGCTGTCAAATGTATCAACGGTACATTCATCGGCCAGAAAACGGACAATATCATTTCCTTCAAGGGCATTCCGTTTGTAGGGCAGCAGCCCGTCGGCAACCTGCGCTGGAAGGCTCCTGTGGAATTTACGGCAAACGACGGTGTGTATGAGGCGTATAACTATGGCAAAGCCCCCTTCCAGGCACCAGGCGACCCCGCCGGCCAGGTTGGTCAGAGCGAGGACTGCCTGTACCTGAACGTGTGGAAGGCCGACGATGCGCCTGCCGGGAAGAAGCCTGTCATGGTGTGGATCTACGGTGGCGGCTTCGAGGTTGGCGGAACGACCGACCCGCAGTACGACTGCACCAACCTCGTGAAAGAGAATCCCGATGTCATCTTCGTCACCATCACCTACAGACTTGCTGCCTACGGTTTCTTGCATCTGTCGCACCTGCCCGACGGCAAGGACTATCCCGACGCACAGAATCTGGGAACCCTCGACCAGCTGATGGCCCTGAAGTGGGTGCATGAGAACATCGAGGGCTTCGGTGGCGATCCTGACAACGTGACCATCTGGGGCGAGTCTGCCGGCGGTTCAAGCTGCGCACTGCTTTCACTGATTGATGAAGCACATAAGTACTTCAAGCGTGCCATCGTAATGAGCGGCTCGCCCGTCATGACAAGGTCTACCGAAGAGGCCATCGCCGTGACAGACAAGGTTATGGAGGCACTCGGCTGCAAGACTGTTGCCGACCTACAGAAGGTTGACCCCAGGACACTCGCCGACAAGGTGGGAGAACTGTACGGCATCTATCAGGTACTCGGATGGAGCATCTGGCCTGAAAGAGACGGCAAGCTCCTGCCCAAGGATGGATGGAAGGCCTACGAAGACGGCAAGGCAAAGGATATAGAGATTCTCGCCGGCTGCACCAAGGATGAGTTCAATACCTTCGCAGCCGGCCTCGGCGAGGAAGGCTGGAACAAGTGGGCTGCCGACCGTATAGAGAAGCGTAACAAGCTGATGACCGATGACGAGAGAGCAAAAGTGCAGAACTACATCAGCAGCGCGTCGGGAGAAGACTGGCAGAAGACGTGCAGCATGTTCAGCCAGAGCTATTTCAATGCACCGGCTATCCGCATGTCGGAGAACCAGACCAAGGCTGGCGGCAAGATATACACCTATTTCTACACGCCCGAGTCTATCCTGCCAATGGTGAAGAGCGGACACGCCTCAGAACTGTCGGTAGTGTTCAACCACCCGGAGATGACAGGCTTCACGGGAAGGCCAATCGACGAGACCTTCTGCAAGACCATGCGCAAGATGTGGGTTCAGTTCGCCAAGACCGGCAATCCGTCGCTCAGTGCCGACATCTCGCCAGACGGGCAGGCCAAGGAATGGCCGCTCTACGACCAGAGCAACAAGCAGGTGATGGTGCTCGACGAGTTCAACATCCATCCGGCCAAGGAGTCCGAAGTAAAGATGGTTGACTGGGAGAATACCTATTTCCTGACCAAATATTATTGTAACTAATCAAAAAAAGAAGATTATGAAAAAGTGGATGAATGTTTTGTGCGTGCTGATACTGGCACTGACACTGCTTGACTTAGTTTCCAACTTTTGCTTCAGCGGCAGGGAGGTGAGCATCAGTGTTGACCCCAAATCCGTTTCCTTTGAAACGGCTCTTATCCTGCTGTTCGTCATGCTGGCGGCCCTTGCTGCCATTGCCCTGTCTTTCATTTACTTCATCAGGTTTATCCTGAACGTGAACCACAACGAAGTGTTTACCCCGAAGAATATCAGCCTGCTCCGTAAGTATGGCGTGTGCGCACTGGTATGCGGCGTGTGCGTGATCATCCTCAGCGTTACACTGGGCATCGAACCTGGCGTTGCTGTTGGAGACAGTCTCGATGCGCTGGGCGAAGGCTTCTTTGCACTGCTGATGGGCGAGGTGTTCGGCATCGGACAGGAACTGAAGGAGGCCCGCAAAGGTGCCTGAGCAGAAATCGATTATCACTAATTTAAAATAAAACTATATGAAAGCAGACAAGATTATCAAGAATGCCAAAATCTTCACAGCAGACGCGGCTAATCCGCAGGCGACAGCCCTGGTGGTGAAGGACGGCAAGTTTATCTATGTAGGCGACGAGGCGGGCCTCTCTGACTATGAGGGCGAGGTAACCGACCTCGGCGGGAAGTTCATCATGCCGGGCATCATCGACAGCCACGTCCACGTGACCACGAGCATCGGTTTCAGCTATATGGATCCAGGCGAGTACGTGATGTGCTCCAGCAAGCAGGAAGCACTGGACTTCATGGCAGAGAAAATCAAGAGCAATCCCGGCTTGAAGCGCTACAGGTTCATGCTGGAGCGGAAATACCTGAAGGGTGAAATCCTCGTCAAGGAAGACCTCGACGCCATCTGCCCGGATGCCGAGCTTCTGATCCTGGAAGGCGAAGGCCACAGCGTCTGGGTGAACTCCAGGATCCTCGACAGGCACGGCATTACCGACGAGACGCCCGACCGCGTGCCCGAGCTCAGCTATTATGTGCGTAAGGACGGCCATGTGACAGGAAATGCCTTCGAGTCATCGGGCTGGCACATGCTCTTCGACGACCTGGAAGTGACCGATGAGCAGATCGACGCAGAGCTTGAGCGCTGGATAGAGTATTCCGTAAATACTGGCGTGAGCGTGGTCTTCGACGCAGGCTTCCCTGAGGGAGAGGCACTTCATGAACGTGTCTATGAGCGTCTGTACGAGTTGGACAAACAGGGCAAGCTGCCAGTTTATATCGATGGAAGCATCGCGCTTACCAACCCTAAGAAGATGAAGGAAGTGGTGGAGAATGTGAAGCGCTACAACAGCAGGTTCGACTCGGAGCACCTGAAAGTCCATACCTTCAAGGTATTCATGGATGGAACCCTGAGAATCGAGACCGCGTGTCAAGTGACGCCATACGTAGACACCCACAAGACGGGAGGTACCACCTTCAGCAAGGAGGAAGTGGCAGAGGTGCTGAAGATGCTCAATGCCGAAGGACTCGACTTCCATGCACATACCGTTGGCGAGGGGGCATCCCGCGCTGTACTCGATGGTGTGGAACTGGCAAGAAAGGAGCTGGGTGATAAATTCCGTGTGAAGGTGACCTGTGCGCATCTGGAAATACAGGATGATGCCGATATGGAGCGCTTCGCAAAGTTGGGCGTTACAGCCAATTACACCCCCTGGTGGCACTCCGGATGCACGGGCGGCAATCCCATCGAGATCTGGCGCAGTCTGCTGGGCGAGGAGCGTGCGAAGAAGATGTACCGCAGCAAGACGATGTGGAACACAGGTGCCAACGTAACCTGGTCGAGTGACAACATCGTCTATGGCGACTTCGTGGCATGGAATCCCTTCCTGGGTATGGAAGTGGGAATGACGCGCTTTATCAACGAGCATACCCTGGCTCCCGAGGTCAGCAAGGTCGTTGCAGAGTACCCTTCTCCCAATGAGAAAATGAGCATTGAGGAGATGATCCTGGGATATACCATCAACGGTGCCAAGCAGCTTGGCATCGAGGACTCCAAGGGTTCTATCACAGCCGGCAAGGACGCTGACTTCCTGGTGTTCGACAACGACCTGCTGACGGCAGAGCACTCAGGCTTCAGCCACAACATGCCGCAGAAGGTGTATTTCTGTGGGAAGAAAATGAAATGAAGGAAAGGATAACACCAACCGAAAATGATGAAAAGAATGATCCAAAGGATGATGGCCGCCATCTTTACCCTCTGCAGCCTGATGACTGTAAGTGCGGCGCTAACCTCCTGTAGTTCTGATGACGGCAATGCCAAGGAATCGGAAATAACGCTTGAGGACGCCCTGAAAGAGGGGAACATCGTGACGCTGTCCTTCAACATGAACGGCGAAGACTACGAAATCGCCTTCCTGAGAGTGCGCGACAACTACATGCTGCTCGACGATGCCATGACGCGTGCCGATGGTGATGCCTCCGCAGCGACACCCGAACTGTCGAAGGAAAACTGCGACTTCACAATGGAGGAAGACAAGGCTAACAACCTGCTGAGATTCCATGTCAGGGAAAAGAAGACTTCCGACCTCATACTGACAGCCATCTTCGACATCAAGCAGAGTACCATCGAGGTGATACCTGGCAACTCGAAGATCAAGGTGACAGGCGTCAAGATGAAGGTGTCGAACGTCGAGATTACCAGCCAGCTGAGGGATAAGACCGGAAACGCCACCCTGGCCGAAGCCCTCGTGAAGGGTTCCGTGGTGGAGATTACATACAAGCAGAGTGGCAATCCCCCCACAGTCTTCACATTCGTCAATAATGGCGGTACGTTCTCGTGCAAGATTTCTGGGTTTGATGCCTCCAACTTCGAAGGCAGCAGCCTGAAAATAGACGGCGCTACGCTCGTCTTCTCTGCCGAGAACTGGGGCGACAGCGGTTGCGACCTTCAGATTAAATTCAACACAGCAACCAACTCCTACAGGTTCTGGACGGTTAATCATTCGTATTACGAATCTCACACCATTATGGTGAACAACACCGACCTCACTTCGGCACTAACCGAGGAGAGATAAAAGAGGAACGTATAGCGGAGGGACTCTTTTGTTCGCAGCAAAGTGTCCCTCTGCTCGCGCGCCAAACTTGCAAAATAAGCAAAATCTGTTAAAATAAGCAAAATCTGTTCCAAAATATGCAAAATCTGCTATTTGGGGAACTTTGGACAATGTTTTTTGCAGGAATTTGCTTATCTTTGCCCCCATCTTAAAAACCTTTTTAAATATATGAATAAAAAAACGATTAATTATTTAGCGGCTGCGATGTTGTGTTGCAGCTCCATGTTTACGCTATCCTCATGCCAAGGGCTGATGGATGCAATTGTAGGAACAGAGGACAAGCCGGTGACGACACCGACCACACCGACCAACGACGCTGCCCAGCTGAAGCAGGGCATATGGACGGAGCATGACACCGCGCTTAGTGCCTCAGGCAAATACACTGAGGAGGAACTTGAGGAGATGCCAGCCGTCGGCATGATGGTTGAGGGCGACAAGGCTTCCTTCTTCACTTACACAGCTGAGGGCGCAGACAACCTCGTGGAGGGAAAGATCACCTACAACAAATCTGCGAATACAGGTACTATCACCTTCCCCACCATCGCGGGCAGTGCCATCTCAGGCCAGACTGTCAACTTCACCATGACCTCCGACGAGACGATGGAGTTTGAGCTGACCTACGAAGGCGAGAAGGTAACAGGCAACTTCTCATGGCTCTGCAAAGACTTGAGCAACTGGGGCACGGAAATCGATGATCCCGAATGGAAGGAGCTGATGGCTTACTATGATGCCATATCCGCTGAAGGTCCCGACGCAAGCGCAAGCATCGACTGGAGCGGTTCGGCAACTGTGGAAGTAGAAGATGTGGATGATGAGGGAAAAACTGTAGAGAAGAAAGTGACAGTGACTGACCTCGACAAGCCGCTGGAGTGGAACGAAGATGGGGCATCTGCCAGAGCTGGTACCAGAATTGCCATTACTTCAGCCATCACCACGGGCTTGAAAATATTTGGTTCCCTCTTTGAGGAAGACCCTAACGAGCAGATCAACGCCAAGCTGGACGCCATTCTCGACAAACTCGACAATGTGCTGCAAAACCAGCAGGTGATGATGGCGAAGCTCGACGAGATAAACGGACGCCTCATCGAAATCGCCCAAAGGATGGAGAAGACCGAGATCGTGAATATGTTTAACAACCGCAACGAAAAATACTACAATAAGCTGAAGGTGCAAAACAGAAAATATTTCGATAGTGCCTACAAGCTATATAAAGAGAACAAGAACGCACCCAAGTTAGCCGAGTATGCCAAGGCATGGGTGGGCAAGGACGAACAATATGCCAACCTCACTTGGGAGTACATAGAGTACCTTACCACTGTGGAGCATACTGGTTTCGGCAAGGGTATGGACCGCATCTACGACGGACTGGTATTCAACAAGTACCCCTGGGAGCATATAGGCATAGGCGACCGCAAGAGCTATCGTGCCTACGACTTGACGATGATTGCCAAGAGCCTCTTCATGATCAGCCTCTACTCAGCCTATGGCGGATTGAGCGATGTAGAGAAAGAAGGGCTCTACAACAGTTACAAAGGCTACAAGCCCCAGCTTAAGGCATTCTGTGAGTTTAAGATTTCTGACCCTGACAAGTTCCGTGTCTGCCAGATCAAGGGTGCCCACTTCATCATGCACAAGGAGATACAGAAGTATTACTACTATAAATATGGTAACAGCAAGGCTCCTAATTATAAAATTGACGGTTGTGATGCTGTTTTCAGACCTGAGTGGCATGAGGCTGGTTCCGTCAAGATTGAGAATCCTAAGGAACTGAAGTCGAAGTTGATTACTGAACCAGAAATCAAGACCATCTACGAATATTATAAATCAACTTTCTATTCTAACCAGGATACCTGGTGGACGAAAATGTTGTTAGGAGATGACGCCAGCAAACAACCTGGCGGTGCAGTCCTTGCCAAGCCACTGGCCTCGCCCAATAATATACCAAACCTGATGATCTCTGACCCTGACCGCATGTGGGATACTGGATTGATTGATATGCATGGAGGTTTTGGAATGCGCCCTGTATGGAGGGAACTTGGATGGCAAGTTTCCGGGTCTTTGGGAGATTATATTTTTTCAAATAATGCTTATCAATGGACTTCCTTTCATCCCGAATACGAGTATTACATGGCGATTGTAGAGAAGCGCTACTAAGTCGTATCTTAATAAGTGCAACATAATTGCAGATAACGATGGGACGGCTCTTTTGTCAGCAGCAAAAGAGCCGTCCTTCTTTGAGCACAAAAGGGACGGTTCTTTCTGTATTATTGTCTGAATTGGAGTTCACAATTTGTGACCTTTAGTATTAGTCATTGAGGTTTGTTCTGGAAAAAACCTACGAACTCGTCAAAATCCTTAGTGATAGTTTCTAATCGGGGATTGTTCTTTTCTGCAAAGTTACATATTCAAGTTTCGCATTTGTTCAACTTCTTTGTAGTTAAGTAGTGAAGCCAAATGTTTGGAGGTTGGTGCAAGCTACCTCGCCGCAGGTACTCGCAGGGCTCGAATAGACCGATTTTTTACTATTAATTCCAGAAATATTTACTATTAAATCTAAAAAGTTCTACTATTAATTCTAAAAAATTCTACTATTCAGATAACGACGGGACGGCATTCTATGGTAAATTCCAAACATTTTTTGTTATTTAACTAAATATTT
>CAMHAM010000077.1 GCA_946183415.1 uncultured Prevotella sp.
TCCACTGGAAGGCCACAGCGATAGCAACGGCACCGCCACGGATGGTGTTGGGGAAGATCTCGGCGATAAGCACCCAGGTGATGGGACCCCATGAAAACATAAACGAGGCCGAATAGATGAGCAGCGAGGCAGCCGTCACCAGTGCCAGGCTCTCGTTACCGAAAGTCACGGCTACACCGAAGGCACCCAGTGCCATACCCAGTGAGCCACTGATGAGCAGAGGCTTACGTCCCAGCTTCTCCACTGTGAACACAGCGACGAGCGTGAACGAGATATTGATGATACCCATGAAGACTGTCAACATCATCGGATCGTCCATACCCATGTCACCGAAGATTCGCGGGGCATAATAGAGCACGGCATTGATACCCACTGCCTGCTGGAACACTGAAAGCATGATTCCCACGAAGATGCAGAGCGCACCGTAGGTCATCAGCTTCTCGGTCTTCACCACCATCGTGTCCTTGATATCCTGCAGGATCTGCGAAGCCTTCAACTGTCCGTTGATCTTGGCGAGAATACTCTCTGCTTTCTTGTCCTGCCCGATGCTCACGAGGTAACGCGGTGTCTCAGGCACGAAGCAGATGAGCAGGGCAAAGAGTCCTGCGGGCACAGCCTCACTACCAAACATATAACGCCATCCTGTGGTCACGGTCCACTGTGCGGCGGGGTTGATGGCTGCCAAGCCCTTACCCATCTCCTCCACGAGCGGCTGGATATGGTCGCCCAGGATGAAGAAGTTCACGAAGTAAACCACCAGCTGACCGAAGATAATAGCAAACTGGTTCCAGCTGACGAGCATGCCTCGGATGTTTGAGGGAGCTACCTCACCGATGTACATCGGGCAGATAGCGGAGGCAAGACCCACGCCGACACCACCTATCACACGGTAGAAATTAAACATAATCAACAGCGAATAGGTAGGTGTACCATACTCAAAGAACATGAACTCGGGATCCATTGAGCCGAGGGCTGAGATAAAGAACAGCAAACCGGCGATGAACAGCGACTTCTTTCGGCCCAGGTTCGTAGCCAGATAGCCTGAAAGGGCGGAGCCGATAATACAGCCGATGAGTGCCGAGGCTGATGTGAAGCCATGCCATCCGTCGGTATAGGCGAAATCCTTGGCTTCCATGAAGAATGCCTGTAATCCTTTCTCTGCGCCGGAGATGACTGCGGTATCATAACCGAACAACAAGCCGCCCAATACAGCGACCATCACGATTGAAATCAGGTAGGCTTTGCTACCCTGCTCTGTTGGTTGATTCATCTTTAAAAGTTCTGTTTTTGTTGTTATTGAATATTATTATTTAATCATCATATTTTTTCTCATCTTTTCTCTATTGGCAGGCCCAGTTCAAATGTCGTTCCCTGCGGTGAGGTTTCCACAAGCCTCAGTGTTCCGCCCAATTTCTGTGTAGTCTCCCAACAGTACGCCAGACCAAGACCGAGACCTTCCTTAAACTCGTCGACCTTCACCCAACGTTGGAAGATGGTCGCGATTTTGTCGGAGGGGATGCCACAGCCCGTATCCTCTACGGTGAAGAGCATCATCTTCGTGCCTTTCACCTTCTCCGTGCGTACCTTTAATATAATATGTCCCTGTTCGGTGAACTTTACCGCATTCTCCAGAATGTTACCCAACATCTGTAGCAGGCTGTCGCCGTTGGTATAGAGCATGCTTTTTCCTTCCGTCTGATCAACAAACTCCACCTTGATCTTCTCATGATTCACATCCGGCATATCAGCAATGGCCCGGCGACAAATCTCTACCCCGTCGGTATTTTCTGCTTCCGCCAACAAGTCCTTCGTACTCTCATTGGCCAGGGCCAGCATCTTATTCACCAGCGAAGTGATCTGTCGCGTATTGTTACCAATGGTCGTAGCTATCTCCTGTCGCTCAGTGGGTGTAAAAGATTCCTCAGAACCCGTCAGCACTTGCGTAAAGCCGTTAATGATATTCAGCGGTGTACGTATCTCGTGACTCACATTCCTCATGAACTCGGTCTTCATCTCGTCGGCAGCTGCCACCTTTTTATAGGCATTCCTCAGTTCTTCGTTTTTCACCACGAGGCGCTTCGAGAATTTCCGGCGCATCCGGATGTTACGGGCCATCAGCACGATGACGAGGATGGCCAGGGCAACGCCTCCGAACAGGATATAATTCATCACGCGTCCCATCTTCTGACTTTTCCTCATCAGTTCCATCTCATTCTCCTGCTGCTGGATGTTCTCTGCTATCATCACACCTGTGATCGAGTCACGTTTGTGCATCAGCTCGCGCTGGGTCAGAAAGGCTTTATCGTCATCGCCGATATAGCGGTAGATGTCGCATTTCAGAAGATATTGTTCCTTCAGGTTCTGTAGCAGACCCACACTGGCCAGAGCCCGCTCCGTGTCGCCGTTGAGCAGCATCTCATACACACGGGCATAAGGAACGAACATGTCACCCGACGGCACCTGATTCTTGCGGTCGGCCTCGTCCATCTGAGCTATATACTTGCGGAAGGCGCTATAGTTTTTCTGCTTAAACCTAACGATGGCTCTGACGGCCAACACGTCGGCCGTTGCCCGATAGTAGTTACGCGAGTCTTTCTGTTGGGCCAGCACTTTTTCTGCTTCGTCGAGCCAGTACATCGTACGATTCAAGTCATTATTAAGATGTACATGTGCCAGCGCAAGATAAGTAAACGGCAGTCCGTCATTCTCCAAGTGGCCTCCCTTGACGACCTCTGCCGCCTTCAGGAACTCGGTTTCGGCTCCTGGGATATTGCCACACGTATTATACACATGGCCCATCATGTTCGCTATATAATATTGTCCAGCATCCGGATCCTTGCTATTCATGATGTCTTCCTTCATCACCTGAACGATGTGGTAGGCATCGTGAATGTTCATACAGCCCAGATTGTACATGATACCGCACACCCAAGAGTTGTTGGCAGCCATGATATCATTATCCTCACGGGCATGGTGCAGAAAAGCGACACAGGCATCGTAAACCAGTCGCGCCGAGTCCTGCCCCGTGGCCACCCACATAGCCTCCTGCAACCGCTTGTGCTCTGCCGTATCTTTGCACTTCGCCCCCTGTGCCGATATCCGCAATACCGACAAGAACGCTGCCAAGACAAACAACATTATTGCACGATGGTTGATAGCCATATATTTGGGTTCTTAGAAAATTCTTTGCAAAGATAGTGGTTTTTAACCGAATCACCAAACATTTTATCGACTATTAAGTTAATTTTGGCAAGAATATTTCTCTATATCGAAAAAAATGAGTACTTTTGTCCCGAAATCATTACTAAAACTACTAAAAAAATGAGAAAACTGATTACCCTCTCTCTGCTCAGCTTCAGCCTCATGGCGACAGCGCAGACCCACGTCCTCGACGTGAACACTCAGAAACTCGGGGCCCCCGTACAGCCTACGATGTACGGTATCTTTTTTGAAGACATCAACTACGCTGCCGATGGCGGCCTCTATGCCGAGATGGTCAAGAACCGTTCGTTTGAGTTCGACCAGCCGCTGATGGGTTGGCGTGCCTATGGTAACTTCGAGTTGAAGGCCGATGGTCCTTTCGAAAACAATCCCCACTACGTACGTCTTGGCTATTCAGGCCATAGCGACAAGTTTACAGGTCTTGAGAACGAAGGTTTCTTTGGCGTTGCCGTGAAGGAAGGAGCCACCTACCGCTTCTCCGTCTGGGCTCGCTGTCCAGAGGGTGGCAAGTCCATGCTCGAGGTCAGCTTTGTCAAGAACAACACCATGGACGAAGACCAGCGCTTTGCCAAGGTCAATGTCAATATCGAGGGTAAGGAGTGGAAAAAATATACAGCCGAGATCAAGGCTCCCTGCACTGAGCCCAAGGCAGCTCTCCGTATCTTCCTACGCAAGAGTGGCGACAATGCCATCACAACCACCGATGTAGAGCACATCTCACTCTTCCCCACCGACACATGGAAAGGTCGCGAGAATGGTATGCGTAAAGATCTGGCACAGGCACTCTACGACTTGCACCCAGGCGTATTCCGCTTCCCGGGTGGTTGTATCGTGGAAGGCGCCGACCTTGCCAGCCGTTACCAGTGGAAGAACAGCGTTGGTCCTGTTGAGAACAGAAAGCTCAACGAGAACCGCTGGCACTATACTTTCGACAAGCGTTTCTATCCCGATTATTTCCAGAGCTACGGCCTCGGCTTCTTCGAGTTCTTCCAGCTCTGTGAGGATTTCGGTGCAGAGCCCCTTCCCGTCATCAGCTGCGGTCTCTCCTGCCAGTTCCAGAACCCCGACCCCACAAAGCCTGGTGTTCATGTACCACTCGACTCACTCGACTGCTACATTCAGGATGCTCTCGACCTCGTAGAGTTTGCTAATGGTCCCGTCGATTCGAAGTGGGGAAAAGTGCGCGCCGAGATGGGACACCCCGCACCTTTCAACCTGAAGTTCCTTGGTGTAGGTAATGAGCAGTGGGACTACGACGATGCCCATGGCGGCTTCGGTCCGGTGTTCACCGCCCGCCTGAAGAAGTTCTCTGATGCCCTGCGTGCGAAGTATCCCGATCTGAAACTCATCGGTACCACAGGTCCTAACTCTGAGGGCTGGGACTTCGATCTTCTGCAGCCCCGCATGAAGGAGCTCAAGGTCGATCTCTATGACGAGCATTATTACCGTAACGAGGAGTGGTTCCTCAGCCACGGTCTGCGCTACGACACCTACGACCGCAAGGGTCCAAAGGTATTTGCCGGCGAATATGCCTGTCATGGCAGCAACAACCACAAGTGGAACCACTATTATACCTCTTTATTAGAAGCAGCCCACATGACGGGTATCGAGCGCAATGCCGATATCGTACACATGGCCACCTACGCTCCCCTCTTCGCCCACGTCGAGGGCTGGCAGTGGCGTCCAGATGCCATCTGGTTCGACAATCTCCGTTCGTTCAAGACTGTCAGCTACTATGTACAGCAGCTCTTCGCCATGAACAAGGGCACCAACGTGCTCACGCTCACCATGAATAAGAAGCCCGTAGCAGGCCAGCCTGGTCAGGACGGTCTCTTCGCCTCTTCAGTCTACGACAAGCAGACGGGCGAGGTCATCGTTAAGGTTGTCAACACCTCCGATGCACCACAGTCTGTCACCCTGAACCTTCAGGGCATCAAAGCTGGTGGCGAAGCACAGACCATTACCCTCTGTCATAACGGTATGGACGACGAGAACACCCTCGACGAGCCCGAGAAGATCACCCCACAGGCTGGTTCCATCGCCGTGACTGCTGGGAAAAAGGCAGCCACCATCAGCGATGAGCTTGCACCAAAGTCTTTCCGTATCTATAAGATTAAGAAATAAACCGTGATGATTAGTTTGCCTTTATGGGTCTGGATTCTGTTCTATGTGCTGGTGTTCATCATGCTGCTAATCGACCTGAAGTCGTTCGGCAAGCAAGGTCAGCATGAAGTCAGTGTCAGCGAAGCCCTGAAGATGACGGCCGTCTGGATTGGCGTGTCCCTCCTCTTCTGTGTCGGCATTGAGTTTTTCTATCCAGACGATTCCCACGAGAAGGCAATGGAATTTCTTGCAGGTTATCTCATCGAGAAATCTCTCTCGATGGATAACCTGTTTGTATTCCTCATGCTTTTCTCATTTTTCGGTATCCAGCGCAAATACCAGCACGAAGTACTTTTCTGGGGCATCTTCGGTGCATTGGTACTGCGCAGTGTCTTTATCTTTGCCGGTACGGCAATGATCCAGCGATTTGAGTGGATACTCGGTCTTTTCGGTATCTTCCTCATCTACACTGGCTTCAAGATGTTTGGTCATCAGGACGACGAGAATGTCGATCCTTCGAAGAACATCTTCGTGAAGCTCTTCAAGCGCTTCTTCCCTGTGACCGACCAGATGCACGAGGGTCGTTTCTTTATTGTCGAACAAGGTCGTCGACTGGCCACTCCGCTCTTCATTGCCCTGCTGGTCATCGAGACCACCGATGTGGCCTTTGCCGTCGACTCCATCCCCGCCGTCTTCTCTGTGTCGCGCGATCCATTTATCGTGCTCACGTCAAATATCTTCGCTATTCTCGGTCTACGAGCTCTCTATTTCGCTCTGGCCGCCGTGGCTAAATATTTCACATATCTGAAGTACGGACTGGGCATCATCCTCTGCTTCGTAGGCGTCAAGATGCTACTGGCTATGAACGAATACGTCAACGACTTCGCACGTCTTGCGGGTTTCGACCTTAACATGCCACACATCGAGATTCCCACACCCATCTCCCTCGCTATCATCTTCGGTGTCCTAGTCCTGTCGATGCTCCTATCCGTCGTCATCTCCAAACGAGCCCAATAAAGAGAAAGCAATCAGCCCCGCCAAAAAGTTGGCGGGGCTTCTGCATAATGCCATACTAAAGGTTACTTCGCATCTGATTCCTTACGAGAGCCTTTCTTGTGATGAGAATGGCGCTTGGCCATGTCAGCTTTGTAATTTTTGTACTGCTCAGGTGTCATGATCTTCTGAAGTTCTGCATCGTAGGCCTCCATCGTCGCTGCCATCTCTGCGCGTTTCTCTTTCATGTCACCCTTGGGAGGCTCGGGACGCTCACCCTTTTTATCTCCCTTAGGAGCGTCTGGGCACTCACACTTCTTGTCACCCTTCGGAGGTTCTGGACGTTTGCCCTTCATGCCATGAGGACCGTGATGACGGCCACGAGGGGGGCGCATCTTATCAGCGTACTTGGTGTTGAGCTCGAGCAACTGCTTGGCCTGCTCGTCGTTGAGATTATAATCCTTGACAGTCCGCTCTGTACGATGCTTGATCATCTCCTGCTTACGGGTGTCCTTATCGTCCTTGTCGTGAGCAAATGCAGCTGAACTGATAAAGAGCGCTGCCACGAGTGTCATCATAAACTGTTTCATATTCATTTCCTTTCGTCATTTATTTTGTTAGACATGTTGTTATAATTCTCTGTTGTTGCAACTGACTATTTGACGCTAAGTAAAAGCCAACGTTTAAACCTGCCGAATCGAGTTTCAACGAATCAGCGGATTCTATCAGTGAATCCTATGAAAGCTTCAGTTAACGACGGACGACTTGCGGCGATATTCCCACAGCTCGAGAGAGTTGATGATGTTCTGCCAGAGCACATAACAGCCTGCACCGACAGAGGCCACCGGATTAAGATAGGTGTAAGCAACCCAGATAGAGAGGGCCGTGTTTTTCTGGAACAAAGCCTGTCCGCCATCTATCTCATCCCCCAAATGGCGGCCAATGCTGCGGCCCACCAGGAAGAGAACGAAACAGAGGATGAGACTCATCGTGGCAATCATAAGCAACACAGGCAGTCCGGCTTCGCTATGCACGATATTCCGCACAGTAACGCCAGAGGTAACGCTGAGCTGCACGGCCCAGAGATAGAAAGAGAGGTCGGGGATGGACACAATCCAGGCACAGACACGCTTGGCAAAGTGCTGCATATACCAGCCGAGAGCCAGCGGGGCAATCAGCACCATCGCCAATTTCTCAAGAATGATGATAAAGGCACTCCAGAATGTCAAGTGACTGCCGCGCTCAAGCAAAGGGAACACAGCAGGAATCATCAGGGCCGAAGCAAACGAGGAGAGCACGACGAAGGCCGTCATCGTATTGATGTTACCCCCAATCTTCGCCGTCACTACAGGCGCTGCCGTTGCCGCAGGGCCGATGATACAGGTAAGCACGCTCTCCCAAAGAACCTTTTGCTCGAAACTGGCCTCAACACAGAAGATAATCCACACATTAAGTGCTACAAGCAACACCTGAGCCAGCAATACACCCACATGCCAGCGATGGGGCTTCATCTGATGGAAGTCGATGCGGCAAAAGGTGGAAAACAACGTACAGAACACCATCATCGGGAAGATGGTATCTACAATGTCGCCCAGGGTATCACCCGCCACATCGAGCTGGGGCACGAAATAGAACAAGAGATAGACAATCGTACCCACAGCGATAGCCACAGGCAACGTCCAGTCCTTCACAAATTGCTTAATAGTCATCATCAGGCTACAAAGGGATGATTTAGACTTAGCCATACTCTCTTCGTAATTTGCTGGCAAAGATAACCATTTTTCCATAAAATGGAAATCATAAAATGGAAAAAGATGGCGTTGTTAGCTTTTTTTAATACACCCACATCCTCTTCAATGAATGCTGAAAGTTCGAGAGTACCAGCTGTGGTTTCTCTGAAAAGGTTCCCACTACACATAACTAAATTTGTGATTTTGCATACACTGCATACACTAACATATTATCTATCTGATAATCAGTATATTTGTCTAGTGTATGCAGCCATTATTTTAGTGTATGCAACGCCATTAATTATCAGTATTCTAGAGGATCCGTCAGACTGAAACTACATTTCTAATTACTTTTAGTACAGGTTTAATATTTGTCCCAGGGGGTGGGACTGTTTGTCCCAAGGGGTGGGACTGTTTGTCCCAGGGGGTGGGACAAGAACGACTTGTACTTGCAGATTTTTGATTATGCTGACTAAAACCATAGCCTTATTGGCTTGCATACACTAAAAATCAAGCTGCATACACTATGCAAATAAGCTGATTATCAGATAGATAATGTGTTAGTGTATGCAGTGTATGCAATATTTGAAAATAAATTATATAGACGCGACATCATTTGCGAAACTTTCGTTATGATATACATTGCATTTCCCTTTTGTATTTTCCTCGATTGTCCGTCGCTCGACGCTTGGGCGTCGCTTGCTTTTAGCAAGAACTTTGCCTCTGCCGAAGTTACCTGCACTCGGAAATGAAAAGAAAAACTAGTTTTCCTTTTGCATTTCACTCAATTTTTCGTAACTTTGCAGCGTTTTATGCATATATGTCAAGATGAGCGTTACAAAATTCATCCATCAAGATACGACCGAAAGGCGATTTTCCTTTGAAGTGCTGCCACCGCTGAAGGGGACCGGCACAGAGAAACTATTTGCCGACATAGACAGGCTGAGGGAGTTTGACCCAGCCTACATCAATATTACCACCCACCACTCGGAGTACGTGTACAAGGAGTTACCCAACGGGCAGTTTGAACGCCAGCGCATCCGCCGGCGTCCTGGTACGGTAGCCATTGCCGCAGCCATCCAACAACGCTATAACATCCCCGTGCAGCCGCATGTGATTTGCAGCGGAGCAACCATCGATGATATCGAGTATGAGCTGCTCGACCTGCAGTTTCTCGGCATCAGCGACCTGTTACTGCTGCGTGGCGACAAGGCCAAGGAAGACAGTCGCTTCGTGCCCACTCCAGGCGGACACGCCCACACGACGGATCTAATCAAACAGGTGAGGCAGTTTAATGATGGTTTTTTTGCTGACGGCACGCCTATCAAGCGTCCAGGCAAGAAGTTCGACTTCGGCGTGGCCTGCTACCCCGAAAAGCATGAAGAGGCTCCTAACCTGGAGATGGACATGCAGTATCTGAAGGAGAAACAGGATCTGGGCGCACAATATGCCGTGACCCAACTGTTCTACGACAACGAGAAGTATTTCCAGTTTGTGGAGAAAGCCCGTGCGATGGG
>CAMHAM010000078.1 GCA_946183415.1 uncultured Prevotella sp.
TTGCCCTCATCGTAGAGTTTGCGGAACCAATCTGCAGCAAACTTATGATGCGTCTCACTGGTTGTGCGACTATAGATATCGAAGGAGATGCCGAACTCCTCAAACGAGTCCTTGATCATCTTATGATAACGGTCTACGACATCCTGCGGGGTGATGCCCTCCTTGCGGGCACGGACGGTGATGGGCACACCATGCTCATCAGAACCACCGATAAACAGCACTTCGCGCTTCTTCAGACGGAGATAGCGCACATAGATATCAGCGGGCACATACACACCGGCCAGATGACCGATGTGCACACCGCCATTGGCGTATGGCAGCGCCGACGTCACCGTCGTGCGCTTAAAAGTCTTGTTTTCCATTCTTGTAAATACGTATTTATTATTTTGGCTGCAAAATTAGTAATAATCCACTGAAAAACCAAATTAAATACATAAAATATCTAAAACTGTCGATTGATTCGGATTTTTTCAGTAATTTTGCAGACATAAGTAACTTTATAAACTATTCGAAGATGAAACTACGCGTTTTCTCCCTATCCCTTCTGATGCTGGCGACCACAGCGGTCGTGGCTCAGGATCGGCTCTATGCCGATGAGTTCCCCCTTGGTGATGTCACCCTGCTCGACGGTCCTCTGAAGAAGGCCCGCGACCTGAACATCAAGACTTTGCTACAGTATGACTGCGACCGTCTGTTGGCTCCCTATCTGAAGGAAGCTGGACTGACGCCTAAGGGCAAGTCGTATCCTAACTGGGATGGTCTGGACGGACATGTTGGCGGACACTATCTGACGGCGATGGCCATCAATGCCGCTACAGGCGATGCGGAGTGTCAGAAACGGATGGACTATTTTATCAGCGAACTGCAAGCCTGTGCTGATGCCAACGCCAAGAACCATCCTGCTTGGGGTAAGGGCTACGTGGGCGGTGTGCCTGGTAGCGACCGTATCTGGGGTAATTTCAAGAAGGGCGACTTTGGTGCTTATTATGGCGCGTGGGTACCTTTTTACAATATTCATAAGATGTATGCCGGACTGCGAGATGCCTGGGCGTATTGCGGCAACGAGCAGGCCAAGCAGCTTTTCCTCGGTTTCTGTGACTGGGCTATCGACCTGACAGCAGGTCTCAGCGATGCCCAGATGGAGCGGGTGCTTGATACTGAGCATGGTGGTATGAACGAGGTATTGGCTGATGCCTATGCCATCACTGGCGAGCAGAAGTATCTGGACGTTGCCCGTCGATTCTCACATCGTCGTCTGCTCAATCCGCTGATGCAGCGTCGCGACTGTCTGGACAATATGCACGCTAACACCCAGGTGCCTAAGGTCATCGGCTTTGAGCGTATTGCCGAACTTGGTGGCGATGAGGCTTATCATACAGCTGGAGCCTATTTCTGGGAGATTGTGACTGGTGAACGCTCATTGGCCTTTGGCGGTAACAGTCGTCGAGAGCACTTCCCCAGCAAAGAGTCCTGTCAGGACTTTGTGCAGGATATCGACGGCCCCGAGAGTTGTAACACCAATAACATGATGAAGTTGACTGAGGATCTGCATCGTCGTAACCCAGAGGCACGCTTTGCCGATTTCTATGAGTTGGCGATGTTCAACCATATCCTCTCAACCCAGCATCCTGAGCATGGTGGCTATGTGTACTTTACTTCAGCCCGTCCACGCCATTACCGCAACTACTCTGCCCCTAACGAGGCGATGTGGTGCTGTGTGGGTACTGGTATGGAGAATCACGGCAAGTATGGTCAGTTTGTTTATACCCGCCATAAGGATGCCCTGTTTGTAAACCTTTTCGTCGCTTCAGAGCTGAACTGGAAGGAGAAGGGTATCCAACTTCGTCAGGAAACCAACTTCCCCTATAGCGAGAGCAGCAAGATTACCATGACTGAGGGTAAGGGTAAGTTTGCCCTGCAGGTGCGCTATCCTGGTTGGGTAAAGCCAGGACAGTTCTCCGTGAAGGTGAACGGTCTTCCTGTCAGCATCGTCACTGGTCCGTCGTCGTATGTCACCATCGATCGTCAGTGGAAGAAAGGTGATGTGGTCGATATCCAGTTCCCCATGCACAACAGTGTGAAGTATATGCCGAACCTCTCGCAGTATATCGCCCTGATGCACGGCCCTATCATGTTGGCTATGAAGACGGGTACCGAGGACTTGGCTATGCTGATAGCCGATGACAGTCGATTCGGACAGTTAGCCGTAGGCAAGAAGCTGCCTATCGACCAGGCTCCCATCCTGATTAATAACGATATTGAGAGCATCGCCAATCAGTTGCAACCTATTGACGGCAAACCTCTCCACTTCACCATCTCTACCAAGATGGTCAACGAGATCCGCAACGAGTTGATGCCTTTCTTCGAGCTCCACGACGCGCGCTATATGATGTACTGGCTGGCACTCTCAGAGGATAGCTATAAGGGCTATCTCGACAATCTGGCCAAGCAGGAGCAGGAGCGTCAGGCTCTCGAGAATCGCACGACAGATAAGGTTCAGCCAGGCGAGCAGCAGCCTGAGAGCGACCACTTCATGGAAACCGACGACTCGTTTGTGGGTAACACCAACGATGTGTTTTTCCGTGATGCACGTGATGGACATTATTTCAGTTATCTGATGCAGACAGGCGGTAAGACAGATCTTAGCCTGCGCCTGAAGTATTGGGGCGTAGGCGAGTGGAGGAGCCATGAGTTTGATATCTTTGTCGATGACGTGCTCGTGACATCAGTCAACAACACAGACAAATACCGAATCTCTAAATTTGTATATGAGACTTATCCCATCCCCGCTGATGCCTTGAAGGGCAAGAAACAGGTACGCGTGAAGTTCGTGGCCAAGCCCAAGAAGCAGATTGGTGAGATATATGAAGTGAGATTGGTGACAATGAATGAGTAATGCTTTTCTATCAATGAAGACAGATATACAGATTGCACGTGAATGCAAACTTGATCACATCAGTGAAATAGCCTCCCGACTCGGTATCCCTACAGAGGAGATTGACCCCTATGGACGATACATGGCCAAGGTGCCTATCTCGCTGATTGACGAGAAAAAAGTGAGTAAGAGTAAGTTGATTCTGGTCACTGCTATCAGTCCCACGAAAGCAGGTATCGGTAAGACCACCGTCAGTATCGGTCTGACTTTGGGACTGAATAAGATCGGCAAGAACGCAGCAGTTGCCTTGCGTGAACCCTCGTTAGGTCCATGCTTTGGCATGAAGGGTGGAGCGGCAGGCGGAGGCTATTCCCAGGTGTTGCCTATGGAGAAGATCAACCTCCACTTCACAGGTGATTTTCATGCTGTCACATCAGCTCATAATACGATCAGCGCCATGCTCGACAACTACATCTACCAGCACCGCAAAGAGGGTTTCTCGCTCCGAGAAATATTCTGGAAACGTGTGCTCGACGTGAACGATCGTGCTTTGCGCAACGTGGTGACGGGGCTTCGTGGTGACGGTGTCGTCTCTGAGACGGGCTTTGACATTACCCCTGCTTCGGAACTGATGGCTATCCTCTGTCTCGCCACCAGCGAGAAGGATTTGCAGCGTCGTATCGAAAACATCGTGCTGGGCATCACTGCCGACGGCAAGCTCTTCAAGGTAAAGGATCTTGGGGTAGCTGGCGCTATCACCGTGCTGATGCGCGATGCGCTCAATCCCAATTTGGTGCAGACCACAGAACACACACCAGCCTATATACATGGTGGACCTTTTGCCAATATCGCCCACGGATGCTCCAGTGTGGTCGCCACGAAGATGGCGATGACGTTCAGTGACTATGTGGTGACAGAGGCGGGTTTTGGAGCCGATTTGGGTGCTGAGAAGTTCTTCGACATCAAGTGTCGTAAGACGGGACTTCAACCTCGATTGGTTGTCATTGTAGCCACTACACAGGGCTTGAAGATGCATGGCGGTGTGGCTCTCGAACACATCAAGGAGCCTCATGCCAAAGGATTGACGGAAGGCCTGAAGAACCTTAACCGCCACATCCGTAACATGCAGGGCTTTGGGCAGCCCGTTGTCGTCACCCTCAATCGTCACGACAGCGACTTGGCAGAGGAGATTGATATCGTCCGTAAGAACTGCGAGGATCTGGGAGTAGACTTTGCTGTAAACGAGGCTTTCCTGAAGGGTGGCGAGGGTGCTACAGAACTGGCTCAGACCGTTGTCGATACCATTGAGCGTCAGAAGCCGCTCCCCATCCGCTTTACCTATAAGGAGGCTGACTGTCTGGAAGACAAGATTGAGAAGGTGTGCAAGGGCATCTATGGTGCTGCCGCTGTGGAATACAGTAAGACGGCGAAGAAGAAACTCGAGGATCTGCGCCGCACCTTTACCGACGAGGATGGCGCCATTGCCCATTACCCCGTCTGCATTGCCAAGACGCAGTTCTCGTTCTCGGCTGATTCCGCGCGATATGGCTGCCCCGAGGGCTTTACCATCCGCATCCGCGACGTTATCCTTAATTGCGGCAGTGAGATGATTGTGGCCATTGCGGGCGACATGCTCCGTATGCCAGGTCTGCCTAAGAGTCCGCAGGCCGAGCGTATCACCATCGAAAACGGTGAGATTGAAGGACTTTCCTAAACGATATAAATATATAACCAAATTTCAAGATATGAATAAACAAGCAATTTTCGCTGCCCTTTTTGCGGCAGCCACGATGGGCCTCAGTGCCCAGAAGCCGATGACTGCTCCTGCAGGCGGCAAGGCAATCAGTGACGAACTGATCGGTATCTTCTTTGAGGATATCAATAATTCTGCTGATGGTGGTCTCTATGCCGAATTGGTACAGAACGGCTCCTTCGAGTTCTCACCCGTTGAGCGCGATGGATGGGGCCCAGGTACTGCCTGGCGCCTGAGTCGCCCTGGTCACTCTACAGGATGGATGGAACCTCGTATGGACAACAGTATCCATCCCAACAATCCTACTTACATGCGTCTCCACATCGAGCGTGTCAAGGAGTTTTCCGACTATACGGGCTGGAAGGGCTTTGGTCTTCAGAACGATGGCTTCGATGGTATCTCAGTAAAGGCTGGCGAGAAATACGACTTCTCAGCCTTCCTGCGTAACTTTGGTGATGCCAAGCAGGTGCGCGTGGCTCTCGTAGAGCAGATTCCTGGATGGCCTCCCAAGGATCCGAAGCTCTTGGCTCAGGCTGTCATCGACGTGACTGATAACGGGTGGAAGAAATATGAGGCCGTACTGACGCCTGACTCCACTTGTCAGAAAGCTTCCCTGATGGTGCTCGTGCTCAATGTGGGCGACCTCGATGTCGACATGGTGTCGCTGATGCCCGAGGATACCTATAAGGGTCATGGCCTGCGCAAGGACCTGGCCCAGGCGCTCGCCGACTTGCATCCCAAGTTCCTGCGCTTTCCTGGCGGATGCGTGGTGCACGGTGGTGGCGACGGCTTCTGGAACACCTATCGCTGGAAGACTACCATCGGCCCGAAGGAGCAGCGCAAGCAGATGAAGAATACCTGGGGCTATCACCAGAGCATGGGCCTCGGCTATTTCGAGTACTTCCAGTTCTGTGAGGACCTCGGAATGGAACCCGTACCCATTCTGCCTGCTGGTGTGAGCTGTCAGGGTGCCAACGGTGGCTGGGAGATGTGGCCTACTCAGGCTCAGGATGCTTGTCCGATGGAAACGATGGACGAGTGGGTTCGTGAGGCTATCGATCTCATTGAGTGGGCTAATGGCGACCCTGCTACCAATAAGTGGGCAAAGATGCGTGCAGACCAGGGCCATCCCAAACCCTTCAATCTGAAGTATCTCGGCATCGGCAATGAGGAGAAGATCTCGCCTGAGTTCATCGAGCGCTTTAAATATATATATGAACGCGTGACGAAGGCTTATCCGGAGATTGTCATCGTGGGTACTGCCGGGCCTGGTTCTCATGCAGGCAATCCCGACTATGAGGCTGGCTGGAAACTCGCCAACGAGCTTGGTATGCCTATCCTCGATGAGCACTATTACGAGCAGAACGACTTCTTCCTGAACAAACGCCAGTATGATAACTATCCTCGTGGCGGAAAGACGAAGGTCTATCTGGGCGAGTATGCAGCTAAGGACAAGAAACTGATCGATGCCCTTGCCGAAGGTCTTTATCTGCTCCATGTAGAGCGCAATGCCGATGTGGTCAGCATGACCAGCTATGCGCCGCTCTTTGCCCGCAAGGATGGCACTCAGTGGAATCCTGATATGATCTACTACGACAATGAGCGCCCGTTCCTCACCTGTAGCTACTATGTGCAGCAGCTCTTCGGACAGTCTTCTGGCAACTACTACTACGGCGACTGTGTGAAGTTCGAAGGCGATGCGCCTGATGCTTGTCAGCCTATGGAGAATGTACACTATGGTCAGAGTGTTGTCCTCAATACCAAGACACGCCAGCTCTTCGTGAAACTCTGCAACGCCAGTGGTGAAGCGAAGAAGGCCAACATCGACTTGAGCCGCTTCGGTCTGAAGAAGCTGGCCACCAAGACGGTGCTCTCGGGCAATGCTGATGACGAGAACAACTACGATGCTCAGCCTGTCGCTCCAAAGACGGAGCAGATCAAGGCTCAGAAGAAGTTCTCCGTCGACTTGGCGCCCTATAGCTTTGTCATGTTGAAGTACACTCTGTAGTATTCAGGAATTCAATTTTACATACTCTATTGCGACAGATTTTTGGCTCGTGTGCCAAGTCTGTCGCAATATCGTTTTTCTGTCGCCACAACTCAAGAAGATATTCCTGAAAAAACTTGGAATGAGCTGTTTTTCGTCGTACCTTTGCAACATCAAAAGTAAAAAACAGTATTAACAATTAAAAAATAAGAAAGGGAATAGATATGGCAGATAATGTAACACCAGTAGTTCTGAAGGTAAAGGATTTCGCAGAGCGCGAGGTCATGTTGGTAAACTACAAGTTCAATCAGGCAACTGATACAGAAGGTCAGGTAACAGGTATCGTACGTGGCGGTCAGATCACCATCCGCGTGAAGACCCTCAACGACGGTAACCCCGAGTTGCTCAACTGGATGATCAATCCCGCTGATCCCCGTGATCTGACGGTAGAGTTCCAGAACACCAAGGACGGTTCAGCCATGAAACAGCTGAAGGGTACAGGCTGCTACTGCATACACTTCAAGGAGTATTGGGCAGACGGCGAGGAGCACTACGAGGAAGTAACTCTCAGCTGCCAGAAGCTCGAGAACGGCTCAGTAGGCTACGAGAATCCTTGGAAGTAAGTGAGTAAGCGAGAGCAGAGCCGAATTTATTCGAGCTCTGCCGAGCGTGACCCGCCGCACTGTTCATTGTTCGCACAGTGCGGCGGGTACATTATATTTCAAAAAAATTTGTTTATTTCAGAAATATTGCTTAAATTTGCAAGCGATATCAATGAGATAAAAAAATGAAGAAGACCTTATTCCTTATTCCATTCCTGTTCCTGACACTGATTACAGCTGCTCAGGATTTTCAGACAGAGATCAAGTTGATTGAAGCACTTGACTTCAATGGCAAGACACTTGCGAAGGCTCCTGCCGGAAAGAGTCAGACTCTGCAATTGGCGCGTACCAAGTTCTCGACTCCCTTGGCAGACTATACCTCGCTCGCGTTGCCTTCCCTTAGGTTGGGTAATATCATCGGACATCCGACCCTTGGCTGGGATGACACAGATTTTAAGATACCCGAAGGCGTGCCTGCTGTCTATGACGGCAAATGGGCACTGAATGATGTGTTTACCGATGGCGACTTCCCTGTGGCTATCTATGGCAGGGCTCCGAGCGACGAACTTTTACCTTGGGGTAAGACTGAGCAGGATATTTCCTGTCGTGGCAGAGACCCGCATCTGATCATGCTCCTCGATCCTTCGAAAGAAGTGAAGAAAGTGTATAACACACGAAATCTTACCATCACGCCCAAGGACAGTCTTTTCCAAAGCGTGGAGTGGGCAGTCGTAAAGGATGGTGTGCTCTATTTCTCCGAGTGCATTTCTACTGCGCCAGATAAAGACTCTCAAGGCGACTATCTTGTGGCCGTCGATATCAATACCGACAAGACGCTCTGGATGAGTAAGCCGCGCACGGTGAATTCCTCCAACTTCCTGATTGTCGATAATTCCATCATCTGTGGATTAGGTGGCTCTGGGATTCCCGATTATATCTATGTGCTGAACCGTTACACAGGTGTCAAGACCCGGGAATACTGGATACCCTCAGCAGCCTCTTGGTTCGCCATAGGTGAAGACAAGACTCTCTATGTCACTCTTTACGACAAGCATGTTGCTTTCAAAATAACCAAATAAACTTTAATGACAATGAAGAAATCAAGCTTTTTAAGACTGGTAATGGCTGTAGCCCTGTTGCTCACAGTGAATACCAATGCGCTGGGCGACAATCTGCGCCTGGGTGGTAGCATCGTTGGTAAGATCGAGTCTAACGGTGATGTACGTATCGGAGGTTCTATCGTAGGCCGTTTCGAGGCCAATGGTGACATCCGTGTAGGCGGATCTATCCAGGGACGTATTGAGAAGAACGGCGATATCCGTAAGAACGGCACCATCATCGGCAGGGTAGAGCAGAACAACGATATCCGTATCAACGGATCCATCGTGGGTCGCGTTGAAAAGAATGGTGATATCCGCAAGAACGGCTCCATCATCGGCAGGGCTGAGCAGATGACTGACGTACGTCGCGTGGCTGTGATGTACTTCTTCCCATTCTTCAACCTCAGATAAGATTTTACTTATTACATGACCCAAAAGCACCTCTAGTATCATACCAGAGGTGCTTTTTGGGGGGAGAGGGGGTTACTTCCAAGGATTCTCGTAGGCTACGGGACCGTTCTCGAGCTTCTGGCAGCTGAGAGTGATCTCCTCGAAGTGCTCCTCGCCGT
>CAMHAM010000079.1 GCA_946183415.1 uncultured Prevotella sp.
CTTTAGAAACGGCAACCTACATCTGAAGTATATCAGAATTGTGAATTCCAATTTGCAGAACCAATATCATAATGCTTTCAGCAGTGATTGAAATTACTCCGCTATTAAAATAATAATACTGAAATGAAGATAGAACTATTTTCTAACGAAGATTTTGCTAAAGCCTTTCCTTTGGCAGCAGGCGCATGGGGCGATTTTTATGCCGATGAACGGCATTGGTTTATCAATGCCGTAGCAGAGTACATCCTCCGCTATAACTACAGCAATCCCTCGCTGGCATTGAAAGCTGTGGGCGATGATGGTATGATTCATGGGGTGTTGTTTGCCAACTTCCATGATGACAAAGCAGATGTCAGTCAGTGGCGTGAAAACATTGAGGCACAGATGACCGACCATGAGCGTGAACGTTTCCGTCTATTGGCTGACTATATGCTAGAGGTTGATGGGAAAACGGTGCAGTGCATGAGTGATGGTGAAGTGAAACTATCACTTTTCATCAGCAATCAGAAAGGATGTGGAAAAAAGTTGTTGCAGGAAATGATGGATAAGTTCCGGCACAGAGACCTGAGGCATCTATACCTTTGGACCGACACCAGTTGCACCCACGAATACTACCCACAACATGGTTTCACACTGGTAGGTCAGTTCCTCAGCGAGGTCTATGACTCCTACGCTCCTGGCTATACCACGTATATCTATAAGAAGGGCATATCATCAGAGAGCAAATGAAAGAATGGCTGTTTCTGATAGGTGCCATTGTCTTAGAGACATTTGCCACCACGATGCTCAAATACTCTGAGCAGTTCACCAAGATACTGCCAACTGTCGCAATGGCAGTTGGCTATCTGCTTTCGTTCTATTGCTTGAGCCATGCCCTGCGCACAATGCCCATCGGCATTGCCTACGCCATTTGGAGTGCCCTCGGCATTGTGCTTGTAACGCTTATTGGCATTTTTGTGTTCAAGCAAGTGCCCGATCTGCCTGCCTATATTGGTATTGCGCTGATTATGGCTGGCGTTATAATAATCAACCTGTTCTCAAAAATGGAGACGCATTAGATAAATCCGAATTTACGGTAAGAATTGATGAAGCACCTGACTAACATAATAGATATAGAGCAGACCATAACGGATAACGGCATATGTCTGTTCTACATCAAGGCTCCAGATTGTGGAGTCTGCAATGTCATGCTTGATAAAGTGATGAGGTTGGCAGACTTGTTCCCGTCCCTGACTTCTTTCTATACAGATATCACCGAAGAGCCTTTAATTGCAGGCCAATTCTTGGTCTATTCAGGGCCAACCGTATTGCTTCTGATGGATGGGAAGGAAGTGTATCGTGGATCCCAGTTCATAGACTTGGAGGAACTAGAATACAACATTAAACGATTGCTTAAGCTATCAGAACGGTGACAGACTTTGATTCCATTTGGCGCACTCAGGATGAAATCAGGACGGTTAATGCTGTCCTTGGTGAATGTATCTGGAAACTGAGCTTTAATGAGCAACGGATAGCCATAGAACTGGAGTTGACCAATTATCTGGAGGAGGAAGATGCCGATATGCTTGTCAACCAATTTCCAGTTCCTGCAGATTATGACGGTATAGGCTCGAAGGGAACAAAGTTCGTGTTTTACGTGTAAAAAGGGAACTCCCATTTCTGAGAATTCCCTGTGTCCTTTTTGAAAGGCATATGTAGAGGCAAAACGTACTCTTTATCTGCGTCCGAAATGACCTGCGTTGCTGTGTCCATGGCGTGGTGTGTTGCTGGCCAAGGTGTGGTTTGAAATACCGTGACGCTTGTCAACTTTCACAGGAGCCTTTGCGTGATGCGGAGCAGGTGCAGGATGGTGCACAACTGGAGCGTGGTGATGTACTGCTGGCTTGTGCATGTGAGCATAGTGTGAGCCGTGAATCCTATTGTGGCCGCCCTTGTAGGTCACGAACACCGTCGGATGTGCATTGTAGAAATGGCCTCTGTTGTAGTGAGAGTACACTGCGAATGTCCAGCTGCCTGCCTTCCATGCCACAGGACGATAGAAGTGGGAGAGTGCCACATACTTGTCGTACTGCCAGCTGTTCAGGACATAGCGGAGGTCAGCGTTACGGCGATCCCACCAGATGCCGAAGACATCAGCGTGTCCGTTCAGGCTCATCAGGTAGTCGAGATTGATCTCATAGACTGCCTCGTACTGTGCAGCGGTAAGGTTGAGCTCGTAAGCCATCTTGTCAGAGAGGAAGAGGGCTTCGTTCTTTGCTGCGTTATAGCTCATAGCGTTGGCCGAGATAGTCATGACCATCATCATTGCCAGGATCATCATCTTCTTCATATCTTTATCTCCTATACTTTAGAGTTTGACATTTTGTTTCTTGTTCACGGTGCAAAGTTCGGAATAAACCGACAGTTTTGCAAAGGATAAATCCTAATCTGGTGGGTGACTTTCCCTAAAGTTGCGTAGGATTTTCCCCTATGTGATGGGTTTTTAGATGTTTTTATTTTTAAACTCATATGAATTCATCTTTGTTCTTCATAATGCCAATCTTGATTTTGTGTAAAAAATAACCGTTTCCTATGGCAAAATGGATTAGTGTAAAATTTGTTAAATTGTTGTTCTGAACAAATGTTGTCCTATTGCGATTGAAACTTGTCCTGGTTGTCAAAACCTCATTTCAGGGATAAAAAACAGGCGGCAAAACCATGCCGCCCGTCTTTATTGGGATTGTAATTTCGTCTATCTGTCCAAGGTCGTTTGTCTCGCATTATTTAGGATAGCATTGATATCTGACAACTTGTATCTTTTCTTGCCCCCGACATCGATAGGAAGCAGATAGTTTTTATGCTCCCAATTGTAAAGAGTCTTTCTGCTGATAGACAGTCTGTCCAAAACTTCGTTTGAAGTTAGCAGGAATTCACCTTTCCCGTTTACGACTTCAGACTCTAGTATGCGCCTGGCTTCATTTACCGTTTCTTTGATGGTTTTCTTCAAATCATCTGCACTGATAAGAAGTAATGTACCACCTCTTTTTTCAAGAATGTCTTGAATTGCTGAATCTCTTTCTATCATAACTACAATTACTTATTAAACTGTAGTTGCAAAGTTACAAGGTTTTACCCAATTATACAAATTGTCTTCCGTGACGATCGGAATAGTGTGTGTAACATAATACAACCATCCTATTCAAGCATGTTCACTAAGTTTTGCTTCAACTCATCGTCGATAGCGCGATACCTCAAAAATGCCTTGGATCCTTCTTTGTGACCAGAGAGTTTTCCTATCAAATTTGGATCTTGTACCTTTTTATAGAGATTCCCAATAAATGTCCTTCGTGCAAGGTGGCTACTTGCAAGTTCGTTTAGGGGATGTTGTTCCTCTTTCCCTGTCGTCGAGTTCCATACTGTTACAATTCGAGTTATGCCACACAAAAGGAAGATATTTTTAATGGAGTCATTGTATTTCTGTGCAGATATGAACGGGAGCAATCTCTGGTCAGTTGGATTCTTGGCTTCATATCGCTTCAATATACTCTTCGCTGTTTCATTTAGAGGAACCTCTATGGAATCCAGGCGGTCATGACTTGTCTTATGTGGAATGTAGCTGATCTTCCCATTTATAAGGTTACTTTTGGTGAAATGAATAAGATCTCCCACACGACATCCTATCATACACTGGAATATAAAGATATCACGTTGCTTTTCCAATTGAGGAATTGAAGATTCCTTGATGCTTGTTTTTTTATCGTCTGGCAATTTCTCCCAGGCATCGTGCAAGTCCGTTTCGTATATCTTGGTCCGCTCTTCAATAGTTATATAATAAGGTGTACCATAGACAGGAGATTTCTGCTCATAACCTGCATACGGGTCAGAACTGATAAGCTGCTCCTTCATTGCCCATTTAATGAATGTACGGAAACGTTTCATGAGCTTGGCTATAGTATTCTCTCCTCTGAGCTGGGGTGTCCTTCCTTCAGGTATCTCTTGGTATATAACTTTATAGACCTTATGTTTTACTATCTTATACTCGTTGCGGATAAAATCCTCAATCTCGCGTATGGTCTCAACATTAATTGTGTCAAAGTCAAATTTCCATTCTGCGCCATTCGTAATTGTCTTGTAGAGTTGGAAGCGTTTCAACATTCTAATCATTGTGACATAGTTTTTATTGTCACTTTCCGGGTAATTCTTCACCTCAAGGAAATACTCAAACTGATTAAAGAAATCACGGTCTCTTGTTCCCATTTCCGCTTTGTAGTTTTCGGGATGCAATTTCATATCAACTAGCAGTTCAAAACTTTCGCTTGTCAATGTGTCCTTGTTTTCTGCTTCTTGATATGCAGTTTCAAGTGTGGTCTTCATTCTCCTGATTGATTCATCGAATAAGACTCTATCAATAGTCTTAAACAAAACCTTGGCTTTAATACATTCTCTTTTTGCATCCCAAACTGCAGGATCAACAAGAATGTCTGACTTGTAGAACAACTGTATTTTCCGTCCATCGCTCACCCTGAAGCGAACGGCCACTTCTTTTTCGATCTTTTTCTTGCTCGAAGATACTCTGATAAATGCTTTTACTGATGCCATATCGAATAGTTTTTTTTGTTAATGGACTAATAAATCGGTTGTGCAAATTTAGAAAACTTGCACAACATGAACGAATTGCAATTCCCAAATCTTCTCTTCTGTTACATTTTTTTAAGACCGAAAAAATGTGTAATTCCGTTCTAGAATCCCCTGTATTATAAGGATTTCGGATTGATTTTCAAGCGTATAAAAGACCAATCGTAAAGAAAAATTTTGAAGGGTAATAAAGTGCAGTAATCCCGACAGAACGGAAAAGGCTGAGAATCAAAAGATTCTTGGTCTTTTTTTTGTTTTTATAGGCTTTCTTGAAGTAACTCTGGGTGACGTGGTGGGTGACTCTCAAAGTCAACTTAATTTCGCCAACGATATGAGACGGAACCTCTACATAATTGCTGGTTGTAATGGTGCAGGCACTTGGGCCGATCGCCTTTCGTATCAATGTGCCTGAACAAGCAGGGCCCGCAGCCCAATGACTGCGAGTCCTGTTCGCGTGTTTAGATGATGGCCTTGCTGTACTTCTGTTTATACGCCTCCGTCTTGCAGTAGCGGCCTGTCGTCACATCATAGACGATATGCCCGCGCTTTGTCCAGACCCGAAGGGTGGAATCACCGTCGGCGGTAAGCCCCTGACTCTGACGCATCTGAAAATACTGGTCGCGGGTGAACTCGTCAGGCAACAGCTCCAGCAGGTTCTGTGGCCCCGACTGCCGCTGAATCTCCACCTCCTCGCGCAGCTCTTTCTCCAACTGTTGGCCGAAGTAGAGCATCTTGCACCAGAGGTTATACTGCTCCGACCAGCGCACGAAATCTGCAATCTCCTTCGACCACTTATACCCGTGCGCCACGTAGAGCACCATTCCCTTCAGCCAGGCGATCACGTTGGCACGATAGGAGAAGACCCTGTAGGCTTCGCTCTCGTAGAGTTTGGCCGCTTCGCGGTTCTCCTGCTTCATCTCAAGAGATAGCTTCTTGGCCTGCGGGCATTCTATCAGTCCGTTGGCAGCGTCCAGACGGTCGATATAAGGCTTCAGCTCTTGAGCGAACGTATGGTCGTAGATGCCTAGGATGGGCGCGATGTCGTCATCATCGTCGCCGAGGATGATGGTTGCGATGTCCAGTCGGCTTACGGTACCGTCGTTTACCATCTTCCACAGGAACTTCCGGGCGTTGGGCGGCGTCGATGAAGCGTTGAAGTTCCACCTTAACGGGGCGAGACCCGACACCGAGTCGGCACCATAGCGATCCTGTCCTGCCAACGCGTTGTCGAAAGCCTTACGGATCAACAGACCCACCTCATCCTTTGTGCCCCGCGACGTCACCTTCTTCAGTGCCTCGATCTCGTCGACGATCGTGTAGATGAATCGTTGGCCGTTGTTGTGGGCATCGATGACGCGCTGGTTGAAGACGGCATCGGTCATGTTGTCAATGAGCATCTGGATGCAGATGTCTTTCGGTCGCGGATCTTTCTTCTGCTTCGCACCCGGGTTCTTCTGCTTCCATTCGGCTTCTCGCTCACGGTTGGGCAGGTCGCGCAGACGGATGTCCTCCATAATGTACTCGATAGGCTTCTTGATCGTACCCTTACCGATCGACTGCCGACCGATGAGCACATTCATAAATGTCGCCTCATGCTCCACGTTGTCCCAATAGCGGAACTTTGCGCCGTGCAGATGGGCACCCAAAGCTGGGAATACCGCGCTGGCGACAGCGGGCTTGTAGAACCAAGGTACGTTCTTCGTGAGCAGCTTGATGAGCGGAGGCAGCCGTTTCGGCATCGGGGGTGGGGTAGTGAGCGTACCGCCGCAGGCCTTCACGCCCGACTGAGTCTTCAGCGCCTGCAGCACCTGTTTCAGACGGTAGGGCATACCCTCCATCTTCAGCGTCAGCGCACTCTCAATCTTCTTCCGCTTCTCCTCCTGTGGGAAGTTGTCGTAGCAGGGGATCACCTGGTCGAGCCAGTCCGCATTACGTCCGCAGATGTGCCTCAGGTCGCTGGCCAGCTGGAACGTCAGCGTGTCGCGGTCGCCCTCTACGGGCTCCTTGCCCTCGTTGTGCAGCTCCCAGTACTTGGCAATGATTTCTGCATACGGAATACCCTTGTACGCATCGGGATATTTGGCATCGGACTGACTCGGACTTTCTCGGACTTCTTCTGCTGCGGACTGTTCAGTCCGTGTTTGTCCGTGATTGTCCGTTGCTTTTGAACTGTAACGCTGTAACGGTGTAACGGCGGGAGAAGAGCTGAAAAGCTCGTCATCCAGATACAGCAGCTCCTCGGGGTCGCCCGTCGTTGTGAAGTACACCCTCGTAATGTCCTTAGCCTGAGCATCATACTTAATGCCCAACAGATCACTGGCCCACTTGAGGTTCCCCTCCTGATCCAGATCCTGTCGCCGACGAAACGCTAA
This sequence comes from uncultured Prevotella sp., assembly GCA_946183415.1. GTDB lineage: Bacteria > Bacteroidota > Bacteroidia > Bacteroidales > Bacteroidaceae > Prevotella. Next base: position 6,987 of record CAMHAM010000079.1, read on the forward strand.
GTGATACCCCTTCGTGGCCGATCGCTCCAGCATCAGCGGCACCAGCTCGTCCTTCTTGCTCAGCACCAGCTCGGGCACCCGCGCCATCTGCTCCGAGAGCCAAGCCTTACGCTTATCCTCAGAGAGACCTTCGGGCGGCTTGAAGTCGATATCCATACATACCGACATCGAGGCCGTCTTCGAGCCCTTCAGCGACCCGTCCTCATTCGGCAGGCACGAGTAGTTCATCTGCACGAGGTCGCCCTTCAGCTTCACCTCACCCTGCCTGATGCGGCTCAGGATGGTCTTCTGATGGCCGCCGTCCCTCAGCCTCAGATACTCCTCTCGGTTAAGGACGGGGCGCATCATCTTCGCCCCATCCTTTAAGTAGATAAAATGTACACTCATCAGCCGTTTAGCTCCATCGAGATCTTCTGCGCAATCATCATCGCCTGACGTACCAGCTCCTCTGCCAACTCGTCGATGCGGTCATCTTCAAGAGAGAACACGAAGTAGTACCTCTTGTTCCGTCCGTGCGACAGGGAGCTGTTGTCTTCTCGGAAGATCGGCCTGTTCCTGATGCGCTTCTTGTTCTCCGTCATGTAGACGTTGCCGTCCCTCTGGATCTGCACGCTGAACGTCCCGTTGACCTGCTCCAGCTGCACGTCCTCGCAGCAAGCGAAGTCCGCCGTGTGTCTGCCATCGTCCAACTGTCCCAGCGTCATCAGCCCTTCCAGCGTCACATTCTTCTTAATCTTGTTTTTCTTAATCATTACTTATAATAAATCATCTGCAATTTTCTTTTTTCTCACACAGATCTCACAGATTTCACAGATTTTTTCTGCGCAAGCGTAGCATTTTTGCTGCAATAATCTGTGCAATCTGTGTGACATAAACTACACCCCGGCGATTGTGACTATCTTGATGCTGTTCGCGTGCTGCGTTTCTCCGCTCTGTTGCGACTTCCACTCCCTCACGTCGAGCTTGCACCTCACGCCGTACATCCTGTTCAGGTCGAGTGGCTGCTGATTGATGGCAATCGCCTGCTGGTCAGTCACCTCTCCGACGAACGTATCAATTCCGTCCGTCATCGTCAGTTCAACACTCGAGATCACTACGGTCTCACCATTCTGTTTTGTCCAGTTCCGCTGCTGCAGCGCCCCCTGGCTCTTAATTCTTACTAATTTCTCCATAATTTTAAATATGTTCTTATGTTCTTCTGTCTAAAAAATATCTATTCTTCTGTCTAAAATCTGTTATTCTGTTACTATGTCTTTTTGTTCTTCTGTCTTAAAAACATGTTAGTCTGTTACTATGTCTTTAAACCTGTTATTTTGTCTTATGGAAGTCGCTCCAGTCTCTGACCTTCATCGGCTCCATCTCGTCCGGCTCGAAGAACCGTCTAGCCTCCCATTCGCGCCTTTTGACGAGCCCGGGCTGTATCTTTCCACCAGCATACACCCACCGCTTGAATTCCTTCTTGATGGCCCTCATACTACCGCC
>CAMHAM010000080.1 GCA_946183415.1 uncultured Prevotella sp.
TGCGACTATTGAGGATTAAGGAGGCGGCAGAGAGGAAGAACGCTGAGAAACCAGCGGTTCCGACACCCGCGAAGCAGACAGAGCCTGCTCCCCGTAAGTCCACGGAGGCCGAGAGAGACCGTCGGACCGCCATCTGGCTTGCGCTGAATGCTATCAAACGTTTTGTGAAGAGTCCGTTCAGGACGGAGTTTAGCCCGCTTGACAAGGAGGACATCCTGCCAGAAGGCATCGTAGCAAACGCTATCGATATAGGAGAGCGTGAAGGTTCATCATTCAACGATGGCAGCCTGAAGAGTGCTGCAATGGAACTGCTTGATCAGTTTGAATGCAGTGCCGAGCGTGCGGGTGATGCTGCCGAAGCTATGCTTGACGTCGTTGCTAATCTTGCCCTGCCGGAAACGCAGCCGTCCCTTGGAGACGGTCAGAGCAATAACGACCTGCCGAAAAAGAAGGACGAGGAATGGTATTGGTGGAAGAAGAACGGCTTCATCAGACAGCATTATAATAGAGGACGAAAGAGATAACTTCTTTATGAAAATGAAAAATAAATACGACAGCATGCTTCCCTCTGGCGATAGTCAGATGCAGGGAGGCAACAGTGAGACTGGGGGACGGCAGGAAAGTCCCCGTAAGCAGGAGAAGCCGCATACCATCCTGCAAGTTGTTAACAAGCTGAAGGCTTTTTTTCATGGCGATCATAAACGTGCGACGCTCTATGACCAGAAGGAGTTTGAGCGTGGCGTGAAGGCTGTGATGAAAGGAAAGTTCCTTGTAAAATCAACCCACGAGGCCATTGAGATGCTTATAGACCAGCAGACGCTCTTGGGCAGTATTCCGCTCGATGCAATGAGGAACAACAGCAACAAACTCGTCAACCAGGACATGGACGTCGTGCCGTTGGAGGAGATGAACCTGTATGCGGAGGATATTCTTCATCAGGTGGCCAGGAACATCCATGAATCCAACCTCATGAAGCGTTACGTCAACAATTTGGCCAAGTCCGACCGCGAGAAATGGCAATTGTCAGAGGTTGACAAGGCTATGGCGAATGGTGCTGAAAAGGCCTGTGAGATCATCCGCGACAAGGCAGAGGGTCATCTCATCGGCCTGACCTCGCGCATGGAGTGGTTCCCTATTGCCTATCATCTTGCCGACAAGGTGGCACTGGTCGTCTTTCCAGTCCTTGCCTATTACACAGGCAAGTACCATCTGAACGACACCATGACATTCCTGTGGGCGATGGCCTTTATGCCGATCTTTGTCTTGTCAGCCATCTGGGCCATCAATGAATTGGCGGCGTACTTGGAACGCAGAAAGAAGAAGCCGAAGTCACGCCGATAGACCATCAGGCTCGAATTTCCCAGCAAAGATACGAGGTTCGGGCAAAAAGAGAGAAAAATCCCAAAGCATGATGATTGTGCTTTGGGATTTTGCGATGGTTTGAGATAAAACTGTTATTTCTTCTCCCAATCCTCCAAATCTTTCTTTGCTCTATTCAACAACTTGCCAGCTTTCCTGCTTACATCAGGATAAGCGGCTTTCAGGTTTTCGCAGGTTTTCTTCCTGCTGCCGCAAAGGTACAATAGCCAAATGAAACCTTTTTTCTTAGCAAAGAAAAAAGCTCATTTCAATTGAAAAAATCTTCTCGGAGTAGTTTTGGGGCCCAAAAACTACACTTTTCAATAACTTTTTGCCTCCAAAAACTACACTTTTCAATGATAAATGTCAAAAATACACTATCTAATTGCAGCGTTATCATGTAAAATATCGCGTTTTACATATTTTCTTCGTATCTTTGTACGCATGAAGGTTATTCACGTGGATATGGACAGTTTCTTCAGCTCTGTGGAACAACGCGACAATCCAGAGCTTCGTGGCAAGCCGATAGCGGTTGGCCATGATGCTGAACGGGGTGTGGTTTCAACAGCTAGCTACGAGGCAAGGCGGTTTGGTGTGCATTCGGCTCAGTCCATTCAGGTGGCCAAGCGTCTGTGTCCACAGTTGATCATCGTGGAGCCGCACTTCCAAAAGTATAAGGAGGTGTCGGCACAGTTGCACAAGATATTCCACGACTATACTGAGCTGATAGAGCCTATCTCACTCGACGAAGCCTTCCTCGATGTGACAGAGAATAAGAAAGGCATTGAGTTGGGTGTGGATATAGCGCGAGAAATCAAGCAACGCATCCGTAATACGACAGGGCTGACGGCATCGGCTGGCGTGAGTTACTGTAAGTTCCTGGCGAAGATTGCTTCCGACTGGCGCAAACCCGACGGGCTGACAGTGATTCATCCGGACAGGGCATTGGACTTCATCGCACAACTGAAGATAGAGAAGATTTGGGGCGTAGGGCAGAAGACCGCTGAGAAAATGCACCGAATGGGAATCTTCACGGGCCTTGACCTGAGAAACATGTCGCTAAGCCGACTGACTCAGGAGTTCGGCAAGATGGGGCAAGTGTTCTATGACTTCTCGCGAGGCATTGACAACCGGCCTGTTATCAGCGAGTGGGAGCGGAAGAGTGTCAGCTGTGAACAGACCTTTGAATCGGACATCAGCGAGAATGCTGCTGTCACCATCCATCTGTATCACACGGTGCTGGAGCTGGTCAGACGCATCGAGAAGAACGACTTTGAGGGACGTACACTGACGCTGAAGGTGAAATTCCTGGACTTCCAGCAAATCACACGCAGCATCACTGTTGACCATATTCTTCGCACCAAAGATGAGATCCTGCCGTTGGCCAAACAGCTAATGCAAAGTGTAGAGTTCCACTCCCACCCCATCCGTTTGTTGGGCTTGGGAGTGTCAAATCAAAAGAGCGTAACACCACAGGAGGAACCGGAATGGGTAGAGTTGGAACTGGAGTTCGAGCCTTGGCCTGACATTTAACGTTCAACCACTACAAAATGTAATAAGGGAGCAACACCGCGATGGATGCTGCTCCCAACTGTTTTTAGATGTTTCAATCCTTTGTAGACAAAGCCATGAAAGGCTTATGATACCTCGATGGCCTTGGTGACCTTCTGCTTCGGCTCGGTCTTCGGCATGGTGACGGTCAGGATGCCGTCCTCGACCTTGGCAGAGATCTGATCCTTCACCACATCATCCGGCAGCGTATAGCTCTGCTCGTAGTTCGAGTAGCTGAACTCGCGGCGCAGATAGTGATGATGCTTGTCCTCATGTTTGTGCTCCTGTTTGTTCTCGATGGCGATGGTGAGGTTGCCCTCGTCATTGATGGCCACACGGCAATATTCTTTCTTAATGCCTGGAGCTGCAAGTTCCATCGTGTAGGCCTTCTCACTCTCCTTGACATTGACTGCGGGTGCTGTACTATTGGCACGAGGCATCCAATCATTGTTCAAGAAATCCTCAAATACTGTTGGCATCCAACTGTTCTGAAACATTACTGGTAACATAATCAATACCTCCTAATTATACTTTTAGTTTAACGTATGTTCTGAGTGCCTTTACCTTTTGAGTTCCGGCTCTCACACACCTAAAAGCAATATACGTGCCGAATGACAAAGTGGCACGCCGAAAAGGCCATTATGGCACCGAATTTAAACTACGGTAAACATTGCTGCCAATTATTTAAACTCAGTTAAACATTGACAGTTCAGAAGAGTGACTATGAACTGTTATACAACCTCCATGCCGAACGGTGACAAGGCCAGCTTTGCCAAGCGGAAGTGCATCTTGCCCCAAGGTATGCCGATGATGGTAATGCAGAGCAGCAGGCCGTAGAAGATGTGGGTGAGACAGATCCAAATGCCGCCCACGAAGAACCACAGCACATTCATGAACATGCTCAGACAGCCCGGCTGCGACTCCTTCCATTTCACCTTCGAGCCGAAGGGCCAGATGGCCAGCACGCCCAGCTTCATACTCTGCAAGCCGAACGGGATGCCGATGATAGTTATCATTAGTATCAGTCCGGCGATGAAATACTCAATGGCAGTATGTAGCCCGCCAAAGATCAACCAAATAATGTTACCTAATATCTTCATGTTCGTTCTCTTTCTATTCTTTGTTTGTTAGACGTTGGAACGAAGCGAAAAGTTGCAGATACTACCTCAACTTCGGATATGTAAGCTGTAATGAATTGAACACATTCTGCCAGAGCATGTAAGCTCCTACAATGATTCCTGAAGCAGGGTCAAGGAATGTCATGGCCATCCAGATACCAAGGATGGTGTTTTTCTGTCCGAGGCTCTGGCCTGCACTGATACGGTCGTCGCACAGGGAGCCGAATTTCTTGCCAACGATAAAGTTCAGCGCCGAGATGAGTCCTGCAAAGACCACATAGATACCTATTATCCATCCTTCAGCTATTCCTCCGAAAAGCAGACGGGCAACCTGGGCCGTGTTCACCATGATACACACAGACCACAGATAGAACGACTTGTCTTTGGCAAAGTGAGCGATGAAGTCATGCGTCTTGGGAGCCAGTTTCCTCAGCGAGAGTGATATCATCAATGGGAGGATGATCACGGGGAATACCTTTGCGAAGATCTTCGTGAAGAGCATCCAGAATGACAAGTCTGCCGCCTGAGGAGATGCCAGCGGGAATATCAGCGGTATGGCACAAGCAGCCAACAATGACGATAATACGGCGTATGTTGTGGCACTTGCAGCCTTTCCTCCAAGTTTTGACGACATGACGGCAACGGCTGTTGCTGTTGGACTGAGCATACTGGCAAGCCAGCCGTTCCACATGGCCGTTGTCCATTGTGGCAAGCACCCATACTTCTGGATGGCTATCGTGACAAACGCCATGAATATCTGGAAGGCAAAGGTCATCCACAACCATTTCTTTGGGAACAAATCGCGCGGCTCTATCTTGCTGAATTCCAGAAACAGCATCACAAAAAGCAGGTATGGCAGCATCTCGGTTACCACCGTAGCTATCTGATGATTCGTTTCCTGTCCCAGGTTGAGAGCAAGGATAAGGAAATAGCCTCCGATTCCCAAAGACATGGAAATCATCAGCAACCACTTCTTGATAGTCGGAATAACCTTCGATTTGTTCATTTCCCGTATTTACACAAACCTGCAGACGTGATCCACGGCGATGTCGGAGAACCCGAAGGCTTCGGCTTTGGTCATGCCACCGCTGGCTACCTCAGCGACGATATCAACAAGTTCGCTACCCATCTGAGCAATGGTTTTCTCGCCCCTCAACACGGCACTGAGGTCAACGTCCATGTTGTCCTCCATCATGCGGTAGGTGCGCTCGTTGGCAGTCACCTTCAGAACTGGAGCGATGGCATTGCCCGTAGGTGTGCCCCTGCCTGTTGTGAAGACGATGGCCTGACAGCCCGAGGCCACCATAGAGGTGACAGATGCAATGTCAAAACCTGCGGTGTCCATCACGACAGCACCTTTCCTTGAAGGGCGTACCGCCTGCTGAAGCACTTCGACGATGGGGCGCGTACCACCCTTGCGGATGCAGCCCAAGCTCTTCTCTTCCAGCGTGGATAGTCCACCCGCCTTGTTGCCTGGTGTGGGCTGACCGGCACGACAATCTTGTCCTGCGGCAGAGAGATGAGCCTCGTACTCACGGCACACTTCGATGATCTGGTTGTGAATCTCCGTCGTGGCGGCACGCTTGGCCAGTATGTGTTCGCCGCCAATCCACTCTATCGACTCGCTCATCACCGTCGTAGCACCCATATCAACGAGGATGTCACTCATCTCACCGACTGACGGATTGCTGGCGATACCCGATGTGGCATCGCTTCCACCACACTCAATGCCGATATAGAGTTCTGAGGCATCGAAGAGTTCCTTTTGCTGCGAACCAGCCTGCTGAGCCATCTCGCGAGCAGCACGGGTGGCCTTCTCGATGGTCTTCAGGGTGCCGCCTTCCTCTTGGATGCCGAATGACACGACGGGCTTCTTGGTCAGACACTCAATCTTTTCCTTTAGTTTCCGATGGGGGACGGTCTCGCAGCCCAGACCGATAATCACCACACCATAGACGTTAGGATGGCAGGCAAAGCCCGTCAGCACCTTCTGGCTCATGTCGGTATTGGCTTGCACGTCGGAACAGCCCGTGTTGAACACGATGTTTACCGCCTCTCGAATCTGACTGGCCACGATGCGACAAGACTCACTAGCGCAGACGCACGTGGGCAGAATCAGGATATGGTTACGGATGCCCGGACGACCCTCTGCGCGACGGTAGCCCCAGAACTGGAAGGTCTTTCGCTCGCATTCGCCCTCCGACTGTATGGCACACATCTGCCAGTCATCTCCAGCCAATTCGCTGTCATAGTCACGCAGCTCACTCTTCAGATTATGGTCGTTCACCCAGCTACCCTTAGCAACAGCGCAAACGAGCCGTCCCAGACTCTCGCCATATTTAATCACCTCGCCACCTTCCGGAAGAACCGTCAGCGCCACCTTATGGCAGTAGGGGATATCCTCCTTGGCCTTCAGCGTGACACATTCGCTGCCATCCATGTAGCAGACATCCTCCCCCTTGGCAATCTCCGCAATCGTAGTCACCACGTTATCGGCTGCGTTCATCAGCAATGCGTTTATCTTCGTCATAATCTCATTTTGTTGTTGGTTCGTAATTTGTTGGCAAATATACGATAAAAATCCCAAAGCATTGTGATTTTGCCTTGGGATTTAATGATTATTGGGAAAATGATGCAATTTCTCATAATAGCCGTCGCCAGTGGTTCGTGGACCACAGACAACAGGATAGCCGTCGTCGGCAAGGCGGCGGGTAAGCAGGTCAACGCCACGCTTGCTTCCGACGGCAATGGAGATGTGGATGTAGCCTTACAGCCTCGAAAAAATCGAGAAAGAAAAGGCGCATCGCCTCAAGGTCTCGACAATGTAATGCTACGTGGTCGATTCTCATTATTTGTTACTTTTCTGTTTCTATTCCTTCGTATCGTCCTCCAGGTCCTTGATCTTCTTCGCAGGCACGCCGCCGACGAGCGTGTTGTCGGGAATGTCCTTGGTCACTACGGCGCCTGCTGCCACGACCACATTGTTGCCGATGGTCACGCCGGGCAGGATGGTGACGTTGCCGCCTATCCACACGTCGTTGCCGATGCGCACGGGCTTGGCGATGCCCAGGTGCTGACGGCGACCTATAGGCGTGAGCGGGTGGTTGACGGTGGAGATGAGCGTGCCGGGGCCTATCATCACGTTGTCGCCTATCCACACCTCGCGGATGTCGAGGATGGTCAGGTTGTAGTTGCCCGTGAAGTTACGTCCGATGTGGATGTTCTTGCCGTTGTCGCAGTTGAACGTCTTGGCTATCCATACCTTCTCGCCCACCGAGCCGAGCATCTTCTTCAGATAGGCGTACTGTGCCTCGTAGTCGGTGTCGTCGATGGCGTTGTACTCCTTGCACCACATGATGGCCCGCTGCTTCAGCGCGTCCACCTCTGGGTCATCGTAGCAGTATTCCAGTCCTGCCTTCAGTTTCTCTAACTCAGTCATAGTCACAATCCTTTAAAAGTCCACTTCGCCGTTGTTCAGTCTAAAATTCTTCATATCCGTATTGCTTTTTTATTCAAGTTTCGCATGTTAAAAATTTGTTGAGATAAGGTCGCAAAAAAGAGCACAGGGATTTCAGTATGTCGCGGAAATTTTGTAACTTTGAAGTGCTAACAATAAAGTACAAAACCCCATGCTCAGCGACAAAGGTACAAACATTTTTTCAGAGATCGGCAAGTTTTTCAAAGAAAATGATGCCACGAGTGCAATGAATGCGATAATAGACATGACAAAGGCCCTCCGGCTGTCCGAAAAGCGGCTCTTCAGCAGCGAGAGCAGGTGCAACTGCAAGCTGACGCAGCTGCAGGTGCTTGGGCTGTTGATGTTGTTTCCCTGTTTCATGATTCGCAATGCCTATAACTATGGTAAGTCCTCGCTATGCGGTCTGTTTGACTGCAGGAAGGACGTATCCAGTATCTCTCACAGCAGGAGATCATGGCCGATGTGCTCCGCGAGTACGACCGTTATATCAGTATCGTAGCCGATGAGCGCAACGCCATGGTATTTGTGGACAAGAATCTGAA
>CAMHAM010000081.1 GCA_946183415.1 uncultured Prevotella sp.
GAGTTCGGCGAGACCTACATCAACCGCGAGCACTTCGAGGCCATCCAGGGCTTCCATGCCGGCGTAAAGAAGAGCGGTATCGGCGGTGCCGACGGCAAGCACGGCGTAGAGGAATACCTCGTCACCCACGTCACCTACCTCGACACCTACGACGACATGTAATTCCCCGTCGCCCCCTACAAGCAATCCCCGCCCATTCCTGAGCGGGGATTGTCTATTTCATGATCTCGGGTCTGGCGCCAGCTACGGCTCTGGCACCCGTAGGCCACGGGGCTGGCCTCAAAGTACAGTCGCCTGCGACTTTACTTTGGGGCCTGACCCCAGCAAGCAAGCAGCAAGCAGGCATCTACCCATACTCTAAGCATACTCATGAGTAAGCCTAGAAGCAGCCTAGAAGCAGGCTAGAGTATGGGGCTGGCCCGGGATTTAATTCCACAACTTTTTACTATTAATTCCAGAACTTTCTACTATTAATTCTAAAAAGTTCTACTATTAATACAATTTTCTGAAGTAGTTAAGTAGTCAGGAATTAAGTAGTGAAGCCAAATGCTTGGAGGCTGATGCAAGCTAAAGCGTGCAACTTAGGGCCAGGCCCCAAGTTGCACAGAGTGGCATTAGAACTTGAACTTGTAGGAGAGGCCGATTATATGGATATTGGGCTCGTTGTCGTCGTCGTCATCGCGGACGGTCTGGTAGCGATAGAAGGCTCCGAGGGTGTGCTGCTTGGAGAGTTTCCAGTCGGCCCCTACGTGGAAGCGCGTCTTCTGCAGGCTCCAGGCATTGAAGAACTCGACGTTGGCGTAGGGCGTGATAGCGAGGCCCTTCTTGTCGTATTCGATCTGTAGGCGGCTGCGGAGCACGTTCGTACCCTTGCCGTTGTAGGTTTTCTTCTCCCACTCCTCGTCGTCGTAATCCCAGCGGTCGACGGTCTTCTCGGGGCGGTAGGTGTACTGCCAGCGCTCGCGGAGTGAGAACTTCAGGTTGCTGATCTTCTGCGAGGCGGTGAGTGAGACGTTGAAGCGATGGCGCACGCCCCAGTAATGGGCCTCCTTATTGATGGCGCCATTGGTCTTATAGGTGATGCGCTCGTTGTTGTCGTAGAGGAAGATGTAGCCCGCAGAGGCCTTGAGCCACTTGGCTATCTTATAGTCGGCACTGAGGCCCCCACTCCAGCGGTCGACGGTCTTCGTATTGTCGCGCGTACGGAGCTCGCCCTCGAGTCCGAGGCTCCACTTCTTGGAGAGTTTCTTCTCTACCTCGAGCGAGAAGTCGAGTCCGAAGTCATCGCCCTGCGCAGCAGCAGTGAGAGGTAAAAGGGTAAAAAGGCAAAGGGGTAAAAGGAGATACTTTTTCATCTTTTTCATTCTCTGTTTAGAACTGTTTGAGTTGGTCTTTCGAGAGTTTGAGCTCTTCGCTCATGCCCGACTGTTCGCCCTCGTAGCTGACGCGGATCATGGCCATATCGCGGAGGAAGTCGATGGAGCCGATATCGACCTTGACCACCTTGACGCCCAGGCGCTTCTCGAGGTCGGCAATGAGCTCGGGGCGGCGCTCAGGGGTGATGAGCTCGATGCGGTCATACTGCACGAGTCGCGAAGGGCGGGTCTTGATGTGTAGCTCGCAGAGCCATACAGCCAGCGAGATGATGGCGTCGGTGAGCAGCACCTCGAAGACGGGCACATTGACGGATACGGCATTGACCAGCGCGAGGGCGATGATGACGAAGAGATAGGTCATTTCGCGTACGGGCATCGCATCCGTGCGGTAGCGCATGATGGAGAAGATGCCGAAGAGTCCGATGCCGACACCCATCGAGGTCTTGCCCTTCAGGTCTTCGAGCACGAATATCATGAAGAAGACGATGAAAAAGATGGCCACAGAGATGAGCATGAACGTGAAGTAGAAGTCGCGGCGGCGGCTCTTACGGTAATACAGACGGTCGATGATGAGCCAGGTGAACACGACGTTGATCAGCAGGCGGATGAACATCATCAGGAAATCGTTGGATAATGTGAAAAATTCCATATTCTATCTATTATTTTATTCTTTCATTTTTTTCTCCACGCTATGCAGGCGGGGCTTGATGCGATTGCGGCGCAGGCTGCTGTTGGTGAGCGCCGAGCCGATGCAGTATTTGGAGAACCCGTGGGGGAAGAGGCGCAGCTGGAGCAGCTTGGGCAGGATGGGCGACGGCTGCAGCCCGTCGCGCTTGAGCTCGATGACGACAAGCTGCCCCATCGAGCGGTCGACACCTGTAGAGAGATTGTGAAACTGCAGATTGGTGTCAATAGTGAGGCGCTCGGTCTTAGCCTTATTGACGAGGGTGATACGGTCGAAGTGGTTCTCGAGCTGTGGGGAGAGCCGCTCAGGATCGTAGCGCAGATGAGTGCGGATAAACTCGTCGTAGTCGTGCAGCCGGAAGGGCGAGGCTACTCCAGTATGAGGGTCGAAGCCCTCGGCAGGGGTGCGCTTCTTCTTCGTGCGCCCGTGATTGTTCTTCGTCTTCACCTCGAGGAAGTTCAGCCCTACATGCAGATAGGAGCGCACGCGGATCTTCTGGCGCACGAGATGACCTGCCTCGTGGCGGTTATACATCGCACAGTCCTCCGTGTCGTAGTAGAGCGTATAATATGGTGCGACGACCTCACCGTCGACCTGCTGGACGTAATACTCGTCGCGGGCCAGCGTGAGCAGCTGCCGAAGTACCGGCACCGTAGTCACGAACTTCGTGTCGATGCGATTCATCAGGCGGATGTCTCTCATCTCGTCGAGGGTGATGGTCTCGTATTGTTTCAGTATCTCTGTCATACGCTTGATTTTCTGGCTGCAAAGTTAGGCATTCGCACTATATCAGCCAAAAAGATTCAGTGAACAGGCCGTTTCGTTCAGCGAAGTGTCAGCTCTACGGGGCAATGGTCGGAACCAAGGATATCGGTATGGATCAGGGCATCGTCAAGGCGCTCGCGCAGACGATCGGAGATGACGAAGTAGTCGATGCGCCAGCCAGCATTCTTCTGACGCGCCTGGAAGCGGTATGACCACCACGAATACTTCACCTCATCGGGATACTTGAAGCGGAAGCTGTCGGTAAAGCCCGCTGCGAGCAGCTCGCTGAACTTGGCGCGCTCCTCGTCGGTAAAGCCTGCGTTATGGCGGTTGGACTTGGGATTCTTGATATCAATCTCCTCGTGGGCCACATTGAGGTCGCCACAGAGGATGACGGGCTTCTGGGCGTCGAGGCGCTTGAGGTAGGCACGGAAGGCATCCTCCCACGCCATACGGTAGTCGAGGCGCTTCAGTCCGTCCTGAGAGTTGGGCGTATAGCAGCAGACCAGAAAGAACTCGGGCATCTCGAGGGTGACGACGCGCCCTTCGTGGTCGTGCTCGTCGATCCCGATGCCATAGGTCACGCTCAGCGGCTGGTGACGGGTGAAGACGGCTGTGCCCGAATAGCCCTTCTTATCAGCATAGTTCCAATACGACTGATAGCCCTCGAAGGCGAGATCGAGCTGCCCCTCCTGCATCTTCGTCTCCTGAAGGCAGAAGAAGTCGGCATCCAACTGACGGAAAATCTCACTGAACCCTTTGCCCTCGCAAGCGCGGAGACCATTCACATTCCAACTGACAAATTTCATACGCTTTATTGATTTTGGTTGCAAAGTTACAAAAAATATGGAATTAATTCGTATCTTTGCAGCAGAAATCGACAAAAACGAATGATTAAGACCCTCTACAGACAAATTAAGGGCTACTGGGCAGCCACGATACTCACACCCGTGTGGACGGCACTGGAGGTGCTGATGGATGTGCTGATACCCTACGTAACGGCCTCGCTGATAGACAAAGGCATCAACGCGGGGGACATGCACAACGTGTACTACTACGGCACGATCATGCTGGGGATGGCGATGATGAGCATGGCGTTCGGCATTCTGGGCGGGAGATGCTCTGCCTACGCTTCGACAGGCTTTGCCGCCAACCTGCGCTCGGCCATGTATCGCAACATTCAGCGGCTAGCGTTCTCGGACATCGACAAATACGCACTCTCAGGACTAATCACCCGCATGACGACAGACGTGAACTCGCTGCAGACAGCCTTCCAACAGCTATTAGGCGTGAGCGTGAGGGCACCCTTTAAACTGGTGCTATCCATCCTGATGTGCCTCGTCATCGACGCCCGGCTGTCGCTGGTGTTCCTCGTGGCGCTGGTGATACTGAGCTTCTCGCTCTACCACATCATATCGCGGGTGGCCAAGCTGTTCCAACAGGTGTTCGTGAAATACGACGAGCTGAACCAGAGTGTGCAGGAGAACATCACCGCCATCAGGCTAGTGAAGGCCTTTGTGCGCGAGGACTATGAGAACGAGAAATTCGCACGTGCAGCCGATAATCTCTACAAGCTATATGTGAAGGCCGAGAGCCTGATGGCCTGGAACCACCCCATCATGAACATGGTGGTGTATGGCTGCATCATCGCCCTGTCGTGGCTGGGCGCCCACTACATCGTGGAAGGCACACTGACTACAGGCGAGCTGACCTCGCTGTTCTCCTACGTCATGTCGATCCTGATGTCGCTGATGATGCTCTCGATGATCTTCGTGATGCTCACCCAAAGTGCAGCCTCAGCCAAGCGTGTGGCAGAGATTATCGAAGAAGAGCCCGACATCGTGAATCCCGAGCACCCCGTCATGGAGATTGCCGACGGCAGCGTCAGCTTTGATGGTGTGAGATTCGACTACGTGCGGCGCACTCCCCACTCCACGCTCCACACGCCTCGAAAATCAGCCCTCTACAATGTGAGCTTCAGCGTGGCAAGCGGTGAGACCATCGGCGTGATAGGCGGTACCGGCTCGGGCAAATCGACGCTCGTCAATCTGGTGTCGCGCCTCTACGATGTGTCGCAGGGCGAAGTGCGGGTAGGTGGCAGAAACGTGAAGGATTACGACCTCAGTGCGCTGAGAAACGCTGTGAGCGTGGTGCTGCAGAACAATATCCTCTTCTCGGGCACGATACTCGACAACCTGCGATGGGGAAACCCACAGGCTACGGAGGAGGACTGCCGCAGAGCCTGCCATCTGGCCTGTGCCGACGAGTTTATCGAGCAGATGCCCGAGGGCTATCATACGCGTATAGAACAAGGTGGAACTAACGTGAGCGGCGGACAGAAGCAGCGACTCTGCATCGCACGCGCCCTGCTGAAGCAGCCTAAGATTCTCGTGCTCGACGACTCGACATCGGCCTGTGATACCGCGACCGATGCCAAGATAAGAGAGGCCATACGCACCCAACTGCCTGAGATGACGAAGATCATCATTGCACAGCGCATATTGAGTGTGCAGAGCTGTGACCGCATCCTCGTGATGGACAATGGTGTGGTGACGGGATTCGACACCCACGAGCAACTGCTGAAGACCAACGCGCTCTATCAGGAAATCTACGCCATACAGAAGGCAGACAAGGGCGACTTCGACCAGAAGGAAGGCAACAGGAAAGGAGGTGACGCATGAGACAGCCCAGTTTCGGAGGGCCAAGAGGGCCAAGAGCGCAGGCTGGTTTCCAGAAAGCCAGCAAGGAGCAGCGGGCTACCCTGCTGCGAATGTTCACCTTTGTCATGAAGCACTACAGATGGGCCATCGTCGTGGTACTGGCGTGCGTCTTCATCTCATCGATCACCTCGCTGATATCATCGCTGTTCACCAAAACGCTGATCGACGACTATATCGTGCCGCTGACCCAGGTGGACAATCCTCAGTACCAGTCGCTGGCACAGACCTTGTTCAAACTGGCACTCATCCTCTTCTTTGGCACCGTATGCTCTTACACCTATAACCGTCTGATGATCTACATCAGTCAGGGCACGATGCTCAGACTGAGGAAGGCAATCTTCGAGAAGATGGAGCACCTGCCCATCAACTATTTCGACCAGCGCCCGCACGGGGATATCATGAGCGTCTATACCAACGACGTGGACTCGCTGCGACAGATGATCTCGACGGCGATGGCACAGGTGTTCTCATCGATCATCACCATCGTGGCCACATTTACCTCGATGATCGTGCTAAGCATCCCCTTGACAATCGTGAGCGTGGTAATGGCTGCGGCGATGGCGATGACCACCACCCAGCTGGGTAAGCGCTCGCGCAACTTCTTCCGCACGCAACAGCAACGACTGGCACAAGTGAACGGTTTCATAGAAGAGATGCTGACGGGCCAGAAGGTCATCAAGATATTCTGTCATGAGGAGCAGGCCATCAGAGCGTTTGAGGACATCAACGAACAACTGCGCGCCTCAGCCTGCAATGCCAACCGCATCGCCAATATCGTGATGCCCGTGAACGGCGGTATCAGCAACTTCGGATTCGTATGTCTGGCTGTGGTGGGAGCCACCCTCGCGATTAACGGATCGTGGGGAATGGTGACACTGGGAACGGTGGTGGCCTTCCTGCAACTCAACAAGAGCTTCACGCGGCCTATCTCACAAGTGAGCCAGCAGATCAACTCGGTGCTGAATGCCTCAGTAGGAGCTGAGCGCGTGTTTGCCTTAGGTGATGCCGAGCCAGAGGTGGACGAGGGAAAGGTGGAGCTAAAGGATCCGAAAGGCGACGTGGACTTCAAAGATGTAGATTTCGGATATACCAGCGCTAAACAAGTGCTCTTCGACATCGACATCAATACAAACCCCGGGCAAAAGATTGCCTTCGTAGGAGGAACGGGAGCAGGCAAGACCACCATTATCAACCTCATCAACCGCTTCTACGAAATCCAGCAGGGAAAGATACTCTACGACGGCATCCCCATCACCGACATCAAGAAGGAGAGTCTGAGGAAGTCGATGAGCATCGTATTGCAGGAGACACACCTCTTTACAGGTACCGTCATCGACAATATCCGCTACGGCAAACTCGACGCCACCGATGAGGAATGCGTGGAGGCTGCCAGGCTGGTAGGAGCCGATGACTTCATCCGTCGTCTGGCCAATGGCTATTTGACCGTGCTCAACGGCGATGGAGGAAACCTGTCGCAAGGTGAGCGCCAGCTGCTGGCCATCGCCAGAGCAGCCGTTTCGAATCCGCCCGTACTTATTCTCGACGAGGCGACATCGAGCATCGACACCCGCACGGAGACCCTTGTTCAGCGCGGTATGGACACCCTGATGCGAGGACGCACGACCTTCGTCATCGCCCACCGTCTGAGTACCATCAGGAATGCAGACCAAATCATCGTGCTCGATCATGGGCGCATCATCGAACAGGGTACGCATGAACAACTGCTGGAGCAGAAAGGTAAGTATTACCTGCTCTATACAGGCAATGAACTAACGACATAAACCAGATAACATCATGAACAAAATCAAACGATTCATTACCATCAGTTTGGCCTGCTGCGCCATCAGCGTCGCCCAGGCCCAATTGGCAGAACCCTACTACAAACTGCCAGACCCGCTGCTGATGAACGACGGGAAAACGAAGGTGGAGAACCTCAGCGACTGGAGCACGAGAAGACAGGAAATCGGTGAGATGATCCAAGAACTGGGCATCGGACGAAAGCCCGAAGTAAGCCCTGAAGCCGTGAAAGCGAGCATGAAGGGTGACACCCTCATCGTAGACGTCACCGTCAATGGGGAGACACTGACCTTGAAATCGTGTATCCACTACCCTGCCACAGGACAACCTCCCTACGCCTTGATGATCGGCACAAGCATGCTCTCGCTGCCGAAACCGCTCTTTGAGAACTCTAAGTTTGCACTCTGATAAAAAATATCATTGAAGAATTTGCTATATCC
>CAMHAM010000082.1 GCA_946183415.1 uncultured Prevotella sp.
CGGGCGACTATTTCCGCAAGGCGTATGTCACCCATCTCTGTCCGCCCTTCCGCACGATGGCGGAGTGCCAGGGGGGCACGAATCCCTACTTCCTCACCGGAGCGGGTGGCATCCTCCAGTCGGTCATCATGGGTTTTGCAGGCTACGACATCACCGACGAGGGCCTCCGTCGCCTGCCCGCCACCGTCCTGCCTGAGGGTTGGAAGTCCGTGACGGTGAAGAGATAACTAACTCAACATTCGCGAGTAATGATTAAAACAAAAACCTATAAAACTTCAACTATTGACTAGTTGAAAAACCCTTCTTTCGAAGCTTTTCGCTTCGAAAGAAAAACCCCAATACCCTTCAAAACCATATTGCAAGGGCAGGATACAACGGTAGGGCTGAAGGTAATGGTAGGCCATAGCTTCGCGTATGGCCGTTGTTTTCAGCGAGTTCACGAGCGGGTTTTTCAAGTGGTAACACTTGAGGTTTAAAAAGGTTTTTGTTAAGATCCTAAATGCGAAACTCGAGTAACAAATATATATGAAGAAGATAATTACTGCATTCGCCCTTATGGCAACCGTGTTGACTCCTGCGCACGCCGCGCCACGCAACCCGTCGTGGCTCTCCCACGCGGTGTTCTATCAGATCTATCCATCGTCCTTCATGGACAGCAATGACGATGGCATCGGTGACCTGAGGGGCATACAGTCGCGACTCGGCTACCTCAAGCAGCTGGGCATCACGGCCATCTGGCTCAACCCCATCTTCGAGTCAGGATGGTTTGATGGAGGCTATGATGTCATCGATTTCTACAAGGTCGATCCCCGCTTTGGCTCGAACAGCGACCTCGTATCACTGGTCAGCGCCGCGCATGCTGAGGGACTGAAGGTCTGCCTGGACCTGGTGGCCGGACACACCAGCAACCGTTGTGCGTGGTTCAAGCAGAGTGCCACAGGGGGCGCCGACGACCGCTATGCTGACTATTACATCTGGACCGACACCATCTCGCCCAAGGATCAGCAGGACATCGTGGCGCGCCATCAGGCTCCTAACCCGCTCTCGAGCACCACTGGCAAGTATGTCGAGGCGGATGCCAAGCGTGGAAAGTATTATCTGAAGAACTACTTTGAGTGTCAACCGGCACTCAACTATGGCTATGCCCATCCCAATCCTGCCCATCCCTGGGAGCAGGCGGTGGATGCGCCTGGACCGCAGGCGGTGCGCCGCGAGCTGCGCAACATCATGGCATTCTGGTTTGATAAGGGTGTCGATGGCTTCCGCGTCGACCTGGCAAGTTCATTGGTGAAGGAAGACCCTGACAAGGAAGCGGTGATGGCGCTCTGGCATGAGATGCGACAGTGGAAGGACCAGCACTACCCCGACCGCGTGCTCATCTCTGAGTGGGCGAACCCGCCGAAGGCCATCGCAGCCGGTTTCGACATCGACTTCATGATCCAGTTTGGCATACCGGGCTATGGCTCATTGTTCTTCGACCCCGATACACCGTGGGGGAAGCGACTGACGAAGCGCACGGGGAAGGCCACTCCTTGTTACTTTGACCGGGCAGGGCGCGGCAGCATCAAGGAGTTCGTCGACAACTATTCCAACTCTTACAACAAAACGAAGGACTTGGGCTACATCGCGATACCCACCGCCAATCACGACTTCCAGCGACCGAACATCGGCACACGGTGCACCACCGACCAGCTGAAGGTGGCCATGACGTTCTTCCTCACCATGCCGGGCGTGCCACTCATCTACTATGGCGACGAGATCGGCATGCGCTACCAGGAGGGTCTGCCGAGCAAGGAGGGCAGCAACGACCGCGGTGGCTCGCGCACACCGATGCAGTGGCTGCCGGGGCCCACGGCGGGCTTCTCCTCCTGTGAGCCGGCACAGCTCTACCTGCCTGTGGCCACCGATGGCGGACGCCTCACCGTAGCCGCGGAGGAAAACGACCCGCAGTCGCTGCTCCGTTACACTCAGGCGCTCATCGCCCTACGACAGCACACGCCCGCACTGGCCAACGATGGCGATTGGCAACTCGTCAGCGACGTCAACCGTCCCTACCCGATGGTCTACCGACGGACCACTGGCACCCAGCAGGTCATCGTGGCTCTGAACCCGTCGGGACGCAAGGTCTCGGCGCCGTTGGCCGTCGAGGGCCAGCCCCGTGAGCTCCTCCGCACAGGGCGCTGTCGTCTCGGCCATGACCGTCTTGTCCTCGGACCTTGTTCCGCCGTCGTCATCGCCGTCAGCTTCTGACACGGTTGGCTGAGGGGCTCTCCCCCAGCCTGCCTGATGCTCACGCAGGACAACTGATGACGTAAACAGATTATCATGCCCAAGGGTCTTAAACGGAGAACCCCTTCGATCGTCTTGGAGAACCCCTTCGCTCGTCTTGCAGAACCCCTTCGATCGTCTTGCAGAACCCCTTCGATCGCAACGCGATACCCCCTCGGTCGTGATTCTCCCTCAGGCTGCCTCAAAACCCGCATGGTTCGATCTGCCACATTTGCGCTTTTTCCCTATCATATGATGATTTTGTTTCGCGTAGCGAAAAGGATTTTTACCTGAATATTTCACGATGATAATAAAAAGTGTGAGGAATTTAACGCTATCCCTTTGGCTATCAAAGGGAAAAGCGTTAAATTTGTAGTGTCCAATTACAAAAACTCCTCATATGGGCAAAATTAAGCATTTTATTGATTCCGACCAAGCAAATGAGACAAAAATTTGCCTCCCAACTGTTAATAATCTTCCCGTAGAGGCAAACGTCGGCAAGGCGTGCCTCTCCTCTTTCGGTGGCCTGGCCATTCTCAAGGGCGAGGAACAGCACCTGGCGCTGGCATCCCAGCTGGCCTCCTGCGTCACGGACAAGCGCAATCCGCTGCTCATTCACCACACGCTGGAGGAAATCATTATGACGCGTATATTCCAAATATGCCTCGGCTACGAGGATGTCAACGACTGCGACCGCATGCGTAAGGACCCGATGATGCAGCTGGCGGTCAACTCCGGCGAGCTGGACAAGGACCTGTGCTCCTCGGCGACGATGTGCCGCTTCGAGAACATGGTGAGCGAGGAGGATTTGCTGGCCATTCAGGAGATGTTTGTCACGATGTTCGTCCTTTCCTATAATGGCAAGACGCCGAAGAAGATCATCCTGGACTGCGATGACACAAACGTCGACACATACGGCGTGCAGGAGCTCACGCTGTTCAACAGCTACTACGACAGTTATTGCTACATGCCTCTGCTCGTCTTCGAGGGCTTCAGTGGCAAGATGATTCTCCCGCTGCTCAAGCCGGGGCGCCGCAACAAGACGGCCAACATCTGTGACACGCTCAAATGGCTCGTTGCCTGCCTGCGTCAGTCCTGGCCCGAGACGGAGATTATCGTCCGCGGCGACAGCCACTTCTGCTCGCATGAGTTTATGGACTGGGTGATGTCGACCAAACAGTACCGGCTGTACTACATCACCGGGCTGGCCAGCAACAACGTCCTCAACACTAACCCTGTCGTCGTTAATCTGAGCAAGAAGGTGAAAGAGGATTACGAAAAGGCGAAGCAACCCGTAAAGAGATATAGTGGTTTGATGTATCGGGCCAACACCTGGACCTATTATCAGTTTGTTGCCGTCAAGGCAGAGATCACGGAGAAGGGTGAACTGAACATCAGGTTCATCGTCACTAACATGGGCGGCCGGTTTTATCCCCAGACGCTCTATGAATATTGGTACTGCAAGCGCGGTGGCGACGAGTTGTACATACGCCAGTTCAAGGAGGCTGTCAACGGCGACCGACTCTCGTGCCACACCTTCAAGGCTAACCGCCTGAGAATCTTCCTCTATGCCGCAGCGTACGTCCTGCTCCATTCCGTCCGTGAACGTGTACTGAAGGGCACTTCCATGGAGAAGGCCACGCTGCTCCGCATGCGCGAGCAGCTTCTCCTCGTGGCCGTCTGCGTGAGAGTGCTCAAGACAAAGGTTATCCTTGACTACCCAAAGCACGTGCCGCGAAGGCAGGAACTCTGTCACGCGCTCGAGTTTTACCAAACTGTTGCCTAAGGCCATTGCCATACAACTATTCTTTTTCATCCTACAAGCCAGCCACGGGCATCTGTCCGAGGCAGGGCAGTTGTGGTTCATGAGAGGCCATCAAAGCAAAACTGCCCGCCAGAGACATTTTTGGCTTTGCGCTAATTTAAAAATGACCCCCTACGGCTGCAATGATTTGTCATAAAATGAGAAAACTGCCTTAGCGGGAGTATGCCACTCATCTATTAGAGGCTTTTTGCCGAGGGTATGAAATATGCAGGTTAGATGCCTCATCATACTTCAATTGTGCATAACTATTTCTTTGAATAGGGTGAGTAGAATTATATCCGCCCCATCCATAATAGGTGCCTGCACTGAAAGCGTCACGAGCACACTCTGGAATCTTATCATCTTTACCATTTAGGATGTAAACATCCAGGAATTGTTCGTCGAGGGCAAAACAGTTGGTTCCAACATATTCCAGATGTGGAGGAAGCGTACAAGAGTACTGTCCTGGAACGGCTTTACCATCAGCGTTATTGTAGTTACCATACTTTATAGTATCCCCACGACCGTCACCATTGGCATCAATAGCGGTGGTATAAACACTAACTAATTGGTTATTATATCCCAGCGCTCCCTCCTCCAGACGAGTGTAATTGCCCGGGACACAAATTGCTTTAAGTGACTTTACGTTATATAAACAATAATGTGGTAAGACACTCTGTTCCTTTGCAACGGGCAGGTCAATGTACTTCAAATAGGTCTTCCAGTTTGCCCCTGCACCATAATAGGTAGCACCTGTAGTCGTTGTTGCCTGATCACTGCCACTGATAGTCATATCAGAAGCTGTGGGGAAGTAAGCGTTCTTCAGGTTAGCGCCTGCGATATTGATATTCAGAGTACCGAAAGAGCCATTGATATCCTGCTTGTTCAGATAGCCTGAGAAAAGAATAGAGTCTACAGGGAGATTGCCTTCCTTATTATCAGGCCACTTGTTAGCATCACCTGTAATATTAGAGGAGAAGTTACGAATCATGTAGTTGAGCATCTCTACATGGCTGAAATCATGATCTCTAGTACCATTTATTAAGTATGGCATATCTGTGTCCAGCTCAGCGCTCGTAGAATGAGCCTCAAAGAGTCCACGGAGCTTTGTCTTATCTTTAGGGTCTTCGACCGTGCGATATGCACCAACACCAAGGAGGTTCTTGCAACCAGAGAAAGAGAAATTCTTATAGCTCGTAGCTGCAATGCCCTTTGCCTCATCAACGTTTGAGCCCATGTTCGCATCATTGTTGGAAGTATCCTTATAGGTAGACTTCTTTGCAGAGCCGCTGGGCAGAACGAGATATTTAATGTAATTGTTTTTCAGACTCTTGAGTTTACCTGTAGTTCCTACCCAATTACACTCCAGAAGGTTCAGGCAAGGGTTGGAAACAAAATTCAAGAAATCCTCCACATCCTGATCACCTACAGTTCCATGAATATTGCAATAGCGTGCTTTATCTAAGGCATCATCATAATATTCTGCTGTCTTAGCTAAAGAACCTTCACCATTCAGATTGGTAATATGAAGGGTAGACTCCCCAGATGCTGGCTTATTGGCTTCCATACCCTCAAGTACATTCAAGGATCCATGAGCCGTGATCGGGAAGTTAACCCATGTGCTGTTCCTGAGAATTAGACGCTGTATATGAGCGAATTTAACATCGTTACCATTACTATCTTTACCAAAACTGCTGTTGTTGACAGATTCAGTAGTACCATCAAGCACCAAGTTGCTGATGCCATCATAGTCAAGATAGATAAGCTTTGACAAGATGCTACTTGTCGTATGGACTAACAAGTTCTTTGTCACATCTTTCTTTACAAATGCTGCACCTGCCTCCAGATATTCTTGGGCGTCCCTGATGACCCGAACCTCCAGATTATAATAAGGTTGTGTAGCATCCTCGGTGAAATCGATATTCTTCTTGGGAGTATACCAATAGATGTTTCCACCATTGTTAACGGTGCTTGCCCAAGTGAGTTTCTCTGCCGATGTCATGACAGTACCATCATCCTTTTTAATGGTATTCGGGAGCACAAAACTGGCGTTGAGATCCCAAGTCCCTGTACCATAGGATGTCTTGAGCGCGGACAGAGTAATGCCCGTCACTGGAGAGAAATCAAGTGCTGAGAAATAGTTGGTTTTACTATTAGCACTATATTTGATAAGACTTGCCATTTGGTCAGCGCTCAAAACCATAGGCTCACCATCGCCCTGAACGAACTTCACGGCGGTGCAACCCATAGACTTGGCTTGTGCCTCAACTTCTTCGACAAAAGGTTTGGTTGTAGTTACCTCTTTTGTCTCAATATATGTAGAGCCTGGCTCTGTAGAAAAATAAGTAGCATTATCTTCAATGAGCTTATTACTATAAGAGGATGCATCATACCAGAAATACAATTGGCTTGGGTCGTAGAGATCACCCGCATTTACTGCGTCAACCCAATTTGGATTCGTTGCTACATGGCCTTTCTTGATTACAGTAGCACCTGCTGCTGTGAAGACAGTAGCCGTAGAAGTTGAAGTGATGTTGTAAGTTGTCAGGTCACCCGTAGCGGTAACAACAAGTGTATTACCGTCAGTAGTAAGCTCAGCACTTGGCGTCTGCGCGGCTATCTGCCCCCCCCGGCAACAAATGCCAGTGCGAGGACGATCACCCGTGAGAGGGCGCTGAAAGAAGCGTACGCATGGGTTAGCGCCGTCCTTGTTTGCATAAATTTGTTCATGTTATCTTAATAGTTTTGTTGATTTATCTAGATGATGCTGTAATCTGTCTGTTGTAGTAAGCGCTGCAATCTCGTAGCGAATGTAGTTAGCACTGCAATTTGGATGCAAAGTTAGGAAATAATATAATAACCTGCAAGCCTTTTTGGGAAAAAATAGATGCAGGGAACGAAATATACACCATTTGGCAACATTCTATCCACCTTTTCATGAGATGACCTGCTTGCGCAGTCCGGCGATGACGCGGTGCACATCGTTGCGCACCGACTGCACGTTGATGCCGAGCATCCGGGCAATGTCGGACGACGGTAGCTCCTGCACGTAGCGCAGGTAGATGATTTCTTTCTGATGGGGCGTGAGCGTCATCAGCGCACGGTTGACGCGCAGGCGTCTGCGCAGCATGTCGTCATCGGGGCTATAGTCATCCATGGCCTCCATGATGCTCTCTTCCGCCTGCTTCCGCAGGGTGTCGCTCTCGTCGAAGGAGCACAGCCGCTCTTTGGAGAGGTTGTAGAGGAGGTTGTTGCGAAAGGCGTGGAGCAGGTAGGCCTTCACATTCTCGACCTCGGGCAGGCTGTCGTGGCGTTTGATGATGCGCACGAAGAGGTCCTGAATGATGTCTTTCACCTGTTCTCTGTCGTGCGTGAACTTCATGCCGTATGCCAACAAACTGTCGGCATACAGGTTGAATAGTTCCTCGAAGGCGCTCATGTCACCTTCGCGTATCTGACTCCATAGAATTTTCTCAGTAAGAAACCTCATGACCTGCTACTATTCATAAACATAGCAGTGGCAAAGTTAGGAAATTTTTCTTTCCCAACCAATTCTCTGAACCAAAAAACATAGCCATTGTCATACAAATGTAACAAACCTAAATTCCGCAGCACTTTAGTTTAACTTTCTTTATAAGTACCTGAGCAACAA
>CAMHAM010000083.1 GCA_946183415.1 uncultured Prevotella sp.
TTGGTTCTTCTGCAATTTAGTTGAAGAGGCTTCATTGTATTTATATAGATTTTTGTATAAAGAAGTGTATGAGACGTTATCAAAAATGACACTTCCTGATTGCGCAAAATATTGACATACACTATTATTGTATTTATATTTAATTAACTGATAATCAATTATTTATAACAATAAATATTAGGATATTTCGTATAATTTTTGTACCTTTATATCGCCAAACATAAAGTATAAAAATATGTAGAAATACCCTAACGGCGGCAAAGTTACAACAAAAAAATCAGAAATCGGCAAGGCAAATGAAACAATTTCGCCCTGCGACGAGGGATTGTCGCAGATTTACCAATCCTCTGACCTGATTGTCCATGAGGTGGATTATGAAGACGATTCTTTCAAGATGTATGCGACATCCTCGCTTGACCATGGCATCTGTCCTTATTGCGGACATCGCAGCCACAGTGTCCACAGCAGGTATGTCAGGACGATACAGGACCTGTCAATTCTCGGCCGGCGCGTCATTATGCGGCTTGGTGTGCGCAAGTTCTTCTGCCATAACCGGGACTGCCGCAGGAAGACCTTTGCGGAACAGCCTGGTGACGAGGTGTTCCGTTACCGCAGACGTACCTGCAGATGCGAGAGAGCCGTTGCAAGGCAGGGCATATCCGTGTCTTCTTCCTCTGCAAGCAGGATGCTTGAGCATATCGGCATACACATCAGCTCTTCCACAGTCCTGCGCGACGTGCACAGGATGCGGCCTTCCGACTACAGGGATGTCTGGCAGATAGGAGTCGATGACTGGGCATGGCTGAAGGGAGTGACCTATGGGAGTATAATTATCGACCTGGAGAACGGATGGCCAATAGACCTGCTTGGCGACAGGGAGACAGAGAGCTTCCGCAAATGGATGGAGCAGCATGGGGACGTGCGCCTCGTCAGCCGTGACAGGTCTACCGACTACAGTTCTGCCGTAGCCATGACTGGGCGCAAGATAGATGAAGTGGCTGACAAGTTCCATCTTGTAAAGAACATCTCAGACCGCATGACAAAACTGGTGGCGGAGAAGTATGCGGAATATCGGCAGGCCGTGAGGGATGAGGAGCAGAGGGATGCACAGACCGCAGGGAACAAGGCCCTTGCGGGCACTCCTGTGGAGTTGCCTCCCAGCCCCAGGAAACCAGATGGCAGGCAGGTTATGTTCAATGAGGTGAAGGAACTGCAGCAGAAAGGCCTCAAGCCTACGACCATTGCCAGGAAACTCGGTATCGCCAGACAGACTGCCACAAAATACTGCAAGATGGAATCATTGCCCGCCAGAAACAGCACATTGCGGAATGAGTAAGTATGACACATATGTGGAGCAAGAAGCAGCAAATGGGAAGGCACTCAGTGCCATTTTCCATGAGATCTGCAGCATGGGATTCTCCGGCAGTCAGACACCATTCTATGACCATTACAAGTACCTGTCAGACGGGCACCGTGGCTTCAGGCCAAAGTCATGGAAGCCGGAGCATGGGAAGGAAAGGCCGAAAGATGACAGGTCGGGACTTGTGCCTGTTAAGGCAATCTCATCGATTATAGACAAGTCCATGAAGGGGTATGAGCTGGATGATAATCAGAAAAGGACCTTTCGTGTACTGATGGGACTCGACTGGTTCAATGAAATGTATGGGGCAATGGTCGGCTTTTGCAGCATCATCAAAGGATGCGATACCACCGCACTCGTCAGGTGGATGAAACAGTACTGGCATACCGGGATTGACTCACTCAAGACATTTATAATCGGCATAAGAAAGGATTACCAGGCGGTTAGGAACACTATCAGACTCAACGTCACTAACGGAATCACGGAAGGATATGTCAACAAACTGAAGGCCGTGAAGCGCATGATGTATGGCAGGGCAGGCATCAAACTCTTAAAAAGAAAACTTGTACTGGAGCATGTACTCTTCAACTAAATTGCAGAAGAACCATTTCACTTGACAGATTTCACCGGGTTAAACTGAATTGCTTGTCAACATCGTTAACATCGTACTGAAAACCTTGTCACTCTCTGCCATTGCTTCCTGAAAGACTTGACAGAACGGAAAATATCGGACAAATCCAGAATCCGTCTTTTTTTCGGCGCTGCAAATATAGTGAAAATATCATTACCATGCTACAGTTATCAGTCTTTTTTCCTGTAATAAGATGCTGTGCTATGTCTGATAAAAAAAGGCGAGGCTTTAAAGGCTACTTTTGCCTCTGGCGATTACCATGAAGGCATGTGGCAACTAAAACGCCCCAACTTACTGAGAAGTGGGGCGTAATTGAGGTTAGTCCATTGATTCTCGGATAATGCGGCGAGTATCACGTTTATACGCTAAACGATCGTACTCATTGCCGCGACACATCCAACAACTACATGGCGTTCCTGTTGAACGATAGACCTGTGTCCAATGTTCCTTTGCCAGTTCAAACCAGTGTTGAGGAACATGTTGGCTGCCATCAGCACATCAATAGTTACGCTCAAATGATGCGTAATACACCATGCGAGCCTTAAACACTCGGAATCTGTGTGCAAAATTACTCAAACTTTGGCACATTACCAAACAATTTATATTAAATAAGGTGTTTTTGCAAACTTATTCTTTGCTTTTCACGAGAAAATGCTTAATTTTGCAGGCAAAACAAATATGGCAATGATAGACAATATAACAATTGAACGCCTCAGGGGCATACGCAAATGTTTCCTTGATGACTTTGGGAGATTCAACATCTTCCTTGGTCACAACAATTGCGGAAAGACAACTGTACTTGAAGCCATTTATCTTTTCCTCGGTAATGATAACATTATCGGTAATGTTAATATCAACAACCTGCGCCAGTTGATTGTTGATAGTGACGAGAAGTACAAATTGAATTTCTACAATTTGGAAACAGAATATCCTATCACCTTATCGGGAATGTACAATAAGGCAATAAGGAGTGCTGAGTTTAAGTATTGGGAACAGTTCGCCGAAGCAATTGATATCAATGACATTAAGGATAGGCAAACCGCTTTAGAAAAAGAATATGGGTTGCAATTAAGATATGTTACTTCCACTGGCACATATATGTCGAAACTCATATTAAGCAGTAACAAAGACAAACAGGCACGTGCAGAGGCTCCCAAAGAATTGGGTAACCATATAAATTCTGTATATCTATCCTCAATTATAGGACATGGAGACTTTGCCGTTAATTTCTATTCAGAAATTCTTAAAAAGAAAAAAGAAGCTAAGCTAATATCAATTCTTTGCGAGATTGAGCCATCCATTAAAGACATAGTTATTGCCAATGGCATGATAATGGTAGATATTGGACTATCACAAAGAGTTCCTATACAAGTCTTAGGTGATGGCATCCGCAAAATCTTCGAAGTGGTAGTTGCTATGTTCCAATGTGAAAATGGAATTATGATGATTGACGAAATGGAAAACGGTTTCCATTATCAGTCGATGCCGATTTTGTGGCGTGCTATCATTCAGACGGCAAAAGAGTTAAATGTCCAGGTCTTTGCAACCACTCACAATATTGACACACTTCAAGCCGCAAATACTGTACTGCAAGAAGATGCATATAAAGAGATGCAACCTCTATGGCGCGCTTATACTCTTAGAAAATTCCCTGAGGGAGAATTGAAAGCATACAAGCACACATACGAGCAATTTAACTATTTGTTGAACGAAGACAGGGAAATCAGATGATTAAGATATTCATTGAGAGTGGTGTTAATGCTGCCCAAAAGCACGATAAGGAAACCACTAACGAGCAAGACTTCATCGTGAAGGTTATCGCTAAGCATTTCCCAAATTGTAAGTATAAGGTTGACTTTGATGTAATTGGCATAAACGGATGGACAAACATACCCAAGAACGAATATGAATTCAAAGAGAATTCTGACAAAGGGTTTTCCAACTTAGTCATCTTTGATGCAGACG
This sequence comes from uncultured Prevotella sp., assembly GCA_946183415.1. Classification (GTDB taxonomy): domain Bacteria; phylum Bacteroidota; class Bacteroidia; order Bacteroidales; family Bacteroidaceae; genus Prevotella. Next base: position 3,957 of record CAMHAM010000083.1, read on the forward strand.
AAGAGAGGAACGGTGGAGGCTTCGCTAAACGTCAGTCGGAAATCTTAGCAATGAAATCCGAATCGATAGAATTTGATTTATTCTTATGGCCCGACAATCACACTGATGGAGATTTTGAAATGCTCTTGTCAAAGATTATCAATCCTGAACATCAATGCCTGTTGGATTGCTACGAAAATTTCGAAGATGAAGTAAGGGCAAATGATCCGGAAGAAGAAAAGTATGAGACTCCAGGACGCAAAGGCGAGATGTACTCATACATTTCTCTGCAGAAGATGTCGCAGAAACAAAAGAAAGAATTGAGCAAAGGCTACTGGATGTTCGATGATTCCAAGTATTGGGATTTATCTAGCGACGAACTAAAGCCTTTGATTGATTTTCTTGGTGTGTATTTTAATGAATGGAAATAGATTCTAGCCGCCATCCCTCGTTCATGGTGGGAATAAGCAAATTTTGAAACATTAGATAACAGATAAACTACGACCTCAGCGATGGTAAAAGAAAAGGTGAAAACGGTGAAGAAGACGAAAAAGAAGGCGACGAAGCGGACGAAGATTTCATGGATTGTGAAACCTGACGGGATGTCGCTCACGGAGTGGCAGATTGCGCTACGCAAGCAAATTGCCCAAGAAGAGCATTTCGGCATTTCGTGCGTCGATGACAAGTTACTGCCAGGCGAATACTGCGTGAAGAGTCCAAAGACGAAACAGGAGTACAAGGTGGTATATCGCGGTGCGAAGAGCGAGTGGAACTACTGCTCGTGCTTTGACTTCAAGACGGCACAATTGGGAACTTGCAAGCACATAGAGGCTGTGAAACTATGGCATAACGGCAACAGAAGGGTACGTGTACATCAGGAGATTCCACCCTATACGTCGGTTTTTCTGAAATATCTGCCTACAGAAATTATGCCCGGTGAGACGGGCGATGTAAGGAAAGTCTGTATCCGCATCGGTTCTGACCATCAAGAAGAGTACGAACAATTGGCCACACAGTATTTCGACCGAAACGGCGTGATGCAGGAGGAGGCTTATGACCATGTGGAAGAATTTGCCAAGCAGGCAACCGCCATCAGCGATACATTCCGATTCTATCAGGATGCCATCGACTTCATCATTGATAAGCGCGAGGCACAGTTCCGCCAGCATATTCTGCACTGTTATACAGACGAGATGCTCGACCAACTGCTCACCACCCCACTCTATCCCTATCAGAAGGAGGGTATCCGCTTCGCCTTCTCCAAAGGCAAGAGCATCATTGCCGACGAGATGGGTCTGGGCAAGACCATTCAGGCCATCGGCACTGCCGAACTGATGCGCAAGGAGAAACTGATACAATCGACTCTCATTGTCTGCCCCACATCCTTGAAGTATCAGTGGAAGCGCGAGATAGAGCGTTTCACAGGGCAGCAGGTTCACGTCATCGAGGGTCTGCACCACAAGCGTATCAGTCAGTACCAGTTGGACGTACCTTATAAGATTATCTCTTACAATAGTGCCTGCAACGACATCAAAATTCTGGGCAAGTTGGAGACCGACCTTCTCATCATGGACGAGGTGCAACGGCTGAAGAACTGGAACACGCAGATTTCGATGGCTATGCGCCGCGTGGTGTCGCAGTATGCTGTGATTCTCTCCGGCACGCCTCTCGAAAACAAACTGGAGGAACTCTACTCGGTGATGGAGTTTGCCGACAACTTCTGCCTCGGCCCGTTCTGGAAGTTCAAGGCTGAGTGCATCGTGAGCGACGAGACGGGCAAGGTGCTGGGCTACAAGAACCTGAACAAGGTTGGAGAGATGACCCGCCAGCGACTGATTCGCCGCACCAAGAAGCAGGTGGCACTACAGATGCCTAAGCGTCAGGACAAGATACTCTTTGTGCCGATGACCAAGGAGCAGCGAGGAGAGCATGAAGAATTGAAGTTCGTCGTAAGCCAAATCGTCACGAAATGGCGACGGATGCATTTCCTCTCCGAGAAAGACCGCAACCGCCTGCTGCTTTGCCTCTCGCAGATGCGTATGCTCTGCGACAGCACCTATATCCTCGACCAAAAGACACGCAACGACACAAAAGTTGACGAGGCATTGAACATCATCACCTCCCTGCTCGAAACCAAAGGCGAAAAGGTAGTTGTGTTCAGCCAGTGGGAACGGATGACGCGTCTCATCGCTCAGGAGTTAGAGAAGCGAGAAATAGGTTTTGAATACCTACATGGCGGTGTGCCCTCTGAAACTCGTGGGCGACTTATTACTAACTTCGCCGATAATCCCGATAGTCGTGTGTTTCTCTCTACCGATGCAGGCTCCACAGGTCTCAATCTCCAGTCAGCAGCCACCATCATCAATCTGGACCTGCCCTGGAACCCCGCCGTACTTGAACAGCGTATCGCCCGCATTTACCGTCTGGGGCAGCAGCGCAACGTGCAGGTTATCAACCTTGTTTCAGCCGGTACCATCGAAGAGCAGATGCTCGACAAACTGCGCTTCAAGTCGGCTATGTTCGAGGGGGTACTCGACAACGGCCAGGACACCATCTTCCTCAGCAATGAATCGAAGCTTGCCCAAATGATGGACACGCTTGGTGAGATGATGGAGGAAGAAGAGAAACCGAAAGAACAACAAGTTTCCGAAACTAGCTCAAACGAAACGACAACAGCAGAAGCCCCTGCAACAGAGACTGCCTCTGAGGAGTATATTACGGAAACGGAGGCTCCACGAGAAGATGCTGCAACTGAGCCAAGAACGCAAGCCCAGCCGGATTCCGAACCTCGCCGTCCTCAGATTCCAACGACTCCAAAGGAACTCATTGCTCAAGGCACCTCCTTCCTCAGCGGACTTGCTGCCACGCTGAAATCACCCGAGGCCACTGAGCAACTCGTCAACTCCCTGATAGAGACCGATGCCGAGACAGGGCAGACTTCACTGAAGATTCCTGTTCCCGACAAGCAGACCGTCCGCAATCTTCTTGACATCGTCGGCAAGCTATTCGGATAATTCATTAGATTTATCCGCCGAGTCCGCTCGGCCATTGTCGGATTTCTTATTCAGACCCGCCGTCCTCGTCATCCGACTTCGAGCCCTTCTTCGGCACCACATATAGACGATAAATGTTTTCTATAGGAAGCCATAGTCCATGCTCTTTGGCAAAGGACTCCGCTACCTCAACTAAGGCATAGTGCCTATTCTTGTGCGATTGAAGTGCGATTGAAGTACGTTTGATGTACGTCTGTTGTTCGTTATTTAATCGAACAACAATCGAACAACAATTGCTCATGATGATATAAAATAAAATGGCTCAGTCCGAAAAGTTGGTTGAATTCTATCAGTATACTGCGCGCGTATTGTAATGAATACACAGAAAAGACGCGACCCTTCCGCCCCTTGTGACCCCTAACCGCCTTTCACAGGATGACACAAGGGACAGAAGGGTCACGTCTTTCTGCTATATGACTACTATAGAGAGAAACAGTAGTGACGGTCCCATATTCAGATGAAGACTTTCCGTTTCCAGATACAATGGTCGTAGCAAAAATTCCGTCCATTGTATTTTTAGGGCTCAGTCCGAAAAGCCGGTTGAAAACATTCTTTCTTTTGCAAAGAAATGTG
>CAMHAM010000084.1 GCA_946183415.1 uncultured Prevotella sp.
CAGAGCATATCACTTGCATCACGAAAAAGGAATGGGAGAGTAGCATATAAATTCCGATTTAACTGACTAAGCGATGCCAAAGGAACGTAATAAGGCTGACTCGTACCGTGAGAAGGCTTACGAGGGTGATGCCAAGGCAATGAACAATCTTGGGGTCTGCTACGAGCGTGGTACTGGTGTAAAAGTCAATCTGGAGATGGCTTTCGAGTGGTATATGAAGGCTGCGGAACAGGACGATGTCTATGGATGCTTCAACGTCGGTGAGTGCTATTATCACGGCAAAGGTGTGGAGCAGGATGCGGTAAAGGCCTTCGAGTGGTATATGAAAGCAGCCGACAAGGGTGATATGCAGTCACAGGTCAATGTGGCCAATGCCTACTATCTCGGCAATGGCACAGAAATGGATCATCACAAGGCTTTCCTCTGGTATCGAGAGGCCGCTTTCCAAGGGCATATTCTCAGTCAGAAGAACGTAGGAGCAGCCTATTGGAACGGCGATGGCGTGGAGAAGAACTTGGAGGAATGTGTCTTCTGGTACGAGTTAGCCGCCAACGGTGGCGATGCCCAGGCACAGTTTGCCACAGGCTGGTTTCTGATGACTGGCACGGGCGTTCCCAAGGATGAGCGCAAGGGGCTGAAATGGATTCACAAGGCAACGTTTCAGGGATTCCAGCCCGCCATTGACTACTGCAAGGAACATGGATATAAGTGGTATTAACAGCATAATATGGGAGCGATGAGTGAAATGTGGAATCTGTGGCACGGATGCCACCGAAAGAGCGAAGGCTGTCAGCACTGCTATGTATTCAGGCGCGATGAGGAGTTTGAGAAGGACTCCAGCATCGTGACAAAGACCTCTACATTCAATCTTCCCATCCGTCGTGAAAGATGCCTGGCTGATGATTCAGCGTAGGCTACTTCAAGAAGCATACGGGCATGACCCTGCTGGAGTATCGGGAAAACAAATGAAATGTAATTTATCAAAGCTCCATGAATATAGAAGATTATCGTGAATATTGCCTGTCGTTAGGTGATGACATAGAGGAAAAGCTACCGTTCCAAAAATTCAAGAGCGGAGAGGGTGTACTGGTATTCTATGTGTCAGGCCACATGTTCTCATTCTTCGACTGCAACGATTTCTCCATCATCTCGCTCAAATGCCAGCCGGAACGTATTGAGGATTTGAAGGCGCAGCATGAGTGTATAGGCAATCCATACAACGAATCGCCCAAACACTGGATAGGCATCAATCCTGCTACGGCTCCCGATGAACTGCTAAAAGAACTAACTCGGAATTCCTACGAGATTGTCAAGGCGAAGTATAGGAACCGACGGAGCATTGAGAGCCATCAAACTCGCTTGAACCAAAGGTCGACGGCCGAAGGGAAAGTCAATGGCTGAGTCGCGACAGAGGAAGACGAAGTCAAAGGAAAGAAGAAAGGGCTCAGTCCGAAAAGCCTGTTGAAAGAGTCAAGCAAACATTGCTGGTATAATTCCAACCCTTGGAACTAAAAATACAATGGACGGAATTTTTGCTACGACTATTGTATCTGGAAGCAGAAAGTCTTCATCTGAATATGGGACCGTCACTACTGTTTCTCCCTATAGTAGTCATATAGCAGAAAGACGTGACCCTTCTGCCCCTTGTGTCATCCTGTGAAAGGCGGTTAGGGGTCACAAGGGTCGGTAGGGTCGCGTCTTTTCTGCGTATTCATACAATACGCGCGCAGTATACTGATAGAATTCAACAGGCTTTTCGGACTGAGCCATAAAAACCGAAGATAGACAGTCAATGTGCTGCCTATCTCCATTAAAAAACTCATAAAAATATGTATTTGTATTACAATAGTTAAACTTTGACGGTTATACAGTTCGATAAATTAGAATTTACTTGCTTGAAGCCGTGATAATCGGAGCGTTAAATTCTGATTTATCTGACTGTCTTATTAAATTATGTTGCAATATTAGTTCTTTCTGATAAATATCGGAAAAAAATCCGTAACTTTGTGCCTGATTTTAGAATGATTTATGAATAAACGGGAGTACATACGGGCAAACAAGGACTGGCTGGAAGTCAAGTCGAAGGAGGATGGAGTCAAGGCTCTGCCTAAGGGAATCTATTACAAAGTGCTAAGTGAAGGCAATCAATCGAGCGCAACACCGACAGTCCGCAGTATCATCACGGCTCACTACACGGGTAAGACCATCGACGGTAAACAGTTCGACAGCAGCCGTGGCGGTGTGCCATTGGCTTGCCGACTCAGTGACTTGATTGAGGGCTGGATTGTCGCCATGCAACAGATGCACATCGGTGACAAATGGGAGATAAACATTCCTGCCGAAATGGGCTATGGCAAATTCTCACAACCCGGCATTCCTGGTGGCTCCACGCTCATCTTTGAAATAGAACTGTTAGGAATAGCATGATGGAACTATTCGATGAAGAAAACGCCTATAACGCTCTTGCAGAACAGTGGGAGAATTACAGTACACTCAATGGCATAGTGGATGAGCGCAGGGAAAGTCTTTCTGACTCTGAGGTGGAACGTGGTGAACTGCTTCATCAGATATTCACGATGATTCGCAATACGCTGACAGAGCATGAAGCAGACATTCTCTGTGCCTATTATGGCCTACAGACAAAAAGGCTTTCCGTCAAGAGCATAGCCGTTAAGCATGCCCTTACAGAAAGCCGAATCCTGAAAATCGTCCGCGAGTCAGAAAGAAAGCTCCAGTTCAGCGACGAAGCAATCTTTATCTGGAAATACCTTTATCGGAAGTAATTCCTAATACCTATTATTACCTTAGTCCCAAAGTTCGTAATTCTCCATCCAGTCCTTGATTTGCTGGTAGGTCATTTGAAGTAGCGCTTCTCCTGGTTGAGTGAGGCCATGCGGGCCATCTCCTCCTGCGTCAGTTCGAAGTCGAATACCTCAATATTCTCCTGGATATGCTTCGGATTCGATGAGCCAGGCACCACGCAGAAGCCCTTCTGGATGTGCCAGCGGATAATGACCTGAGCGGCACTCTTGCCATGAGCTTTGGCAATCTCGTTGATGACGGGGTCGCGCAGGATCTCACCCTTCGAGTCGCGGCCTCCAAGGGGGAACCAACACTCTATCTTGATGTCGTGCTTCTTCGTCATCTCCTGCCAGTGCTCGCGCTGGGCGTAGGGGTGGCACTCTATCTGAAACATCTGGGGCTTGATGCGTGCAGGCTCCACGATGGAGTTGAACAACGAGTCGCTGAAATCGAAGTCGCTGATACCGATGGCACGCACCTTGCCTGCCTCCAGTGCCTTCTCCAAAGCCCGCCAGCCTCCGTTATAGTCGCGCAGGGGCTGATGCAGATACACCAGGTCAAGATATTCCAGTCCGAGGCGCTCCAGCATCTTGTCCAACTGCTTCGGAGTCACCTCCTCGCCATACTCATTAGGCCACAGTTTGCTCGTCACCCAGATGGAGTCGCGGGGGATGCCGCTGTCCTTGATGGCCTGTCCCACACTGCGCTCGTTCTGGTAGGCATGAGCCGTGTCGATGTGGCGATAGCCTGCCTTCAGGGCAGTCAATACCGAGTTGTAAGTCACCTCCCCGGCGGGAATACTATACACACCGAGACCAAACTGGGGAATCACCACCCCATTATTCAATGTCAGATACGTCTGATTCTTCTGTGCCATAACTGCTACACTCATGATTGTCATTAAACCTAATAAAAACTTTCTCATAGCCTATTCATGAATTTTCATTGTTCCTATCCAGCGGGTGTTCTCCGGGTCTTGATCGTCGTAGGCAGCGCTATGCCCGAGGTCGAGGGCTGAGATACGTACTATTTCTTCATTAGTCAACGCGAAATCAAACACGCTGATGTTCTCTGCCATGCGCTCCTTGTGGACGGTCTTGGGAATGACCACCACGCCGCGCTGCAAGTGCCAGCGAAGGATGATCTGTCCGACGCTCTTGCCGTATTTCTGTGCTATCTCTGCAATGACGGGATTGCGGAAGATGTCGTTGTGCCCCTCGGCAAACGGAGCCCAAGCCTCGTGCTGGATGTTCTCCTTCTTCATAAACTGGTTGGCGGCCTCCTGCACAAAGAACGGATGTGTCTCAATCTGGTTGACGGCAGGGCGAACCTCATTATGGAGCACCAGGTCTATCAGACGGTCGTTGGAGAAGCTCGTCACGCCGATAGCACGGATGCGTCCCTCCTTGTAGAGCCGTTCCATGGCTCGCCAAGCGGCATAGTAGTTGCCGTAAGGCTTGTGGATCAGCCACAGGTCGAGATAGTCCAGTCCCAGTTTTGCCATCGATGTATCGAAGGCCCTGAGCGTATCGTCGTACTCATGATCCTGCACCCACAGCTTTGTGGTCACAAACAGTTCCTCGCGCTTCACGCCACAGTTGCGGACAGCAGCCCCCACGGCTTCCTCGTTCATGTACGATGCTGCCGTGTCGATGCTGCGATAGCCCACCTCAATGGCATCCTCCACAGCCTGCTGGCATTGTTTCTGATCGTTCACCTGGAAAACGCCGAACCCTATCATCGGCATCTTCACTCCGTTGTTTAATGTTACGTATTCCATATCCGTTGCTTTTAAGTATTCTGCTGCAAAGGTACGACGAAAAAGGCAATCCGTCGTTACACGAATTGCCTCCAAACTTTCACATTTTGCAGAAGATTACGTTGGGGGGCAAGCACCCTCTACTTAGCCATATTATTTCCCCTGATAACCTAACTTCTTCAACCACTTTTCTACTCGCTCCTTGCCTGTGCGGACATCATGACCGTATATAGAGAAGCCCTGCTGAACATTAGCCTTCGGATAGGCATCTTTCACGTCCTTCACACAACTGCCGAGGCCAGAGCCTTCATGGGTGGTGAAGGGGATGATGGTCTTACCTGAGAGGTCATACTTCTTGAAGAAGGTAAACATGACCTGCGGATAGGTGCCCCACCAGACGGGTCCTCCAATGAAGACGACATCGTATTTCGACACATCAACCGAACCCTCAAACGGGGGCAGTTCACCGTTCTGCTGTTCCTTCTTGGCGAGGTCGCACAGGGGCTTATAGGCCATGCCGTCGTACTTCGAGGTCTTGATCTCAAACTGGTCGGCATCCGTGAACTCCGAGATGTAGTCGGCCACAATTTTCGTGTTGCCCACCTTGATATTGCCCACAGCATAGTTGTCGCCAGCGTGGGAGAAGAAAACCACCAATGCTTTTCCGTTGTTTTCCATAATTGTCATGTCGTTAGATGTTGAAGCTGAAGCTTGTTGCTGTTTTGCACTGCCACTGCATGCCGTTGATACAAGCAGTGTCAAGGCGGCTGTTACGATACTTTTGATATTCATTGTTGTGTGATTTATTATCCTAACTGATACTCGCCCGTGCGGATGCTGGCGATGACACCACCATCGATGAGCAAGTCGGTGCCCGTAATGAACTTAGCATGTTCGCCCAACAGGAAGGCTGCGGCCTCGGCTATCTCGTCGCTGGTGCCTACGCGCTGGGCGGCACTGGCGTCAATCATACGCTGGTAGCCCTCACCGTTGGCGTTGAACTCATCGTAGGCCAGCGGGGTGACGATGATGCCCGGCGAGATGGTGTTGATGCGGGCACGGCGCTGACGCCACGAGGTGGCTGCGGCACGCTGAGCCTGCAGGTGGTTCATGCGCTTGGCTATCATGTAGGCCAGGCCGGAGTTCTGCATGGCTACGTCCTTGATGAAGGGCACACTCTTCAGTTCCTCTGTCGGTGTGCGCACCAGTTGTACTTCGATGTCGTTGGGAATGGGGTACATATACGCTGCCTGACTGGAGATGACGAGTCCAGCCCCACCCTCGGCCATCACCTCGCCAAAGGCATCCACAGCATAGCCTGTGCCCACCATGTCGAGGTCTACGATATGCTCAGGGTTTGCCTGATTGGGCGATGCCCCCGCCGTGTCGATGAAGTACATCACGGGGCCAAGCTCTGCGGCTCGGCGTGCGAATGCCTCCACGCTCTCCTTCTTCAGGGCGTTCACTACGAGCGTATCCACAGCGGCGGAAGTCCTCGCCGACGCGCTCCAATGCCTGCTCGCTGATGTCGCCCAGCAGGATTTTCTTCCCTGCACCGATGCGGCGCACAATGGCGGTTCCCATACTACCGGCACCCAAGAGTGCCACGACCTGTTTCTCGTTGTTTCTGTCAAATATCATATTCTGTCCTCCTATTTTAATTATATGTTCTTGATATACTTTGCCGGATTGCCACCTACAATCGTGTTGGGTGCTACATCCTTGGTAACTACGGCACCAGCTGCCACTACGGCATTCTCGCCGATGGTCACGCCGGGCAGGATGATGGCGCCCACGCCAATCCAGGCATTGCGTCCGATGTGTACAGGTTTGCAGCGCAGCACCATGCGGTTGTCAAAGTCGTGGTTGTCGGTGACGATGCGCACGTTGGGGCCAATCATCACGCCGTCGTCGATGGTGATGCCGCCAGCCGCCATGCACGTCAGCGAGTGGTTCACGAACACGCCCTTACCAATCTTCATCTGGCGGGCGAAGTCAATCTGAAGGGGTGGCATCAGATAGCTCGTCTTGTCGAGGTTGCCGCCAAACAGTTCTTCCTCCAGCGGGCGAATCTGCTCTGGCTGCGGAGCCATGGTGTTAATCTTGAAACAGATGTTGGCACAGTCGGTCATGTGCTTGATGGCCTCTGCATACTCGGGGGTCGCCATATCGACATCAGCCCCTGATTTTAATTGCTCGAAAATATGGCTCAGTCCGAAAAGCCGGTTGAAAACATTCTTTCTTTTGCAAAGAAATGT
>CAMHAM010000085.1 GCA_946183415.1 uncultured Prevotella sp.
CTGCCGAAGGTGCAAAGCGTACACACTCCAGGATATAGTCAAGTTTCTCACGCTCTACGCTCTCAGGCTTATAAGCCCTACAGCTGTATCTGTTCTTTACGAGTTCCAAGAAATCCATACCATCAATATTTCGTGAAGTTGTATTTTACCCTTAGCTCTGATTTCTTCTCTTCAACCTGGCTGGTGAAATATGCTTTCCACCCTGGACAGAAATCAATGTGCCAACGCCAGAACTTACCTAAAAATGAATCGGGCTTCTTGTCGTAGTGTGCCCTAAATTTGCAATTTTCACATACATGTGCCATAGTCTTTATTCCTATTTTTATAAATGTTCCTAATTCTCGGCACAAAAGTAGTTAAAATCGGGCAGAAATGAGTAACTTTGCAAAAAAATTTTGCAATTACAACAAAGTTTAAGAGAAACGGATGACGCTGACCTACATCTTCCATAGCGGCTTCGCGCTGGAAACAGACAGTGCGATACTGGTGTTCGACTACTGGTTGGATCCCAGCCACGTGATGCCGTCAGTACTGGAAAAACAGAAGCCGCTGTATGTCTTCTCCAGCCACTTCCACGAAGACCACTTCACCAAGGAGATCTTCGAGTGGCGGAATCTGCGGCAGGATATCACCTACATCCTGAGCAAGGACATTCTCAGACACAGGAGAGCCAGTAAGGAGGATGCTGACGTGTGGCTGGCAAAGGGAGGCACATGGAGGGATGAGCGCATCGCCGTCTGGGCATTAGGCAGTACGGACAGCGGTGTGTCGTGGATAGTAGAGACGGAGGGACGACGAATCTTCCATGCCGGCGACCTGAACAACTGGTATGCGAAGTTCCTCCCCGACGCGGTGCCAGGTCAGAAGATGTATAGTTTCGAGATGGAGGAAGTGTTTGACCCGATAGCCCACGAGAAGCAATATCTGGGCGAGCTGAAGGACATTAATAAAGTAGCGGACGGTTTCGATGTGGTGATGTTCCCCATCGACGGACGCATCGGCAACGGATATACCCTTGGCGGGCGACAGTTCATCGAGCGGTTCAAGGTGGGACTCTTCGTGCCGATGCACTTCACCACGGGCTTCGAGTCCGCCTGGCGTTTCAAGGAGTTTACGGATGAAAACCACATCCCCTTCTGGGCTATCAGCCGAGAAGGGGAATCATTAGAGATATAACACCAGGTAAATTCTTCATAAAAGGCCCACTGCCCTCGCACGCAATGCCTTCTTGGGTAAGCAGGGCGATAGTAGCTTACTCCGATAACGTCTACAAAACAAAGAACTGGCAGCATCAGCCCCGTTGAAGGCTTGGCTCCGAAGGTCATTGCAAGCATCCGGTTGTTATTTCAGCACCGCCTTCACGTCTGTTATCATGTCTTGATGGCTCTCTTTCGGCTCCGTGAGCTTCGAGGTGAGGGTTACGTTTCCGGCTTTGTCCTGAGTAGAGAACGAGCCTGAGTAGATGATGTCGCTGGCCTGATAGAGCGTGGCTTCCACCATCACGCGATATTTGCCCTGCCTGACTTTCTTGCCCTGCTGGTCGGTGAAGTTCCAAGTGAAGGTCTGCCTGCCTCCAGCCTGTGGAGTAGCACCTGTCACAGCATCCAGTTGCTGGTCACTGAGGTCATTGGCCTTGACCGTCTTTACCCATGTCGGCACACAATTAGGGCGCTTCACGTAGCCACGCATGGGCTGTTCATTACCACGTACACGTCCTTTGGTGGTAAAAGATGTCACGAAAAGCGTTTTCACCACCTCGCCCTTCTCGTTCTCGATCCAGACGGCATACTGGTTGGAACCAGGCCCTGGCTGTTTCTGATAGTTGAACGACACTTCAAGGCTCTTGACCTTCTTACTTTGTGCCATCGCTGGCATACTCAGCAGCATGGCTGCCATCATTGCAATAAAATACTTCTTCATCGTTTTTGTCTTATGGATTAATAATAACTTTGTTTTCTATCCCTTATAATCCTTAGCTTTCCCGTCAAGTTTTGACAGGCGTTCAAGGGCTGCTGTCAGCGTCTCGTCACGCTTGGCAAAGTGGAAGCGAATCAGGTGGCGAACATCCTCACGGAAAAAGCAACTGCCAGGCACTGCTCCCACACCAACATGCTCGGCCAGCCACTCACAGAAATGCAGGTCGTCCTTTACGCCATATTTCGATACGTCGAGCATCACGTAATAGGCTCCTTGCGGCTCGGTGAACTCCAGTCCGAACTGGCGAAGACCGTCACAGAACAGTTGCCTCATGTGGGTATAGTGCGCCTGCAGTCCTTCATAATAACTATCAGGGAAACACAGCCCGACGGTTGCAGCCTCCATCAAGGGGGCGGCGGCACCAACGGTCAGGAAGTCGTGTACCTTCTTCACGCGGTCGATGATTTGCTCAGGGGCAATGACATATCCCAGCCGCCAGCCTGTGATGCTGTAGGTCTTGGACAGCGAACTGCACGAGACGGTGCGCTCCCACATGCCTGGCAGCGTGGAGATATAGACGTGGCGGTGAGGGGCATAGACGATGTGCTCATACACCTCATCGGTAATCACGTAGCCGTCGTACCTTATTACTATATCCGCTATCGTCTGAAGTTCCTCACGGGTAAAGACCTTGCCGCAGGGGTTCGAGGGATTGCAGAGCACCAGGGCCTTGGCACCCTCACGGAAGGCATCCTCCAGCAGATTGGCATCGAACCCGTAAGTAGGAGGAACTAGCGGTATGTATATCGGCTCTGCCCCTGTCAAGATGGTGTCTGCCGTATAGTTCTCATAGAACGGCGAGAAGATGGCCACTTTGTCGCCAGGATTCACGACGGTCATCATCGCGGCCATCATGGCTTCCGTAGAGCCGCAGGTCACGACAATGTTCTTGTCGGCATCGATGTCCAGACCAGTGAATCGGCTCTGCTTTTTGGCCAGCGCCTCACGGAAGTTCTGTGCACCCCAAGTGACGGCATACTGATGCGGGCCGTGTGGGGCAATCTCTGCCAGACGGTCGGTTATCTCGCGCGGAGGGTCGAAGTCTGGGAATCCCTGTGAGAGATTGATGGCTCCGTACTTGTTCGATATGCGGGTCATCCGACGGATCACTGAGTCCGTGAAGCCCGAAGTTCTTGTAGATAGTGGTCTCATATTAGTCCTGATACTATATCGCCGTGACGTTTCTCGTCGTTCTTTACGCTTTCTACCTCTGATTACTAATATACTCCTATTCATTAATAAAATTCTTGGTACTCATATCGTAATATAGCGCCTCCAGTTCCTGAAGTGTCAATTTCTCCACGGAATGCTCGATGATACGTATCAGTTCCTCACGCCGATAGTCATCTGATTGTCCGAAACGTCCTGCGTATGCCATGCTGTCTTACACTCCAATGATTGTTACAATTAAGTCTCTTGCTCCACCATAATTTCTGTACTCGCAGAAATAGATACCTTGCCAGGTGCCCATATTCAAGCGTCCGTTGGTGATGGGAATGGTAAGACTGACACCGCTCAACGTAGATTTGGCATGGGCAGGCATATCGTCTGCACCTTCCAGTGTGTGCTCATATTCTGGCCGATTTTCAGGCACGAGACGGTTGAAGATGGTTTCCAGGTCCACACGAACGTCAGGGTCTGCATTCTCATTGATACTCAGTCCGCAACTCGTATGTTTGCAGAATATGTTGATGATGCCAGTCTTGGGCAATTTTGGCAACTGCTGGATTATCTCGCTGGTCACCAAGTGAAAGCCGCGAGACTTGGGCTTTAACGTGATTTCTATCTGCTCTATCATAAACATTCCTAATTTTGAGGGCAAAATTACGAAAAATCGGGCAGAAATGACTACCTTTGCAAAAGAAATTTAGCGAAAACAGGCTGCACCTCAGCAAAAAGCAAGCTTTATGCGTTCGGTTTGCACTGTTTTTGTCCGATGATTTAATAAGATTTAGTATGATAGACCAAATAATAGCTTATAATAAGGACTTCGTAGAACAGAAAGGCTACGAGAAGTATCTGACCGATAAGTACCCTGACAAGAAGTTGGCGGTGCTCTCATGTATGGACACACGTCTGACCGAACTGCTACCTGCAGCACTTGGATTGAAGAACGGTGATGCTAAGATTATCAAGAACGCTGGAGGACTTGTTATCTCAGCCTTCGACTCGGCTATGCGCAGCCTGATAGTAGCCATCTACGAGTTGGGCGTGGAGGAAATCATGGTGGTGGCTCACTCGCATTGCGGAGCCTGTCACATGAGTTTCAGCCACTTCCACCACGAGATGATAGCCCGTGGTGTGACGGACGAGACGCTCGACACGATTCAGAAGTGCGGCATTGACCTGCATCACTGGCTGGAAGGATTCAAGGACACACCAGAGTCTGTCCGCAAGACCGTTGAGACCATCAAGACCCATCCGCTGGTGCCGAAGGAAATCGTGGTTCGCGGCTTCATCATCGACTCAGAGACAGGAGCATTGGAGGAGATAAACTGATGGACTACCTGCCTAAAGACCCCGCGATACTGGTTTCGAGCGTCAACATGCTACTGCGCGACGAAGAGTTTGACAGCCTCGAATCGCTGTGCTATGCCTTCAGCCGAGAGCCGAAAGAAATAAAGGACTACCTGCTTGGCAAAGGCTTCGTATGGAGTGAGCAGCAGAAGCAATTCAGGCCCATAGGCTACGACGGATGATAACGAAAGACAGCATAGAGACGGCCTACAGTTTCCTGCATCAGAAGCGGCAGGTATATATTCATTCCCAGCTCGACTGGCAGAAGGATGATATAGAGTATGCCATTGCTTCCTATATTGATGAAATGAGCCAGGAACTGTATGACATGATAGCCAATGGCAGGGATGACTTCCTCCGTGAGCACAGCCGTTTCCAGGAGGATATAACAAAAGCGGTAGAACTATTAGAAAATATGCTATGAACAGGATGGGGTAAGAGAAAGAAGTAACGTGGTTACTTTCTTAATGTACGGCATCGACAAGTTTCAGATAGCAGTATTGATATTCATACATAAAAACTCATAAGACAATGAAGAAATTATTTATCGCTTTCGCAATGCTGCTTTCGATGGCAGCCTGCAATCAGAACAAGCCTTCACAGGCAGTAGAAAATGAGACAGAGACAGCGGCACAGACAGAGGCTGCTGACAGTATTGACCCTCAAACCAGACAAGAGAACATGAAAGAAGTACAAGCTTACTTGAAGGAATGCGGCGCATTCTTCATCGCAACAGCTGACGGCGACCAGCCGCATGTCCGTGCCTTTGGCGTATCAGAGATTATTGGTGACCGTCTGTATATCATGACGGGCAAGGTGAAGGACGTTTACAAGCAGATGGCCAAGAACGGCAAGTTCGAGATCTGCGCCTTGAAGCCTTCAGGCAGCGAGTGGATGCGCGTGACGGGCACTTTGGTCAATGACGAGACGCTGAGCGTCAAGGAAGAGTTTCTGAACCGCAACGAGAGTCTGAAGTCGATGTACAAGGCCGATGACGACAACATGGCCGTGCTCTACATCACCAACGGCGAGGCCCGCTTCTGCTCATTCTCAGCACCCGAAAGGAAAATCAAGTTCTAATTAATGAGTATCACGGCCATCATCTCGCAGAATGGCAACATGTATGAAGAAGGACTTGGCAAGAAATGGGAGTGAAACCATCATACGGAGATCGCCCAACTGATGAAAGAATTCCTAAACAGGGTGTGATGAAACTGAAGAAACGAAAAATCATGTATTCGGCCATATTCTTCCTCTGCTGGTTTGGCCTTTTAGTCTTTTTAGTTGACGGAGTACAGAAATAAAAGAACGACGATGAGCGTGTTCAGTGCCCACGTAGCCGTCCACATGATGTTCGAGCAGGCAGAACCCCTGTATTTATCGGCATTTCAGCGTTTCTGCATTTTGCTTTTGCGCCAATTTTGCGACGAATTTTCGCAGAGTTGTAATTTACATAATTTCAAATTTAGAAACATCCTCTTCGCTTGAGAATGCCTATTCCCTCCATTTTAAAGGAACGATTTTCTAATCTGATTGCAAAAATAAAAAATAATTTTTAAATCCGTATAACTTTCCAAAACTTTTTGTATCTTTGCAGCCTCGCTGTTTGAGCAGAGACTTCGCGACCAAACCAAAAAGGAGCGGCAATTGTGTCGCTCCTTACAAATTGTTCTTATCACACTTTATCGTTTGTCGGGAATGCCATAGTCTGGCCAGCGTTCCTGCGGATAGTAGCCCTTCAGGGTCTTTTTCGACTCGGCATAGGATGCTTTGACGAGGGGCATTAGGTCATTCATTTTCTTTACCTTAGGAGTCAACTCCTCACGCAGACGATCTACTTCGGCATTGGCTTCGGAGAGCATTGCCACAGTCTTCTCCATCTCATTAATCTCGTTGTTCGAGACACCTCTTTCACCCATTTCTCTCACATGACGGCGCAGGCCCTCAATGAGGTTGCGCGACTTCTCAATTTGAATTTCTGCTGTCTTTGACATAATGCTTAAAATTACGTATTATTGTTTTTTTTCATTGCAAAATTAACAAAAAAAGTTGATTTCGCGAACGCTACAGAGCATCACTTTTTCGATTTTTTAAGATGAAAAGCGTATTGTATTTAACTTTTTTTTCGTACCTTTGCAGCCGTTTTCAGGATTTCGCAATTAATAGTGCTCGAAATTCATCTTCTGATTTATTCCCTAATCAGAGAGGTTTGTAGCGCATTGTGGCAAACGTGAGGTTTGTCCGAACCA
>CAMHAM010000086.1 GCA_946183415.1 uncultured Prevotella sp.
AGAGTTCTTTTAAGTCAACTTCCAGTAGATCTGCAATCTTTAATATACACGCAAGAGCTGGCTGAGAAGTATTAGTACACCATTTGCTTACAGTTGACGGATTTACTCCCAACTGTTCTGAAAGCCATTTGCTAGTCCGTTTTTTCTCAACGAGGACTAACTTTATTCTGTTTATATCCTCCATTTTTATAATAATGTAGTAATAATGCAACAAAGATAGTGATTTTATATCACTTCCTGCCACAAAACAGAATAATTCTACTATAATTTAGAAATTTTCACGACTTTGCAGCCCCTTACTTCTTCAATAACCACTCAAAACCATATTCATTCCACCAATATACTGCATCGTAAAGAGCATAAACTCGTTCCTTGATGAAATCAGGATACTTAGGCGTGAGTTCTGCGGCATTAAAGCCTGCAACAACACAAATGAAGGAAAGGTTTCCTTCAATATAGTCACACCACTTGTTCTGACCGAGACACCATCCGAGGATGTTATCAAACTCTGCCTCTGATTTGGGCAACTGGACATGAACCACCAAATGAGGCTTTGACTGTTGGTATAACAGCCAATAGTCACCATGACCCTCTATGTGTTTCAACTCTGCCTTGAACGCTTCACGCTCTACATGTTTTGGCTTCAGCCCTGGTCTTTGCAGACGAGGGAACATCACATAATCACAATTTTCAATCTTCTTGATTTCCATATCGTTTACATTTAGTTAATGAAAGAAATATCTTCTTAACTCGCATCTTTTTACCACCGCTGCCAACGATTCTGTTCTTTGAACTGGTTCTTCGACGAGCGAAGCGCCAAGGCCGGTTGGTGGGCTTTATGCCACTCTTGATGCTAAATCTGGTGCAAAGGTACAAAAAAACTCTAACTTATAGATGACACTTTATACTAAATTCGCTAAATCATGCTCCGTTCTGACATAAATTGACTACTTTTGCAAAACGAAATATCAAATCCGACTTATATGGCACAAGAATATGCAAGGGCAACAGTAGCAATGCCCGAAAACGAAGAGAAGCAGCCCGTCCGTCAGGAACTGGCTTATAAGATAGAAAGTCGTGACATCAACGATGAATTTACCGTAAAGTTCTGACCTGTGGCATTGACCATCGACACTACCAATATGTGCTCCCACCTGCAACGGAAGCTGTTTGATGAGGATGGCATCTATCATCCTATATGGATAGAGATGCAGGATGACCCTGAACTGACCGCCGTAGTCCGCTCACGTCAGTTGCACATCTACCGCAATGGCAAGAAGATTCTGGTGCTGGCAGGCAAGTCTGCTCCCAAAATCATCAGAGAGGATCCTCTTTGCGAGTTAGCCGTTTGTTAGCAGGATTATCATTCCACTTACGCCAATATAAGCATACACGACATATCGGAAGGCCCGATTGGGAATGCGCTTGAAAACGTAGGCTCCAAGGCTTGTACCTATAATGACACCGCCAAGTCCAAAGCAGTAGTCTGTCAGGACGGTTGTTGTGAAGAAACCGTTGTAGGCACGAACCAAGGTCATCATCGCATTGCCTATCAAGAAGTACGTCTGCGCCATCGCCATATAATGCTCCTTGGTGGGTTCCGACTGGATGAAGTAAAGCACTGCTGGCGGGCCTTGCATCCCAAAGAAGCCTCCCATCAATCCACTCAGCGTTCCGGCACCCACCTGCACCTGCTTCGTTGTCGGAAGCTTTACCTTCTGGCTGAACAAAGCGAAATAAATGCTGATGACAATCAGTGCTACACCAAGTATCTGTTTCAGAATATGGTCTTCAATACGTGTCAGTACAAAGATAGCCATAGTCGAGACAACAATAAAAGTCAGCAATATCGGCCACAACCGCTGCCAAGTAACATATCTTCTAAGCCGCCAAACGATAGCAGCCGAGGTCGTAAGAGCCAGAATGCCAGACAGGGTTGTCGCCTCGCCATACGTCGGCATGAGGTACGGCAGCATCGTCATGATGAAGATACCAAAGCCGAAGCCAGTTGTGCGCTGCACGAAACTGGCTCCGATGCTCAGCAGGAATATGGCAATCACGACACTGCTCATTCAGCAACCGCGCCCGTCAATACTACAGGCTGTACCCTCCATCTGTGGCCTTGGTTCCAGCCCTACATCCTTCGAATAAAGTGTCACCGTCCCGTCCTCCAGCACATAGCACGGAATGCCTAAATCGTCCACCGCCTTCGCTTCATCGAAAGCAGGGTGACGGTCGCGCAGTTTGATAAACTCCTTCAGGTTCCTCACATGCTTGCCGATGTCAATCACCTTGAAATTCGGATTCCCCACCACCTGCTTCTCCACATACTCGCAGTCGGGGCAGGTCTCCATCACATACATCTTAATCATAACGTATTCTATTTATATTGTTGATAACCGCTCTTCCCTCGCTCTTCTGGCCAAACAAACAAGACATTTACAATATCAAATGTTTCATTTCATGTCCTCCCCACCGGCTGTCGTTCATGTATTTGAAACCAACAGAGGAATACAGAGCCTCGCCATCCGGGTTTCCCTTGTCCACCAAGAGTCCAACACAAGGCAGATGCATCGCTTCTGCCTTTTCCTTTGTAGCCAGAATCAGCCGTCGGGCAATGCCCTGTCTGCGATATTCGGGCAGCACAGCCAATGAGTCGAGGTACAGTTCTCCCGCCTGCGTCTCATCGTCCATGCTGGAATTGTCCTTGCCGACATACTCCTTGGCAGCCTCGATGAATGCTCGCCGCAACTCATGAAGCATGCTGCCGTCATAACTCACCGATATGCCAACCACCTTTTCTCCATCCATCGCCACCAGCGTGTTCCGATAACTGTACTGCGAGTCCTCCCTATTCACGAGATAGGTCATCATTTTGCGGAAAGCCCTCAGACCGCACCCGTCCGCACAATAGTACAGGCAGCACTCATCCGTCATGGCCATCATAATCAGCCGCGCTATCTCCGCTGCCTGATTCTTTGTTGCTTCTCGTATTTCTACCATATCAAACCGTCATTCACAATCTCCTTATATTTCTTGTTACTTAGGCACGCTGTGATGTGTCATTATTTGATGACTTCCTTATTGCCTTGGTGTATGTAGATGCCTCTGTCAGTGGGTTTATTGGTGAACTTGCGACCTTGAAGGTCATACCATCCATCATGGTCTGCTGGCGCATCGTGAATGGAGAGGATGCTTGTAGGGGCGAAACCCAGTTGACCGTCTATCCACGCCACCTGTTTCTTAATCCACTCACGCATGAGGGCTATTTCTTCCGAATAGTTTGTGGCAGTGGTAGGTGCCAGGGGAATCTCTTTGTCCCAGATGGGCCATGCCTGATAATTGCGCTCACAGGCACCTCCAATCGTTACTTCGTTGACCAGAGAGTCCATCATTTCAGTGACGTGCTGGTCGCTCAGTGTGCTGGTTCGTAATTCAGCCCATCGCTCCTTCATGCGTTTCCAATAGGCTTCGTCTTCTGTTAGCCGTTTCCACCAGAAAGGCACAGGCAGCTTGCCTAACAGCCCCGCTTTCTGTCCTTTCTCATATACCCATTGCTCATAGAGGAAATCTCCTGCTGCGATATTATTGCCGAAGGTCATGTTGTAGTCCCAAGGGGTTATCTTGAATCGCGGATCCACAGAGTCACGTCGTTTATAGATATAGGTACTCAGACGATAACCGTCAGGGTTTTGGCAGAACTCCGTCATCAGCTGGTAATTGATGAAGTTTTCCACGTCGATATACTTGCTGTAGCCATTCTCCTTGTCAGCAAAACCGTCGCTGTTGAGCACATCCTCCAACTCGTCAAACCGCTGCTTGATATAGGCCATCTGTTCACTTGATATTTCCTCGTACTCAGGGAAGTGGTACTTTGCGCAGATATCATGATCGTACATTTTGTATTTCAATACGAAATGTGGCTCATTATCACGGTCTATCTCCACCATATAGTCGCCAGTCAGTTCGTCGCCGCTGTCGCCTGGAGCAGTAAAGTTCAAGCGGTTCTCGCCCTTGCTGGGTTTTTCGCAGAGAATATAGACACCATAGTAGATGCCGTCGACGATGATCTCGCAGAATTTGCACTTAGGTGTGAATTCGAAGTAGGGCCGTGAGAGTTGATACACCAGCGGATCGCGGATCAGACTGCGGTCATGATAGGGCGCCAGCAACACCCAGTTGTTGTCCTCTGGCAAACCGAGCAGTTTCACTTTCTCTTTCTTTCCGTTCACGTCAGCCGTTTTCAAGGTTCTGAAACCATAAGGTTTCTTGTCGGAGTCATAAAATGAGCTGCTACCTCTGTACTTGATGCCTACCCAACCCTCATAGTCGGTGGTCTGCCCCGAATGTGCCACTGTGTCGCCGTAGTTCACCCCGTCAGCATTGTTGATGATCTTCATACGCACTGCCACTTGGTAGTCTTTATGGATGGCGGTGGTATGGCCGGCTTCGTCGCGGGTGTTGATGAACAGGATGGGCAGGTTTGTCTTCTCTAGCACGACATCGGTGTTATAGGGCTTAAAGTTCCCTTCATCCCAGCTGTCAGCAGGAACTTCTATGGCAACTAAGCACAGCAGTATGGTCAATAGAGTTACTTTATATTGTCTTGGCATAACATTATTCTTGCTGGTTTTACCAATTCGGAGGCAGAACGATATTCTCCACACCATGTGCCTCTGCAAACAACGGGGAGATTTCATCATCGGTAAATCCGGCGATGCCACAGCCGATGCGAGTGACGAGGAATGTCAGTTCCGGGTGCTGCTTAGCGAACTCGATAAACTCGTCCACATACGGACGGATGGTGTCCACGCCGCCCTGCATGGTAGGGATACCATAGCTCTGACCTTGCAAGCCAACGCCCTGACCCATGATGGCCCCAAACTTGCGGTAGGCGATATAAGCTGCACCGCCGCCGTGCATTCCCCTCAGGTTGCTGCCAAAAACGAAGATCTCGTTCGGCTCCAATGATGTGATAAACTCTGGTGTTGTTCTCTTCTGCTCCATAATATCTGATATTGAAAAATTCATATCCTCGTAAGCCATAGCGTCTGGCATGGGCATTGCCTCGGAAGGCATGGAAGCCATCTTCGTATCCTATTTGTTTCGTCGTTTCTTTGTTACTGCTTCGGTGCTCCTTCGTTACTGCTTCGATATAGCCTCGATACACCTTCGGTCGTTCTTCGGTACTTGTCCGCTACTTGGCCGCTATTTGTCCGCTACTTGTCCGGTTCTGAACCGGACATATACCGCAGAAGTATCGCAGTACTACCGCACATCAATGCCGACTAATTGCTTACTAATTGCCGACTGTTCGCTGAGTGCAGCAAGGCTATGCTGGGCAAAATTACGAATTTTCCTCTAATTCTGAGCGTATGAAAGAAGAATAATAAACTTATTCATCACTTTTTGTGTGATTTTTGTTGTTTTGTGTTACTAAATTGAAGATTTTTGTGTAATTTTGCCGTTGGTTTCCGCTTCGGCGGACTCCGAATAGACATCGTTGGTATAAATCAGCATTCGCTATTATTTCGCGCATAGCCAAGAAAGCCTCGGAAACTTAGATTGGTATAACAAGCACCGAAATAATTGTGACAGAGTAGCTTGTTGGGAGGGCTTCTGTGTCCCGCTTAGGATAGAGTAGTTTGACCAGGAGGACGGGCTGTTCAGATTTGAGAAGAGAATGGCGGATTAACAATTATTATGTCCTAAAATTAGGCAGTTTGGAATATTTTCCGTATATTTGCAACATAAATATACCTATAACGAATGAAGCTGAAAGATTTTTTTGCTTTTAAAGACTGGCTATCGTATCGACAGAAGGTGGGTTTGCTGGTGATAGCAGGCGTCGTATGCGGCCTCGGCGGATTGTTTATGTATCTGCTTAGGGCGCATACTT
>CAMHAM010000087.1 GCA_946183415.1 uncultured Prevotella sp.
TCCAGATTATGAGTCTGTTGCTCTAACCAACTGAGCTACAAGTCCGTGATTTGGGTTGCAAAGTTACGGCATTTTTATTAAATATCCAAATTTTTTTTGCGGAAATAAGCAAAAATGCTTAACTTTGCGGCCTCATGGAGACAATTTGTATCAATAATGGCGATATCAGGCTCCCAAAATGCGTAGCAACGATCGGTGTGTTTGATGGTGTCCACAAGGGACATCAGCATCTGATTGGTATGGTTACTGAGCAGGCTCGTGTGTCTGGACTTCGTTCGGTTGTCGTGACTTTCGACCGTTCACCGAGGCAGGTGCTCGATGCTTCGTTTCATCCTCAGTTACTGACGACGCTGGAGGAAAAGCAGGCTATTATCCGCCAGCTGGGCGTCGATTATCTGGTGGTTCTGCCTTTCACCAAGGAACTGGCTGCACTGACGGCCCGCGAGTTTATGCAGCAGATCTTGCACAAGCAGTTGAATGCCGATATGCTGATTACGGGCTATGATAATCGTTTCGGACATCATCGCGAGGAAGGTTTCGATGATTATGTACGTTATGGCGAGGAGATGGGTATGCAGGTGTTGAGAGGCGATGCGGAGCTGATGGCTGATGGCAAAGAGGCTGTCAGCTCGTCGATGATCCGTCAGTTGCTCTTGGAAGGTCGTGTCGAACTGATGCCACAATGCCTGACACGTCTGTATCAGCTCTCAGGCAAGGTGATGCCTGGTGAGCATATCGGCCACAGCCTGGGATTCCCTACAGCCAATCTGGAGTTGCTTTGTAGTGACAAACTGATTCCTGCCCCAGGTGTCTATGCCGTATGGGCGATGCTTGAGAAAGATCGGCAGCAGCGTGCTGCTATGATGAATATAGGTACGCGCCCGACGTTTGAGGGCAAGGGTCAGACGCTGGAGGTGAATATCCTTGACTTCGATGGCAATCTCTATGGGCAGAAGGTGGATATCGCCTTCGTCGCTCGTCTGCGTGAGGAGCGTCGTTTCGATTCGCCTGAAGCACTTGTGGCTCAGTTGCAGGAGGATAAAAAACAGGTAAAAGACATATTAAGATGAAGAATGCGTTGATTTATACGGTGGTGTTTGCTGCGATTCAGGCACTTGTCAGTATGGTGGTTCAGGGTGTCTGGCCGTTGGTGATGGGCAAGGATACGCCCATGAACGCCACAGGGATGATTATCATGATGGCCGCTTTCAGTGTGATCACGATTGCTGTGTTCTTGATGGCGAAATGGAGTGAAGCTTCGCGCGACTGGATGCAGACGCGCCCTTGGTTCGTACTGTTCTGGTGTGTACTGGCTGCGCTGGGCGCTCTTATCCCTTCTACGTGGCTTCAGGAGCAGATGCCTGCTCTGCCTAATTGGGTTGAAGATGGGTTTGAGATGATCCTGAAGGACCGTTGGGGCTATTTGGTCGTAGGTCTGCTGGCTCCCTTGGCGGAGGAACTGGTGTTCAGAGGCGCTGTGCTGAGGGCATTGCTCCGCTGGAACAGTCGGCATTGGATAGGTATCGCTATCTCTGCTCTGCTCTTTGCCCTTATTCACATGAACCCAGCCCAGATGCCGCATGCTTTTCTGATTGGTCTGTTGTTGGGCTGGATGTATTATCGTACGGATAGTATCGTGCCAGGTGTGGTATATCACTGGGTGAACAACACGGTGGCCTACGTGCTTTTCAACCTCTATCCGAATCCAGACCTGACGCTGATGGATCTCTTTGGCTCACAGCAGCGTGTGTTGATGGCCTTGGGATTCTCGCTGTGTATCTTCCTTCCTGCCTTGTTTCAGTTGAATATAAGATTGAAGAAATAGTCAAGGGAATAAAAAAAACGGGGCTGCTCACCGGTGTGTTACGGAGGCAGCCCTTTCTTCTTGCGTTAGTACTTTACTGAAAAATTTGAGAGAATGAAACTTCACAGTTTCTTCGTTGTGTTTTTAAAAAATGATTATTATAAAGAAAGCATAGAAAATTATTCTAAATAAGTAGGCGTATCGGAGGTGGAGACCTTCGTACTGTCAGCCACATTCTCTGCCTGGATGACACCAAGCGTATTCACGGAGTCTGTGGTCTGCTGATGGAACTTGGCATAGGCATCTTTAGGATCCTCCCATCCGTAGTTCCAGGGAGCCTGGGCAGCATTGCCCAGCGTCAGAACAATAGCCACAATGGCTGCAGCCTTGAAGAGCGGCATCAAGCGACTCGTCAGTGTGACGGTCTTGGCTGAGGGCTGCGTCTTCTCCAGGATGCGGGCATCGAAATCATCACCCAGGACATCCTCTTTCTGGAGCTCATAGGTGAACAGCGCTTTATACTTCATCAACTCAGCAGGAACATTCTCCTGACTGAAGAAGGCGCGCAGAATAGCTTCTTCCTGAAGAGTGGTCTCGCACTCCCAGTAACGCTCTAATAGTTGTTCGATATATTTATAATCCATATTTCTCTGTTTCAAAATACTTTTGGCGAATCACCTGCCGGGCTCTGAAGATATTGATCTTCACCTGATCCTCGCTGATGTTCATGATGGCAGCTATTTCCTTATAGCTCTTGCCTTCAAAGTCCCTGAGCTGCATCACGCTTCGCTGTTTCTCAGGCAGCCCATTGATGAGGCGGCGTATCAGCGCGATTCTGTCCTGCTGCATAGCCTGTTCCTCAGGATTGGATGAATAGCTGGGGTCGGGCGCTTCGTTATCGGACTCTTCCAAGCTTTGGTTCTGGTTCTCCATCTTCCGCATTTTGTCGAGAGAGAGATTGCGGCAGATGGTCAGACAGAAGGAGTCGATGGATTCGATCGTATCCCATTGGTCTCGTCTGTTCCAGACCTTAATCAGTGTCTCTTGTACGATATCCTCTGCCTCAGCGGGGTTGAGGGTGATGCGGAGTGCAAGCCTGTATAGCTCGTTCTTCAGTGGTAGAACATCGTTCCGGAAACTGATTTCTTTCATCCTCTCTTCTTATATGACGATTGAGAAACGCAAAAGTTACAGAAATAACTATTTTTTTTATTTGATGATAGTACCGGCTGTTCCATCAATGGCTGTGGCGAGTGTGATAATCACTTCCTTGACGCCTGCGTCGATGGCTGCGAGGGCATTCTCGATCTTAGGGAGCATGCCTCCGCTGATGGTACCGTCATCCTTATATTTAATAAAGTCTGCGCGCGTGATGGTGGGAATCACGGAGTCATCGTCATCAGGATTGCGCAGGACACCCTTTTTCTCGAAACTGAAAATGAGGGTCACATCATAAAAGCCTGCCAGAGCCTTGGCTGTCTCACTGGCAATGGTGTCGGCATTGGTATTGAGGATATTCCCTTGGCCGTCATGGGTCAATGGCGCCATCACAGGTGTGATGCCTTCCTCAATCAGTTTGCTGAGCATCTGACCATTCGCCTTGTCGACATCGCCAACAAAGCCAAAGTCGATACCGTCCTTGAGGGGGCGCTTGTGGCTGCGGATAACGTCCATATCGGCGCCAGTGAGACCTAACGCATTCACGCCGCTGGCCTGAAGACGGGCCACAAGATTCTTATTGACGAGTCCGCCATAGACCATCGTGACCACGTTGAGCATGTCGGCATTTGTGATACGACGGCCGTTCACCATCTTCGACTCGATGCCGAGGGCCTCGGCTACCTTAGTGGCTTTGCGGCCTCCGCCATGAACCAGCATTTTCTTGCCCTCAATGGCACTGAAGTCCTTGAGCAGTTGCGAGAGCTGGGCCTCGTCTTCGACGATGGCCCCGCCCACTTTGACTATAGTCAGCTTTTCTTTCATGTTCTTCTGTTTTTTCTAGGTAGGCCTGGGCATGCCTATGTGATTCTCGGCTATTCTAGGTAGGTGTAGCCGTAGAGACCGCTGCGATAGTTCGAGAGGAACTCCTTGCCCTCTTCGAGCGAGATCTTGCCCTGTTTCACACTCTTGGCCACCCATACTTCGAGCTGGCGAACTAGCTTCTTGGGATTATACTGTACGTATTCGAGGACTTCCTCTACCGTCTCGCCGTCGATAATCTGGTCGATGTGGTAAGTGCCGTCTTTCTCTGAGATATGTACGGCGTTGGTATCACCGAAGAGATTGTGCATATCGCCCAGAATCTCCTGATAGGCACCAACGAGGAAGACGCCCAGATAATAGGGCTCGTTCTTCTTGAGGGCATGGACTGGCAGCGAGTGGGTGTTATGGAGATTGGTGGTGAAATTGGCAATCTTACCATCACTGTCGCAGGTGATGTCCTGGATGGTGGCATTACGGGTAGGGCGCTCATCGAGGCGCTGGATAGGCATGATAGGGAACACTTGATCGATGGCCCACGAGTCGCTGAGGCTCTGGAAGAGTGAGAAGTTACAGAAATATTTATCTGCCAGGAGCTTGTCGATCTTCATCAATTCCTCTGGGATATGCTTCAGACTCTTGGCGAGGGCGTGGATCTCGTGACACACGCTCCAGTACATAGCCTCCACCTCGGCACGCGTCTTCAGGTCGACGATACCGTGCGAGAACAGGTCGAGTACCTCCTCGCGGATCTGCTCAGCGTCGTGCCAGTCCTCAAGCACATTGCGAGGTGAGAGGTTGTCCCAGATTTCATAAAGATCCTTCACCAGCTGGTGAGAGTTCTCGTCGGGCTCAAACTCCTCAGGCATCTCAGGTAGCGAGGCTGTCTCCAGCACGTCGATTATTAAGACAGAGTGATGGGCAGCGAGTGAGCGTCCACTCTCGGTGATGATATTGGGGTGGGGCAGATTGTTTTTGTTGGCAGCATCCACAAAGGTGTAGATGCAGTCGTTCACGTATTCTTGAATAGAGTAGTTCACGGAACTCTCGCTTGATGGAGAGCGTGTGCCGTCGTAATCGACGCCCAGACCACCTCCGCAATCCACGAAGTCAACGTTATAACCCATCTTGTGCAGTTGGATATAGAACTGCGAAGCCTCACGGAGGGCTGTCTGGATTCGACGAATCTTGGTAATCTGTGAGCCGATATGGAAGTGAATCAGGCGCAGACAGTCGCGCATGTCCTTCTTGTCCAGCAAGTCCAGTGCTTCCAACAGCTCTGCACTGGTTAATCCGAACTTCGAGGCATCGCCACCGCTCTCTTCCCACTTGCCAGCGCCAGAAGAGGCCAGCTTGATGCGGATGCCGATATTTGGACGGATGTTCATCTTCTTGGCTTCGCGGGCGATGATTTCCAACTCGTTCATCTTCTCAACTACGATGAAGATTTGCTTGCCCATCTTCTGAGCCAGCAGAGCGAGTTCGATATAGCTCTGATCCTTATAGCCATTGCAGACGATGATCGAATCACTCTGGCACTGCATGGCAATCACAGCATGCAGCTCAGGCTTTGAGCCTGCCTCAAGACCCAGATTGAATTTCCTTCCGTGGGAGATAATCTCCTCAACGACAGGCTGCATCTGGTTTACCTTGATAGGATAGACCACGTAGTTGTCGCCTTTGTATTCATACTCCTCTGCTGCTTTCTTGAAGCAGCTCCACGTTTTCTCGATACGGTTGTCGAGGATGTCGGGGAATCGGAGCAATACTGGAGGCACGACATCGCGCAAGGCCAGTTCGTCCATCACTTCACGCAGATCAATCTGCGTATCGTTCTTACAAGGAGTGACATAGACATCGCCTTTGTCGTTGATGCCAAAATAAGAAGTGCCCCAACCGTTGATGTTGTAGAGCTCCTTCGAATCTTCAATGGTCCATT
>CAMHAM010000088.1 GCA_946183415.1 uncultured Prevotella sp.
CTTCAGACTTATGAAACTATGTGCATGAACACAACCAGCTTTTCGGACTGAGCCTTACTTCCCGTTTCTTGGCGGAGGAACTGATGCCCAGAAGATGCTGAACCTTGCCTTCTATCTGTTAGACAATGGTGAAGACCACTATATGAATGCTGACGTCCTTTGGATAACCGACTTTCTCATACCCAGGACTACGGAGGAACTGATGAATAAGTTCAAGGACTATCAGAAGACTGGCACCAAGTTCTATGGTTTCAAGATTGGTCAGGGAGAGGCCAATTGGGACAAGTACTTCGACAAAGTCTATGAGATACATTACAAGCAGCCGAGAAGGTACTAGTCTGACGGCTTGCGTTTGTATGCGCCTGACCTAAGCAGTTCCCGTGCATCATATCTGACAGTCATTCGGATTACACTTAGTAAAAAGAAAACACCCAACTTTACATTTTTGGGTGTAAAATTGGGTGTAAATCTCGTAAATCACTGATAATCAAGTGATATTGCGGAGAGAGAGGGATTCGAACCCCCGGTGCCTCTCAGCACGGTAGTTTTCAAGACTACTGTAATCGACCACTCTACCATCTCTCCAGTGCTTCGATTTTCCTGAAAGCGGGTGCAAAGGTACAAGTTTTTTTGGAATTAACCAAATTTTATCGCATTTTTTTGCTCAAAAGAATGAAAAATCGTACCTTTGAACATGGTTCGAAGGTATTCTCGCTCGGATTTTCCCAAATAAATTTGGAAAATCGCTCGCTTATTCGTACCTTTGCAGCGTGATTTACCCGAATAACTTCGAGCATAAGCTCGGTTTCGATGAAATCCGGAGGCTGTTGAAAGAGCGTTGCTTCAGCACTTTGGGGAAAGAGAAAGTCGACGAAATGACTTTCTCCATTGATTGTGATGAGGTAAACGAACGTCTGACACAGGTAAGGGAGTTCCGTAGGCTGAAGGAGGAGAAAGACGACTTCCCTATGCAGTACTTCTTCGATGTGCGCGAGTCGGTGACACGTATCCGTATGGAGGGCACCCATCTGGAAGAAGACGAGGTGTGGGATCTCAGGCGCTCACTCGAGACGATTGCCAACATCGTCAGATACCTGGAACGCGACGCAGAGGAAACGGCCAGTGGGGAGTTGACCTATCCCTACCCTGCCCTTCATCGTTTGGCAGAGGGCGTGACGACCTTCCCTGCCATGATCCGCCGTATCGACTCTATACTCGACAAATTCGGCAAGATCAAGGATTCTGCCTCGATGACGCTGGCCTCCATCCGTCACGAATTGGAAAAGACGCAGGGCAGTATCTCGCGTACCTTATATACTATATTGCACGCAGCACAGAAAGACGGACTCGTGGAGAAAGACGCTGCCCCCACGATGCGCGACGGACGACTGGTATTGCCCGTAGCCCCCTCGGTGAAACGTCGCATCAGTGGTATCGTACATGATGAGTCGGCCACAGGTAAGACGGTATTTATCGAACCTGCCGAAGTAGTGGAGGCCAATAACAAGGTGCGCCAGTTGGAAGCTGAGGAGAGGCGTGAGATTATCCGCATCCTCACCGTATTTACTGACGAGGTGCGCCCATACGTAAAAGAGATTCTCGACTCCTATCAGTTCCTGGCACAGATCGACTTCATCCAAGCCAAGAGTGAATGGGCGACACTGACGAAAGCCTTCGAGCCCGTGGTGGAGAACAAGCCCCATATTGACTGGATTCACGCGATACACCCCTTGCTGCAACTCTCACTCGAGAAACAGGGTAAGAGCGTAGTGCCCCTCGACATCACTCTGACACTCGACAAGCGCATCCTGATCATCAGTGGTCCTAACGCAGGCGGAAAATCTGTATGTCTGAAAACTGTAGGACTGCTCCAGTATATGCTCCAATGCGGTCTGCCCATTCCCATCGGTGATCGCAGCACCACAGGACTCTTCCAGCATATCCTCATCGACATCGGTGATGAACAGAGCATTGAGAACGACCTCTCGACCTACTCCAGCCACCTGATGAATATGAAACAGATGATGAAGCAGTCGAATGCTGAGAGTCTGTTGCTTATTGATGAGTTCGGTAGTGGTACTGAGCCCACCATCGGAGGCGCCATTGCAGAGGCCATGCTGAAACAGTTCTGGAAGAAAGAGACCTTTGGCGTGATCACCACCCACTATCAGAACCTGAAGCACTTCGCAGAGGATCATCCAGGCGTAGTAAATGGCGCGATGCTCTACGACCGTCATGAGATGCAAGCCCTCTTCCAGTTGGCCATCGGACAGCCTGGCTCATCGTTCGCTATCGAGATAGCCCGTAAGACGGGTATCCCCGAGGAGGTCATCAAGGATGCTTCTGACATCGTGGGCTCAGACTATATCCAGAGCGACAAATATCTGCAGGACATCGTGCGCGACAAGCGCTACTGGGAAGGTAAGCGCCAGACCATCCACCAGCATGAGAAATCGCTCGAAGGCCATATCCAGCGCTATGAGAGTAACCTCGAGGAGATTGACCGTGAGCGCAAGCAAATCCTGAAGCGCGCCCAGCAACAGGCTGACGAGTTGTTGGCAGAGGCTAACCGCAAGATTGAGAACGCCATCCGCGAGATTCGCGAAGCTCAGGCTGAAAAAGAGCGCACACGGCAGATCCGAGAGGAGCTGCAGGAGTTCCGCGAACAAGTGACCAGTGACGATCAGCAGGGACTGATGAGCGAAGAGGACTTCGCCAAGAAACTGCGCCAGATGGAGGAGCGCAAGGCGCGTAAAGCCAAGCGCAAGGCTGAGAAAGGCGAGCAGGAGCGTGCTGCGAGCGAAAAACTGGCTGCCCACGCCAAGACTTCGTCGGAGCCCCAGGACCGTGAACTGCAGAAAGGCGACACCGTCCGCATCAAGGGACTCGACACCATCGGCAAGATTGAGAGCCTCAACGGCAAGCAAGCTACCGTCATCTTTGGCGACATGAGAACTAAGATGAAGCTCGAGCAACTAGAATATGCCAACCCATCGAAAGCAGCAAAGCCAACATCGATGAAACATGAAGACCTCGCAGTGAAGACTTCCAAGATAACACGCGCCACAATGGAAGACCATCGCCAGAACTTCCATCAAGACCTCGATGTGAGAGGTATGCGAGGCGACGAGGCCCTCAACACCGTGATGCATTTCCTCGATGATTCGATACTCGTAGGCATGAGTCGAGTGCGCATTCTGCATGGCACAGGTACAGGCGTCTTGCGACAGTTGATACGCCAATATCTGGGCACCGTACCCAACGTCAGCCACTTCCGCGACGAGCATGTGCAGTTTGGCGGAGCAGGCATCACGGTAGTCGATTTAGACTAAGTTTTTCGTCCATAAAATAGCAGGAAAACACCATTTAACATCTCTTGATTTAAATCAGTGTACGCACACAATTTTATTAAAAAAAACAAAATTATTTGGGTAACTCATTGATTATCCGTAACTTTGCACCCGAATTTGATTAAACGCCCGTAGTGACGTGGTTCTTACGACGTGAAGTCGTCCTCTTATATTCGAAAATCTAAAGGATAATGCGGTTCTTTCAAGCATAGTGGCCTGCTAAGGTCCGTCGCCCGTTATGAGAGTCCGCCTAAAGTATAGAGAAATGAGTCAGAAATTTAAGAAAGCTTGTTTAAGCCTGATGGCTCTGATGCTATTCACTACTGCCTCGATGGCAGGAAACAATGCAGCTAAGAGCACTAAGACATCAGGATTTAACTGGAATCCAGTGATGGATGCAATTATTCAAGTAGAAAGTGGAGGCAACGCTAAGGCTGTGAGTGGAAACTCTGTTGGTGTTATGCAGATTACTCCTATTCTTGTGAAGGAATGCAATTTGATCCTTAAAAAGTGGAACAAGAAGCTGCGCTACACGCTAGCCGACAGATACAGCTTGGAGAAATCCAAGGAAATGTTCCTACTTATTCAGTCGTTTCATAACCCGGAGAACAATGTTGAGAAAGCAATCCGCTCCTGGAACGGTGGACCGAAATATAGTGTCCGTGCTACGAACAGGTATTACAAGAAGGTTATGAACAAAATGAAGTAGATTATCTATTTCAAGATCTATACAAATCCGGTTGTCAGGACAAAAACCTGGTAGCTGGATTTTTTATTTTAAATAAATCCTAAATTATTTGTCAGTTTAGATGACAATCTGTATCTTTGCACCGACATTTAAATTTTAAATAGTATTTTTGTATGACACTGATTATCATTTTGGTCGTCGTAGCCGTCCTTGTCCTGGGCGTCATCGGCATTTACAACAACCTGGTGAAACTGAGGAACAACCGCGAGAATGCGTTTGCCAACATCGACGTGCAGCTCAAGCAGCGCCACGACCTGATTCCGCAGCTGGTGGCCACCGTGAAGGGCTATGCTGAGCACGAGAAGGAAGTGCTGACCCGCGTGACAGAAGCCCGCGCCGCTGCCATGAGTGCCACAGGCATCAACGACAAGATCCAGGCTGAGAACGCACTGAGCAGCGCCCTCGCCGGACTGAAGGTCTCGCTCGAGGCCTACCCCGACCTGAAGGCCAACCAGAACTTCCTGCAGCTGCAGACCGAGATTGCCGATATCGAGAACAAGATTGCCGCTACGCGCCGCTACTTCAACACTGCTACGCGCGAGCTGAACAATGCTGTGCAGACCTTCCCGTCGAACATCCTCGCAGGCATGTTCGGATTCAAGAAGGAGCCGATGTTCGAGATACCTCAGGAAGACCGCGCCACCATCGAGAAGGCTCCGGAGATCAAATTCTAAGGCTCGATGAAGTACGTAGGCATTCAGAGCCAGATATCAAGCAACAACACGAAGAGTATGTTGCTGCTGATTGCTTTCCCCGTCATCCTGCTGGGCATGACGTGGGTTTTCCTGGCCACCATCAACTACTTCAGCACGGGCTATTACGACCAGGCGGGCTATTTCGTCAACCAGCTCGATGCAGACAGCGTGAACTGGACGTTCTCGAAGATCGCCCCCTTCATCATCGGCGGTGTGGCCGTCTGGTTCGCCATCGCCTATTTCAGCAACACCAAGATGATCCAGCACGCCACGGGTGCCCAACCGCTGATGCGCAGGGAGAACCCACGCGT
This sequence comes from uncultured Prevotella sp., assembly GCA_946183415.1. Taxonomy (GTDB): domain Bacteria; phylum Bacteroidota; class Bacteroidia; order Bacteroidales; family Bacteroidaceae; genus Prevotella. Next base: position 5,105 of record CAMHAM010000088.1, read on the forward strand.
GTATAACATCGTGGAGAACCTCTGTATGGCTGGCGGCATGGAGATGCCCAAGGTGAACGTCATTGACGATCCGCAGTTGAACGCCTTTGCCAGCGGTATCGACAAGAACTCCTATACCGTCACCGTCACCACAGGCCTGCTCGACCGCCTCAACGACGAGGAACTGGCAGGTGTCATCGGACACGAGCTGACACACATCCGCAACCGCGATACCCGACTGCTCATCACCAGCATCATCTTCGTAGGCATCATCTCCACCGTGCTCTCACTCGTGGTCAGGATGATCTACAACCGCATGCTGTTTGGCGGATTCAGCAGCAACGACCGTAACAACAAGAACAACGGACTCTCTACGGTGGCCATCCTGCTGATAGGTGCTGCATGTGCCGGTATCGCCTATCTCTTTATCATGCTCACCCGCTTTGCCATCTCGCGCAAGCGTGAGTTCATGGCCGATGCCGG
>CAMHAM010000089.1 GCA_946183415.1 uncultured Prevotella sp.
CAGCGACCTCGCGCCCCCCAGACGTGTGCGCTACCAACTGCGCTAAATCCCGAACATTTTTTGCTTAGCACCGACCTTTGTTTTGTCGAATGCGGGTGCAAAGGTACATAGTTTTTGCGAACTGACCAAATTTTTGAGCAACTTTTTCATCTTTTTCCCTTTTTTAGCTTAATTATATGATGTAATTAAAATAAAAATCGTATCTTTGCAACCTATTAATACGATACGAAATGGAACAATATAGACTTACAGCTCCCAGCGTGCTCAAATGCACCATCGGACTACCTGCATCGAAAAGCATCTCTAACCGAGCTCTCATCATCTATGCCCTCAGCGGTGGCAGGAATATGCCTCAGAACCTGAGCGACTGTGATGATACGGAGGTCATCATCGATGCCCTGCGCTACATGCCAAAGGAAATCAACATCAAGGCAGCCGGAACAGCGATGCGCTTTATGACAGCCTATCTGAGTGTAATGAGAGGTACGCACACGATTACAGGGACGGAGCGCATGAAGCATCGCCCCATCGGTATACTGGTCGACGCCCTGCGCAGACTGGGTGCCGACATCAGCTATGCTGGCGAGGCAGGCTATCCCCCACTCCGCATCACGGGCAAGTCGCTCAAGGGCGGACTGCTGGAGATTCCCGGCAACGTGAGTTCACAGTACATCTCGGCTCTGCTGATGATAGGTCCAATGCTGAAAGAGGGTATGACGCTGCACCTGATGGGCGACGTCATCTCACGACCCTATATCGACCTGACTCTATGGACCATGCACGAATTTGGGGCAGACGCTGAGTGGACTTCTGCCGACACCATCGAGGTGAAGGCGAAGCCCTATACTAATCGCGACTACTTCATCGAGAACGACTGGAGCGGAGCCAGCTACTGGTATGAAATGATGGCCTTGAACGATAACCCTGATTCGGAAATCAGGCTGACAGGACTGATGGACGGCTCAAAGCAGGGCGACTCGGTGGCACGCTATATCTTCAGTCTGCTGGGTGTGAAGACCACCTTTGAGACCAAGCAGCAGGGCGTACCACAGACGATTACCATCAGGAAGAACGGACGGTGCGTGCCACGGCTGGAGTATGACTTTGTGAACTCGCCCGACTTAGCACAGACATTCGTAGTGACCTGCGCTGCCAAGAACATCCCCTTCAGATTCACTGGACTCTCCACACTGAAGATCAAGGAGACGGATCGCATAGAGGCACTGAAGATTGAGATGAGGAAATTGGGTTTCGTGCTGCACGATGTGGACGGTTGTGAACTCTATTGGGATGGGGAGCGCTGCGAGCCCGACTTCAGCCAGGGTATCGACACCTACGAAGACCACCGTATGGCACTGGCCTTTGCGCCTTATGCCTGCAAGCAAGAGGGCCTCATCATCAATCATCCACAGGTTGTGACAAAATCATATCCCCGCTACTGGGACGATCTGCAGCGGGCAGGATTTGGGATTGAAGTGAGGAGCGAGGAGTGAGGAACGAGGAGTGAAGGATGAGTTTCTTTTTTGTCTGCATAGGAATGATTGTGGTGCTGGGCATCGTAGCCGCAGTAGCCAATCTGTTTGACAAGGAAGACGACACCATCAAGCAGGGCCACGACTGTTCCACCTGTACGGAAGCAGACGAAGGCAACTGCAAGATTCACGAACTCATGGAGCAATGCAAGAAAGCAAAGAAGCTCACCATTATCATCGCGACACTCCTGATACTGACAGGCTGTTCGACTCAAAAGAATACAGCGAGATCGAGATGGTGGCACTCATTCAATACACGCTATAACGTATATTTCAACGGTTCGCAGGCCTTTGTCGAAGGAAATCTGGAGAAGGAGAAAGGTAATAAGGACAACTATACAGAGATGCTCCCCCTCTACATGGTGGGCAACAAGCAGAGTCGCGATATCGGTAAAGGCCAGTATGACCGTGCTATCGAGAAGAGCCAGAAAGCCATCAGACTGCACAGTATCAAGGCCAAGCCAGAATGGAAAAGCACGAAGCGAAAGACTGCCAAAGATCGTGAATGGCTGGGGCGCAAGGAGTACAACCCGTTTATCTGGAAAGCCTGGCTGTTGCTGGGAAAGTCACAGTTCCAGAAAGGAGAGTTCGACGAAGCTGCGGCCACCTTTAGTTATATGAGCCGTCTCTATCAGACCCAGCCCCTGATGAACGGACTGGCAAGAGCCTGGTTGGCAAAGTGCTACACAGAACTGGACTGGAAATATGATGCAGAGGACGTAATCCGCAACATGAGCCGCGACTCGATGCATTATAGAGCCGTGAAAGACTGGGATTACACCTATGCCAACTACTACATCCGCACCAAGGAATACGAGAAGGCTATACCTTATTTAAAGAAGGTCATCAAGCACGAACGCCGCAAGGTGCAGCGCGCCAGGGAGTGGTATCTGATGGGACAGATACAGCGTCAGCTGGGGCATCGCGATGAAGCCTACAAGGCCTTTGGCAAAGTTATAGGCTGTCACCCACCCTACGAAATGGAGTTCAACGCCCGCATCGCACAGACAGAAGTGATGGCCAGTACAAACAATCGCCAGATCATCAGCAAGCTGAAACGGATGGCAAAATCAGACAATAACCAGGAATATCTCGACCAGGTGTATTATGCCATCGGCAACACCTACCTGCAGCAGCGCGATACGACTGAGGCCATAGCTGCCTATGAAAAGGGAAACCAGCTATCAACGCGAAACGGTATCGAAAAGGGCGTACTCCTGCTGACATTGGGAAACATCTATTGGCAGAAGGAACGCTTTGCTGATGCCCAGCGCTGTTATGGAGAGGCCATCGGACTACTCGACAAGGAGCGCCCTGGCTATGAAGAACTGGCACTACGCTCGAAAGTGCTCGACGAGCTCGTGCCCCATACCAATGCCATAGAACTGCAAGACTCGCTGTTGGCACTGGCCATTATGCCCGAGACAGAGCGAAACGCAGCCATCGACAGGGTGATTGATGCCCTGAAGAAAAAAGAGAAGGAAGAGCGCGACGCCATGCTCGACGCTGAGGCTGAAGCACTGCAAAGGAATCAGGACACTGGAAATACAGACATGAGACCATCTACGCCTACAGCACCCTCTATGCCTACAGCAGGCAATGGTCAATGGTATTTCTATAACCCTACAGCCGTCAGTCAAGGAAAAATGGCTTTCCAAAGGCAATGGGGTAAGCGTGAGAACGCAGACAACTGGCAGCGCAGCAATCAGACGGTGATCAGTCAGGAAAGGTCAGAAGATCAAGAAAATGTAGAAAACCCTGAAGATTCAGACGAACTTGAAAGTGAGGAAAACGCTGAGCCCAGCGACTCCGTAGCATTCGAGGTTGCAGGCGATCCTCATGAGCGTGAGTATTATCTGGCTCAGATACCCTTTACCGATGAACAGAAGGAGGCCTGCCACCAGATTATCAAGGAGGCACTGTTCCAAGCTGGTATCATCTTGAAGGACAAGATGAACAATCTGCGGTTAGGCGAAAAATACCTGCGCAGACTGACAGACAAATACCCTGACTATGAGCAGCTCGACGTAGCCTGGTATCACCTCTATCTGCTCTATGCGCGACAAGGCAGGATGGATATGGCCGACTTCTGCCTGAGTCAGCTGAAGACTAATCACCCTGAGAGTGAATGGACCACCCTGCTGGCTGATCCCTACTATATCGAGAATGCCAAGTTTGGCGAACATCTGGAGGATTCGCTCTACGCAGCTACCTATGAGGCCTTCAAGACAGACCGCGCTGATATCGTCAGAGCTAATGCCAAACTGTCGGAAAACCGTTTCCCACTGGGTGCCAATCGTGCGAAGTTCATCTTCATCGATGGTCTGAGCCTTCTGAACACAGGTGATGGCGACGGCTGTATGGAACGTCTGCAAGAAGTGGTCGAGAAATACCCTGACAGTGAGGTCAGTCCTCTAGCAGGCATGATTATCCGTGGTGTGCAGGAAGGTCGCCGACTTCACGGCGGAAAGTTCGACATCGGCGATATATGGACCAAGCGCGACATCACGCTCACCAAAGATTCGACTGTCAGCGACACACTTAGTGCAGAGCGCAACCAGCAGTTCTTGTTCATGCTCGTCTACGAACCCGACTCCGTGAATGAGAACCAGCTGTTGTTTGAAATGGCAAAATACAACTTCACCAACTTCCTGGTGCGTAACTTCGAGATACAGATCAATGAGGATCACGGACTCCATCGAATGATCACCAGTGGATTCCTTAGCTACGACGAAGCACTGCAATATGCCCGTCAGCTCTATCAGAACGAAAGTCTCACTGAGCGCCTGAAACCCTGCCAAAGCCTCATCATCAGTGAGAGCAACCTGGGACTTATCGGTACGCACTTCAGCTATGACGACTACCAGCAGTTCTACGAAAAGATCTTCGTTCCGATGAAGGTGAGCACAGAAAAGCTACTGATTATCCCTGAAGATATTGAGCAACCCGACATCGAAGAAATAGGCAGTCCTAATGAAGAGCAGGGAACTGGCGAGGAAGAGGAGGAAGGCGATGACGACTTCATCCTGCCGAATGCCGGACAAAAGAAAGTGGAAGTGAAGGATTTTGATTTTGGAGACGACTTTTGGTAATTATATGAGCAACGGACTATTACTTTGGGTAGATGATGAGATCGAGCAGCTAAGGGCACATATCCTGTTTCTCGAGAAGAAAGGCTATGAGGTGATGACCGTCAGCAATGGTACTGACGCTATCGATCTGTGCAAGGAGCGCAATTTCGACCTCGTGTTCCTCGACGAGCAGATGCCAGGACTGAGTGGATTGGAGACACTGCAGAAACTGAAAGAGCTGCAGCCCTCACTACCAGCTGTGATGGTTACCAAAAGTGAGGAGGAGAACATCATGGAGCAGGCTATCGGACAGAAGATTGCCGATTACCTGATAAAACCCGTCAATCCAAACCAGATCCTACTGACCCTGAAAAAGAACATCCACCGCAAAGCCATCGAGACAGAAGTCACACAAAGCCAGTATCAGCGTAACTTCCAGCAGATAGCCATGCAGATTATGGACTGCAAGACCTGGACTGACTGGATCAGCGTGTACAAACGTCTGGTGCATTGGGAATTGGAACTGAGTGCTACTGACAGCAGTATGACAGAGATGCTCCACATGCAGAAGGAGGAGGCCAACATCGGTTTCGCAAAGTTCATCAAGAAACACTATCTCGACTGGGTAGAAGACCTGAGCAGCCCCAAGAATCCTAAGGACACTAAAGAGTCTGTCCGTCCGATTCTATCTCCAGAGATCTTTAAGAGTAAGGTGTTCCCTCTGCTCAATGAGGGAAAGAAAGTATTCCTCGTAGTGCTCGACAACTTCCGCTATGACCAATGGCGCATACTGGCTCCTGAGCTCAGCGAACAGTATGAACTGGAAGAGGATTTGTATTACAGCATCCTACCAACAGCCACCCAATATGCCCGTAATGCCATCTTCAGCGGACTGATGCCCAACAAGATTGC
>CAMHAM010000090.1 GCA_946183415.1 uncultured Prevotella sp.
CTCCAACAAACCAACTGAGCCAGCAGTACGGTTCGTGCATGTTCAGCTATGTAGGGAAGGCTGGTCTTGGTGCTGCCGAACAATATATCAGGGAGATGCGCACAGAGACCGACTCTGCCTATATGATTGTAGTGGAAGTAAGTGCTGCCGCAGGTGTTTTCAGCATCAGTTTCATGCAGCGTTTTGCAACCGATGTATATCTTGATACGTTCCTCGACGAGCTGCATCAGCAGGGGCTGACTTACGAGATTCCAGACCGTCATCCGCTACAGATAGCCCCCATTGCCGATTATCGAAATGCTAAGCCGAAATGAACATAGAAGACTATCGCGAGTATTGCCTGTCGTACAACGAATCACCCAAACACTGGATAGGCATTAATCCAACGACAGCCCCTGATGATCTGCTGAAGGAACTGACTCGAAACTCATACAAGGTAGTCAAGGCGAAATATACGAAAAAAAAAGATATGAAACTGTTATTCTCCTTTTTATTGACTGTGGCCAGTCTTTCAGCTTTTGCACAGCAAACAATTAAAATTTCAGGCAGAGTCACCGATTTCAATGACAAGCCTATCAGTAATTGTACTGTCATGCTCATGGATGGGCGCTTTAATGCAATTGACAGTGTAGTAACCGACAGCGTTGGATTCTATCTGATGAACGGAATTAAGCCAGGAAAATACATGGCTCTTACTGCTATCAAGTGGGATGAGTATGTAAGATTCAGTAAACTTCCATTTACTAATTATTCTAAAACATTCTGCAAAAATAGTGAAATTTCGGTATTTATTACTACTTTTGTAGTCATATTCAAGTATATTTATGAGAAAAGCAAACTTTATTTTGGCAGCAGCCATGTTGATGGTGTCAGCTGCGGTGATGGCTCAGCAGTCATCAAAGGTGTATCTCACAAGGGAGATTTCACCGGAATCGTTGGTAAAAATCTATAAGGCACTTGGCGTTGAAGCCAAGGGGCGTGTGGCAGTGAAGATGTCAACAGGCGAAGGCAGCAATCCCAACTACCTGAAACCTGAACTGGTGAAAAACCTAATATGGGAGGTAGACGGCACCATCGTGGAGTGTAATACCGCTTACGGCAACGGACCTGCCGACAAGAAGGACGAGCGCAACACGTCAGAGAACCACTGGAAAGTGATTGAGCGTCACGGCTTCACAAAGTATTTTCCTGTCGATATCATGGACGAATACGATGAGATTCGCATCCCCGTAAAGGATCAGACGCACATCAAGTACGACATCGTAGGCGGACACATGGCCAACTACGACTTCATGATTGCCCTCAACCACTTCAAGGGTCATCCTATGGGTGGCTACGGTGGTGCGTTGAAGAACCTCTCCATCGGCTGTGCCAGTCAGAACGGCAAGGCTTACATCCACTCTGCCGGCAAGATGGAGAAACTGGATATGGGCAAGCTGTGGACACCAGAGTTCATCGGCAATCAGGACGGATTCCTCGAAAGTATGGCAGCTGCTGCCCAAGCCGTTGTGAACTACTTCAACAAGAAGCAGGGCATCATCTACATCAGTGTCATGAACAACATGTCAATAGACTGCGACTGCGTGGATCATCCCGAACCTGTGAAGCTGGAGGATTATGGCATCCTCGCCTCTACCGACCCCGTAGCGCTCGACCAGGCCTGCATCGACATCATCAACCAACAGAAGGTGACGGCCAAGAACGACCCTACCGATTTGCTGAAGCGCATCGATAAGCAGCATGGCACACACACTATCGACCATGCAGCCCAGATTGGCCTTGGTTCCAAGAAGTATGAGTTGGTAAATCTGGATTTATAATGTCACCGTTGTCACTCGCAAATTGCTGAAAATGAAAAAGAAAATAGTCTTTGGTGTGTTGTTGGCTGTCATTATTACAGCAGTCGTAGGTACATATATGTATCGCCACCGTTTTGACAAGTACGAGCAAAGTCAGGAAGAGCAGGCGGCAGGCATCAAGGCCATCGGCAAGGATTCCCGTTTCCTCGTGACTTATTTCTCCTGGCCGAGTCCCGATTATCCTGATCTGGATGCAACGTCTGGAGCCAGCAATGTCGTGAAGGACGGCCATCTCTATGGTAACACGGAGTATGTAGCCGATATTCTGAGCAAGAAACTCAATGCCGATTTGTTCAGGATAGAAACCGTGCGGAGCTATCCAACGCAACCCAAAGCCCTGCTTGACGAAACCAAAGTGGAGAATACCAGCCACATGAAACCAGAACTGAAATCGAGGGTGGACAACTTCTCCGACTATGATGTCATCTTCGTTGGCTATCCCCTGTGGTGGTACGACATGCCGATGGCCATCTATTCCTTCCTCGAAGGATATGATTTCAGCGGCAAGACCATCGTCCTTTTCACCACTCATGGCGGCAATCGCTTCTGCAGGACTGTCCCGACTGTCCGTAAGTTGTTCCCCAAGGCGAATGTTGTTCAGGGACCAGCCATCTACGACAGAGAGATGGACAAGGCAGAGCAGTCCCTTGACGAATGGTTGAAGGATAATGAGTTCGTTAACTAGTATGCCTGGAAAATGCATCATGGAGTGCTAAGCCGAAATGAACATAGAAGACTATCGCGAGTATTGCCTGTCATTGGGCGAAGACATTGAGGAGAAACTTCCTTTCCAGAAGTTCAAGAACGGAGAGGGAGTACTGGTGTTCTATGTTATGGGCCACATGTTCTCTTTCTTCGATTGCAATGATTTCTCCGTTATCTCGCTGAAATGCCAGCCAGAACGCATTGAAGATCTTAAGGCACAGTATGAGTGTATCGGGAACCCGTACAACGAATCACCCAAACACTGGATAGGCATTAATCCAACGACAGCCCCTGATGATCTGCTGAAGGAACTGACACAAAACTCTTACGAGATTGTAAAGGTCAAATATACGAAGAAATGATTCGCGACTTCATTGCCATCGACTTCGAGACGGCCAATCAGCAACCGTCAAGTGTCTGCTCCGTCGGAGTGGTCATGGTGCGTGACGGGCAGATAGCTAACTCGTTCTACAGTCTGATCCAGCCTGAGCCTAACTATTATAACTATTGGTGTCAGCGGGTACATGGCATCTCGGAAAGTGATACAGAGGATGCGCCGGTGTTTTCCAAAGTATGGCAACAGTTGGAGGAACGAATTGTTGAGATATTCTTTTCTGATCAAGATCTTGATGATGTAAGATACCAAATTGCCACTATCCCATTCGTGGCTCATAATGCCCGCTTCGACGAAAGTTGTCTGAAAGCTGTGTTCAGAGTCTATCAGATGGACTATCCAGACTACCGCTTTTACGATACTCTGATAGCATCCCGCCGGCAATTTGGCCGTTCGCTGCCTAATCATCAGCTCCACACCGTAGCTGCTGCATGTGGCTACAACCTCGAAAACCATCACCATGCTTTGGCCGATGCCGAGGCCTGTGCAGCGATAGCATTATATATTTTGTGAGGGCTTGCAACTTTTCACTACGTTCAAACGTCTAACAGATAGAAACTTTTAAAAGATAACGATTATGATACTATCAACAACCCCACAGATTGAAGGTCACACCATCCGCGAATATAAGGGTATTGTGACAGGTGAAACCATTATTGGTGCCAACATGTTCAAAGACCTTTTTGCAGGCATCCGCGACATCGTAGGAGGCCGTGCTGGCGCTTACGAGAAGGTGCTTTCCGAAGCCAAGGACACCTCCATGCAGGAGATGATACAGCGTGCTCAGGCTCTTGGAGCCAACGCCATCGTAGGCATCGACATCGACTATGAGACCGTCGGAGCCAACGGCTCAATGCTCATGGTAGCCACCAGCGGAACGGCTGTTGTCATCTAAATCAGATCCATGAAGACGTTAGGAAACATCATCTGGGTCATATTCGGAGGCTTGCATATAGCCTTGGAGTATTTCATTGCAGGACTGATACTGATGATCACCATCATCGGCATCCCCTTCGGCTTGCAGAGCCTAAAACTGGGTATGCTGGCCATCTGGCCGTTCGGAACGAAAGTGAAATGGAAGCCATCTCAACCAGGCTGTCTGAGCATCTTCATGAATGTCCTGTGGTTCTTCGTTGGCGGCATCTGGATATGGCTTACCCACATCTTTTACGGCCTAATTTTCTGTATCACCATCATCGGCATCCCATTCGGAAAGATGCACTTCCGACTGGCAAAGCTGGCCCTGTCACCTTTTGGGAAAGAGGTTGTATAATCAGGTATTAGTATATTGATGCCCTGGCTGATGTAAACAGCTATTGACCATCACGCTTTACAAGTTGGAACATAAGTTGCAAGTGCCATGTATGAAATCCGCCTCCGAAAACAGCTACAGTAACTCGGCCATCGTCAATTATCTACAAAATGATAATAGTCGCTGGAGAATGACCTAATCAACTGCATCGAAATATAAAAAAGAGACCAGTCCCATTATTTCAGGAACTGGCCTTTTGCTATTTTCCACCTGTGAAGGTGACACGCCAGCGGCATTCACAACATTCGTTACGTATCCCTTGTTGGTGGCAAACCCCACCAATTTCAGGATGTCCCCTTTTGAACCAAGGTCGCATTGGATAATTGAATACTGATTCTTGTTTCATTGTTGTAGAATTATTACTTTAGTGCATTGTAGGTGTCATCATCTACTGGTTCGCACCACTCGTTGCTGGCCCCTTCCTGCACATCCTTATGATACGTGAGATGCTGGAACCATGAATCTTTCTGTGCTCCGTGCCAATGTTTGACTTCTGCGGGTACGGCGATGACAGTGCCGGGAGTCATCTCAACGGGAGCCTTGCCCCATTCCTGATACCAGCCGCGCCCAGCAACGCAGATGAGCACTTGTACCTGCTTGTGGTGAATATGCCAGTTATTGCGGCAGCAAGGCTCGAAGGTGACGTTCATCACACCACCACCGACATCTGCCAGATAGCTCTGACCAATGAAATACTTTCCGTAAGGATTAGGCTCGCCCTTGGGCCACTTGGTGTTCAGGGTGTAACCTTCGTTGCAGAGCCAAGTGCAGAGCTCATCGACCTGTTGCTTTGAGTTGCCCATATTCACGGCGCCCTGCTTGTGGGCAGCCAGTTGTGGAGCAACACCATCGAGACCGCTCAGGGCTGCTACGGTTACTATCTCGCGATCTGCAGCAGAGAGCTGGTCGCCAGCGAAGATGTCACCAAAGAGGTGTGACTTCAAATAGTAGTCGTCCTGCGGACAGAACTCATAGTTAAAGGGCTTTCCTGAGAGTTGTGTCTGGTTCTTCACGCCCAGTTCGTAAGCCTTCTTAGCATCATCCCACTCTGCAGGACGCTTCCAAGGCTTGCCTTCTTGCCATTCCGGCTGCTTGTTGGCTTTGCCTTCGTCCGTCACGACTCGGCCATCTTCGAGCAAGCTCGGATGGCTCTCGCTGCTCCGTCCGTTCTCCAACACCTTGCTCAGCACGCCAAGTGCATTCAGCGAACGTGGAAAGCCG
>CAMHAM010000091.1 GCA_946183415.1 uncultured Prevotella sp.
GCAAGCTGCGTCTGCGGCTTGCTGTCGCTATGCTTATGATAATTCTTTCCGTTCTGCATACCTAATTAAGCTGTTGCCTGTAACTCCATAGCCTTTGCATCTGTCATTTCCACGAACAGTTCGGCATTGTCCTCAGTTGGTTCCTCACCATGATCCTGGCACCACTGCTTGTACTCCTCGGCATCATCGCCCTTCTGTACGAAGTCGAGCCAGCCAATCTTACCATCCTGCTTCATCTGCACCAGTTCATCATAACTTTTATTCTGTTCCATTGTGTTCTTGCTTTAATGATTAAACCTGTTGATGATTCTCTTTATAGCTTCAGTCCCAGACTGGTTTCCTGTTTCACCCCCATCTTCTCGTTGATTTCGGGAGTGAGGTACTTGGCTGCCAGCTGCTGACGGGTAGCCGTCTTGGTATGGAACAGCGCATAGCCGTCATCGAAGCTCAGTTCCTTCTTGGCAGTAATGCCGCGTTCGCCCATGTCAGCAGAGATACGCCACTTGTTGTCCGCGTCCTTAGAAACACGGATATCCTTGATCTCTGCTCCTTCAGGCAGTTTGAACTGTTCGTAGTGTGAAGCGAGGTGAAGACGCTGACCAAAATTCTTCTCCACAAGCTGGGAAGGAGTGGTCACACGGTCGAAATAAGCATTCAGGTCATGATTGGGAAGAGGAGTGGACATCTTCTGCTCACCCACCTGGGCGTAGAGCATCCACTTTCCGAAGTGCTGACTCTGCTCGTTGGCTTCCTTATAGACGTTCATCTTGTCGATAGCACGGCCATCGGAAAGCGTGTTGGAAGCCTTGTATTCCTCAACAGGAATCTGCTTCATCAGCTTGGTGGGGTAGTAGGTCTGCATCAGCTGTTCCACTGTGCGCTCCTTCTTGCTGTAGGCGGCAACATCCTCTGGAGTCATCTTCTGTGGATGCAGTTCCTTGCCGTCAATCTTGGCGGTAAAGAACCAGTCCTCCGGATTCTTGTTCGACTGGTAGGCATGGGCATGAGTGACCTTGCCACCATTGACAGTCACCATCTGCGGCTCACGGTGCTGCTTCTGCCCCTGCAGCTCTTCCTTCTTGGGAGCTTCAGCGGCAGACTGCTGCTTGCCGTCGGCCTTCTTCTCAGTCTTGGTGGATGACTCTTTCGGCTCCTCCTCTGATGCGGATGCGGCCTTATTCTTACTTGCAGACTTTTTCTTTGGCTGGGTTTCTGCCACGGCCTCGACGGGTTGCTGCTTAACCTCTTGATCCTTTTTCTTTGCCATAATCGTTTTTATTAAAAGTTTATGAAAGGTAAACTTCACTCAAAAACTGGGTTGTTACTCACCTGCTCATCAGGCGTATTTTCCCATCGATTATGCTTGGAAGCAAGGTGTTGCCACCCTACACCAATCGTTTTGCAACGTGGTTGTTGGAACCTTACCAGACCTTATTTCAAGGCCTGGCAAGGGGGAATATAAATAGAATGGCAACATTGTATTCAGGCATATCTTCAAGTGAAAATGCGCCATCGCCTATCTTTAGGCAATCAGGGAATACAATTTAAAGTCCCCACCTTATGGTACTCGGATTCGGGTTACGGTGGTTATAATATTAAAGCGACCCATCAAATGGTGCAACTGATATCTTATATAATCTCTTTTACCTTATTATATATAATACAGTGGGTTGATTACAGCTTCAGTCCGGAGCTGTTCTTCTCTTCTTTCTTAACGGTATTCTTTACGTTATCCTTCTTACTCTGCTCATTGACACACTTCTGGTATTCCCAGCGGTTCTCGTCCGTCTGGACATAGCCCATGTAGTCGTCATGTTCAAGGTCGTACTTGATCTTCATCTGACGGTTCCATTCATCCATATCGCCATTGACCACCTTAAAGCCCTGCTGCTCACGGAGGTCAACACCGACAACGACCTTCTGGTCACCGACATTCAGTTCAATAGGCTTGCCTTCCTGTGCCTGCTGTTTCTGGTTCGCACCTAGCTCAATGTGGTTGATCTTTTCCATGTCTTTAAGCTTTTCAGCAATACGGACATGGGCGACACTGCGAGGGATAAGAGCATTGGTCTCTTTGTCGAGCTGGATGAACTTCATCTTTCGGATGCCGTTCTCTTCCAGTTCCTTACGGATAACCTCACCGTTCTTCACACGATTCAACTCACGGGGAGTCAGACAATAGTCGTTCTGAATTTCCTTTGTACGCTGGTAGGTAAGCAGTTTGACACTACCGTCATCATCACGACTGAGCTGAATCTTCATGGGAATGGCAATCGTCTTACCGTTCTTGGCCTTGATGCGGGCTTCGATGATGGGTGACACCCTTCCATTGATGATTGGATCAACCAAATTCTTGGGCATCGATAGGAATGCATCCCTGCTGATGCCAAGCTTCTCCAACTTCTCATAAGGAATTTCTTCCTCTAAAAAAGAATATTTACTTATCATATTTGTTAAATATTGATTAACTTTGCTGCAAAGTTACGGACATTTTATCAGAAAAGCAATATGGGTAGAGTATTTTTTATGTTTTTATTACTAGAATTGGCATATATCAAGAGTTATGCCCAGTTTTTCACCATTATGCCCGATTCTGGTCAATCAACGAGATTGGCCGATGAAACTGCCTATGGTGACAGTGTAAACATCCCTTTAGTCCTGCATTCAGACACTATAAGGGCAGAAGCAGACAGTCTGATGATGGCTAAAAGGGAAGAAAACCTGTTTCCATCATCCAAAGGCCTTCCCATCTCAATAGAAAAGAGAGTGCCGGTATTTGGACACGTGAGAAACAACCCCCTTTTGCAGCTTCTCGAACAACGGGTGACGGTCTGCCTCCCCTTGGATTACATGACCGTCAACTCCAGATACGGCTACCGAAAGGATCCTGTCTATAGATGTGAGCGATTCCATGACGGTATAGACTTGAAATGCAACTATGGCAATGTCTATGCCATGATGCCAGGTATCGTCAAGGAGGTTCATCGTGGCAATAGAGGCTACGGGAACTATGTCATTCTCCAACATGGAAGTATCGAGTGCCTGTATGGACATCTGAGCGTCATCGTCGTTAAAGAGCATGATGTTGTAGAAGCAGGCGACATCGTGGCGATCTCTGGAAATACAGGAAAATCGACGGGGCCACACCTCCATTTGCGGCTGAGGAAAGACGGGAAAAGCATCGACCCGCAGCCCTTTGTCAACTATCTGAATGACTATATCGATGACCTTCAGGAAAGGATAGCGACCTTGAAGTTCGGTGGAAAGCCTGACAGGGAACTGAATATCGAGAATCTTGCCAGAGTGCTGGAACAATACCATGTCAAATATCCCAAGATAGTCATTGCCCAGTCCCTCTTGGAAACGGGCTACTACACGTCGCGGGTTTGCTGGGAGTGCAAGAACCTTTTTGGCCTGCGCCGTCCAAGTGATGGCAGCTACTATAAGTTCGACCGATGGGAGGACAGCGTGAAAGCCTACCGTGACTATGTGCAGTATAAGTACAAGGGTGGTGACTATCTCCTGTTCCTCAACCGAATCGGCTATGCAGAGGATAAGTCGTATGTCCTGAAGGTGCGCCAGATTGCCAAAACCTTATAACGGCTATCTGAGCCAGTATATCAGCATCAGGTGTAAGGGGTAGAAGGCATAGAAAGCATATTTCATGGCCTTCCCCCTTATAAATCCTCGTTCACCGTTGTAGAACCAGATGACGGTAAAGGCCATCATGATACCGATGATGCCATATTCATACATCAGTGGTATGCCGAAAAGCGTCTGTATGTCAGGCCTGCCACGGAACATATAGAAGATGAGCACCAGCCCAAACCCTTTCCAAGAGTAGTCCGTGTCAACGAGCAAGGTGACAAGTCCAAGAAGTGCAACAGATACTGCTATTGCCCAATGTTGTTTCAGATTCTCAATGGCATAAAGACCCAGAAGTCCGGCCAACAGCGTAAACAGGACATTATGACTGCCATCATGGTTCAGCAGCAGCCAGGGAATCTCCGATATCAGGGCAAAAGCAAAGAGGCTCAGCATATACTTCTGTCTGTTCCTTGAATAGACAAAGCCCTCTGCCAGCAGGAAGGCGAATGTCGGGAAAGCAACACGTCCGACTGTCCGCATCAGTTCATAGAGATACGGATTGGAACAACCATAGTAATAGGCCACATGGTCTATAGTCATTGAGAGCATGGCGATAATCTTCAGCCAGCTCCCACTAAGATCTTTTGTCATTTCGTTATCCTAAAAAGTATTCAAAAAAGGCTGTCAGACAAATCCGACAGCCGATTTATATCTTAGAGAAGTTCGATGGTTTTCTCCAGTGACTTTAATAAATCTTCTGACTGTTGCTTGGTGGCTTCCATCATGCGTTTATTCAAATCCTGAAACATGTTTTCCGTATGCTTCTCAATAATTACTTTTACGTTGTCTTTGAAATCCTGCTGCATATTGGCTATATAGTCCTTGGAGTTTTGCTCCAACAATTGCAGGCGAGCTTTGACATGGCTTTGCAGAGCAGGATTCTTTTCGTAGTTTTCATCATCGTCTGGATCAAAGTTCTTACTTAGCAATCTGTTCATATCAACGCTGATGGAGTAAAAGACAAGAGCGGCAACCGTAGAAGTCGTAATCTCACCCCTCTCCATACGCGAAATAGTAAGAGGTGCGCAACCTATCTCTTTGGCAACATCTGCCTGTGTCATCTTCAGGTGCTGTCTTACCTTCTGGAGTCTCTCACCCAGAACCTTCACATCCAACTTCTCTACTAATTCATTCATACCTTACGGCGTTTGAGGGGTTATACCAAGAAGCTCGGAAATCATAGCGTCCACTTCATCATTTATACGCTTGAAATTGCGGTTAAGCATAATTTCTTTTTCCTTATCGCTTGCAAAGTTATACATTTTCGGCAAATCTTGGTAGTATTTCTCTTCCTTTTTGATCTTTTCCATATCAAAATTTGTCTTGCAGAAGTATTTGGTGGTCTTGAACTCCTCCGATTCCTCGATATTGAACACATCAAGAGATGCCTTGTCCGTTGGTGTGAAGTCACGGGCTGCCTGACCAGCAAGCCATCCTGTAGCCATGTCCGCTATCTTGGCTGCAGG
>CAMHAM010000092.1 GCA_946183415.1 uncultured Prevotella sp.
GCCCATGCCCCCTGTGCGAGTGTGCAGAGCAGGGCGATTGTCATCAGTATCTTCTTCATTGACTTGTACTTAGTTTGTTTTTTCTATATCCTCTTTATAAAAAGAAACCAATTATAATTTAGCTGCAAAATTACGAAGAATAATCCAAGCCACCAAACAATCTGACTTTTTTTTACCTGAATAATTCATAAGGACATAAAAAAAAGCATTTTTCTTAGCCGTGGGGACAGATACTGCTTGGGTTTGACGGCTACCGTGACTCAGATACCTGTCCCCATAGCTATCAGACTCTGGATTGCCATCATCGCCTTTACGAACGATCAGGGGGACGGTTCTAATGATCATTGGCGATCAGGGGGACGGTTCTAATGATCATTTGATAGATACCCGTCCCGCTTTTCTCTCTGCTTTGTCTTGGCATATTATTCGACATTGGTTATCGTCTGCAAAGATAACGATTCCTTTTCACTTCACCAAAGCTTTTGCTGAAAAATGATCAGTGGCGCTCGGCTCTGCCGCTTGCTACTGAAGGGACGCAAGAACCGTCCCGGTGATCTGAATCATTCTCTGATGAAATGTTATAACGGGATCCACATCCAGAAGGTCGAGCCCTTGTCCTTGCCCTCAGACGTCATGCCGATGTCGCCGTGACTGGCATTGGCGAAAGCCTTGCAAATCGACAGTCCCAGACCGGTTCCCTGGATATAGTCGTTCACTTTGTAGAAGCGTTCGAAGAGCTTCGGCTGAATCTCCTGGGGGACGCCTTCGCCCGTGTCCTCGCAGTAGATGTAGAGCCCGTTGCGCTGCTCGCCGTCGCTGTCTCTCGCCTCCAGGCGGTAGCCCAGCTTGATATGTCCCTGATGGGTATATTTCACGGCGTTGGTGACGAAGTTGGTGATGACTTGTGACACGCGCCCGGGGTCGACCTTGATCGGCAGGGTGGTGTAGGGATTGTCTTTGATGAACTCCACTCCCGGTGTCTGCACTCTGGGGCGGAGCGACTCGAACCACTCGTTGAACGACTTGGCAAAGTCGACATCGACGGGCTCTATACTGATCTGCCCTGTCTCCAGCGACGATGCCGTCAGGATATCGTTCACCAGTCGCAGCAGCATGTCGCAGTTGTTCTTGATGATCTGTATCGACTCCTTCTTCTCCTCCGACGTCGTCAGCATCGAGAGCACCTCCGAGAAGCCCACGATGGCATTGATGGGGGTACGTATCTCGTGCGTCATGTTGGCTAGGAAGAGACTCTTCGCCTCGCCCGACTCCTTGGCGCGCTGGGTCTCTTGGCGCAGCAGATCCTGCTTGTGCATCAGGTCGTTGATGTTTCGCCACACACCGAAGGCGCCCTTCAGCTGTCCGTTCTTGTCAAACTCGGGGATGCAGTTGATCTGTACCCATTGCGGCTCGGTGTTCTTCTGGGTCACCAACGGATGCATCTGGCCTACGTACACCAGCGGTTCGCGCAGGGCCTCTTCCGGGTTCGACAGGGCTTTCACGAAGTCTTCCTCCTGATCGACGAAGATCTTCCGCATCTGCTTCAGGTCGAAAGAGCGTTCGACGGTGTTCAGACCGCTGTAGAACTCCAGGACGTTGCGGTCGAGGCTGATGCGCCACGTCTGCATATTCGAGGCCTCCAGCATGTAGCGCAGCTCGGCCTCGTAGTTCTTGATCGACTCGCTCATCTTCTGCATCCTGGCGTCGTTCTCCATCACGTTGAGATACATGTTGCGCTCCTCCGTGATGTCGTTGGCCGTCACTGAGAGATACATCAGCTGTCCGTCCTCGTCGTAGATGGGGTGAACGCTGATTTCCAGATACACATACATGTTCTTCTCGGGTACGATGCTCAGTGAGCAGGCCCAGTAGTCTTCGGGATGGAATCGGTCGAGCACCTCGTTGAACGGCATCATGTCGAAGAGGTTCACCTTATAATAGAACTCTTTTTCTATATCTTCCTCGAAGTTACAGATCTTGCGCATGATGCGGTTGGAGTCGAGCAGCCAGCCGTCGGGTGTATAGAACGACTGCCCGATGATGGAATTCTCGAAGACGGTCCAGTATCGCTTCGACAGCCGCTCAATCTCGCGCTCCTTGCTTTTCGTTTCTGTCTCATCGATCAGTGTGGTAATGATGCTCACGGGCTTGCCGTCCTCAAACTCGGTGAGGGCGTGCCCGTGGATGTCGCGCCATACAGGGGCGCCCTGGCCTCCAAGGTTGTCGTTCCAGCGGTAGTGCCATTCTGTTTCTGTCTCGCTGCCGCTTCTCATGCGCTCAACCATAGCGCAGAACTGTTCCAGATCGTCGGGATGGAAGCCGGCGTAATACGCCTCGATGCCCATTTCTTCACCAAACACAGCCTTTCCGAACAGGTCGTACACGCGGTTATCCTTCAGGTCAAGGCACACCACGTGGTTGCCGCTGATGTCGAGTGCCATCTGCATCGCCTGCTGCTCGTCAAACATATTCTTTGTCTCCATACCTCAAATTAATGTTCAAGATTCCTTTTCTTATCGATCACCAAGGCGGTGCAGGGGATCGACATCCATGCACTCGTGCCCTTTCCGTAGTCTGACTGGATATCGATGGTACCGCCCATCTGATGTGCCAGCAGCTGTGCAATCGCCAGGTCGAGTCCCGAGCCTATCAGTTCGCCTTTCTCATCGCGCGTGAAGTGGTCGAAGATGTGCGACATCATTTCCTCTGTGAATCCTCTTCCCGTATCTTCGAGACGGAAGGTCAGCTCGCCGCGATGATACTCATAGCTGACGTGGATCGAGCCTTGAGAGGTCAGCAGGCAGGCCATGCTGCACATACGCTGTATGAGCTCCGACACATGCTTCATGTCGATGTCGACCTCCAGGCGGTTGTAGGGCTGCACGATGATGGGCTGCACCTCGGGCTTGATGGCCGACAGGCCTGCGAGGCAGAGGGCTTCGAAGGCTCCGGCAAAGTCGGTGGGCTCCTTCGTGTACTCCTCCATGTTGGCCTCCAGGCGCGAGATGTAGAGGATATCGTTCACCAGCAGCAGCAGTTCGCCCGTGCTGCGCTTGATCTGCTCCATGAAGAAGGGCTCGTCGCTCACGTCGTGGTCGCCCGTAAAGAGGCCTGCATAGCCTACGATGTTGTTCAGCGGCGTACGTATCTCGTAGCTCATGTTCGTCAGGAAGGTCTGTTTCAGCAGCTCCGTCTCCTGCGCCTTCTTCGTCTCTATGGCCAGCTGCTTCTCAGTCTCCACCATGTCGGTGATGTCGCGGTAGGTGCCGAAGTAGCGCTCCACGCGGCCTTCTGCGTCGAACATAGGCACCATGTTGAACAGCAGCCATATCTGTCGGCCTTTCTTGTCGCGTATCTCGATCTCGATGGCCTGTTCGATGCCGTGCCTCGTCAGGTGGTCCATCCTGTTGAGCACGCTGTTCACCGTCCGTCTGAAGCGCATGGTGGCCAGTCGGATGCAGCGCAGTTGCGACATGTGCAGCTTGCTGTTGGTCTCCCTGTTGATGAGCTCGAAGGTGTAGGAGTGGGGGTAGTAGTTCACCAGCTGCACACCGCTGACGCTCAGGGCGTAGTCGATGTTGGCGATATACTGCCTGATGCTGTCGGTGCCCTTCTGCAGCTTCTCGACGCTCTTCTGCAGGCGATGGAACGAGTTGACCATCTCGGTGATGTCGCGCCCCGACATATAGACGCCCTCCAGCTTGCCCTCCTCGTTGCGGATGGGGTTGATGGCCGATTCGTAGTACATCTTGCCCGTCAGTCCAATCTCTTCATTGCGGTATCGCTCTTCCGTCAGCTTGTCGAAGTCGATGATGCTGCCTGTGTACGAGTCCTCTATCTGGTCGAACTGTAGCTGGTTGAAGAAGGGGCTGTTCTTCAGCAGGAAGCTGCCGTCGAGCACTTGTTCGCGGCTCTTGACGTTGAAGTTCTCGCAGGCTCGCCCGTTGATCTCTCGAAGCACGCCCTTGCTGTCGTAGTAGAGGTTGTCGAGCAGCGATGAGTTGAAGATGGTCTGATAGCGTATGAGCAGTTTCTTGATCTTCTCCTGTTGGCGGTATTCGTCGGTCACGTCGTGCTGGATGCCCATCAGCGCGGTAGGCAGGCCGTTCTCGTCGCGGCTTATCACGGTGATGGATGCCTCATAGTGCTTGCATTCCGACTCTTTCTCGGCTCTGCTGCGCAGCTTCACCTTGCCGCTGTCCTGCTTGCCGTCGCAGATATCGAAGACGAGGCTGCGCAATATCTCAAGGTCGGTGGGGTGGAAGGCCTGGCCAAATTCGGAGGGGTTGAATTCCGGTCCGAACTCGCCTGCTTCCGAGAGGTAGCGATAGTGGCGAGTGGCCGGATAGTAGAACCACAGCCGCAGTCGTCCTGTCTTCAGGATCAGCGCCAGGCGGGCTTTTTGTTTTTTGCTATCTATCTGATTCGTCATAGAGTTGATGATTGCTTGTAGTGAATATTATTTAGTAAGTCTTTTACTGCCTGCAAAGATACGAAAATTATTTGGAATCCACAAGAATTATTGCAGAAAAATACTTTTTTCTGAGCGTTCTGATATTGGATGGTAGCTTTATGTAAACAAATTTGATGTATCACTTGTAGGGTGCCATTTTGTGGTTTTACTAGGAAACAATTGCTTTTAGCATAGGAAATTTTTGCTACCTAGTTAGGTCGCAAATTTCGTCTTTTTTCATTGACAATGCAAAGGTACAAATATTTCAAGCAACTTCAAAATAATAATCGAAAATGACACCCTGAAAACGTTGCAGTTGCAGTGTTGCAGTTAAAAATTACATACCTCCCAACTTGAAAATTTATCCTATATATTTATATATATTTATATATATAAATATATAGATATATTTTTGGGGATAGGGAAGGCATCTCCACGAAC
>CAMHAM010000093.1 GCA_946183415.1 uncultured Prevotella sp.
TTACGTTATACAGCAACTTCTTACCTATAGACAGGTGTGGGGAAGGTGATGGTGCTGGGGATGTAGAAGTCGTCGGAGAGAGTGCGGCCGTCTATCTGTTTGGTCAGGCGGTGTATTGTTCCTTATCGTCGATGGTGACGAGTTTACGCGTCTGCCATTTGCGCATTCCCGTGAAAGTCCCGTCTGCGCTGAACGTCAGCCGCTCGAAGAAGCGTCCCTTGACCTTGATGTACTCGACATGCCACGTCCCGGCGATAATTGGCGTGTACTGCTTCCGCAACTGTTCCGTCTTCTCGTGCGCCTCCTCGTCAGCCCATTGCGGGTCGCTGCTGCAAGAGGCGAGGGAGACGAGGGCAAGGAGGATGGTGATGATGGTTTTCTTCATATTCATTTTGTTTTTATTTTGCTTGTGCCTTGATGTAATCAAGGAGGAAGAGAACTTCAGCTTGGTTGTCGAAATTGTAACGTTTATAGTCATCATACGTCAGCAGGATGTCTGGAGTCAACTGCTTGGCACAAGGGTCATCGGCAGGAAGGAACAACTGCAAGGAGTTGGAGATGGAGCCTTCGAGATTTGTCCGTGGAAGTGTGAACGGCGTCACTTCCATAAAAGTATTAGGGGCCTGACTGCTGGGAACACCGACAATCTTCGCCCCCATCTTCCAAAGATAGAACATATAATGAATGGCTGCGCTATACGTGTCGGCATCGGCCAGCACATAAATATGCTTGGGTGTATAGACGGGTTGACCATTCTGCTTGGCGAGTTTGTCTTGAATGCAACTCATGCTGTTGCTAACGAAACGTGTGCGGGTTTCGTCTGTGACAGCCTGCGTCTTCTCGTCGCTTTCAAAGAAAGTGTAGTCGCCAAACTCATAGTTCGTGTGATAACGGGCGTTGAACTGTTCGAGTGTCATATTGAGTTTCTGCATATAGAGCGGTGACAGCAGACGATAGAGATGGTTCTGGAAGTTCTTTTGCAGATAGCCGTCGCCCCACAACTGATAGAGTGTTGGGTAAGTGATGGGAGTCCAACCTCCGCCGTTGCCTCTGAGGTCGATAATCAGGTTCTCACTCTTGTTGCGTTTCATCAGTTGTAGCATCTTCTCAAATTCTTCAGAGAAAGACGGCAGGCTAGCGATGGCTTTGAGTGTGTCGGAGGGCATGGGTCGGTGATATACTTTGTCATAGCAATATTTCAGGTCATCGTAGTAGTTCATCCCAGCCTGATACATATATTCTATGTTGTCACGGGCCATGATGCTGGTCGAGCGGAAGTACATGGTGTTCTTCTGCTTGTCGGCGAATGTGTAAGTCAGGTTTTCTGTCGGAAACCTGTTGTCCATAGGAGAGGTTACCTCTCTATTCCATTCCTTCCATTGCTTCACAGGGATTAGTGCCAACGGCAATCTGACAAAATTCCCTTCTGGAGTCATCAGATGATAGCTGATGGTGTCTTGTCGAAGACAGGGAATTATTCTGCCGAGAACGACAGGCTGGTGTCCGTGCCCACAGATATTAGCCATCTTTCCAATTTCATTCTCTGCTGGGTATATCTTCATCATTTCTTCACAAAGGTCTTTCGTTTGGACATTTTCGATGCCGACAAGCCTGCTACCTATCAGTTGCTGATGTTCATCCGGCAATCGACGGATGAACAAACCGTCACCAACAGCCTTGAAACGGATGGGAACGAGTGAGAATGAGCCTTGTGTCTCAGGAAAGTGAATTTGCGTATGTCCGTCGCTCAATGGTGCGAGGAATGCCCGGATTCTCCAGCACAATTCCTCGCGTGTCGTCACGCTGTCATCCTTGAGACCCCAGTAAGTTTCACTTGCAGCCCTATGAAAGAACGCTTTACCTCCATAGTTCGTATATGGGTCTGGATGCGTCGCTTCCAGTTGATGGATGAAATAGCGGAAGTCTGCCACAATGGAATCATTTGGTATCTGTGCCGATGCGAATGTCACTGCCTCCAGCAGGACCAACAGGAGCAGGAATCGTCTTGTTTGTCTCATATTTCTTCTTTTAGTATGTTCTTTAATAGATACGTGGCATTCTGATTGCGGGCCACGCCTTCGGTAATGCGATAATTGTAGGTAATCTCATCAGAAAGTTGTATCTCGAAGCAATAGTTGTGGAAACGGTCGGGAGATTTCTGCTGCATCTTGGAGAGTTCGAGGTCGTGGGTGGCGACAATGCCAGTTACAGGGAGATCGGATATGCTTTGCAGGAACAGACGCGAGCCGTTGAGCTTATCGAGCGAGTTGGTGCCTTTGAGAATTTCGTCAAGGATGATGAGCGTATGGCGGTTTTGCTTGCAATAGCCGATGAGTTGCTTTAGTCGGAGGAGTTCGGCATTGAAGTAGCTGATGCCGTGAGCAAGATCATCGGTGGTGCGCATACTGCTGAACAACGAGAATCGTGACACCTTCAGATGACTGGCAAAGACAGGCAAGCCGCATAGGGCAAGAATGTAGTTGATGCCAACAGAACGGAGGAAAGTGCTCTTTCCTGCCATGTTGGCTCCGGTGATGATGTAGTAGTGACCGTCGCTGATTTGGAAGTCATTACGCACAGCTTGCTCCCCGAGGAACGGATGGTAGAGACCTTTGGCAGAATAGACTATCGCATCGGTCTCGATAATCTCTGCATCTGTCCCCGCTGGTTCGTTGTAACGGAACGTGGCCATCGAAATGAGCGCATCGAAATGGCTCACCGCCTGAATCCAGTCTTCAATGCAGGGCATATACTGCTGTTGCCATTTTAGGAAGCGACGCACAATGAAATAGTCGGCCAGATAGAGCGCATTCGATATGGGTACCCACACTTCGTTGCGCTGGTCGAGGTCGTTCAGGATGCTCTTCAACTGTCGGAAAGACTTGGTTGCGCTTTGCTGGTTGTCTGAAAGTCGACCGATGATTTCACGTGCCTCCTGGCTTTTCAAATTAGACTCAACAATGAGCATAATCATGCTGACGTATGTGCCTAATCGTGGCAGGATGACATTGATGGAGCCATTGACCTTTTTCAGCGTCCGACCGAAGAACAGATAGGCCGCAGATACCTGAACGAGCAACCACAGCATAGGCCAAGACCCTGGCAGGGAACCAAACACGGCACCAATGAGCAGACCATAGAACACGATGATGCTCAGAATGGCCATAACAAGAGAAGTACAACTGAGTGCCAAAGGGGAAATGTCAGTCTCCCGCACTTCACGCAGTGCCTTCAGGATGGCATCAGTGTTGATATGCCGCCCTCTGCCTTGCATCAAAAAGGTGGAGCGCAGGCTTTCCCGTTCTGCCAGTTCTGCTATGGCTTCGCGACGGCGGACTATGCTCTCTGCCGATGGCGCTTCTGTCTGGGAAAGAACGGTAGCCAAATAATCGCTGCCGCCTGTAGTAACAGTCCTGTTCATGCGGTTAAAGAGAGATTCAGCACCGAATATATCCATGTCGAACGTAAACGGGTGTCGCGGGTCGATATACTTCTCTCCTGCATCGAAGCAGGAGAAGTCACCATTGAGGTAAGACCGTTCATTTTCATACACCTTCAGCAATCGCTCACATTCATCAGCCTTGTAGTTTTTCCCTACATCCACCTGTCGGATGAAGTAATAAACGGCAAAGGAGATCACGGCGAGAATGACAAACAGTATGCCGATGCTGGTCAAGGTATAAGCCACGATACTGGCAAGCATAGCCACGAAAGCCGCAAGCTCTGCCAACACGAATGTCGTGTTGTGCCGTTTTAACTTAACAATCTCAGCAGTCAGTGCCGCCACTTTGTCGGTGTAGAATTGGTAAAGTGAAATATTCATCATCTTGGTCACTCGAATTATTTTTGTTTTGACGTAGACACAGGCATTGGTCTTGGTTGGAAACGGAGGGGATTATCGCGGTCGCCCCAGATGAGTGTCTTAAGCAGACTGCCGACGGGAAACTCTATCCTTGATTTCTTTACTTTTATATAAGGTGTAACGATGGGCTCTGTGGTCCAGCGGCCCGACATGGGATTGATGTAGCGACGTACACCAATATTCGAGCCAAAGCGGTCGCTGAAGCGAATGTCGGCATAGCCTCCGTAAGATGTAGTGCTGACATACGGACTGAAGGCTGGACCTACGAGGGGATTGTGGGCATAGTAATAGCCGAAAGCGTGAAGCGAAACGGCATCGGACAGGTCATAGCCAATGGTGCCTCCAAAACCATATTGGGTGTAGAGCGTGCTTTGCATCGGCATCCAGTATTTGTTAGCAGTAGCCGAGGCTGACAGTTGCAACCGTCCGAAATCCTGATGCAGCGAGAGTGAACTAGTCTGAAAATCCATCAGCCCAGGCATCTGATTTGTTGCGCCGCTGATACTAAGATGTCCTCTACGCCATAGGTTAAATGAGTTTACGCCCATTGGTGTATGTTGTCGAGTAAGCACTATGCCATGCGTTGCTTTGTCTTTATAGGTATTCAGGTAAGACAGTCCGGAATTTTCCGTAGGTGCCGGCAGTAAGTTCGGCTTCATTGCATCAATGACATACTTCGCCGAGTCTATCATCAGGTAGTTGACAAATCCCATAGTCTGTAGGGCAGCATCATTCCCCGACAAGATTCCCTTGTCGTCCTGCTCCGTCTGCGCATTGGCTTGTAATGCACAGACCATGAGCACTAAGAATAACACCTCACGTCTTTTCACTCTTATTCTTTTTTATGTAACGGATAAGAGGGAAAAGTATTGCAAATGTTATGGCATAAATGACAAGTTTCATCCAATTCTGAATGTCG
>CAMHAM010000094.1 GCA_946183415.1 uncultured Prevotella sp.
CTTTTGGAATGACAATTACCTATAACTTCAATACAACACGAAGTAAGTACAAGGGAACTGGCGCAGGTAATGCAGAAAAGAACAGATTATAAACTCTCTCGTTTGGGCAGTTGTCAGCCTTCATGCTGACGCTGTCCCTTTCATAGAAATCAAAATTACAAGAAATATGAAAACAATGAAACTCTGGAGAATTGCTTTTATGATGCTTGCCCTCGTCTCAATGACAGGATTGGCCCAGGAGATTAAAATGAACGAGACAGCAATCAGTGACTATATCCCGCTGCTCAATGCCAAGGGCTATCAGGCATATAGTTTCGATGTCAGTGCGATAAAAGGCCGGAATGTGGAAATATACTGCAGGGAGTTTGTGAATAGGAAAGAAGTCGAGGACTCTCCTCGTCTCTTATTCCCATACTATTTTGAGGCAAGGGGCGACAAACTGATTATCGGCTTTCTTCCTTCAGAAACAGATTCATTAGCCCAATACTGTTTCAGTTGGGAGAACACGCTTTCCTACCATTCCTTGTTGAAACTCAAGCAAATCTATTGGGAGAGTGAAAATAAGTATATTTACTCATACAGGTCGGATTCTTTCGAACCCACATCGCCATTAGAAAAGGAAACCTTCATTCCACTCGTCTATTATTCTTCATTCTGGTATGATGCGGAGGATAAGGTAACCCGCTGTTGTGGTAGCATCGCTGACATCATCAAGCGAAGCCCCCATTACTACATTATGGGAATCAAATTCTATTAGAGCATGAACAAGAAAACCATCATCACCATCTTGTTTGCCCTCGTCGCAATGGCGGGAAAGGCACAAATCCATTACCAGATTGACGGCAATACGGGGCATCCCGATTTCACGGGGACGCTCTACCTCTACGACTATTCGGCAATTGTAGATTCCATACAGGTCGTAAATGGCGTAATCATATTACACAACGGTACATTGCCAAGTGTGAAGAAATGTGCACTTATCAACAAAAACGGGGAAACTCTTGTCAAACCTCTGTTCATCGAGGACGGCTTTATACACGTCGAAGGCCCTTCTGCAGGGAAATGGTACTACGCGTCGGGCACGCCTATGAACGATGACATGAAGACACTCCAACAGAAATGCTTCAGCATACTCAACGAATATAAGGATGACGAGGACTTGCAAAATCAAAAGCTCGACGAAGCGATAGAGCCTATAGCTCGCCTACATGCCGACGATGCCCTGGGGCTGGACATTGTTAAAAACCTGACCATTTCTTTCAGCGCAAAGCGGATACTTGAATACATCGGGATGCTGAGCGAACGGCTGCAAGCTAACGAGGAAATCATTGCACAACGGAAAACATACGAGGTGCAACTTGGCAGTCGCGTAGGTGAGAAGTTCATAGACTTCGCCGTAGATTACGACGGCAAGACCACCCGTCTCAGCGATTACGTAGGCCGCGGACAATATGTACTCGTAGATTTTTGGGCCTCATGGTGCGGCCCCTGCCGGGCGGGGATTCCAAGACTTATCGCAGCCTATAATAAATATAAGGACAAAGGGTTGACAGTACTTGGTATTGCCGTCAAAGACAAGGCCGAAGCAACTCTGAAAGCAATCGCCGAGTTACAGATACCCTATCCGCAAATTCTCGACTCGCAGGATGGTGCCTACAACCTCTATGGACTCAACGGCATTCCCCACATCATCCTCTTCGCCCCCGACGGCACCATTCTTGCTCGTGGGTTGGCCGGCGAGAACATCGAACAGCAATTGAAGAAGATTTTTAATGACTAATAAATAATGAATAAGAAAACCATCATCACCATCCTGCTTGCCCTCGTCACAATGGCGGGGCTGGCACAGACGAAGAATTACACTATTCAAGGAAACTTATCTGAGGTGGCCAAAGCAACGGCGAAACAGGGTGTTAGTTTCGATTCCGTTACCATCGTGAACACCGCAACGAATGAAGTGACTACAAGATGCACCATCCAAGACGGTGTGTTCACAATCAAGGGAACCATCGACAAGCCCTTCTGTGCAATGCTCTGCATCTGGTCCTCCGCTGAAGTCAATGGGGATAGAAAGAGTAAGAGATCCAGATTACCCATTATCATCGAGCCTGGCGACATCATGTTTGATGGCAACCACCAGATGCCTGTAATTAGCGGAACAGTTCGCAATAATGTTTTATCTGAGACTCTTTCTAAACGCAATACACCTGATTATACAGAAACTCTCAAAGGGCTTGCCATTCAGCACAAAGACGATGTGGCTGCCATTCCCTTGCTTCTGATGCTTGACGACAATATGGCGGAACCAGAGGTCTTATTATCACTTATTAATCAAAGTTATGCTAAGGTACAAAATCATCCGAACATCATAAAAGTAAAAGAAAAGGCCGAAGCAGAATTGTCACAGAAAGAGGGCGAGATGTTCAAAGACTTTGCCGTAGAGTACAACGGAAAGACCACACGCTTCTCTGACTATGTGGGACGCGGCCAATATGTACTTGCCGACTTCTGGGCTTCGTGGTGTGGCCCATGCCGTCAGCAGATACCCGACTTGATTAGTCTCTATCAGCAGTATAAGGAGAAAGGATTGACAGTGCTTGGTATCGCCTTCCGCGACAAGCCAGAAGAGACAGAACAAGCCATCCGCGACCTCGGCATCCCATATCCACAAATCATCAATGCTCAAAACATCCCCGCTACGCTCTATGGAATTGATGCCCTTCCGCATACCATCCTCTTTGCCCCCGACGGTACCATCATAGCCCGAAATATCTATGGAGAGGAACTGAAAGAGAAACTCAAAGAGATATTCAACGATAACAAATAAAAACAAAACGATTATGAAGAAAAGTATCATTACAATGATGCTCGCCCTCGTCACTATGGCAGGGCAGGCACAAACAAAGACTGTAACCATCACGGGCAGTTCACTCGCATTGAAGGACGGCACGCTGGTGGTTGCCGGAACAGGAATGTCGTTATCTGTTGTTGATACCGTTCAAAGCGGGCGTTTCGCCTTCGCTTTGCCCATTGAGGAACTCTCAGCGGGCATTCTCTCTTTGGTGGGTGAAGGCTGTCCCAATTTCTCTTTCTCCCTCATGATGAAGCCTGATGTGACCATAAAACTGACGGGTACAGACTGTATCTATCCACTTTGGAAAGTGGAAAGCCCGATTCCAGAGCAACAGACAATGAACCGCGTCACGGAGCATTGCCGTGACGTGATAAAGGAACTTATCCAAATCCAACAGAAGAAAGATTGGAATAAGTTAGACTCTATCAATATGGTGTATATGAAGAAGCAGATGGACATACTGCCCTCGTTGCCTGTGGATGCAGCTTCGCTACATGTCCTGTGGTTCATATCCAGACTGCTGAAGAATATGAAAGATTTCCCGTACGTGGAAGAGTTGAAAAGTCTGGAGAAGTCTTTCGTTGCCCGTGCACCGAAAGGGTTTAAAGCCCAATTGGCAGAAATCCACACCTATCTCTATCCTCCGCACGTCTTGCAGGTGGGCGAAGAGGCCACTGATGCCGAACTCTTCGACATGCAGGGCAACAAACATCACCTCCTTGAAGGCCTGTCGGATGGCCGATACCTGTTGCTCGATCTCTGGAGCATCGGCTGTGGTCCGTGCCGAATGGCTGAACCAGAGATGCGCGAGGTCTATGAGCGAATGAAGGATAAACTGGAAATCGTCGGCATCAATGAAGACAAACTCTCCTCATGGAAGAATAGCGACTTCAGTAAGCGCATCGTTTGGAAGAACTGGAACGACGGCAAGAAGGGAAGCAGCATCAGCAGCAGATATTGCGACGAAGGCGCCGTGCCTTATTACATATTGATTTCGCCCGACAAGCGCATCGTGATGAAGAAATCGGGTTATTATACTGGAATGTTCTTAGGTTTGGCCGATGCCATAAACGGACTCAGCATCAAGCAAGACAACAGTACCAATTTAGAGTTGTCCATTCGAAAAGTTGAAGCAAATGCCAACGGCACCACTATCAGTTTCCGCTATTATAGTCATAAGGAATATGGGTTCCGCATCGTCAAGGATTCCTATCTTGAGGCGAACAGCAAGAAGTACAAACTGACGGCAGCCGACGGGATTACGCTTGATGAGACCAATTATACCACCGTGAAGGCTACCGATTCAACCGAAGAATTCCTACGTGACCTGAATTATGCTGACTTCACGCTAACCTTCGAACCGTTCGAGACCATACCCACCACCTTCGACTTCAAGGAGGGTGACGGTGAAGACGTCTTCGTCATCCGCAATATTTCTTTGAAATAAAAAATGTCGAACCCATTAACAAAGAAAAAGCAATGAGCCCTTAATTTTTACGTATTTTCTTTGGGAGTGTGAAAGAAATCGACTAACTTTGCACCCTGTATTATGATATAGGAAGTAATTGAGCATCCGGCAAACGTTCTGAACAGCCACGAATATCGCTAATATCAACAAACTGTTCGCAGAATAATAGACGGCTGCCAGCTCACACCTCCCCTTTGGAGGCGTGGGCTTTGGTAGTTTCAAAGTTCTGCAAGGTTTTTAGCGATTCCTGTGGCTGACTTGTTACTGTCGCCCGCGCACTCCATTTTCTTTCTATATCATAATATTTATATCCATAAAAATCAAAGTTAGTTATGAATCAAAATGAAGAAATCCCAGAAAATCTGGGAGGACTTGGCGACATGCTGCCCGCCGATGTCC
>CAMHAM010000095.1 GCA_946183415.1 uncultured Prevotella sp.
TATATTATTAAATTTATATATATTATAATATATATAAATTATTTATATATAAACATATTACATCAATATGAAGCGCGAATATAGTGAAACACCAAATGGAGCGTTGGAGCGTTGGAGCGCAAGATCAGAGGGACAGGTCATTGATCTTTTTCCATAAAAACTTGCGAATTACATTATTCATATGTATCTTTGCGGCGTTTTGTAGAATCTTTAAATTTATTTATCCCGAATTGGCGTAAAATATGGAAGGATCTTTAAGGGATTGATCGCGCACGAAAAACGGAAGTCGCTCTAACTCCCGATTCTCTTCCCCTTTCAAAATAAAAGATCAATGACCTGTCCCCTTGATCGTTTTTGTCCCCTTGATCGTTTGATCGTCTGAAAAAAGTGAAGAGGTGCCTCTTCACTTTTTTTATTTCACGGCCTGCTTGATATCTTCCAGAAGATCCTCGCTGGCCTCGAGGCCGATGCTGAGGCGGACCGTCGTGTCGAGTACAGACATCTCCGCACATTGCTCAGCAGAGAAGAGACCGAAGATCGTGGAGGCAGGGTGAATGGCCAGCGACTTGCGGTCGAAGAGATTCGTGGCGCGACGGATGATCTGCAACTTGTCGATAAATGCCCAAGCAGCTTCCTTCGATTCGAGGTCGATGGTAAAGACGGCACCTGGTAAAGGGCCGAATTGTGCCGCAGACAGCTCATAGAAAGGATTATTTTCGAGGCCTGTATAGTTCACGCGCTTGATCTCAGGCAACTGCAGGCACTGACGAGCGAGCCATAGCGTGGTCTCAGTCTGACGACGGAACCGAATGTCGAGCGTGTCGAGACCGAGGGTCTCCATATAGGCCACCTGAGGTGTCATCAGCCCACCAAGGTTTGTGATCAATTCTGTCTTCACACGAGCGGTAAAAGCCAGTTTCTTGCCAACGCGCTTGGTTCGTGCCTGTAGGGCAGGGGAGGGCGCTTGGCTCCAATCGAAGCGTCCGTAGTCGATGAGTAGTCCACCTAATCCTGTGCCACCACCAGAGATATACTTCGTGCTCGACACCACCTCGATGTCTACACCGAAATCGACTGCATGGAAGGCAGAGAACGGCACGATGGTGGTATCGGCAATCAGGGGTACACCTGCTTGATGGGCGATGTCGGCCAACTTGCGGATGTCAGCCACGAACAACTGTGGGTTGGTGATAATCTCAAAGAACAGGGCGCAGGTCTTGTCGTCGATCTGCGCCTCCACCTCCTCTGGTTTTGTGAAATCAACGAAGCGAGGCTCTATGCCGAACGTGCCCAACGTGTCGCGAATCAGCGAGACACTGTTGCCAAACAGATGTTTTGAGGCCACGATGTTGAGTCCTGCTGCACTGACAGCTGTCAGAGCGTAGTGAATAGCCGTCATGCCCGTGTTGAGTGCTGTCACACTGGCTGCACCCGTCAACTGTCTGACACGTTCCTCCAGATAGGTGGTCGTGGGGTTGGCGATGCGGGCATACGACGGGGCCATGGAACGACCGCAAAATGCGTCGCCCATGGCCTTGGCAGACTCAAACTCAAACGCCGCCGTATAGTAGACGGGCATTGACAATGCCCCGTATGCGTCAGGTTTCTGATACTTTGTCGTCAGAATTTTCGTTTCGTACTGCATTATCGTCCTATGATTTTCTTAACTGCTATCACGAGTTTGTCTACATCCTCGCGGGTATTATAGAGCGCAAATGTTGGGCGGACACTCATCTCGTAGCCCAAAGCGCGAAGGGCGGGTTGGGCGCAATGGTGACCTGCACGTACGGCAATCCCCTCTTTATCGAGTAATGTTCCGACCTCAGGCACAGGGATGCCATCGAGCACGAAGCTCACGACAGACACGCGGTTCTTGGGATTGCCGATAAGCGTCAGACCAGGAATCTGGCCAAGCTGTTCGCGGGCATACTCCGTCAACTGATGCTCGTGATGCTCAATATTGCGAATACCCAGATGACTCACGTAGTCGAGTGCAGCACCCAGTCCGATGGCATCAGCCACATTGGGTGTACCAGCCTCGAAACGGGCAGGCGGCACATTATACTCTGTGCGCTCGATGGTCACATCCTTAATCATGTTACCGCCACCCTGCCAGGGCTGCATCTTATCCAACAAATCCTTGCGACCATACACCACTCCGATGCCATTAGGCCCGTAGATCTTATGACCACTGAACACGAAAAAGTCAGCACCAAGGGCCTGCACATCAACAGGTGTGTGGGCTATCGACTGTGCGCCGTCAATCAGCACGGGAATCTGGTGTGAGTGGGCGATGTCGATGATACGTCGCACATCGTTGATAGTGCCGAAAGTATTGTTGACATGACCCACACTGACGAAACGGGTTCGAGGCGTGATGAGTCGTTCCAGTTCAGAGAGGATGAGGTCGCCATTCTGATCTGTAGGGATTGCTCGCAGTGTAGCGCCACGTTCCTGAGCCACACGCTGCCAAGGTACAATATTGGCATGATGGTCGAGCTCAGAGACGATGACTTCATCACCAGGAGTCAGGAACTGACGTCCGTATGTCTGTGCCACGAGGTTGATGCCTTCAGTGGTGCCTCGTACAAAGATGATTTCCTCGCTCGTAGCGGCATTGATGAACCGCTGCACTTTCTCGCGGGCTTCTTCGTAGGCATCCGTCGCGCGGGCTGCTAATGTGTGGGCTCCACGATGAATGTTCGAATTGTACGTGCGATAGTAGTCTGAGATCTTGTCGATGACCTGCGAAGGCTTCTGCGTCGTCGCGCCGTTATCCAGCCACACGAGGTCGTGGCCGTTCACCTTCTGGTTCAGTACGGGGAAATCCTTCTTGATCTGCTCGGAGTTCAGCGTGTCTGCCTCCTCGTAGTGGAGGTTGCGCAGCTTCTGTGTCTCGGGGATGCCGATGCCGAAGCCGTCCTCATGAGGAATGGTCTTCGTCTGAACATCTGTATCTCCGAGGTAAGGAAGTTCGCCGTAGCCACTGCCTCC
Organism: uncultured Prevotella sp.; assembly: GCA_946183415.1. Lineage (GTDB taxonomy): Bacteria > Bacteroidota > Bacteroidia > Bacteroidales > Bacteroidaceae > Prevotella. Next base: position 2,995 of record CAMHAM010000095.1, read on the forward strand.
AGCCAGAAGCTGTCTGAATCCAGCTTCCAGCTCTGAGAGGTTCAGTTGCTCGTCGGGCAGTATTGCCTTCCGCTCAGCCTGTAGTTCCTCAGGGCAGTATTTTTGTGCGATTTGCTTCAGCATAGCCAGCGATCCGCCGTCCTGTGCAGGGAAACTATTTAGTTCTGATATATTGATCATTTATTTCTCAACTTTATTTCTATGCTGATAGTCATGATAATAACCCACCTCTACATTCTCGAGCACGGCGATGGCATCGTCGGTGAGGGCTGCCAGCGAGAAGTACTTCGTGAGCAGATATGAGGCTACGCCAAACTTGTCGAGTCCCATCAGGCGAGCTGAGAGCGATGGCGCTATCTCACCAGGGATGCCACTCTGGTGAAGACCGATGACACCTTGGTTCTTCTCACCGACGCGCACGAGGATAATCTTCGTCGTACCTACGCCGCGGCCAGTCAGATACTGCCCCTCTACCTCTACCTTATCAGATGGGATCAGGGGTACGCCGCGCCAGAGGATAACCTTCGTGCCGAAGAGATCTGTGGTTACAGGGGGCACGCCTCGCCAGGTACATTCGCGCTCGAAAGCTGCGATGGCACGAGGATTGGCGATGAAGAAGGCTGGCTCCTTCCATACCAGTGACAGCAGCTCGTCGAGGTCGTCGGGTGTAGGTGCACCGTAGCGCGTGGTGATGCGGTAGGCAGGATTGGCTGCGGCCAGCAGACCGAACTTCTTGTTGTTGATGAGTTCCCACTCCTGTCGCTCCTTGATACTCTCGATGCTGAGGCGCAGCTGCTCTTCAAGTTGGTTGTAGGGGTTATTATAGAGATCGCTCACACGAGTATGTACGCGAACAACGGTCTGCAGCGTGTTCAGCGAGTACTCCGTAGGATTCTCCTCGTAGTCGATGTAGGTCTCGGGGATGATATTGTCCTCCTCGTGACCGCTGACGAGGTCGATATGCTTCTCGCCGTTGTCGTTGACCGACGCCTTGAGGCGCAGCTGCTTGTCGACGGCCTTCGCGAAGGTCTCGCGGAAGTCGGGCACCTCCTTGATGAACTTGATGAGTTCCTGCAGCTTCAGCCCGAGGAAGACGGTGGGGGTGATGGCGCGCACGGAGACGGTGGATTCCTGCTCGTCGAGCAGGTCGGCCTCGCCGAAGTACTCGCCGTCGCCCAGCAGGGCTATCCGCAGGTTCTCGCCGTGGGGGCCGCGGCTGATGACCTCGGCCTGACCGCTGGCCACGATGAAGAAGCGCTGCTTGTCCTTGCCCTCCTCTACGAAGAGTTTGTCAACATCTACCTCTTTCGTCTCGAATGAACTCACGAGACGGTTCAGAATCTCATCGTCGAACTCAGAGAATAATGGAATAGCCTTCAGGTTCTTTGCTGTGAAAGATGGTACGCCGTTCACATACTGGATGGGCAGGCGATCGTTCTTGCGGAGTTCTACCTTCGTGCAGTTCACTCGGAATGTGCCTCCTGAGACCTGTACCCAAGGCAGGAGTTTCAGCAAAAGTCTTGGGGTGATGGAGCCCATCTGAGGGGCGGTCTTGGTGGTCGTTGCCAGTCTTCTGGCGGTAGCAGTGGTCACACTGCGCTGTAAATTAGAATCTGCCATAATCGTTTGAGTTTTTAATGTTATACTTACTGAACTTTCGCAAGTGAATATTCATTCATCAAGCGACTAATTTATACATTT
>CAMHAM010000096.1 GCA_946183415.1 uncultured Prevotella sp.
TTCATCATCTCGAACATGATGTTCAGCGTCTGATAGGCAGCCGTAGCACCACCACGACGGCAGATGGCAACCGCTGCCGCTGGCTTGTTCTGAACCTTGGCACCCGAGAAGAAGGCACGTTGCAGCACAGCCATCACGGCGCCGTTGGGCTGACCGTAATAGACGGGCGAGCCAACGATAAGCGCATCTGCCTCGCCCAGTTTCTCGACAATACGGTTGCAGATGTCGTCATCAAACACACAGTGTCCCAGTTGTTTCATCTGACACTGACCACAGGCAATACAGCCACGAACGGGCTTGTTGCCAAGTTGCATGATTTCCGATTCTACACCATTTTTCTCTAACCTGTTGGCAATCTCCGTGAGTGCCGTGAACGTGTTGCCTTTCTTGTTGGCACTTCCGTTTAATAGTAATACTTTCATAATAGCATTTGTTAGTTACCTGTTAAGTTGAAGTTAGGATGCACCTCAGAAATACGCGAAGAAATTTGGTATTTCATTCGGTTTGCATTAACTTTGTGCCTAATTTACTGGAATCGCGGTTTCTTGTGCCACTGCTGTAACGGATAGCACAAGGGCGAGCAACATAAGGAAAGGTTTCTGTTTCATTGCCATTTTATTCTGCGATTCGTTTCTTACCATTTACAATGTAGATACCCTTAGATGGCTTCTGATTCAGCAGCCGTCCGTTCAGATCGTAAATGCGGATGGGGGTGTTCTGGGCGGTCTGTATCTTGCTGATGCCCGTTACCGTATTATAGTTGACAGTCGTGAGCCAATTCTGAATCAGCGAGGCACGGTTGGAGTGACTGGAGTGGTTGATCCAAAGATTTTCGCTGAAATAATTACCGTCAGGAACCAAGCGCTTGCAATCGGCAACCACACTGCTGATACCACTGCTGGCACTCGACACGATCAACCCGACATTCTTGCCAGCCATCTGCCCTCCGTAGTTGAAGAGATAGGTCTGCATCGGAGCTGCCATCTGGCTCCACCAAAGGGGCGTAACGATAATGACTGTTCCGTAGTCACTCAGCGATGTAGTCACAGGATCGATTGCGGGATAACTGCTCGCATCGTTGGGAGCAGCCTTGATGGCATTGAGCAGTTGCGTACCCAGCGCATAATTGTTGGCCTCATACTTCAGCCCCTTCTCGGCAGGCTGTATCTCCAGCACATCAGCCTCTATCTGGCTGGTCAGCGTGGTCACAATCTCACGGCAGTTGTTTGTGTAGCTATAGTACACTACGAGTGTCTTTGCCGATGCGTTTGCGCTCAACAACATGAGCATGGCGCAGACCATCACGATAAAATTCCTTTTCATATTCGATGCGGTTATTATTTGTTCTTACTTGCAGCCACCCAGACGGGTTCTTCATTCATCACGGGCTTGTTCACGGCCATCACGCCGGAAAGGTTGTGCGGCACGTAAGGTTCTTCCAGATAGCGGATGTCATCGGCAGTCAGATGAACATCGAGCGACTTCACGGCACCCTCGATGTGGTGCAGCTTTGTGGCTCCTACAATGGGCGACTCCACCTTCGTCAATAGCCATGCCAGCGAGATCTGTGTCATCTCCACGCCATAGCGGTCGGCCAGTTCCACCACGCGCTCCACAATGTGGTTGTCCTGCTCGGCAGTGCTGTCATACTTAAAGTGCATGAACGAGTCCTCCTGCTGACGCTTCGAGGTCTCACCCGGCCGCTTGGCCAGCTTTCCTGATGCCAGCGCGCTGTAAGGGGTCTTTGCAATATTCTCCTCACGGCAGAAGGGGAACATCTCGCGCTCCTCCTCGCGCATGATGAGGTTGTAGTGGTTCTGCACACTGATGAACTTTGCCCAGCCGTTCTTCTCTGCCAGCGCATTCATCTTCGCCACCTGATAGGCATAGGCATTGGCGATGCCGATGTAGCGGGCCTTGCCCGAGCGCACAGCCTCGTTCATGCCCTCTAAGATTTCCTCAGCGGGAGTCTTGTAGTCCCAGATGTGGTAGATGTAGAGATCGACATAATCCATGCCGAGGTGCTCCAGACTGCTGTTGATATTATTGAGCACATGCTGTCGGCCATCGATGCCCTGCTGGATTTCTTCTTCCGTGCGCGGCAGGAATTTCGTGGCCACCACCACATCGTCGCGCTTTGCCATATCCCGCAAAGCACGGCCTACGAACTGCTCTGAAGTTCCCAACTGATAGGCAATGGCCGTATCGAAGAAGTTCACTCCGAGTTCGAGTGAACGATGAATAATCTCCCGTGTAGGCTCCTCGCCAATTGTCCAGGAGTGTTGTCCTATCGAAGCATCGCCAAAGCCCATGCAGCCCAAGCAGATGCGTGACACACGAAGGTCTGATTTTCCAAGTTTTACGTATTCCATATTTGTCTGTTGTATCATTGTCGTTTTTTGACACAGCAAAGGTACGGCATTTCTGTCAAATAATGACTACACAATTTACGGATATTTCAACCTATTTTACGGAAAAAGGGCATTTTCTTTATTAGAATTATTCCTATTTGAAAAATATTGTTTATCTTTGCAGCCGTGATGTTTGAATCCTACACCTTCATAGAAGCCTTTGGCATACTCCTGTGCCTCAATGTCTATGAGCGTTTCATTTCACCATACGCCTTGCCCATCTTCACGCAGTCGCCAATGATGTCGCCTGTGCGCAGATACTTATAGGTGGGCATCTCGAAGAGCACGGGCTTCAGTTTCGTATAGTCGGGCTTGCCCTTCTCGTCGAGTTTGTCCTCTTCAACGTAGGTGTTGAGCACATTACAGATGTAGTTTTTGAAACCGTCAATCTCGTAGGTGTCGATGACCTCGCACTCCATCACCAGCGGTGACTGCTCGATGACGGGCATGCCAGCCTCGTGGAAATCTTCACCGCCACGCGCTTGCCTTCTGTTGACACCCCAAGTGCCTCGTAAATCTTCACCAGCGATTCCGGCGTAATATCCTTGGTGAAATATACCACCGAGCCCTGTCCGAAGCATCCTACTGCTATGAATAGGGACAGCATGGTCAGATACAGTTTCTTCATCGTTCCTTATCTTTGTTTGTTGAATATCAGTTTCATTGTCTCTGGGTCGAGCGGTTGCATGGTGGGCAACTTCAGGCTCTTCACCATGTGGAGCGTACCCTGCTTGTACTTCAGGAAATGCTCCGTCTTGATGTGGCTCTGGTAGGCTTCCTCCGAGGCATAGATTTCGAGGATGCGGATCTGTGTGGAGTCCTCTGCACTCTGCATCGGGAAGAGGCAGACGACGCCCGGCTCGCGCTCCACACTCAGACGGTCCACCTCGTTGGCAAACTTCAGGTATTCCTGCAGGTGCTCCGGATAGACTTCAATTTCTGCCAGTCGCACGATCATCGTCTCGTGTTTGATGGGGGATGTAAACTCTTCGTCGGTCACTTTCTTCAGCTGTACGGCATGCTCCTCGCCTGTGACAAGGTCGCTGACGGTCATACACTCGCAGTCGCTCCACGGCGTGGCACCATTCCAATGGCGCACGTTGGGAGCCGTGGTCACCACGTCGCCCTTACGGAGCAGTTGCTTGGGTTTGCCCTCCTCCTGATAGTAAGCCTCACCGCTCAGCACCATCAGCACCTGTGTGGCATTCGGATGATAGTGCCACGAATTGCGGCTGCCCCGCTCGAAGAGGAAGTTGGTGGTCATCTGATGCTCACTACGACTCAGTACCGAGATGTGCACCTTACCCGTGTTAAACTCGGCAGGAGCCGTGAACTTCGTTGGGAAAATCGTCTCTTGTGCCACAGCCGTGACGGATAGCGCAAGGGCGAACAACATAAGGAAAAATTTCTGTTTCATTGCCATTATATCTGTCTTACAAGGATAGTTAATGTTCAATATACTTGATAATCTTGGCGGGATTGCCTGCCACAACAGCGTATGGAGGCACGTCCTTTGTCACTACGGCATTGGTCATCTGCTCCTTCGATGGGTGCTGCGAACGGTTATAGGTCATGCCCATACAGCCAAAACCCAGTGCCGATACCGTCATGGACGCGCTTCCGCTTCCAAGTGTCCTATACTGCATGCCCTCATGCTGTGTGGGCACCCGATAATTATCTTTCGCAACCAGCCTGTTTGCTGCCTGCACCTTCTCCAGCATCGGCTCCACGGCTAAAGCCGTACCAATGGCTGCTGCCGTCTTCAGGAATCCTCTGCGACTGATATTCTTCTCGTTTAAATCCATGATATTCTATGACTCTTCTGTCTTGATGCTGCAAAGGTACGAATTTCCTGTCAAATAATGACTACATGATTTACGGAAATATCAACCCTTTTTACGGAATCTCGAATATTTGTCGTACCTTTGCCAGCGAATTTCGAAAAATATATCAGGTGATGGGCAATATCAAGATCATACGCGGTGTGTTTGGCACAAAGTTACGCATTATTCTCCTTATTTCAGAATTGACTAATTTTGCCGCTTGTAATCGACAAAAATCGCTTCGCTCGTCGAAGAATTTATTCGCTTTTCACAGAAAAGGACAAAGTTTAATAATACAGGCAGATAAATCGGAATTTAGGAATGGATATAGTGACAGAAAGACTGATATTAA
>CAMHAM010000097.1 GCA_946183415.1 uncultured Prevotella sp.
TATACTATTCGGATTGGCTAAGACCTGTCAATATGGAGGTCTTACAATTCTTGGTGTTGAGGGCTACAAGCGGTTAAAAAATAAACTCAAAAAGAAAAAAGAATAAATGGAAACAAGAAAACAAATAGCAGCAGAGAAAAAGAGGTGCAACAGCCATAATTGCGCCCAAGCAATTCTTCACACCTACGCAGATATAGCTGGAATCAGTGAGGATGAAGCCATGAACATTGCTGGGGCTTTTGGTGGTGGTATGGGTAATATGGAAGGTACATGTGGCGCACTTGTTGGATCTGGCCTCGTTCTGGGATTAGTTAACAAAGATAAGGCAAAGTCCATGAAACAGATGCGTCAGATAATGACCAAGTTCCAAGAGAGAAACGGAGCCACACAATGCAAGTTGCTGAAAGGTATCGGAACAAAGGTGGTACTCAGAGAATGTCCTGACTGTGTAGCTGATGCAGCAGAATTTCTTGAAGAACAATTAAATGGGTAGAAGTCAAATATGCAGATAATACTCGCTTCCGCAAAGATAATGAATGACCGCTCGGCGACGAAAGGAGACGCTTGCCAGAGCAAGAAGCTAAAGTCTGTTCCTGACGTTAGCCTGTCAACACCTCGTTTCCAGAATGAGGCAGATGCTTTTGCCAGGGACATGAGCCAGTATTCCGCAGAGACGATAGCCGAAATGCTGGGCTGTAGTCAGCAGATTGCCGTACAGAACAGGCTCAGGTTCATGCAGTTCTTCGATGAAAAGCCAAAGCTTCCAGCTATCCTTGCCTATCATGGTCAGGCTTACAAGCACCTGAAGGCTGAGACGCTGAATGTGGATGACCTCAATTATGCCCAAGGGAAGTTATGGATTACCTCGTTCCTCTACGGTCTGCTTCGTCCTTTGGATGGTATTCTGCCTTATCGGATGGAGGGTCATGTGGAACTGCCATGCGGAGCTGGGCAAAACATGTTCGGTTTCTGGAAGAGCCGCCTGACAGATGTCCTGATTGATGCCGTGAAAGCGGATGGCGGCATCCTGATTCACCTTGCCACTGAGGAATACCAACACCTCTTCGACTGGCAGCGTGTCCGTCGGGAAGTCCGTATTATTCAACCATTGTTCTATATCCGTAAGGGGAGCGATTTGAAGATACAGGCCGTATGGGCAAAGACCTGCCGGGGAGCCATGACGCGATTCATCATCGAGAACCGAATCGATAAGCCGGAAGATCTTTGTGCCTTCAGATATGAAGGCTTTGTCTATGAGCCAACTCTTGGTGAGCCGGATTTCCCGCATTTTATAAAGGAATAGCTTACGAAAGAGTAAGTTGTATCAGCCATAGTTCTCAATGGCTGTTACTATCAGTTTCCTGTCAGCCATGAAAGCCTTGTAAGCTGTTTTGACCAGACTCCAGTTCCTCGTCAGCAAGGCTATGCCTATACATTTCTTTATAGTTGTCCAAAAGGCATTGCGATTGGTACGCATATAGTCCCTGATAATCTCCTTGTCGCCAACACCGTATGATTTCAGTAGTGCCATGCTGGCAATACCTGTCCTGTCTTTGCCAGCCGTACAATGAAACAGCGTCGTAATGCCTTTATCAGCATTCGCTCTTAATGTCTCAACGACTTGATTCAGATGACTGCGGGAATACCCGTCAGTCACTATATCCGTATAGAGTGCCGTGAAGTCTGGTATCATCTCCTTCAGTTTCTCAGGATGCTTGCGGAGATTACGGATGATGGTCATGGGGTCAGAACCTGTCTCATGGGTAATGCCGACGGCAGCATCCTTCAAGAGAGGTATTTGCAGGTATTCTACTCCTTCAGGCAACGGGTCTGGAAACTCGGCTGCCTCCACTGGCGTACGCAGGTCGATGATGCATTGGATATTGTACCTCTTGCAGAGTTCGGCGCATTCGGTTGGTGTGAGTATGCTGAGTTTGCCACTACGCAGAAACAGCCCTTGGGGAATAACATCATCTATTCCACCAAGGTCTCGTAGGTTCAACTCAGATCTTTTTGCCACGGTCTATCTCAGATAATCCTTTGCTTTTCTATCAAGTTCCGACAATCTGTCAAGTGCGGCATTCAACGTATCGTCGCGCTTGGCAAAGTGGAAACGGATAAGGTAATGTACGTCCTCGCGGAAGAAACAGCTGCCAGGAACTGCACCCACGCCGACATGCTCTGCCAACCACTCGCAGAAATGGAGATCATCCCTCACACCATACTTTGAGACATCGAGCAGCACATAATAGGCTCCCTGTGGGTCTGTAAAGGTCAGGCTGAATTGCTTCAAGCCATCGCAGAACAGCTGCTTCATGTGGGTATAGTGCGCCTGAAGTTCGGTATAATAGCTGTCTGGGAAGCAAAGACCGACGGTTGCTGCCTCCATCAAAGGTGCCGCAGCACCAACGGTCAGGAAGTCATGCACCTTTTTTACCCGTTCAATGATGCGCTCTGGTGCAATGACATAGCCCAGTCGCCAACCGGTGATGCTATAGGTTTTTGAGAGCGAACTACAGGAAACCGTTCGCTCCCACATGCCTGGCAGCGTAGAGATATAGATATGCTTATGTGGGGCATAGACGATATGTTCGTACACCTCATCGGTAATCACATAGCCATCGTACTTAATCACGATATCTGCTATCGTTTGGAGTTCTTCGCGGGTAAACACTTTACCGCAAGGGTTTGACGGATTGCAGAGTACCAAGGCCTTTGCGCCATTCCTGAATGCATCCTCCAACAGATTGGCATCGAATGAAAATGTCGGTGGTACAAGCGGGATATACACAGGTTCAGCACCCGTCAGGATGGTGTCAGCAGTATAGTTCTCATAGAATGGTGAGAAGATGGCCACCTTGTCACCTGGATTCACAACCGTCATCATCGCAGCCATCATGGCCTCCGTGCTGCCACAGGTCACCACGATATTCTTGTCGGCTTCGATGGGCAGTCCCGTAAAGTGGCTATGTTTCTTGGCCAGTGCCTCACGGAAGTTCTGTGCTCCCCAGGTGATGGCATACTGGTGAGGACCAGACGGGGCAATCTCAGCCAAGCGACTGGTAATCTCTTTTGGCGAGTCAAAGTCAGGGAATCCCTGTGAGAGGTTGATGGCTCCGTACTTATTGGATATGCGGGTCATCCGTCGGATAACAGAATCCGTAAACCCTGCTGTTCTTGTGGATAGTGGTCTCATTGTCCTTCTAATTTTGAGTGCAAAGTTAGTGATTATTCCTCAGAAACTATACTATATGGCCGTATTTCCAACAATCTTTAAGTATCTCATGGGGGATTTCCCCTATTACGATTTAGGAAAAACCACCCCTCAGATTAGGCAAAATCCTTTTGAAATGCCGTGAAAAATGCCGTACTTTGCACCGTGAACAAGAAACAAAATGTCAAACTCTAAAGTATAGGAGATTAAGATATGAAGAAGATGATGATCCTGGCAATGATGATGGTCATGACTATCTCTGCCAACGCTATGAGCTATAACGCAGCAAAGAACGAGGCCCTCTTCCTCTCTGACAAGATGGCTTACGAGCTCAACCTCACCGCTGCACAGTATGAGGCTGTCTATGAGATCAATCTCGACTACCTGATGAGCCTGAACGGACACGCTGATGTCTTCGGCATCTGGTGGGATCGCCGTAACGCAGACCTCCGCTATGTCCTGAACAGCTGGCAGTTCGACAAGTATGTGGCACTCTCCCACTTCTATCGCCCTGTAGCTTGGAAGGCCGGTAGCTGGACGTTCGCAGTGTACTCTCACTACAACAGAGGCCGTTTCTACAATGACCGTCCAACGGTGTTCGTGACCTACAAGGGTGGAAACAACCGCCGCGATGTCCGCTTCTATGCTGACCGCAAGGTGACAAAGCCTGCTGTACATCATGCTAACAACGTTCCTGCTAAAGTCAACAAGTCCAGCAACGGCTCTACTTGGAGAAATACAGGAAATACCTCTCGTCCTGCTACCACAACGAAGCCCAACGGTCATTCTAACGGCAATCGCCAGATTGCAATGAATACAAACAACAATCGCAGTGGTTCAGGCCACTTCGGAGGACGCAGATAAAAGCACACGTTTTGCCTTTATATATGCCTTCAAAAAAGGACACGGGGAATTCTCAGAAATGGGAGTTCCCTTTTTACATGTAAAACACGAACTTTGTTCCCTTCGAGCCTACACCGTCATAGTCTGCCGGAACTGGAAACTGATTGATAAGCGCATCGGCATCTTCCTCCTCCAGACACTTGGTAATCTCCAGCTCAATGGCCATCCGTCGTTCATTATAGATCAGATTCCAGATACATTCACCCAGAA
>CAMHAM010000098.1 GCA_946183415.1 uncultured Prevotella sp.
ACACATTTCTTTGCAAAAGAAAGAATGTTTTCAACCGGCTTTTCGGACTGAGCCCAAAGCCCTGCACAACTGATCCGGACAGGATGTGCCTTTGGCGCCACACCGGATACCGTTGATTTTGGGGATCACGTCATCAATCTTCTGACCGCGTACCAACTGACTGATGCCTTGCAGATTGCCATTGCAACCTCCCAGGAAGAACACCTGCTGTATCACATCGTTTTCATCGGCAGTCACGTCGATCAGTTTCGAACAGGTGCCGTGAGTCTCATACTGTATATGCTTGGTCTTCATAAGTCTTAATTTAATTTGTGAATAACAAGACCCGAGCGCAGCTTAGGCTCAAACCAGGTAGCCTTCGGAGGCATAATCTTGCCTGAGTCAGCAATGTCCATGATCTGCTGCATAGAGACGGGATAAAGGGCCAGAGCAGCACGCATCTCACCAGAGTCAACACGGCGCTTCAGCTCGCCAAGACCACGCAGACCTCCTACGAAGTCTATACGCTGAGAGCTGCGAAGATCACCGATATTGAGAATTTCATCGAGAATCAGACGGCTGGAGATATCGACATCGAGCACGCCGATAGGATCATTATTATCGTAGGTACCCTCCTTAGCCTTCAGACTGAACCAATGTCCGTCGAGATAAAGCGAGAACTCATGGAGTTGCTGAGGCTTATAGATCTCGGTGCCCTTATCCTCAACGATGAAGTTGACTTGCAAGGCAGCGAGGAACTCTTCAGACGACATGCCATTGAGATCCTTCACCACACGGTTGTAATCGAGAATCGTCAACTGTGAAGCCTGAAAACATACTGCCATGAAGAAGTTATACTCCTCGTCGCCCTTGTGGTTAGGATTCTGCTTCTGCTTTTCAGCGCCAACGAGAGCAGCTGCTGCCGAGCGGTGATGGCCGTCAGCGATATAGAGCGAAGGCATCTTGGCAAACTCATCGGTAATCAGCTGCATATCCTGATCATCATTGATAATCCAGAACTGATGGCGAAAACCGTCGATGGGAGCAATAAAATCATATTCGGGCGTTGTGGCAGCATAGCGCATGATAAGCTCATTGAGAACAGCGTTATCAGGATAGGCAAAGAACACAGGCTCGATGTTGGCATTGTTCACGCGGACATGCTTCATGCGGTCCTCTTCCTTATCGCGACGTGTCAGTTCATGCTTCTTGATGCGGCCTGCCATATAGTCGTCGGTATGGGCACAAACCACCAGGCCATACTGCGTTTTCCCATTCATCGTCTGCGCATATATATAATAATGTTCGCGCGAGTCCTGAACAAGCCAGCCCTTATCCTGGAATTTCTGGAAGTTCTCAGCAGCCTTCTCGTAGACACGAGGGTCATACTCGGATGTGCCTACGGGGAAATCTATCTCAGGCTTGATGATGTGGTAGAGGCTCATCTCGTTGTCGCCAGCCTCTGCCCTCGCCTCTTCACTATCGAGCACATCGTAAGGACGGCTCTCTACTTTCTCCACCAACTCCTTTGGCGGGCGGATTCCTTTAAAAGGTTTGATAATTGCCATGACAATATATTAAACAATGAAGATTAGACATTAAAGAAATTCCTTAATCTTGGCAATCATCTCTGCGTATTCTGCATCTGAGAGATATACTTTGCCAGGATTCATCTGGAACGTGCCACCATAGTCAGGACCATCCACATACTTTGGAGCCAGATGGAAATGCAGGTGTGAGAGTTTGTCACTATAGGCACCATAGTTGATCTTCTCGGGATTAAAAGCCTTCTGCATCGCACGAGTCACGCGAGCCACATCAGCCATAAAGGCATTGCGGTCTTCATCCGACAGTTCGTTCAGGTCATTGACATGGTCTTTATATGCCACGAGGCAACGGCCACGATAGGTCTGCTCCTTAAAAAGGAAGGCACGCGATACTGACAACTGGGCAAACTCAATCATCAGATCATGAAGCGTCTGATTGTTTGTGCAATATAGGCACTGCTTGGGATCACTTTGCATAATCGTTTGTTTAAAGATTTTGATTTTAGTGGTGCAAAATTACGCAAAATCTTCCGATTTCCAAAATCTTTCCGAAGATATTTGCTTTGTTCAAGAATAATTCGTATCTTTGCAAGAAAATACAAACCAATAAAACTATAATGTGTATGAAGAAAACTCTACTTTTTGTTTGTAGCGTGCTGATGTGCTTAAGCACTCAGGCTGCTGATTTTGAATCGGCGAAAGACGCAGTAAAGAACATGGGCGTGGGCTGGAACCTGGGTAACACGCTCGATGCCGTCAACTGGGAAGGTAAGGATGGTTGGAACTGGTCGTCTGTCGCAGATCATGAAAAGTATTGGGGACAACCCATCACAAAACCTGAGCTGATGAAGATGATGAAAGAGGCTGGCTTTGGTGCCATCCGCGTTCCTGTCACATGGTTCCAGGAAATGGATAAAAAAGGTAAGGTCAATGCTGAGTGGATGAAACGCGTTCATGAGGTAGTTGACTATGTTCTCGACAATGGCATGTACTGTATCCTGAATGTGCATCACGACACGGGTGCAGATAATACCCATTGGCTCGTAGCTGATGAAGACGTATACAATGATTCCAAAGACAGATTTGAGAGTCTTTGGATTCAGATTGCCCATGAATTCGAGGATTATGACGATCATCTGATCTTTGAGGCCTATAATGAGATGCTCGATAAGCTCAACAGTTGGAACTATGCTTCCTTCAATACAACCGACAAATATGATGCAGCCATCGCAGAGTCTGCCTATAATGCCATCAACAAGTATGCACAAAGTTTCGTAGATGCAGTCCGCTCTACTGGTGGAAACAATTCTTTCCGTAACCTCGTTGTCAATACCTACAGCGCTGCTGCAGGTGGTGTTTGGGGTACCAATACTCATCCCCAGGACCCTCTGAACGAGATGAAACTGCCCGTCGATGCAGCAGAGAATCACCTGATTTTCCAGGTTCACTATTATCCTGGACTTAAGAAGAATAACCTGTCGACTATCAAGAGTGAGGTGACTGAAAAGATGGCCAATCTGAAATCTATCCTTGCAGCCAAGGGTGCACCAGTTATCATCGGAGAATGGGGAACGCTGGATGATGACAGCAACGAGAACTACAAGAACAACAAGGAGATTTATCTGGATTTCTGTTCACACTTCGTACAGGAAGCCAAGAAGAACGATATCATCACCTTCTATTGGATGGGACTCTCTGATGGTGCTGATCGCGAAGTACCAGTTTTTACTCAGCCTGATCTTGCAGAAACCATCGTCAAGGCCTATCGTGGCAAAGACTATCAAGGCAAGTACCCCTCAGCTGGAGAAGTCGCAATGACTTACGTCGTGACTTATACTGATGAATGGGGAGAATTGTTCCTGTATGGTGACTGGAATCGTAACGCCACCAAATTGAGTAACTACAAAGGTATCCGTGTTGAAATGGAAGATGACAGCTATGCCAGTAAATTACAGGTGAAGATATATGGTGCCAAGAATGGTACGAATAGTGATGGAACCGACAAGTTCAATGAGCAGTGTACCCCATTAGCTACTGGCACAAATGTTACTACTGTTGACTTTGATGCTAATGTCTTGGGCTCTACGTTCTGGGGGATCACACTCCAGACACAGGTAGGAGCAACAACCGCCAAGTTAAAGGATGCCAAGCTGATCAAGGCTGATGGGACTGAAGAACCTGCTTCTATCGCTGTAGCCTGGGGATGTTCTCTGAAAAAGGAGTCGTCACCAACAAGTATTCGTTCTATCCAGACTGCCACATCAAAGTCTGATGGAGCCTTCTATAACCTTCATGGGCAGCGCATGCAGAATCCACAGAAAGGTATCTATATTCGAAACGGCAAAAAATATGTCATGAAATAAGTGCCGCTTATTGAGCAATAAGGGACCCTTATCGACAAATAAGGGACCCTTATTTGAGAATAAGTACCCCTTAATAAAAAAACAAGAGCCGCAAGATTATTATCCTGCGGCTCTTTGTATAATCGATAGACTTATTTATTCACCTGGAACTTGGTGTCGCCATCCTTGAAGAAGGCGTTGATCTGCTTGGCAGCAGC
>CAMHAM010000099.1 GCA_946183415.1 uncultured Prevotella sp.
AATCAATAACTTACAAAGAATATTCGGAATAATCAAAATTTAGGAATAATCGAACAACGACGGTTGCGTAGTAGCTCGTTCCAATGAGGCTAAGAAGATGGGCATCAAGGAGGGTACGCCATATTTCCAGTTGGCTCAGTTGTTCCCTGGGCAGAAGATTGCAGTATTCTCCTCGAACTATGAACTCTATGGAGAACTGACAGGACGTGTAGTGAGCATCATCCGACAAGAGACTCCTGCCTATTTCCGTTATTCGATAGACGAGTGTTTCATGTATCTCGACGGCATTGAGCTGAATAAGTTGCAGACGTGGGGAGAGAATCTGCATAAGCGAGTGAAGCGCGAAGTGGGACTTCCAATCAGCATCGGACTGGCTCCCAACAAGACATTGGCCAAGATTGCCTCGAAACTGGCGAAGAAATATACAGCCTATAAGCATTGCTGCATGATTGATACGGACTACAAACGGGAGAAGGCTCTCGAATGGTGTCCCATTGAGGATGTATGGGGTATTGGCAGACGCTATGCTGCCAAACTTCAGTCATTAGGTTGCAAGACAGCCCTCGACTTTGCCAACCATCATAAGGACTGGGTACGACAGACGTTCAACAACATCAACATCGTGCGTACATGGCAGGAACTGAACGGCGAGGATGCTGTGCCGAATGAGGAATTGGCAAAGAAGAAAAGCATCTGCACCAGCCGCTCGTTCAATGGCATGATCAGCGACAAGGACACCCTGCGCACTCACATTGCCAACTATGCTGCCCGTTGTGCCGAGAAACTGAGAACTCAGAAGACAGTTGCCACCACCGTTGGCGTATTCGTAAATACCAATGCCTTCCGTGAAGACCTGGCACAATACTGGAACTTTCAGGAACTGCACCTTGTCACCCCAACCAGTTCGACGATTCCCATTGTTCAGGCTGCTCACGACGTGCTTGACCGGATTTTCATTCAGGGCTACCAGTATAAGAAAGCTGGTGTCATTGTGATGGGTATCTCACCAGACTCACCCATACAGCAAGACTTGTTTGACCTGAATGCCGAGCAGATTCAGAAGATGCGCCGACTCGATGAGGTAATTGACCGCATCAACCGCATGCACGGCTCAGAGACCATTGTCATTGGTGCCCAGCAGTACACCCAGAAAAACGGCAAGGGGAAGGCAGAAGTCTTTGCCAATGCCATCAAGCACGATTTCAGGAGTAAGAATCCAACGACCCGTTGGAGCGACATTATAAAACTCAAATAAAAAAGATAGACTATGGCACATTTTGGACAATCTGACGATTACCGACGTGATGAACTGATACGAATCATCGAGCATTCTGTTGAGAAGTTGACGTTAGCAGAGTTAGAGGCCCTGTATTACGATATGACCACGAAGTCGTATATCAATGACAATTAAGTGTATGGTACAGCAAATAGAGATAATCCTAAAACCGAAACGCAGAGGTTTCCACTTGGTGACGAGTGAGATTCTGAGCCAGTTGCCGAAACTGCCTAAGATTGGTATCGTGAACATCTTCACAAAACATACCAGTTGCGGACTGAGCATTAATGAGAATGCTGATCCTGATGTCCGTGTGGATATGGAAACCATATTCAACCGACTGGTTCCAGAGAATCGTCCAGAGTATGAGCACACCTTGGAGGGTGCTGATGATATGCCTGCTCATGCCAAGTCCACGTTGAGCGGTGTCAGCATTACTATTCCCATTACTGACGGACGTTTGAATCTGGGAACCTGGCAGGGCATCTACTTCTGCGAGTACCGCAATTACGGCGGTTCCAGGGAATTGGTGGTAACAATCATAGGCGAATAAGGATATGAAAAATCCGCTACCTTTTTGAGATAGCGGATTAGCTGTTTTTACTGTCCAGGAGCAGGAATCACCCCAAGTTGCATTAGAAGTGAAAACATATCAGGTAAACCGTGTTCACGGATAATCTTTCCGTCCTTGAACTCGTAGATGTTCATGGCCGTAACACAAATTTTCTTGCCTGTGGCTGGCATGCCCATCAGCGGCTGTGTCTGTGTGCCAGTCATCGTGTAACGCACCAGGATCTTGTCACCTTCAGAAATGGTTTCCTCTATCTTCCACTTAATATCAGGCATTGCGCCACGCATCATAGCCAGCACACCCATATACCCCTCAAAGCCCTTCATTGGCTCTGGTGAGGTGGGGGCGTAGAAAATCACATCGTCACTGATGATTGGTTTACCAATGGCAGCATCACCTGTGTTGATAAACTGAAGAAACTGTTCAATAAGTTGTCTGTTTGTATTCATATCTTGAATCGTTATAGAAATTAAAATTATTGATTATTCTTGTACCTCTCACCAACGAAACCGTTGCCTATTTCGCCTGAAATGAGGTCGAAATGCTGAAATATTGGCGGCGTCGGAGATAAATCATAATAGTCCATCTCTGCTATTGGCAAACAGAAATATTCCATCTGGTCATAGCTCGTATAAAGACGGGGCAATACGGGGTTGTTGTCGTATATCCATCGTTTCACATCATCCTCTACATTGAAGTTTACCATGCCAGAGCATCTGACGGATATATTATCTGCGTATGCCAGTATCTCAACATTAGGATTCTGGCGTAACTCCCGATAGACAGCCTTCTGTGCAGAAGTGGCAAAGTAAAGCACATGCCCTTCCTGCTTCATGATCTGGAAGATGCGCAACTTAGGCAGATTGCCCTCGCTGGTGGCAAGGGCAATCTCTTTGTGATCTTTCAGGAACTGAATTGCTTTGTCGAACATCTCGCTTACCATTTCAGTTCTTCCTGCAGAATTACACCGTCGGTCATAGGGCTGTCAGCCTCAGTGAAGGCATTGGCCTTGTACTGGATGCAGAGCATAGTCAGGTTCTCGCTGCCCGTGTTCTTCAGCGCACGCTTGCCATCGGGAGCGACGCGGATAATGGTGCCTTCGCTGACGGGGAAAATCTCACCATCCACCTGATACTGGCCTTCACCCTTCAGGATAATGTACAGCTCCTCATGAGTCTTGTGAGTGTGCAGGAAACCGCTGTCCTGACCAGGAACGAGCGTCTGGAAACTCAGTTCGCTGCCAGTTGCACCTACGGCCTGACCTGCGAATACCTTACCTTGAATGGTTACGTTGGGGCCCATCGGAAGCACGTGCTCGATAATCTCACTCATCTTACCTACGCTTACTGCGCTGAAATTCTTACCACTCTTAATTGTCTCAATCTGTTTCATAATTCTTATTCGTTTAAAATGTTATTTACTGGGTGCAAGGACAGTGCAAACCGAATGCAGAAAGCTTGCTTTATGCTGAGGTGCAGCCTGTCCTCGCGGTGCAATTATCTCGAATTGCACCGCAAAGGTACGGCAAGTTTTTCAATCCCACAAGAAGGCACTTTTTGGTGAGATAGTTACCAAAAAGTAGGAATTGTGATGTTATCGGGCTTCTGCGAA
>CAMHAM010000100.1 GCA_946183415.1 uncultured Prevotella sp.
AACTACGAAAGCGAAGCTCGTAGTTATAGTGGGCTATATCAAGGGCAAGCCCTTTATTACTCTCCACACACTCGTTTCGGCTTACGGCACTTGCTGGTTATGGATGAAGTCTATCAGGTACTGGTTAATGTCACGTTGGGTAAAACTGTCATCTACCTTGAATCTACCACCGAAATGCTCTGCCCAGAAGTCGTGACAGAAATCATCTGGATAGAGGACTACCTGCCGTCCCATGAGCTTCTTCATCATCCCTTCCGTCAGGTTATTGCCGATACCAACTGCCAGCCAGTCGGTATTAGGGAATGCCAGTGACCCAAGTAAAGCAGTTTTCTCCTCCTGAACGATGACCGTCTTTCCGTTTCGGAACAGATGTTCGCCAAAGAACACGTCTGGGTCAACATAATAGTCAAAGGCATACCAGGAATAGAGGTGGGCAACGAGGCTGTCCTTTTCAATTATAGTCCCGCCATCGGTATTGTAGTAGATGACACTGCCGCCAACAATCATCCCTTTCTTGTTTATACGAGGCAGGATGGTGCCAAAGTGTTCATTCTTTGTCTTATCGACTGCCCCAAGCCGATAGCGCATCACAAGGTTGTCAATCCTGTTTTGCATCTCACGACTATCCCCTAACACGCTGTCCAGATAGTCAGTCAACGAGGAATGATGTGGCGCAAAGCAATCTTTCGGTATCTCTATGAGAGACCGTTGATAGGCTGGAGCCTTGGTTGCGAGTATCTGTTTCAATTCTTTATCGTCCATGTCTTATTCATTTTTATGCAGAATATTCAATTATGCAGCATGAATAATGTGAATAATGAATAATCTGCGACTATTCTTTCAGCAGTCTCGACACCTTACTTTGCGAGATTCCGAACTTTTCGGCAATGGCTGTCTGTGTCATTCCTTTGGCAGAGAGTTCCCTTACACGAGCTTTTATTTCTTCCCTTTCGTTGCTATTCTCGATACTCAGGTGCTCTTGCTCAGTACCAAAGCCACGACTGACGAATCCCAGATTACCATATTCGTCCTTGCAGCGTTCATAGACAGCCACGTGGTCGGCTCCCATTGTCAGTTCTCCATTACGCCACTTGCATTGTTTGACGTAAACAAGGTTTGAGTCAATGCTGGATTGTGCTATTCCTATAGCATCGTCAATGAGCTGGTTAATCTTGGCAGAGCCTTGCATGGCTGAAAGGGAAAGAGGAACATTGCCTGAGAACATTTTGGGCACATGGTTGAGTACAACCAGCGTCCAGTTGTACTTCTTCTTCAGAGCATTGAGTGAAGCCATCAGGGTTCCTGCATCGGCACTTCTGTCAAGTGACTGCCCAAGAGCCGTGATGTTATCTATAAACACCACATTCACATAGTTGGCTACGGCTACTTCTTCTATCCCTTTTAGGATATCCTCGGCAGGATGCTCCCTATCCATCTCGGCACGAAGAAAGGTGGAAGGGAAATTGGCTGTCTCGTAGCGATTACCAAGTTGGCGGGGTGTCATCTCGCAGTCCACGTATAATACCCGCTTGTCATGTTCGGCGATGTATCGGGCTATCTGCATGGCAAAGATAGTCTTGCCGATGCCCGACTGCCCGAAGATGATACTGAGATCACCTTCGAGCACGATGTCAGGATAGAGTGGAATCAATGGTGGCAGAAGATGGGCATCTTCGATGCACTTGTTCATTGGCTCAACATGGAATCCACCGCCATCAACAGGCTCACTATTCAGAAGGTCATTGAATGACTGGCTAATAATGTCTGTTCCCATACCCTATCCTTTTTTAATCAGTGCATCCAAATCATTCTTAGAATAGAGACAGCGGCCACCGACCTTGTGAACAGCAATCTCCCCTCGCTGTCTCATTCTCCACAGTGTACTGGGAGTGACGTGCATGTAGTCGCAAGCCTGGTCACTTGTTAAATACTTGTCCTCATCAGTAGAGGACTTTTCTGCAAACTTGTGTGTGCTGAGATAATTCTCAAGCATCTTGGTGAAAGCCTTCTCAAGGTCTTCCTCCGAAATCATAATGAAATTACCTGTCATACTTTGTGCGATTTAAAATTTCGCTGCAAAGGTCATGCGTGGAAAAGTGCTTGCAAGTGGCACGCAAAAAAATAAGTATTTTCTCTATTTGTTTAAAATTGGTTGATAATCAGTTTGTTACACATGGCCCCACCCTTATAATTCCTTGAAAAACTCCTCGCTGTTTGCGTGGAAATGCGTGGAAACGTGTTTGCATGGCATTACATGAAACAAAATTGGCGCATATTCGATGTGAATATACGCCAATTTTTATAGATGGAGGTCAACACTACATCTTGGTATCGTAACTGTCAAATAGTGAACTTAACTCATGCAACAGCTTTACATTTCCTGGTTTCAGATTTGTCTCGTCTTTATATTTCTTGCTGATGGTATCGACTTTATAGCCGCATTCGGCTGCAATGTCTTTTATCCAATCCTCTCGTTGTTCATCGGGTAGCAATGTGCGTAATCTCCACAATAAATGATAAACCAACACTTTCTTGCCAGAACACTCTACCAACTTCTCTTTGTGTGCTTCTCTCTTGATAATGCATCCCAATTCAGACTTAGAGGAAATATGCTTGAAAACGACATTGTCATAGTCATAAAGTTCTGATATAAGTTCTTGGGGAAAAGGATATTGGACACCATTATCTGGCTGATTGTCAGTCTGGTTAGGACTACTTTCTTCTTCGTCTGTGCCTTCATTCTTTACTTTTATCTTCTGTACCTCGTCAAGAATCCCAAGAAGTATATCCTTGTCGGCCTCATGCTGCCTGCGGACGAATGTACGCCAGTCATCAACAGTCCGATAGTTCAGTTTGATGGTTGTCAAAACAATACTATCTTTCACGTCGCCGAAGATTTGGGTATAAATGCCCATGCCCTTCACTTTTGCAAGGCTATCCAATGTGAGTACGGCATCTTCGAATGGTGCACCAGGCCTGAAAGCCTCATTGAATGCAGCCAGCATTTCATCTTGTCCCTTCTTGTCTGCGTTGTTGTAATATTCCGCCATCTTCTCAGCACCACCATGAGCCTTGATATAGTCAAGGGTCTTGCTCATGGCATGAATGTCCACACGTTCAACAAGCCTCTCTATCTCGTTCTTGATACCAGGATAGACCTGTTCCAGAATGTCGTTGATGCCCTGAAGTTTCTTCGGATCTATGGATTTGAGAATTTTGAAAAGTTTCTGGAGAGTCATCAACTTACGAATAAAGCCCATCATAACTACTTTTCCTTCAGTTCGTTTTCAATATCCTCGATGGATGGGAGAGAACTCTTGAAATTCTCAGGGAATGCCTTTAAAAGCTCATATTCCGAGATACCCAAGGGCTGGTTATAGCCTTCAAGTGCATAACGTGCCATCACCTCATCCTTGTTCTTGCAAATCAACAGACC
>CAMHAM010000101.1 GCA_946183415.1 uncultured Prevotella sp.
TGACACCGGAACCAGTATCAGTCACCGCGCCTAACTCAGTGTCAGAGCTGAAGATCCCGGAGCAGGATGTCCTTAACATTCTGGTAACCCCAGAGGGTAAGGTATTCTGTGGTACGGAAAACAAGAACAACATGCAGGCAATGCTGGACGCTATGACCGATAAGTTCGGTGTTCAGCTGAACGCTACCCAGGTTAAGCACTTCCGCGAGGATGCTATGGTAGGTGCCAGCATGGCTCAGCTCCCCCAATACCTCAGTCTCGAGCCCGAGAAGATGGGTGAGGCTATCCAGAAGCTCGGCCTGCCCCTTGATAGTATCAAAGGCGGCAAGAGTGAATTCCAGGAGTGGGTTACAGCAGCCCGCGATGTGAACCCCGACATTAAGCTCGCCATCAAGTGCGACTCTAAGACCCCTTATTCAGCTATCAAGCTGTTGATGTCGGAACTTCAGGATATGAGCGAGAACCGTTTCCAGCTCATTACGAACCTCGATGTTAAACGTTTAAACGACTAGTAGTATTATGGCAAAGAAAAATCTATCCAAGCAGAAAAAGATGGATACCCGCGTGAACTTCACGCCAATGGTAGACATGATGATGCTTCTGATCACCTTCTTCATGCTGTGTACTACACTGGCCAAGCCGCAGGCCATGCAGCTGACCATGCCGTCGAACGACGACACATCACAGTTGAACGAAGAGCAGAAGCAGGTAACAAAAGCTTCTCACACCATCACCCTCTATCTGGGAAGCAACGATAAGGTATGGTATATAGCTGGTCTGCCCAACTATGACGATCCCTCATGCGTAAAGCCAACCAGCTACGGTAAGGATGGTATTGAGAAGGTGCTCAACGAGCACACTACAGAGGAAGGTATCAACCCGATTGCCAAGATTAAGATGGCCAAGAAGGAGCTTGATGCCGAGAAGACAGCGCACAACTCAAAGATGACCGAAGAGCAGTATCAGGAGGCACTGAAGAAGCTGAAGAAGGGTGAACTCCCCAACGGCGAGAAAGTACCTACGATGACCGTCATCATCCGTCCGCTCAACACTGCAACCTATGAGAACATGGTAGCAGCCCTCGACGAGATGCTCATTAGCAATATTGATAAGTATGTCATTGACAATGTCGACAAGATGAGCCAGGAAGACAAGGATCTCATCGCAAAGGCAGGCGTCAAGTGATTAACCCCTAAAATGCAGAAAGAACTATGGCAAAAATAGATCTTATTGACAACAGCTGGGTTGACCTCGTGTTTGAGGGCAAGAACCAGTCATATGGAGCTTATCAATTGCGCAAGAATACGGGTGTCCGCAACCTGAAGGCACTCCTCGTTATGTTTGCTGCTTTCATCATCATCGCAGCCATTGTGTATGCAAAGGTTTCTATCGAGAACTACATTGCTGCACAGAATGCTGCCATCGAGGCTGATGTAGAGCTGGCAAGCCTGGCAGAGAAGAAGGAAGCTAAGGTTGAGAAGAAAGACGAGCCCGAGGTTGAGAAAGTCGAGATTGAGCGCGTTAAGAGCTCTGTAGCCTTCACCGTACCTGAGATTAAGAAGGATAACGAAGTGAAGGAAGAGCAGGAGATGAAATCACAGGAAGAACTTCAGCAGACCAACACCGCCATCGGTGCCTTCAACGTTGAGGGTAACGACGAGGCCGGCGGCGAAGTACTGAAGGCAAAGGAAGTGATCGCAGAGCCCGAGCCCCCGAAGGTTGAGGAAACAAAAGTCTTCGACGTGGTAGAGGAAATGCCTCAGTTCCCTGGCGGTCCTTCAGCACTGTTCGAGTATCTGTCGAAGAATATCAAGTATCCAGTTGTAGCCGAGGAGAACGGTGTACAGGGTCGTGTTATCGTAACCTTCGTCGTAGAGCGTGATGGTTCAATCACCGACGTGAAGGTAGTGAAGAGCGTTGACCCCTCACTCGACAAGGAGGCACAGCGCGTGGTTAAGTCCATGCCTCACTGGATTCCTGGTAAGCAGAATGGTTCAGCTGTACGTGTAAAGTACACCGTACCTGTGACCTTCCGTCTTCAGTAATCTCTAAACTGAAAAATGAACACATTCAACAAGTTAGTTGGATTAGCACTGATATTAGGCTTGCTCCACGCATGTGGGAGCAAGCCTAATCCTGAAAAGGAGGAAGCCTACCAGAAGGCAGCCAGCATCTTTGCTGCCGATGAGAGCTTCTACCCCATCCTCGACGAGGAGATGTATTATTTCACCACTCAGACTCTCGACAGCATCACCCCACTCTACATCAACGAGCAGGACGCCGTCAAGAAGCTGATGAAACTCGAGACCTGGCTTGCCTTCACCACACGTGACTTCACGCCCAAGGAGCGCCAGAACCTCATCGACCGGAAGTACCTGCCAAGAGCGATCCCCATCGCGTACGACGGTCTGGCTATCATCGTCAACAATGCCAACCCCGACTCGTGCATCACCATCAACGACTTTGCACGCATCCTGAAAGGCGAGATCAGCAAGTGGAAGGAAATCTATCCACAAAGTAAACTTGGCGAAATCGATGTCGTATTCGACAATCCGCTGTCCAGCACCGTGCGCTGGTGTGTCGACTCCATCCTCGGAGGCAAGCAGTTCAGTGCCAAAAACATCGGAGCTGTACAGACGAGTGCCGCTGTCATCGAATATGTCGAGAAGCATGAAAATGCCCTCGGTATCATCGGCAGCAACTGGCTCAACGACAAACGTGACACCACCAATGTCACCTTTAATAAGAATATATCCGTGATGGGCGTCTCCAAGATGAAGACAGCTGAGAAATATAACAGCTGGAAGCCCTATCAGTTCTACTTATATAACGGCAACTACCCTCTGCGCCGCACGATCTATGCGCTACTGAATGACCCACGTCCCAACGGAGTGCCCACCAGTTTCACACACTTCATCCAGTTGCCCAGAGGGCAGAAGATCATCCTCCGTTCAGGCCTTCTTCCCCAAAGCGCCAACATGAATGTCCGCGATGTGATCGTCAAAAAGCAATGAGATTAAACCATGCATTCATTCAAACGTCAAAAAACAAGAGCGACAAACTCTGAAAACAATATTAAATAAAACAATAAGTATGAAAGCAATTAAGTATCTATTGATGGGTGTGCTGCTGGCAGGTTTCAGCGCCACCGCAAACGCACAGGAAGAGGAGCTCCAGGCAGCCCTCAGCGCAATCAAGTCGAAGGCTGGCAACGTAGCCGACGCAGCTAAGACCGCTTACAAGAAGAACAAGAAGAATCCCGAGGCCCTTATGAAGATCGCCCGTGCCTTCTATGAGCAGAAGGATACAGCAGGTGCCATCCAGTTTGCCAACTATGCCAACGAGGCAGGCAAGCCCAAGTATCAGTATGC
>CAMHAM010000102.1 GCA_946183415.1 uncultured Prevotella sp.
GGCATCGTAAAAAGAAAAGTCCCGACGGCAAGGAGCAAGAAGCTCCAAACCAAAGGGAAAAAGTTAAACCTCAAAAACATTTAGAGTTATGATTTATTCAAATTTTACAGGCAGAGTAGCCAAGAAAGCAAAGTTGATTGACGGTGTTAATGGCCAGTTCCTTTCAATGGATATGGCAGTGAACGACTATTCCAAGGGCGAGGAAGTTACGCAATGGGTTCGTGTTCAGAGCAGCGACCCCGCACATCTGAAACTGGCAGAGTTTTTCACCAAGGGACGCATCCTGACCATCCAAGGCATTTCAAAGATTGACCAGTGGGAGGGTAAGGACGGCACACCTCACGCACAACTGAGAGTACACGCCAAGACCATCGACTTCCTCAATATCGGCAAGAAACAGGACGGAACCAATGCAGCCGCCAATGCCGCAACGGACAGCAATGTTCCCGATGCACCCACGGACACCCCGAAGGAGAAAAAGGACGACCTGCCTTTCTAATCCCCTTCGGGGGATTTTCCCCAACCAGCAAATAACGTAAAACTCAATAAAACAAGTAGAATATGAAAATTATCGTGATGAACAGCGCAGATGTGCGCATCGAGGTCTTGACCGTTTCAGACCGCCTGATTGAGAATGATGACATTGAGCAGTTCCTGTCTGAGCACGGCTATTCACTCAACAACATTTCGTGGATGGCTGCACCCGTTGACTTTGTTCCCGTGAAATTCCATGACTACGGCTTCTGTGCCACTGATGGCGAAGAAATCCATGCAGAGCGGGATGCAAGGCTGAAAGACTTCACTATCTATGACAGCGTACAGGAGGTGAAACGTCGTGAGCAGCAGGAACTCGTTGAGAAACTGCACAGGTATGGTAAGCATGAAGAGGACTACTTTGAATGGCACTTTGAAGGAGAATGCCCCATCGTTGCAGCCTACGACTATGAGGAGCCTTGCGATGTCGTAATCCTTGCAGCCAAAGTGGACGAGGACGGTGACATTACCCTTATCGGTGACGAGAAAAATGACCGAGGCAATGAGCATGAAATTGACATTGACGAGGTGTTTGCCGGACAGGTTGACTTCATCACGGCGGCTATAGGACAGTAATCAATTATCGGAGGTAGGCGGTCAACATTCTGCCTATCTCCCTTACAAGAATACAATATGAGACAGGTATATGTAGTATATTCGACCGATGCTTGGCATTCCTTCAGCAGCCGAGAATGCAAGGGCATCTTCACCAGCAAGCGGTCTGCCGTCAATGCCATCGTCAGGAACTTCGACATTGACCTTGACGAGATTTTTGAACCAAATTATATCGCCAAGAAGTCAGATAGGCTGTTGAGAGCCGAGGCAAAGAGGATTATCCGTGGGGAACTGGAGGTAAACTTTCAGACGCAGGGCTATTCAACCAACTATGATATTGAGGTGTGGAATGTCAATGACTGGGGCTAACCGTTGACGCAGGTTGACAAGAAAAAAGCGGTTGACAGTTGAAAACGCTTAGGGTTCTCAACTGTCAACTAACGTGTGAGCGGCGAACAGCTGGTGAAGCGGTTCAGTCAGGATAAGAAGTCGATGGATCTGCGCTGCCTCATTGCCGAGCACCTGCTCAGTCAGGCCCGTGCCCGCTACACCGACCTCCACCGCGCCACGCCCCTCGAACGCTACGAGTTGCTGCTCCGCCGCTGCCCAGGCATCGCCCGCCATCTCCCCCTGAATGCCATCGCCTCGTTCCTCTGCGTCACTCCCCAACAGTTGTCACGCATCCGCAAGGCCGTCACGTTTTCGGAGAAATAATTCCAAATATTCACAAAACCCCTGAACATTTGTTCAGACTTTCACCCCCGACAGCATTTTTTCGGTCTTGTCGGAGTGGAGCGGATGGCTTCTTGGGTGATGCCCATGATGCGGCGGACGCCGCAGTCTTCCAGGCTCATCTTGTTACATCACCTCCAACCTATAGCCGCGTTTCTTGAGGGACACTATAGAGATGGTGGTGTCAGGTTCGAGCAGCTTGCGGATATAGGTAATTTGGACGTTGAGGGCGAGGGAGTTGGCGTAACTGTCGTTTCCCCAGACGTGTTCCAGCAGATAAGAACGCTCTACGGTCTGGCCGATATGCCGGGCTAAGATGGCGAGGATATCCGACTGGCGGGCAGAGAGGTGCTGCACCGTTCCGGCATATTCAATCGTGGAGAGGTTGCTATCGAAAACGGTCTGGCCGATGATGATACGCGAGGGTGACGATGCTTGGCGATGCTCGAAACGCTCTTTTATTTTGGCAATCAGTTCTTCGGGATAGAACGGCTTGGGGATATAGTCATTGCCTTTCAGGTCGAACCCCTTCAGGCGGTCGGCTTTTTCCGTTCGGTCGGTGAGGAAGAAGATAAGCACATCGCGGTCTTGCTCACGTATCTTTCGTGCCAACTCAAAACCATTCATCACTGGCATATTGACGTCGAGCAACACCAAATCGGGCTTGGCGGCAGAGAATGCCTCCAAACCTTTGCGGCCATTCTCTGCGTAAGTTACTTCGTAACCCTCCACCTCTAAGAACTTCCGAAGAAACTCAGAGTTCTGACGGTCATCATCAACGAGCAATATCCTAATCTTTTCCATCCCTCTGCGGTATTGTAATGGTGAATGTCGTACCATGACCCTCAGTGCTCTCAAACGTAATCGTACCACCATGGGCTTCGACCAGAAGTTTTACATAACTCAGTCCAAGCCCGATGCCAGGGATAGCCTGGTCCTTTGCCGACTCGCTGCGGTAGAACTTGTCGAACACATACCGCTGGTCAGCCTTTGCGATGCCGATACCATTGTCCGCCACACTGATTTGCACCATCCCGTCCTCGCGCTGTTGATAGTCCATCCTGATGGTCACCGCCTCACGAGAGTATTTGATGGCATTCTCCAGCAGGTTGCAGATAATGTTAGCCAGATGCATACGGTCAGCCCGTATCTTCAAATCACCATCACCCACGATTTCCATCTTCGCCTCCTTGCTGCTGGGGATGTTCTGCTTGCCTATACATTCCTCTATAAGCTCGTGCAGAGGAAATTCTGACTTCACCAATGGAATTTCTGTAGCGTCGTTCAGTGTGATGTCGCGCAGTTTCGAGAAATACGAAGTCAGGTTGTCCAGTTCATTGTGCGAACTTGCCAGTATGCGCTGCTTGCTCTCTTCGTCTTGCATCATCTGCTCGTTACCCATAAACGACACACACATCTTCAGCGTCGATATGGGTCGCTTCAGTTCATGAATCATCGTGTGTAGGAATTCCTGCCTAATGGCCTCGATGTGCC
>CAMHAM010000103.1 GCA_946183415.1 uncultured Prevotella sp.
TGCTTCTAGCCTGCTTCTAGCCTGCTTCTAGCCTGCTTCTAGCCTGCTTCTAGCCTGCTTCTAGCCATACTCAAACTGCCCATTTGAGTATGGCTACTCCTTGGGTAGGACTTGTCAAGGGCTTGGCTGCGCTATGACAAAAGCCTGTTCGCAATTCACTCTGAGACTATTTCCTTACCAGCCTTTACCCACTCGGTGTAACCACCCATGAGGTCAACCGCGTTAAAGCCATTCTCTAAGAGAATTTTGGCAGCGGAATTACTACAAAATCCAGAACGGCAGTAAACAGCTATTTGTTTATCACGCGAGAGTTTCTTGAGACAATCGTCAACAAAAGAGTCTTCTCTGAAATCTATTTGGATTGCATGTTTCATGTGGCTTTCTTTGTACTCTTGGAGCGTACGCACATCAAGCAGTACCACATTCAGAGTGTCTGATATCAGTTTTTCAAATTCATCGGGATTAAGCCGTTGAAGAGTTACTTCTTTTTTTACAGTCTGCTCTTGCTGTTTATGCTTGCAAGAATTAAGACTGAAAGCCAGTCCCAGGAAAGCCAAAAATATAATTATTCGTTTCATAAGGCGCATTATTTTATTTTTCAATGCAAAGATATTGCAAATTTTTGTAATTTGCAAGAAAAAAAGGGAAAAAAGTGAAAGGACTTAGCTTGGGACGTATCGCAGACAGAACATTGTCAAGTCATCACTGTGGTCTGCCCCAGCTACATGAGATTCAACCTCATCCAGCAAATCAGAAATAAGTTGGCTTGACTCTATGCCGCGATGGGCACCAAGCCACTCTTTCAGACGATCGTCGCTGAACTGCTCCTGTTGTTGGTTCTCAGCCTCATTCAGTCCATCAGAATAAATAAAGAGCCGCTGACCTCCAATATATTCAATGGTTTCCTCTACAAACTTCATTTCCGGCCAAAGCCCTATAGGAGCATTAGGCTCCATCTTGACGAATTTGCCATCAAGGACGGGCGGGTTATGGCCGGCGTTGCAGAAGTAAAGCATACCATCCTCCAGATCGAGCTGTCCGATAAACATTGTTATGAACATGCCATTGTCATTGTTCTTGGAGAACTCGCGATTCATGGCATTAGCAATGTCAGCTGGATTCATCTCATAATTGGCGAGTGTG
This sequence comes from uncultured Prevotella sp., assembly GCA_946183415.1. Lineage (GTDB taxonomy): Bacteria > Bacteroidota > Bacteroidia > Bacteroidales > Bacteroidaceae > Prevotella. Next base: position 1,144 of record CAMHAM010000103.1, read on the forward strand.
CGGAACAGACGAACAGCCTGAGCCATTAAAAGCGATGCTGGTATACCTTTTCCACTGACATCACCAACACAGAAATAAAGCATATCATTGATGAGCACATAGTCGTATAAATCACCTCCTACTTCCCTTGCAGGAATCATCACGGCATAGATATCAAGCCCTGGATAATTAGGAAAATCATGTGGCAGCATCGCCATCTGGATATCCCGGGCAATACGCAACTCACTCTCTATACGTTCCTTGGCTGTAGTGGTCTCCTCAAGCTTATCATAGGCCTCTTTCAACCTCCGGAGCTGCAGTCTACGGATATTGGCATAAAAAGCCATGAAGATAATCGCCATTACAGCAAATAGACTCACAAGAATCAGTTCCATACGCTTAGCTTCCTCTTCTTGTTTGAGAGCTTCCATCTTGATGCGGTATTCGCTGATTTGCAAATCCTTGTGAATAGCACTTAGGCTATCGTTGTTGCGCTGCGCCCTTCGCAGCTGTTCATGGATAGATTCCTTAGACGACTGCGCCACTGCATCAGGCACAGTCACCAGAAATAAGGCCATCAATAGAATTATGACTTCCTTAAATAATATTCTATGGCAAATTAATTTCATCTTTTATATAACTATGCACACGGGGTTGTCCCCCGTGTGCACCTTTGTATTACTTGAAAACTATCAACCTCCGAAATTATCATACATGATGCTTTCGGGATCAACGCCAAGCGAGTCGAGCATACCTACCACGGCCTTCGACATCGGGCCGGGACCGCACATATAGTACTCGATATCCTCAGGAGCCTCGTGGTCCTTCAGATAAGTCTCATACATCACATTATGCACAAAGCCTGGTGTGTACTTCACGCCAGCGGCATCTGCTGCAGGATCTGGACGGTCGAGAGCCAGGTGGAAGTGGAAGTTGGGATACTCCTTCTCCAAGCCCAAGAAGTCGTCGAGGTAGAACACCTCGTTCAGAGCACGTGCACCATAGAAGTAGTGCATCTCGCGATCGGTGGTGTGAAGTGTCTTCGTCATGTGCATGATCTGTGCACGCAATGGAGCCATACCGGCACCACCACCAACCCAGATCATCTCCTTCTTCGAGTCGAAGTGTGGATGGAAATCGCCAAAAGGACCACTCATGATTACCTTGTCGCCAGGTTTCAGCGAGAAGATGTAAGATGAGGCGATACCTGGGTTCACATCCATGAAGCCTGAGCGATCGGGCTTAAACGGAGGCGTAGCAATACGTACCGTCAGCATGAACACATCACCTTCTGCAGGATAATTGGCCATTGAGTAGGCACGGATGGTGTCCTCAGGATTCTTACACTTCAGATCGAACATCTTGAATTTCTCCCATGCCGGTACATACTCTGGTGTAATCAGATCGCGATCATAGTCGTTGTAGTCGATACAGTCGAACTTTGGAATCTTGATCTGTGCATACGATCCTGGCAGGAAGTCCATGTGCTCGCCCTTTGGCAGCTGAACCTTAAACTCCTTAATAAATGTAGCGACGTTCTTATTGCTGATAACAGTACACTCGTACTCCTTAACACCAAGAATACTCTCGTCTACATGTATTTTCAGGTCACCCTTCACCTTACACTGGCAACCTAAGCGCCAATGGTCTTTGATCTGCTTACGTGTAAAGTGAGGCTTCTCAGAGTCGAGGATTTCTCCCCCACCCTCGAGCACCTGGACCTTACACTGTCCGCAGCTGGCCTTACCGCCACAAGCTGAAGGCAGGAAAATACCATTCTGATTGAGTGTGGCCATCAGATTGTTGCCCTGAGGTACGTTCAGCACCTTATCGCCATTCACTGTAATATTCACGTTGCCGCTGGGGCTCAGGTATTTCTTTGCCACCAACAGGATAATCA
>CAMHAM010000104.1 GCA_946183415.1 uncultured Prevotella sp.
AACCAATAGCTTACAAAGAATATTCGGAATAATCAAAATTTAGGAATAAGGGAATATTGTTGGTAGTGTTTCCGTTGAACGAAAAGCAGATATATACAGGCTGTGAGCGCCTTCACAATCATGCGGGTTTCTGCCAAAGACTTATGCTTTTTAGCACTGTGATGCAATGCGAGTTCTTGTAACTCCTGTAAATCCTGGCCTTCTCTTTTCTCCACTTCAAAACGTTGTTTTTGATTCAACTTTTTTCAGGGTAAGAAACATCCCCTCGCACATACATATCGAGAACCTGAAACGCCTCTGCCGCTGGCTGGAGCTGCTGCGTACACGCAGGAAAATAAGGTTCATTCAGACTTGAAGAAATCAACTTTTGTTAATTGTTGGCACAAAAGTAGTCAAAATCGGACAGAAATGAATACCTTTGCAGCGCGTTATGAGGCGAAAGCTACTGATGACATGGATGTTGACGGCTCTCTGTGCCGTTTGCCTGACGGTTCTGCAGAACTGGCAGAGCAAGGATGGCGCCTTAACCGGAATACCCTTGCTGCCTACGGAGTCGACCGTCATGACTCCGCTGCAACAGCACCATCATGAAGCCACGCTGACCGATGCCTCACAGCTCTATCGGGTATGCAGTTCCCGTCCTCAGCGCATCCTGCCCTCACAAGGTTCTAAGACAGAAAGAACCATCACACCGTTCGGCAACTTTGCCCTACGGCAACATATTGTCAAACACTTTAATTCCTATTACGACAGCAGGAGCCGCCAAGAGACGGCTCCATTCTGCATGTCGGCCTCGCGTGACTACTATGTCATCGCACTGAGGCACATCATTCGTTGACGTAGTTGTCTGTTTTTCCCAGGGACACACAATCAATTCACATTATTTATTTATAAAAAGTAACAACTATGTCAAGTATCAAACACTTGGAGATGGCTGCTGCCCTCTCCGCATATACGCATATCGAGATAAAGAAATCACTGTTTTCAACCAAGGCCATCTATACGCCTACTCAGAGCCAGGTTAAGGCCTACATTCTGGAATATAGCCCTTCTGAGGGAGAGCGTGTGGAGCGCCTGCTGGAGATGCCCTCTGACCAAATGGCTACTGACATCCAGAAGAAAGGCAAACCCGTGGCTGGAGCCAACGGCAACTTCCGCTTGGAACTCTGTCTGAGCGACGATCATCAGTTCTGTGGCTTTCAGTTGTTCCGTTTTGGTGATTTCAAATACAATCCCGTATTCGAACCTCGCTTCTATGAAGGCAAGTATGCGGAAACAATCGCACAACTAATTTAGTTGATGTGATTCACACACAGGCATCAGCAAGTGGGGATGGCCATCACAAAAAAGGCCATCCCCAAATTTCCTAAACTATTTTAATAATTGCTGCAAAATTAGCAAATTTATAGCAAAATGTGTAATTTTGCCCTTAGTTTTACATAGACGAACTAACAGACCAAGGAAATGGGATTCTTATCTGCTCTTTGTCTTGTTAGCTCGATGGCTTCCTTGCCCGTCAGGTGCTCGATGTCCAGTCGGATGGCCAGCATGCGGGCGAGACCGTGTTCCAGTTCTTTCTGCAGGGCTTCTTCCTGATTCGGATTGTAGCGGTTGCCGAGGATACGGGCGATGGCGAGTTTTTCCGCTTCATCCTCCACGATGCGGATGCGGCCGAAGGCTATCACGCTGCGGAAATAGGTGGTGTACTCGGCTGGCCTCACGCAGTCCTGGTCAATGACGCAGAACGATGCCTTATCGTAGCTGCGGATAGCATCCACCTTGTGGCCGCTCATGGCGCTGTGGAAATATAGCTTGCCGTCGTCATAGACATAGCTGATAGGTACGGCGTAGGGGTAGCCTCCGTCGCCAAGTAGTGCTAACGTGCCTGAAGTGGCTTTCTTCAGGATGCCAATGCTTTCTTCGTTTGAAAGTTGCTGGCGATGGCGTCTCATTTCTCTGAATTCCATAATCTACGGTTTAGTTCAATATTTTTCGAATCATGGCTTCACGGCTTTGGGTGTCCAGTTTTTGAAGAAGCGTAGTACTTTCTCCTGATTGTAGCCCTGCCCCTCCTCCAAGAAACTCGAATCCTGAATATGGACAACAGTTCCTTCTTCATCAAGCACTACGAACACGGGGAATCCAAAACGGCCACAGTTGTCCAGACGCTTCATCAATGCTGCTGCCTGTTGCTGTTGTGTCACACCTCCCGACTTTCGAGGGTTGTAGTTCACATGGATATATTCAAAATTCTCGTTGATGACCTTGCTGATGGTGGTGTCATTCGTGATGAAGTCGGCAAAGCGCAAGCACCAAGGGCACCAGTTTCCACCGACCTGACAGATGACGAACTTGCCTTCAGACTTGGCTTTCGCTACTGCCTGGTCTATCTGCTCAATGGGATTAATGGTCTCATTATATACTTTTTTCAGCCCCTGGGCATCTGCCGTTATTACAAGAAGGGCTGCTAACAGCGTAACAAATACTTTCTTCATCGTTTAGTCATATAGAGCTGCTATTTCACGATTTCTTCAATAGCCTTTCGATTCTTGGGTTTGATCTCATCTGCTGCGTAGCCCAGAGGAATGAGCACGGCAGGCTCTTCGTTGGCAGGGAGGCCAAAGAGTTGCTTGCACAGCGGGGCATCGAAGTTGCACACCCAACAGGTGGCCAGTCCTTGCTCGGTTGCTGCCAGGCAAAGATGCTCAACGGCGATGGCAATATCAATGTCTCCATGATGCTTGCCGTCAGCGCGCACCCATTCCTCGTCGTGCAGGATGGAGGCAATGACGTACATCGGTGCCGTCTTGAACCAGTCGCGATTATAACACTGCTGCAACCACGCCTTGTCCTCTTCCTTGCTGACGATGTGGAAACGCCAAGGCTGTTTGTTCACTGCCGAAGGTGCAAAGCGTACACACTCCAGGATATAGTCAAGTTTCTCACGCTC
>CAMHAM010000105.1 GCA_946183415.1 uncultured Prevotella sp.
GAGGTTTGCTTGGCCTTGCCGAACACGTCATTCTGTGCCCATTCCAGCGTTTCCTTGTTACGGGCGGCACCCATGAAGATGTTTCCGCACGTTGTCAGTATTTTCTGCATTCCGACCTTACCATAGTCGGCTTCGAGCTGCGGCAGTTCCTGAAAGCCCAAGGTAACGGCAACCTTATTGCTTCGTGCCGTACCTATCAGACGGTCTATCTTGTGGAAGTAGAGCGTAGGCAGCTCATCGACGATGATAGAGACAGGGATGTTACCCTTGCTGTTCACACGAGTCACAAGACGGTTCAGGATCAAGGCGTTCAGCGAGCCGATAACCTGTTCCTTCTCAGGGTCGTTGGCTATGACAAGGTAGGAAGGATGTGCCGGGTCTGAGATTTTCAGGTCGAAGTCATCACCAGTGAACACCCAGTAGGCTTCGGGCGATACCAGACGGGCAGCGTTGACACGGAGCGTACCGACCATTCCTTCCAGCTGGTCGTTGGCCTTGTTCTTATAGGCAGACTGGAACGGAGCCATCAGCGACATAATCTTCTCGTCCTGCATCAAGATGTCAAAGACCTCGCTATAGGGTCGGCCCAGAAATGATAGCACATGGGGCATGTCAGAAAACTCCCCTGTGATGGTGTCCGGCTCAACAATATTTCCCTCATCATCTTCATACCAAGCCTTGTCAATGATAATCAGGTCACCGTTCATGTCCTTATACATGAATCCGTTCAAGTCCACGAACATGCCATCTTCATCGGTGGCCACATTCCGGCTATGCTCGTCAAGGAAGTCAAGGACAACCTTGCCGTTCTCATCGACAGCGTTATAGTCCGTCCAATAACGGGTCACCAGTTTCAGCCGTTTGCCATTATAGAGAATGTAACGGGTCAGCTTCTTGCCATTCTTATAGCCTGTCGGGTGGAAGTTGATGAAGAAGTAGATGATACTTGCCAGGAAGTTCTCGGCTGAGTTCTGGAAGAAAGCCTCTGAGCCGCCTTTCTTTTCGCTTCCCTTATTCAGAGCCTCCAGCAGAGTGGCGGCAGTCTCGGATGCTCCTGCCAAATCGGGGATGTACTTACGTTGGATAGGATTCACGCGGTTGGAATACTCCACATCGGAGAAGTTGACGATGTGAAAGCCACAGTTCTCAGGCAAATGACCATACCGTTTGTTCTTACAATACTGGTAGAACAGCGTTTTTCCAAGCGTCGGAAACTTGTAGTCATAGACCATCATCGCAAAACCCTTCGCGGCATGTTGCCGGATGAAGGGATCGATAATGCCGAATGACTTACCAGATCCAGGTGTACCAAGCACAATCGTACCACGAAAAGGATTGATGATGTTGATCCAGCCCTTATGCATACGACGTTTGAAGTAGTACACCATCGGGATATTTACAGAATACTCGTTAGCATTCAAGTCCTCGGACTGCTCAAATGACTCGTTCTCGAAGTTGAAGCGATCCTCACCAAGCTTGTAGTTGTAGTAACGGGCGATGCCGTCACCCCCCTGATGCACCAACATGGTTCCAACGATGCTTGACAGGGCATAGAGTACGCGGTTGGTGGCAAAACCGCCAAGCTCGCCTCCCCACAGGCCATGCTGTAACACGATACAGAGGATAATCAGTGAAAATCCCATGACGATTGGGTATATCACCATCGTCTTGACATTGAATCTCAGACTCACCTTCGCCCTTGTACCGATACAGGTCACGGCGATGCAGACCAGTTCAATGAACTTACAGGATGATACGCTGTTGAATATCTGGAATCGGCCTATCAGTTCCAGCACGAACTGCGTGGCACGGCTCTCAGAGGTGATGGGCAGGTTCATTACCAGCTCGATAATCAAAAAGATATAGATGCAGCTACGGAAGATGTTATACATCTGCTGCTGTTCCTTTGTCTCTTCTGTTCCCATTGCTTATGTCTTTATCAAGAGAGGGGACTACCACTATTTATATAGCCCCCTCTCCATCGATTATGAAAGGTATATGTGTTATCTGATCCTCAATACAGGGCGTACCCTGCCGGGTGTTGTCTTGATGGTCGAAGTAACAAAACCGCTTTGCACAGCCACACTCAGATAGTACATCTGCTCACTCTCCGACGAACTGCCGTCCTGAGTCGAGCTGACATACTGGCCATCGGAAAAGGGCTCGCCACCGATCATACGCATGGAGTTCTCCACAACAGGCAGCATAGATGCCAATGTTCTAAGCTCTCCTGCCGACGGCAAAGCCCAGCTTGCCATCGGTGAACGGAAACCTGCCACAGCCTCGGCTGCAGGAGTAGGAATCTCGGAAACCAGCAATGCTGCCGTGTTCTCAGCACCGCACAGGGTACGGCTGTCACTATCCACGCTACCGACAGTACCTAAAGAGTCAGCATAGGCATAACTGCCCAATTCGTGAGTAGAGACAACCAGAGCAGTATCGCGGTTGCAATAGAAGATGACACCGACGGCTTGCTGACCATCCGCATCATAGCCCTGTGGTGAAACGACGGAGTTATCAGCCAACAGGATATTCCCGACTCTCAGGCTTCCGTCAAACTCATCAGTATGTTCCTCGCAGGAGGTCATGCCTCCCATCACGGCTACAGCCATCATCAGCATAGCCGCATTGTTCTTGATGTATTTCTTCATATCGCTCATGATTAGAATGGAATCTTCAGACCTATCAGAAGACCGTTGCGGAAAGAATCGCCATGCAGGAAATTAACCTGGTTCTTCTGAATCAATGAAAGCTGAACACCAGACGGAAAGACATAATTGTATTCCAATCCACCCTCTACAGCAAAGAAATATCTGCCAGTATAGGCACCAAACTCCGGGCCGAAACGCAGTCTGAGGTTACTGTTCTTGAACTTCTTCAG
>CAMHAM010000106.1 GCA_946183415.1 uncultured Prevotella sp.
AGAATGCCTGCCTGTCACGCAGGAGGTCACGAGTTCGAATCTCGTACGCACCGCAAAGCTCATCAGATATCTCTCTGGTGAGTTTTTTTATGCCACAATACAAAAAAATAATGTATTTGTTTGGTAGTTCAAATTAATTGTCTTATTTTTGCAATTTGAAAACGTAATATATGACTGACAATCTATGGAAGTAGAAGAGTCTCTTGAAGCTAAAATCAACCGAAGTGAGTATAAAATACTTATTGTCGATGACGTTATCAGCAATGTCTTGTTGTTAAAGATTTTGCTGACTAATGAGAAATTCCAGGTATGTACGGCTAATAATGGAACGACTTGTATAGAGCAGGCCAAGAATGAGCATCCCGATCTGATCCTCTTGGACGTCATGATGCCTGATATCAGTGGCTTCGATACAGCGGTAATCCTGAAGAAAGACGAAGAAACAAAGGATATTCCCATTATTTTCCTGACAGCGTTGAACACACCAGCCGACTTGGTGCATGGTTTCAAGGTTGGAGCCAGCGACTTCTTGACAAAGCCCTTCAACAAGGAGGAGCTTGTGATGCGTGTGACGCAACAGATTTCGCTGGTGGCTGCCAAGCGAATCATCGAGAAACAGAACGCTGAGCTGAGAGCCACGCTGAACAATCGCGACAAGATGTATTCGGTGATTGCACATGACCTGCGTTCGCCAATGGCCAGCATTCGTATGGTGCTGAATCTTGTGGTGGCTTCTACCTCGCCCGAACAGGTAGGTCCAGAACTCTACGAACTTCTGGATAAAGCCAATAAGGAATCGGAAGATGTGCACGACCTTCTGGATAATCTGCTGAAGTGGACGAAGAGTCAGACTGGTCGACTGAATGTGGTCATCCAGGATCTCGACTTGAATGATATCATTCCTGGTGTCGTAGATATCTTTGAAGTGATTGCTGAGACCAAGCATATCAAGCTCAATCTTCAGATGGCTGACGGTCCGCTCGTTGTGACAGCTGATAATGATATGCTGAAGACCATTGTACGTAATTTCCTTTCGAATGCCATCAAGTTCTCGCCAGAGGATTCTTCCATCGACATCATCATGAGTAAAGATGCTGATTTTGCCAAAATCAGCGTCAGAGATCATGGCGTAGGTATTGCCTCCGACCGCTTGGGCTCTATTTTCCACAAGGGTGAGACAACCTACGGCACAGGTGGAGAGGAGGGATCAGGACTCGGACTTCAGCTCTGTCAGGACTTCGCCCAGAAGATCGGTGGTGACTGTACGGTGGAGTCTGTAGAAGGTGAAGGCAGTACGTTCAGCGTGACAATTCCGTTAAAGAAAGAATGATGACAGATACACCTATTTATATTATAGAGGAATCAAGACTTCGCCGCAATCTCAAGCTTATCGCTTCTGTTGCGGCGAAAGCCGATATAGAGATCATACTTGCTTTCAAGGCATTTGCTTTATGGAAGACGTTCCCCATCTTCAGGGAGTATATCCATGCAACAACAGCCAGTTCGCTCTCTGAGGCCAAAATGGCTCTCGAGAAGTTCGGAGCCCCTGCCCATACTTATTCGCCAGCCTATACGGATCAGGAGTTCGACGAGATTGTCAGGTGCTCCTCTCATCTGTCGTTCAACTCACTATCTCAGTATGAGCGTTTCCGTGAACGTGCCAAGACAGTATCTATCGGACTGCGTGTGAATCCAGAGTATTCTGAGGTAGGCACGCTGCTCTATAATCCCTGTGCCCCTGGTACGCGTTTCGGAGTGACGGCAGACAAACTGCCAGAACAATTGCCTGCAGACATTGATGGCTTCCATTGTCATTGTCATTGTGAGAGTGGGGCAGACGTGTTCCAGCGCTCCTTGTCACATATCGAAGAGAAGTTCTCGCGCTGGTTCCCTCAGTTGAAATGGATTAATTTCGGAGGCGGACATTTGATGACGCGAAAGGACTACGACGTGGATCTGCTGATCAGTATGATGCAGGACTTCCATCGTCGCTATCCTTGGCTGAAGGTCATTCTCGAACCTGGCAGCGCCTTTGCCTGGCAGACAGGACCGCTGGTCTCACATGTCGTGGATATAGTAGAGAATAAGGGCATCAAGACAGCCATCCTCGATGTGAGTTTCACATGTCACATGCCTGATTGTCTGGAAATGCCTTATCAGCCGGATGTGAGAGATGCTGAATCTGTAGAAATAGACAAGGCTACGGAGCCCTGTACCTATCGTTTAGGCGGTAACAGTTGCTTGAGTGGTGACTTCATGGGCTCATGGCGATTCAATAAAGAGCTGCAAGTGGGCGATGAAGTAATTTTTGAGGATATGATTCATTACACAACCGTGAAGACCAACACCTTCAATGGTATTACGCATCCTTCGATAGGTATGTTGCACGAAGACGGTAGGATAGAAGTGTTGCGCCGTTTTGGTTATGAAGATTACCTAAATCGTATGGATTAAGTTGGGTAAAACGCCCTATTTTCGATAAAATGGCACTTTTTTTGAAAAAAAACTCGGAAAAAGTTTGCCAGTTCGGAAAAAAGCATTACCTTTGCATCCGCAATCGAGAGAGGTCGCCTTCCGGAACACGGAAATCTTGTGCAAATCGAATGCTGTAAAGCATGTTTTTATATCGAGTTGCCGCCAAGAAAATGAATAAGTTCCGAAAGAATATATGCGGAAATAGCTCAGTTGGTAGAGCACAACCTTGCCAAGGTTGGGGTCGCGGGTCCGAGTCCCGTTTTCCGCTCACTTGTTGAACAAAAAAGAGGCATTAGGGAAAGGCTCTAATGATACAAATGCCCAGGTGGCGGAATTGGTAGACGCGCACGTTTCAGGTGCGTGTGCCGC
>CAMHAM010000107.1 GCA_946183415.1 uncultured Prevotella sp.
TGCAAGGCTTGAAATCCTTGTCCTGCTCAATTCTCAATGTGCCAAGTCCGTACTCGCTTGCATCATAGGTGATACTTGCCATTTCGGTTGCAGACTGGTAGCCGTACTCCGTCTCTTGCAGTCCAGTAACGATGCCATAGAGCGTGAAGTCATTGCCTTCCTGCTGACCTTCCATGATGTACCAGCGGATATTGCCAAGGTAAAACACTGCGATGCACATTGCATCCTTCTTCTTTGCGTCCTGAGAATACAGGGGATAACTGCTCAGTGCCTCGGTCAGCTCTGGCGTTATCAGTCGGTTGTTGAAATTTGTTGTTGCCATACTCTGAAATTTTTATTTTCCCTTTCTTTCAAGCCTTTCAGCCTGTGATTGGGAATTTTTCTGCTTTTCAAGGTGACAGCAAGGCAATAAGGCAAAAATAGTTTCAAGAATACTCTTTTCAGCGAAAAGGAAGATTGTTGAAAGCGAAGCCCTGCTATTCTTGACGGTTTGAATGGCGAAACTACCTTTGCAGAAGAATTCCTTTTCACGGGCTTTGAAGGATATGACAGAAAATGTCATGTATAACAATTATAAATGTGGGGCGGGATTGTCCAAACAGGAATCCTCAGCCAGTATGTCAGAAAGAGGAGTCTCCATCGAGCATAAAAGACTGAAAGTATCTGGCAAAGTGTTTAGTTTTGCCAAATACCTTCTGTCAATGATTGATAGAGTCTCCTTGACATACCTTTGGCAGAGTGAGGAAACTCTTATGATCAACTCGCTTGACCACAAGAGTTTTCCCTCTATGACAAACTGAGGATGCTGTTTAGACAATGGTGAGGGCGTAGATTATAAGATTCCTAAACGTCAGATTAGAATAGAGATAGACGTAAGATTAGAACAGATTGGGATGGGACTGAAGCCTAATTCCAGAAAGGCAATCTTCCCGACGAAGTGGTGGACTGTTAGCAAAAACTGAGTCAGTGAGTTTTCGCACAGCGATCTCACCGACCCTGTTTGAAGATAACTGGACACCTTTTCGTGATTGCCTATCCCTGTTACAGTGTCTTTTCTTTCAATCATGCTTTGCTGACTGAAAGAAAAGACTCTGTTAATGGGACTGGGGTTGGCTTCATGGTGAGGGGCGAAGCATTATAATACCTTAGAGTAAGACATATTTATTAGAACATTCAACCTGCGAAGCTGCTATAACAAGACCAGATGAAATATGAAATGGAATTATAAAGGCAAACGACCAAACGGATGGACTTGCTTCAGATGCTGAGCATGTGCGCTATGCGATCATCCTTGGCAGCTGAAGCAAGTTGTTCCGTGTTTGCCTCTCCTGAAGTAGGTGTACTTGGTCAGTGCAGCTGTGCTCCACCGATGAAGTACACTTTCTGAAGGATAATGAAATGAGGGTAAAACAAGGAACCGTCCTGCCGTTTACAGCAGGACGGACTGACATTCAGCATAGAACGGCTGTTGCCCAATCAATGGGCTTTCCCTCTTGCTTCATCTTTTCAATCAGAGCCTTTATCTGCTCCTTCTTTTTGTCGACTATATCCATGAAAATAAAATTGTGGGCAGATGGTTGGTCTGCCCGTTACCTTGTTATGTTGTTTGAAATTTCACTTTCCCCTTTCTCCTCAACTGAAGAATAAGGTGGCACTCCTTGTTCAAGTCTGCCAGTTTCTGAAGCTTCGTCTTGGTATCTTCTGTATTCTCAACCAGTGAGGCATAGATGAGATTGCCAACTTGTCTGCCCTCATTGACATCAAACGCCTTGAAGCCCTTGCATCCGTCGAACTTAGCATAGACGATATACCATTCCATAATGACGTTATTATGATTGTTAGAATGGTAAGTCTTTCTCGTCTGGCTCTGGAGCATCCTGCGGTGGCTGGGGCGTGTTCTTAGCCTTTGCACCTTTCTTGGATGCCTTCTTCGGGTCTGCGTCCTGCTCGTCTTTCTTACCTGCGTTGACGAAAGCGATGCTGTCCGCATTGATGGAGATTTGAGTGTGGCTCTCGCCTTGGCGGTCTTGCCATTGTGATGTAGAGATAGTTCCCTCCACGAGAATGAGCCTTCCCTTGGTGAGGTATTCAGCCAAACGGATGTGGTTCTCTCTGCTGCTGCGTACTCTTACCCAAGTAGTGATGTTCTGACCTTTGGAGTAGTCATCGACAGCCATATCCACTGCGATGAATGTTCCGTGTGCGCCTGTGATGGTCTTACAGTCCTTGCCGATACGACCGATAGTGTGAGTGTAAATCATAACTATGAACTTGTTTGTTGGTGAATAATCTTCGAGTTTTCGTTTCCCTTCATTTGGGAACTTTCCTCAGAGAGGAAGAAGAAGGCTCACTTGGCCTTCTTCTTAGATTTCTTTTCCTCCTCCTTTGGAGCTTCCTCCTTATCAGGAGTCTCATAGAACTTGGTGGCTACGAGCAACACGCGGTTGTGCTTGACACCTTCCTGATCGCTCCACTCTTCGGGCTTGAAGTAACCCTCCACGGTGAGCATTGCACCCTTGG